>NZ_BILX01000009.1 GCF_004000785.1 Paenibacillus ehimensis NBRC 15659 | reverse complement strand
AAGCCGCTCATCCCGTTCAGGATGAGCGGCTTCCGTCGGGCGTCGCCCCGATCCCGCCTCGCTGATTTACCACGCCTCGCGAATCGCGGTCGTCGGCTGCCACGCTTTGCGCATGGAAGACGCCGTCTGCTGAAGATGCATAATCGCATTCCAAGCCTGCTCCGTCGGGTGCTGGCGGCGGAACTGCCGCGCCCTTCCCTTCATCGCCGCCAGCGCAAGCCGGTTGTCCGCAAGCTCGAGCAGTTGATCCTGCAGCGCCCGGGAGGCTGTCGCCCGGATGGCGACGCCGGCCTTCTCCAGCACCGCGGCGTTGTCTTCCTCCTGGCCGGGAATCGGCTTGTATAGGAGCATCGGCAAGCCCATAGCGACGGCCTCCGCCGTCGTCAGCCCGCCGGGCTTGGTTACCAGCAAATCGGCGACCGCCATCCATTCGTGAATTTCCTCGACGAAGCCTTTGACGATGACGCGGTTCGTCGGGTGCTCCCGCAGCTCCGCCTCCAGCTCTTCCCGCACGGCCGCGTTGCTTCCGCAGATGACGACCAGCTGCACCCGCTCCAACAGAGCCGTCGAGCGGATCAGCGAACGGACGCTTTCATCCAGCATACCGCTGCCGCCGCCCATCACAAGCACGACCGGGTGCTGCGGATCAAGGCCGAACGACTGGCAGAGCCGGACCCGGTCGAACGGTTCGGAGAAGCGGCGGCGCACCGGAATGCCGGTCACCCGCACGCGGGAAGGCGAGACGCCGTACAGACGCAGCGCGGCCGCTACCTGCTCGGACCCGACCAGGTACAAATCCGTATGCGGCTGCAGCCACAGACTGTGATCGGTATGGTCCGTAATGACCGTAACAAGCGGCGTGGAAACCGCGCCCTTTTCTTTCAGCAGCGAGACGGCCGCCGCAGCCAGCGGGAACGTGCAGACGATAATGTCCGGCCTTTTCTCCTCCAAGAGCGTCAGGAACCGGGACAGCCCCAAGCTCAAAAACGTTTTGAACGGAACCGGCATCGCCTCTTTCCGTCTCGTTTTGCGATATAAATAGCCGTAGACCGACGGCGCTTTCTCGACGCCCTTCATAAAGCAGTACTTCACCATCGGATGAAGATACGGATACACTTCCTGCATAAAATCGACCACCTCGGCCCGGACACGCTCCGCCAAGCCTTCACCGCATGTCTCCACCAGCGCCCGCGCCGCTTGCCGGTGACCGTCACCCAAGTCTCCGGAGAGCACCAAAACGCGCGCAGCCGCGGGGATCTCGCCGTTCGTCAACATAAGTAGCCCCCCGTTAACTGTTCTTTATTTACTCTTCTACTCTATATATTAAACGAAAAACCTGAAGAAATCCCATCCTCAGAGCTTAAAACTTTCTTAAGTATGCGAATGACCCGGACGCGACTCCGGGGCGGCACCCCTAGCGCCCAACGCGAATACACTATCGGCAAAAGCCCATGTTTACGGGTGATCGGAGGTTCCTTATGAAGCCTTACCCTGAATACCCCTACTATGCGATGGAAACGGAATGCCGCGAAAAGCCGATTGCATTCCCGCCCCAGCATCAAGAGCAGCAGCCCGGACTTGAATATTTGATGAACCCGCGGCCGATCTTCGACAACCCCGCCTATATCGGCAGCGGCAAGCTTCTCGGCAAAGTAGCCCTGATCACGGGCGGAGACAGCGGGATCGGACGCGCGACGGCCGTCGCCTTCGCCAAGGAAGGAGCCGACGTGGCCATCGCCTACTTATACGAGCATCCGGACGCGGCCGAAACGAAGCAGCATATCGAGCAGCTTGGCCGCCGCTGTCTGGCCATCCCGGCAGACTTGCGGGACAAAGCTTCTTGCACGGGCGTCGTCGCTCAAACGCTTAGCGCGTTCGGCAAGCTGGACGTTTTGGTCAACAATCTGGGCGTCCAGTATCCGCAGTGGAGCATCTTGGATATTACGGAGGAGCAGCTGATCGAGACGTTCCGGACGAACATATTCTCGTTCTTTTTCGTCACTCAGGCCGCTCTGCCCTATATGAAGGCGGGCGACTCCATCATCAATACGGCTTCGGTTACCGCCTACCGCGGCAACCGGCAATTGATCGACTATTCATCCACCAAAGGGGCGGTCGTCACCTTTACGCGGTCGCTGGCTCTCTCGCTGGTCGAGCAAGGCATCCGGGTGAACAGCGTATCCCCCGGTCCCGTCTGGACCCCGCTGACGGTCTCCAGCTTCCCCGCCGGGCAGGTGAAGACGTTCGGCACGGATACCCCGATGGGCCGGGCCGCTCAGCCGTTCGAGCTGGCGCCGGCCTACGTATACCTCGCAAGCGACGATTCGAGGTACGTCACCGGCGAGACGCTGCATGTGAACGGAGGCTCGTTCATCACCTCCTGATGCGGCAACGTCAAAAAGGGGCTGCAGAGATCATCTCCCGCAGTCCCTTTTTGGCGTTAGTCCGATACTTTCCGAACTGCTGCACAGCCGCAGATCACGGCTTGTCCGTCTCGGCGTAAAAGCCCTGCTCCGCCGCATAATTGCCCCAGTGCGGCCTGCTCCCGTCTTCGTCCGCAAAGCCGTATTCATCGGAGAGCCCCCAGCTTGTGAGCGCTTGACCGGATTTGTCCATGATGCGCGGGTCGGCGGCCAGAGCAGCAACCGCCCGGCCGACATAATGCGGTGTCTCCGACATCATAAAATGCGGGTCCTTCTCCGCCGCGTCCCGCCAATTGTCCTTCGTCACGCCGAAATGGTCGAGCATCGCTTCCGAACGAAGAAATCCCGGCGTGACCGCTACAGCCGCCACACGGTGCGGACGAAGCTCCTCGGCCATCGCCTTGGCCAGGTGAATAGCCGAAATTTTGGCTAGGCTGTAGTACAGGTTGCCGCGGTACCGGTAATCCCAGCCGTCCGTAATTTCCACGATGAGCCCCCGCCTGTTCGCCACAAGCAGAGGCGCGCCGTAATAGCTGGTGATCATGTGCGAATGCACCGCCCGCCGCTGCATCAGCAGCCCGTCGGCAAGCGGCCTCTCCCAGAACGTCTTGCCCCATTCCATCAGCGAGTCGCCGCCCCACACGTCGTTGACGAGCAGGTCAAGCCTGCCATCCTGCTCCCTTCGCACCTGCTCGAACAACGCCCGGACCTCTTCCTCCACCGTATGGTCCACGCGCACCGGAATGCCGCGTCCGCCCCGGGCCGTTACCAACTCCGCCGTCTCCTCGATCGTCTCCGTTCTGCCCATATCCGAGAGTTGCCCCCGCGAACTGCGGCCGGTAACATACACCGTCGCTCCCGCTTCCCCCAGCATTTCGGCGATGCCGCGGCCCGCTCCTCTTGTCGCTCCGGCGACGACCGCGATGTGTCCTTCCAATGGTTTCATCGTTCATTCCTCCGCTTCCTTAGCCGTCCGGCGGGCAGTCCCTGCCATTCCTGCGCCCGCCGGTACCCGAGTTTTTATCCATCTGCCGGATCTCTAATCGTGTCTCCGTCTTACACTTTCATCCTACCACCCCTAATATGTCAACCCTTGTCATATTGCTGTGATAAAATGAAACTATCTGTTGACGAAACGAAGCTTAATATTCCAGGTGAACAAGGAGCGAAGATCATGCGTGCGGACCGGCTGTTATCGATTTTATTGCTGCTTCAGAACCGCGGCCGAATGACCTCGCGAGAGCTGGCCGAGCAGCTTGAGGTATCGGAGCGGACCATCTTCCGCGACATGGAGGCGCTCAGCGCTTCCGGCATTCCGCTCTATGCTGAAAGGGGCTCGGGCGGCGGCTGGGTGCTGCCGGAAGGCTACCGCTCCCAGCTCACGGGGCTCAAAATCGACGAAATCCGCTCCCTCCTGCTCGCCCACGCTTCCGGCATGATGCGCGATTTGGGCTGGCGCGAGGCTTTTGAAGCGGCCTTATTGAAGCTGCTTGCCGCTCTGCCTCCCTCCCTGCGGCGGGATGCGGAAGCGGTCCGCCAACGCATCCACGTGGATGGAGCCGGGTGGTACGGACCCGCGGAGGAAGTGTCGTGCTTGCCCGTCGTGCAGGAGGCGGTGTGGGAGGAACGGCGGCTTGCCGTTCGCTACGGGCGGGGCGACGAGGTCGTCGAGCGCGAGGTCGGCCCGCTCGGGCTGGTCGTCAAAGGAAGCGCGTGGTACTTGATCGGGCTCGTCGACGGCCAGATGCGCACGTACCGGGTCTCCCGGATACGAAGCGCCGTTATACGGCCGGAGCGATTCGAGCGGCCGACAGACTTCGATCTGGCCCGCTACTGGGAGCAATCGACGGCCGACTTCAAGTCCCGGCTGCCCAGCTATCTCGTGACGCTGCAAGCGGATGCTTCCGCCCTGGCTCTCCTGCGGGAGGAGCACTTCGTCAAAATCCGCGAAGCCCGCCCGGCGGCCGGCGGCCTGACGGAGCTTACCGCCGATTTCCAAACGGCGGAGTACGCGCTTCGCCTCATTCCGGGTTACGGCGGCGGACTGCAGGTGCTGGAGCCGGAAGAGCTTCGCGCAGCCCTCCTCCGGCTGGCGGAGACGATCCGTCAAATGTACGGCCCTTGACGATACGGTCCGGTCTACGCTCATGAAGCCGCAACCGCAACATACGGCCCTCATCCGGCTCCGGCGCCAACCGCCGGAGTTATTTTGCGTGCGGCGGCGACATTTTTTTGAAGGAAAAACGAACGAATCCGGCGCTCAGGACCAATATAGAGTGAAAAAACAACGATAGGGGGACCGGCCGCCTATGACAGACTCCGAATGGCAGCATTGGATCAAGCAAGCGAACCACGGAGACGAAAAAGCGTTTCAAATGATTTACGAACAAAGTAAAGACCATGTGTACCGCACGGTCACGCTTCTCATCGGCAGCAAGCAGGACGTGTGCGACGTGGTCAGCGAGGTGTATGCCGAATTATTCAGGTCGCTGGCGAAATACGACGGGCGCAAGCCGTTCCGCTCCTGGCTTACCGGCCTCGTGATCCGCCAAACCCGCAACTGGAACCGAAGGCTGTGGCGGAAATTCAGGCTGCACGAGCGCAGCAGACTGCTGGAAACGGAAGATCGCACCCCGGACACGGAGGAGCTGTTCCTGAAGCATGAGCATCAGCACGAGCTGGTCGCTCTCGTCCATAAGCTCCCCTACAAGCTCCGGAGCGTCATCGTGCTGCGCTATTATCAGGAGCATACCTTTGACGAAATTGCAGATCTGCTGGGCATCCCGTCCGGTACGGTCAAATCCAGACATCATGCCGCACTTGCCAAGCTGCGCAAGCAAGCGGGCCATTTCATCGAAACGAACGAAGGAGGGCTTGCCCCATGTCCATCGAAAATCACTTAAAAACCGAGCTTCAGCACTTTGCCGGAACCCTTCACGCCCCTGCGCAGCTCGACGAGCGAATCGGAGCGTTCATTCGGAAGCATACCCGCACGTCGGCTCCGTCCTCCAGACCCGTCAAACGCCAATATGCAACCCGGGCGGCTCTCATCGCCGCTTGCATCTTTCTGTTTTCCGGCATCGCCTACGCTTCCAGCCTGCTCTATACGATGCAGACGGATAAGGTTCGCGTAGAGCTGACCCAGCAAGCCGCGGCCAGCCTGCCCGCAAGCCTGTCCGCCGAGCTGACGCAATCGGTACGCGACATCCGCAGCGAGCTTGCTTCGGGCGAGTCCGCTTACGTATACAGCGCGGAGCTTGAGAAGCGGAAGCTGCCGGCCCTGCTGAAAATTACCGCTCCCGCCGCCTATACGGACATCGAAGCCTGGAAAACGGAGACGAAGAGGCGCTTTGCCCCGTTCAAGGCGCCGACGGCGCTGCCGGCCGGATTTGCCTTCGTCCGGGGGGAGCTGGAGGCTCCTGTCGGCGGCATCGACGCTGCGGCCTACGAGCAGTATCACAGCTTGCTTCGGAAAAAAGCCTTGGCGGGAAACCGGACCATCGTCTGGCAAAAGGCGCCGGCGGCAAGTGCGGCGGTCTCTCCGATGGATATGCCCGGGCTGGTCTATGCTAACGGTGAAGGGGAGCAAATCGAGGTGCGTTACCAAGTGTTCCCCGGAGACGATGCGGTGACCGACATCCGCACCATTACCGGCGAATCGACAACCGCGGAGAAGGTTTCCGTTTCGGGCAAGGACGGCTACTATACGTTGAACCGCAACCATATCCTCAGCGAAACGGGCGCGATGCAAAGCCTGGTTTGGCTGGAAGCGCAGGACGGCAGCACGATCCTGTACCAAGTGACGACCCCTTCGCTGAACGTATCCCAAGACGATCTGCTTCGAATCGCAAACAGCTTGCAGTAACGTCTTACGCCCGGTCAGGGCTGTCTTGCGAGACAGCAAGGCCGGGCGCTGCCGCTAATCGTGTGCCGAAAAAAGGGATCTCTCGTGCGCGATTCCTCTTCTCCGTCTGGAGGGAGCGGTCTCGCGGATCGAAAGATCCCCTATCACGTGTCTCACGCGTAAATGTTGGTCCTTCCGCCGATTTTGACGACAATCCGGCCGAAGGCTTCCGGTGGCAGCCAAGCCAGCGCCGCCTGAGAAATCGGAAAGCGCGAAGAAGCCGCCTCGTACAAATAAACGAAATTCGGATACGTTACCTGATCCATTAAATAAGCGGACCTTGTGCTGCCGGGCTTGCGGTGCTTGTTGAGCTTGGCAATGATGCCCGCTGCATTCATGATGCCGATCCCATGGCCGAAATAGTTGTCGTGCCCGAGCTTCACCACGTTCTCCCCCTGCCACTCCATCCATTCCGGATCGACGTCGGGGTTTTTGAAATACAGGATGTCGCCCGAATACGTCGGCATTTTCTCGGCAATCGTAATCAGACGCAGGTCGCTGTCCACCTCCCACGAATACAAATACAGGTCGGTGAACAGCCGGTTGAACTTCTGATCTCCGATCGTCTCCAGCACCGCTTTGTACAGCACGATAATAATGGCGGTGGCGCATTCGAACGCATAGGCCCGGCCGTTCGAGAAAATATCGCGGATAGCGGCGGCGGGCAATACGTCCCGCCTCATCTTAAATCCGCCATCCGCCGTACGGGTCCAATAGGCTGCGTTGCAGCGCGATTTCTTGAAGGAAGCGAAAGACGCCGCGCTGTTCTGCATATCTCTGGCCGCTTGGACAATCGCCGTCCGCAGCCTGAGCTCGAAGCGCAGCGCTCCTTCTGAGTCATATTGATACGTCGTGGGGTTCCTGTGCTTTTCCTCGTAGATGTCCCTCTCGGGCGGTTCCCAGCCGGATATATCGACCGACGTTTGGCCGTCCGCAATAACGATCATGGGGACCGGTCACCTCCTCGTCAGAGATGCGATACTTACGCTCGCTCCCAGTATATGCCGGGGAGGGCAAGGATCAGACCCCAAAACCTTAATCCATCTCGTAGATCGAGCCGGATTTGCTTGCGAACAGCTCGGCGTACACCTTCTCCGCATAGGCGTCCGTCATGCCGGAGAGATAGTCGGCCACGAAACGCGGCCACGTCCAGCGGTTTTTATGCCGTTCGTAATTTTCGATCCAATCCGGCGGAATAATCAGACGTCCTTCCTCAGGCACCTTGAAGCTGTCCCATAACCGCCGGATCATAATTTCGCTGCGTTTTTGGAGCCGCTGCACCCGGAAGTCTTTGATCAGCGTCACCCAAGCCAGCTTCTTCAAAATCTCCATCGTCCGCAGCAGCTCCAAATCCTGCTGTCCGTCGCGAACGAACGTGACCCGCTTCCAGCCTTTCTTGGGGTCGTCGATAATGCCGACACGTCCGGCAAAAGCGCTCACCCAACGGGCTTTCATCTCCCTGCGGGTCCGCGAGGCCTCGTTATCGCACTCGGCGTAGATCTCTTCCCACTGCTCCAGATACGAAGCCAGCACGCGCTTGACCATCGCCTTGATATCGACCTGATCCCAGCCGACCTCCAGATTCCCCTGATCGCCCTCGATCTCTTCTACCAGATGCATCGCCAACCGGTCGTCTTCGAAAAATGTCCGGTTCATCTGGATTTTGCCGGCGCGGATGCCATCCTCGATATCGTGCGTCGAATAAGCGATGTCGTCGCTCAAATCCATCAGTTGGGCCTCCAGCGTCGAGCAGCCGGCCGGCATGTTCCATTTGTCGCGAAGGTAGCTGATGCCTTCCCATTCCATCGGATAGACACCTTTAATCCGTCCGGGCGTATCCAGATTATACGGGTACTTGTTTATCCCAAGCAGCACCGCCGCCGTCAAGTCCAAGCCGCTGCCGCTGCCGGCGCGCTTCTCCAGAAACATCAGCAGGCGGAAATTTTGCGCGTTGCCTTCGTAGGCCAAGCCGTGCTCTTCGGCCAGCAGCCGGTCCAGCACTTCTTCCCCTTTATGCCCGAACGGCGGGTGCCCGAGATCATGGGCGAGCGAGGCGCACTCCACAACCGCCGGGTCCATCATCAAGCCGGGGTGCTCCTTGCGCCGCAAAAACGCATAATGCTCGCCAAGCCGCCGCGCGGTCTCGCGGGCAATTTGCGACACCTCGATCGAATGCGTCAGTCTTGTCCGGTAGTAGTCGCCGGACCCGGCGCCGAATACCTGCGATTTGCCCTGCAGCCGCCGAAAAGCCGGGGATTGAATGAGCCGGGCATAATCCCGCTCGTATTCGTCCCGTTCTTCGCTGTACGTCCCGGCCACCGGTTCGTCCAAACGCAGTTTACGCAAATCCATAATGATCCCCCCGCTACTCTGCTCTCCTATGTCATAAAAAATAACATCATAGGTTGTTGAGCAAATTGTAGCACATTCCTTTTGCAAAGGAAAAGGGGCACCTCGCGGGCTTGTCCTACGTCCGGCTGCCGAAACGGATGCGGGGGCCGCCGTTCTGCGGAACGCTTCCCGGCGAAGCGGGAGCAGTCTTGCTCATCTTGTCCGGCTGGCCGTTTCCCCCGGGTTTATTATCCGCTGCAAATTTGCCATCAGCAGCGGGCCTGCCCCCCGTTGCGGGATTACCGCCTGCCTTAGGGTTATCCTCTGCCTTGGGCTTCCCCTCGGCCACGGGCTTGCCGGTTGCCGCGGGATTGCCCTCTGCCTTCGCTCTCCCGCCTGCGGCGGGCCGGGTTGCGCCGTTCCCGCTCCCGTCAGCTTCCTTGCCATACGTATACGCCGCTCCGATGTTCAGCTTGCCGCTCAGCTCCCGGATCCCGAGCTGTCCGAGGTTATTGTTCAGATCGACATGCTCGACAACCACCTTCTCGATGGATAACGATTGGATCACGATGGCGGGCTGAGTCTGCCGGTCCTCCAGTTTCTCCATCAGCCGGTTCAACCGTTCTTCCAGTTGACGGAGACGCTGCGCTTCTTCCTGGTTGCCGCCTTGCAGCGGGGGCGCGTTGGAATTGGACGTCGTCCCGAAAAACGTTTTCCTGTTCATCGTATCCCCACTTTTTTTCATAAAAATTATTCGATCTCGATCTGCTCGTCTTTACGCCGTATTCTTTCGTAGTTGAGAATCAGCAGCCCCCGTTCGAAGCGGGCATGGACCGGGGACTGCTCTCCCAGCTGCGGCAGCGGGATCGTACGCTCGAACGGGCCGTAAAAACGTTCCTTATGAAGCGGTGCGGCGTTGTCCAGCGGCGGCCTCGCAAT
The DNA here is from genome assembly GCF_004000785.1 of Paenibacillus ehimensis NBRC 15659. Taxonomy (GTDB): domain Bacteria; phylum Bacillota; class Bacilli; order Paenibacillales; family NBRC-103111; genus Paenibacillus_G; species Paenibacillus_G ehimensis. The sequence goes on along the minus strand of NZ_BILX01000009.1, from coordinate 132,370 downwards.
CCCCCGCACCGTCAGTTCGTTGCCCGACAGCGTCAGCTCCACGTCCTCCTTGCGCAGCCCGGGGAGCTCCAGCACGACCCAGTTCTCTTCCTCCCGCTCATACAGATCGTACGCCGGGTAACGGCTTGGCTTACTGCCCTGCGCGGCTTCGGAAGCCGCTTCATCCTGGGTTTCGAATATGGACTTCCAAAAATCTCCTTTTTCAAGCTTCTCCGCCAGCTCCATCCACTGCTTCAGTTTATCCATGTCCATAACCCCGAAGCCCCCTAACAAGCGCTAACGCTCTGGTCCCCTCCGCCCCATACCGTTGGATGTCAGACGGTATGCGTCACCGGCGCGGTCGGGCTGCCGAACGCAGCCTGGGTTTGATCTGCAAGATCCGGATCCGCCGTGGCATTGATCATCAACGAGGAAGCGGGAGAAAGGTCACCGTTGGCAAAGTTGGCGCCGACGACTTTCAAGTTGACCGTGTGGCCGTTTTGCACCGTCGTGCCGAAATCGATGTTCGCGTTCTTGGACAATCCGTTCGTCTTAATGTTAAAGACATTAATAATGTTGGGCATCTTGGGCGCCTCCTTCTGCTTGCAAGCCCGCCGGTAAAGCGTGAAGCATACGCGTCATTTGGAAGAGAGCGTAAGCTCCCCCTGATCGTTCAGATCGGGATCGATATAAATATTGCGCATCTCCGCCCGGGGCGGGGCACCGTCTCCGAAGGACGCATTGGTCCCCTGCGTTTTAGAATGAACCGAATGGCCGTGGTGGAACGTATCCCCGATGCTGAAGGAGCCGTTATTCGAGATGCTGTTGATTTTGATATAAAAAATATTAATCGCCGGCGTCGCCACTAGAAACCACCCGCTTTCGGCATTGATTCCATATTGTATGCGTGGAAAGGCGGTCATTTGCCACCAAACCAAAAAAAGCGCAAAAAGACGGCTGGATCATCGTCCAACCGTCAGTATGTCGTTTCCGGAAATTTCCTGCTCCGTAGCTTGCGGCGTTAATGCCCTCCGGCGCCCGGCCCGGCTCCCCCGCCTTCCGGAGCTGCCGCGGCGGCCGAAGGGGCTCCCGTATATTTCGAGAGATACTGTTTCCCGAACATTTCATCATATTGAAGCTCGCGGTACTTCTCCACATCGGCAGCGGCCGAAGCCGGAACCGACGTAAACATCTGCCCGTCCGAGTCAATCACGAGATTGCGCAGCAAGCCCGGCGTCTTCTTGGACAGCTCGGCATTGTACGCCAACGCGGCCGGCTTCTCCATCTGCAGCCGGTCCAGCACGTAAGCGCTCAGGAAGGAGTTGCTGAGCACCGGCACCTGCTCCTTCGGCAGGTCGAAGTTGGACCACATGACAAATGGCACGCTGTGCATCCGTTTCAGCTCCTCCAGCGACCATTGATCCGATTTGGCCGTAGGAATGAACCCGGACTGCACATACACGTCGTAATCGTACCCGAGCATCGGCAGATGATCGCCGTAGAATACGATAACGGTCGGTTCGCCGGACTGTTCGAAATGATCGATCAACAGCTGCAGACTGCGGTCCGCATCGCGGGCGCCGTGCACGTACGTTTCCAGCGTATCGCGGGCCGTATCGTCAAGTGCGCCTTGAACTTTGATGGGGTTGTCGCTGCCGTAACGGTGGTCGTCGTAAGGGCCGTGATTTTGCATCGTAACCGCATAGATGAACGTCGGATTGTCGTTGGCCTCCACTTCCTTGATGATGCTCTTCGACACCTCGTCGTCCGCGATGAAATCGCCGCGGTACTCGGGATTCCGGAAGCCATCCTTGCTCAGGAAGCTGTCAAAGCCCATATGCTTGTAGACAGCCTCGCGGTTCCAGAACCAGCCTTCATATGAATGGATGGCTGCGCTCTTGTAGCCGAGGCCCTTGAAATAGCTGGCCATGCTCGGAATCGGCTTGCTGATGTACTGCTGATACGGCACCGACCCGGCCGGCAGAAAGCTCATGGACTGCCCGGTCAGCACCTCAAACTCCACATTGCTTGTGCCGCCGCCGAACTGCGGCGACAGCAGATAGCCTGACGTGCTCTCCTGCTGAAGCCGGTGTACCGTAGGCACCGGGTCTTCGCTGAAGGTGACGTTCGGCAGCAGGGTCGGGTCCCAGAACGCTTCGTTCATAATAAAAATAACGTTTGGCTTCACCCCGCTTGCGGCGTTCGCCGTCGACGTGCCGACCATTTCGTTGAGGCTTTCGGCCAGACTGGCCATCGTAGGCTCGCTGTAGCCGGGCGGCTTCGGTACGATCGTATTTTTTACGTTCATGGTGAACGCCAAGGACAGCCCGTTCGTTCCGTAGTTTTCCTGCTGGTTCCAGACGATCTCGTTCACTCCCGCCCGGTCCAGCAGCGTTCCGGTCCATGGCGCCCGCACACCGAAGCTGTACAAAGCAAAGACGCACAGCGCGCCGAGGACCACCCGGGTTGCAGGCCGCAGCGACAGCCGCGGCACCCATAAGCGGAACAGGAAGATTACGGCCACGACGGCGAAGACGAGCCCGATCCGCACAAGGGCGGTACGCGTTGTGACCAGCGGCAGAATGTTCATGCTCTCCTTGTTCAGGAAAATATCCCATGGAAAGAAGGGCTCGCCGATCAGCTTTACCTTGAAGTAACTGATCAGTGAGACAAGAGAAAGCAGCAGGGCGCTCATGCCGGCAGACAGCACCAGCGACCCGATCATACAATAAATCAGCGCAAACACCAGAAACACAATCAAAGCATTTAATCCGAACAGCTTCCAATTGGCAGTTAGCCATGTCCAGGTCTCATGTACGGTTCCCCGTCCTATCAGCTCCATGCCAAATACCAGAAGCAGGGGAATTCCAATCATTGCGGCAACGATTAAGCTGTTCCAACCCATGCGGGCAAGCTTTGACCGTGATGACTTTGGCTGTCCTTGGACGACCAAGGGACGCATCGCTTCTCACACTCCTATCAGCCCGCATATCGTTCTTATTGCGGAATCCATTTTTAACATATTGTAAAGGTTAAATATTAAAGAAAAATGAAATTAAGATGAAAGGGAGAAATTGGCCCTTACGGCTCAGGACTTTATCCCCGTTATCGGCAAAAAAGAGCAGGGCTCGCTCCGGAGAGGTTGCCTGCTCTTTCTTATTACCCAGATTTACAAAATGTTAACACTACGAGGCCGGGGGCTGCCATTTTTTTATTTGATACAGCTCGGCCCATTCGGTGCCCTTTTTCACTTGCCGGCGAGCACGGCTTCGATCCGCTCCAGCTCGTCGCTGCTGAATTCGAGCTTGCTTACCGCGCCTACGGCATCCTCGATCTGGCTTACCTTGCTCGCCCCGATGAGAGCGGAGGTCACCCGGCCGCCGCGGAGCACCCACGAAATTGCCATCTGCGACAGCTTCTGGCCGCGCTCCCGGGCGATGTCGTTCAGCTTGCGCACCTTGTCCATCACCTCGTCCGTCAGCTCCTCCGGCTTCAGGAAGACGCTCGCACCGGCTGCGCGGGAATCTGCCGGGATTCCGTTCAAGTACCGGTCCGTCAAGATGCCTTTGTAAAGCGGCGAGTAAGCGATGCTGCCAACGCCTTCCCGCTCCAGCAGATCCAGCAGGCCGTCTTCGACCCAGCGGTCCAGCATGGAGTAGCGCGGCTGATGAATGACGCAAGGCGTACCGAGCGACTTCAGAATGGCGATCGCCTGCTCCGCCCGGTCGGCGCGGTAATTCGAGATGCCGACATACAGCGCTTTCCCCTGGCGCACGAGGTGGTCGAGCGCGCCCATCGTTTCCTCCAGCGGGGTGTTCGGGTCCGGACGGTGATGGTAATAAATATCGACATAGTCCAGCTTCATCCGCTTAAGGCTTTGATCGAGGCTCGAGATCATATTTTTGCGGGAGCCCCATTCGCCATAAGGCCCCGGCCACATGTAAAAGCCCGCTTTCGTCGAAATGACCAGCTCGTCGCGGTAGTTTCGGAGATCGGAATGGAGTATTTTGCCGAACGTTTCCTCTGCCGATCCCGGAGGCGGTCCGTAGTTGTTGGCCAAATCGAAATGCGTGATGCCCAGATCAAAGGCGCGCCGGACCATAGCCCGGCCGTTCTCATAGATGTCGCCGCCGCCAAAATTGTGCCACAACCCCAAGGAGACGGCAGGCAGCTTCAGCCCGCTGGCTCCGAGCCGGTTATATTTCATCGTGTCATACCGGTCGCCGCTCGCTACATAGGACATAGTCGTACTCCTCCTAATCAAGATGGTTTAACCTGCATTACCTGTACCATTGTAGCGCGCCCCGTTCGAAAATCGTATGTCAGCATGTTGGATAAAATATAGTATAATGTCACTTGATCCCCTTCATGGCGAAGCGGACTTACGGAACGGAGGTGGCGATCGTGTGTGCTTTCAAGTACGTTCACAGGCCCGGACCGCACGAGGCGGGTATGGACCTGAAGCTGTATTACTGCGGGATGGAAGACTGCGCGCCCGGACATTCCTGGGGCCCCGGTCTGAAGGATCATTATAAAATTCATTACGTCCATCGCGGACGCGGCATCTACCGGACTCCCTGGCATACGTACGAGCTGTCGGCAGGATACGGCTTTCTCGTATCCCCGGACACGATATCGTCCTACCAGGCTGACCTTGATGAGCCTTGGACGTATTCTTGGGCGGCTTTTAACGGAGTGCAGGCGAAGCATTATTTGCAGCGGGCCCGCCTCACTCCGGAGCAGCCTGTTTTCGAGTGCCGCAGGCCGGAGGCTATCGAAGGCTGCCTTCAGCGCATGTTCGAAGCCGGCCGGAGGTCCCCGAGCCGGGATATGAAGCTGCTTGGCGCGCTGTATGACTTTTTGTCCGTGCTGACCGACGAAGCGAATGAGGAAGAGGATATGCCGCCGGAAGGTTTTGTTCCGATGCGGGACAGGTATGTAAAACAAGCGTTGGAATTTATCGAAACGAACTATTCGAGGAATTTTACGATCGAAGAGCTGGCCCAATCGATCGGTCTCGGCCGGAAATATTTGTCCCGGCTGTTCAAAGAAGCGCTTGGCGTATCGCCGCAGCACTTTCTCCTCCGGTATCGTATGGACAAGGCTTGCGAGCTGATGAACAACGGCGCGCTGTCGATCGGCCAGATAGCCTATTCGGTCGGCTACAACGATCAGCTGTTGTTTTCGCGCATGTTCAAGAAGATGAAGGGCGTGGCCCCCAGCCATTACAGGAACCGGTAGGCTCGGCGGCGCTGCCGGTTCCGCATAAGTATCCTTAGCTTAGGCGTACTGAAGGATGCCGCCATGGAATACCAGGCTGTACATTTCTTTCCCTTTGTACCGGATCGTCTCGCGGCCGGTAAATTGACGAACTTCTCCGCTCCACCGGCAATCGTACGCGAATTCACCCTGGAGGAACGTCTCCGGTCCCCGGTACGGCGCCTCGGCCGGCACGCGCTTCAAAGCTTCCAGCAGGAAGTGCGGAAAGCCTTCCACCGGGTCCGCCGTAAATCCGAAATAATTCATGCCCCATACCGCCTTCCCCTGATGCCACACGATCTCTTGCCCGGCGAAATGAACCTCCCCGAAGTAGCTGTCCAGGTAAGCGTACTCCCCGTCTTGATAAGACAGCTCCTTGACTCCGGGCCTTGACGGCAAGCTGCTGCTTCCGCTCCCGGAGGCATAGGTATTCTTCTTCGCTTCGAGCAAAAAGCGGACAAGCCCCTCATTTGGATAGGTCATTTTCGAATCGTCCCCTTTATCAAAATAGAACATATGTTCCGCATCGTATTTTACCATAAATGCTGACCAAGCAAAACAAGCATGAACCGCCCTCCTTGAAAGAAGTCCATGCTTGTCCTGCCTTCTATAATGAAACCAAACCGGGCTTCCCCGGCAGCGGGACCGCTTGCGCCCGCTTTTCGCACTGCCGCCTCAGCCGGTCTTGAAACCTCCCTGTCGTTTGCCCGTACTACCTATTACTCACGAAACGGGAGGGATTCGCGATGCTTAAACATTTGCTGAAAAAAATCGTTCACTCCGTCACGCACTCCAAGCAAGGACATTACCGGCGCGGAAGCAGCTCGCACCGGTTCGTTCAGCCCCGGCACTATTCGTCGTCAGACCACCGGCACCATTCCGGATACGGTCACGGCTATTATAAGAACAAATACCGGCGTTACTCCAGCTCCTGATTTGCGTCTGCCGCGCTTTGCAGCCGCCGCAGCGTGTTATCCAATTCCAATCGAAACGTTTCCGTATCCGCATAAGGCGGCTCCACTTGCAGGAGCCGCCTTATCATATGCTTGACGTCGCCCGCGACATCAAGCTCCTCCTGCCAGTCGGCCGGCGGCTGCCCGGGGCGCTCTTGATATGAAGAATACAACAGAAACAACAGCAGGTGCCCCACCGCGTACAGATCGCTCTGCACCACGGGCGTTCTCCGCTTTCTGAGCTCCTCGTCCGCATACGGCTCCTCTGCTTCTTCGCCGATCCGCTTGGCCAATCCAAAATCGATCAGGTAGAGGCGCTCCTCCCGGAGAAGCACGTTAGGAATACGGATATCGAGATGAACGATGCCCCGGGCGTGGATGAAGCTGACAATCCCCATCAGCTTGGCGATCCACCGCAGACTTTCGAGCTCCGAGAACGGCCGCTCCTGTTCAAACAGCAGATCCTCGATCGTATGCCCTTCGATCAGATCGATCGCGATGCACAGCCGGTTCTTATGCCGGAACGAGCCCCGGAAGCCGGGAATGCCCGGATGCTTCAGCCCGCTCAGCAGCTCCGTCTCCCGCTCCAGCAGCCGCTCGGCCAGCGGCCCCTTGCTCGGCTTGGACTGCTTGACCACCACGTGCTCGCCGGTACGGATATCGCGGCACCGGTAGGCAAGCCCGTAGCTGCCGCTGCCGAGCGAACGGACGATTTCGTAGGTTCCCGCGAGCAGCCGCCCATCCGGCTCGGGGTAATCGATCCAAGCTTGCCGGATTCCTTTAAGATAGTTTAACATCGATGCTCCTCCACCCCGTCCGTGTCTTTGCGCGCCTTCTTCCTACATACGAAACGTCGCCGGTTCCGGTTCCCGGAAAAACCGGGTAACCTTCCGCACAGAAGGAAAAAAGCGCCGACCCTGAACGGGTCCGCGCTAACCGCATATGACCATGTGCCGGGAAAAGGAGCCTTTGCGCACCACGCACCGGTCCAGAACGGCGAACCCGGCCTGCCCGGCGAGCGTCTCCACCGGTTCGGTGGACACGATAACGGCCCGCTCCGCCAGCCGACGGACGTTCCCGAGCAGGCGAAGCTGCTCCTCCGGCGAAATGACCGAGCACAGGTTGTACGGCAGATCGAGGACGGCGGCATCGTACCGCCCGCTCACGTCCCCGATATCCGCCACGCGGACGACGTCCGGCATCCCGAAATGGGCGAGATTCGCCCGGGCGCCGCGGACCGCAAGCGGATTGATGTCGGAGCCGACGATGTCGATCCCCATCGAGAGCGCCTCGATCAGCACCGTGCCGATGCCGCAGCACGGATCGACCGCCCGGATGCCCGCAGGGTGCGGCACGGCAAGGTTGGCTACCGCCCGCGCGACCCGCGTGCTGAGGGCGGTGGAATAAGGATGCGGCTTATGGCTGTGCTTCAGCCAGACCGCTTCGTTCTGCCGGCAGGGGCCGAGCACCCAGCGCCCTTCGCCGGTGCAGGCGAACCCCAGCAGCCATGCCGGCCGGCGCATGTCGGCCCGGCCGCGGATGCGCGCGCCGAGCTCCCGCTCCATGGCGCGCTGATCTTCGTACGCGGCATGAGAGCCAGCCTTGACGAAGACGACCTTGAACGAGCCGCCCTCCAGCTCCAGCGTTCCGGCCAGCTCTCCAAGCTCCGGCAGGCTGGCAGCCTCGCACAGCACATCGACGCGCTGCTTGACGAACGGGCTGCGGCTCGGATCAATTTCTGCCGAACTCTCCAGCCAGCCGTCCCGCGCTTCCGCGCCAAGCAGCGTGCGCAGCTCCAGCGCGCACAGCTCCGCTTCGTCCTCGTGACAGGCATAGGTATACAAGTATGACGCCGGTCGCACACCGGACAATTTCATTGGCTGGTCTCCCCTTATCTTTGCGCAAAACCTTCAAGCTTGGTTGTAATCTTATCAAAGGGAGGGTCCGTTTTCAAACAAAAAAGGCGCCGGTCTCTTCAGCCGATGCTTTCGAGACAGACGCCGCCCGCCGGCCAGCTTACCTTCTTTCGATGATCAGATACGGTTTATTCGCTCCTTGTCTGCTGCTGCCCTCGGTATATAATGATTTGGGATTGATGACCACGAAGCTCGCCGTCTTATCGCTGGCAAGCTGGGATAGAACGTAAGCGGTTACATCAATCTCTCTGTAAGCATTGACCGCGTTCAGATTCATTGACCCGAGCAGAGCGCCTGCCGGCGGTTTGTTATTGAAGTTAATCCCGTATTCGGTCCAAGCATCGTTGTCCACCGCGTATACGTTAGTGGTTACGGTCGATGCCGGAGCGCCCTCGATCACTCCCATATACAAGCCCAATTTGACCGAGTAGACGGCATCGGTGACGCTGTTCTGATAGACGCTGCCGGTCACGTTAGGCAAATATACGTTCCCGGTAACGCTCGGTTGATACACATCGCCCGTCACATGGGGTCGATACACTTGCCCCGTAACCGTAGGCGAATAGACGCTCCCGGTAACCCCGGCCGGAGTAGCCGGAAGTAAAAGAGAGCTTAAATCAAACTTCAAATACGATCGGCGGTCCCCGTCGCCGGTGGAGGTTTTGATCACCAGACGCGGGTCCCCGCCGAAGTTGGCGCCGGCATAGGCGCCGCTTCGGACATAAGCATCGGCGATCGGATACAGCTTCGAAGTGATATCAATGTCACTAACGAACAAGAATTCATACACATGAACGGATTCTCCGTTTAACTGATCGAAGATGGAATAGCTCCCGTTCGTCACTTCGATTTCGGTTGAGGAAGCGGCGACCCCGGTATCATCGGTATACTTGTTCAGGGTGTACTTTCCGTTCGGAAGCGTAACCGGCATATAGGTCGCTTGCGTGACGGCATCCTGATTGGATGCGACGAAATAGACATGCTTCGTTCCGTCGTCCGCGTCGATTTGAGCTGTGCAGACATTCCCGGATGCCGTACCGAAGCTGACGTTGTTGGATGCGGAATCGTGCCATGCCTTGCCCGACGTATGGTTCTCCAGCGGGAAGAAAACGGCGTTGTAGCTCATTCGTTTGTCCGGGTCCGTCGCATACGGTCCCCAGGCAACATTGCCTCCTGTGCCTTTTTTCTTCTGAATGGCAATCCCTTGACCGTGTCTGGCAAAGATCGTTCCCGGCTCGAAACTATGCTGGATATTCGTGTTGAACTCCCAGTTGGCCGAACCCCGCTTCTGAATCCAGAAGCCCATCTGGTTGAAGCTGCCGTATAGATCGTTCTGGTTGCTGTCCAGCATTGTGGATAACGTGCCGTTCATCGGTCCGAACATAAATCGGCTGCGGACAAAATGCGACCTGCCGCTGTTCACCGTCGTAGCCGTATCGCGCAGGTTCATGGAGTTCATGGCGATCAGCCGGTTTTTGAACGTAATCCATGTTTGCCGCGAGATCCAATCGTTCGCTGCCGTATTGTCCGACGTATACTTCCATGTGTAACCGCTTACCGGAATGAATTTCGTATATTGCACGCCTAACTTATCTCCAGCCAGCACCCGCTTGCCTACGGCGTCGCTTTGATAAGCCGGTCCGCGCGAATTTTCATCGAGCGGGGGCATAAAATAGTACCAAGTGAATTGTCGCGGATTACGTATTTCGCCTTCATTGGATTCCATATAGACGTTGGCTAAATAACTGTCGCGGACGAGGTATTTGTCGTCAAACTTGTTGAGAGAGGCGGTGGCTAGCGTAGGGGAGTTTTTGTTGTTGGAAAGAGCCGCGTCAAACGTACCCCACCGGGCGCGAATCCCCTTGATATCTTCATCCTTTACTACGTTGTAATCGGGGACCGTCACAGGCGCGATATGGTTGATATTGGCATCCCGGGTCTGTGCCGTAAAGGTGGTGACGGACAGGGAGGTGGCACCGTCCCAATACGGCCGGATATAAAACTCTTTAATGACGTTGCCGGACATTTTGTTGCGGCCATCGCCGGTAATGGCCGTGACCGCGTCCACGCCCGAGGGCAGCTCGCTTGTAAGCCACGCCTGCTTGAGCTCGCCGGATGTCGCATATTCGGATTGGCCGTTGCGGGAAAACGCAAGAGGGTAATATTCCTTCGTACTCGCGATTAAGTCCACGACATACTGCGGGTCCCGCGTGTATTTGTAGTACAAATACCATTCCGAGACGTGCTTTTGATAGAGCGGCACGGGGTTTCCGCCATAAATGTAAAGCGCTCCGCCGTTGACGCCGACGTCGTTAAACTGCTTCTGCAGGACGTTTTTGGCCTCGGCGATCATGGAAGGATTGCCAAGGAGGACGCCCGCCATACCGAGTACCGCTACGTAGTTCTGGTCCTGGTTCGGATAATCTCCGTAGGAAGCCGTAAGCGGATACGTGTTCATTTGATACTGCGCCGCCCGGGCAATGAGGTTTCTCCATGCGTCGCGCTTGGCTTGCGGGATGAGCGGCTCGTTCTTCAGCAGATCGTAAGCTTGGATCAGATCGACGGCGAGGAACCGGTCGATGTTCTCGTCCAAATCCCTTTCCTTCGTCCACGAGCCGGTAAAACTGACTTCCCTGCTCAGAACGAAATCCATCGCTTTGACTGCAAGCTCCAGTGCGGAGGCGCTTTGGTACAAACTGCTCCCCGGCTCGTAGTAAGCATGGGCCAGGAGGAACGCCGCAGAAGCCGAACTGTGGGTGCCGTCCGTATAATTGTCCGTGGGAATCGTGACGTCCCTGCCGGTCGCCGGATCGATCTGACCCATCGCATGAATGGCAGTGAGTTCCATCTGTTCCTTGTAGAAGTTCGACCAGTCTTTATTGTTCTCCAAGCCGATGTAGCCGGACAAATCGTTGTTGTTCACTTGGATCGGCGCCAGCGAGACGTAATTGGTTCCGTTTACGTTCAGCGTCAGTCTGGCGGTATAGGTTCCGTTCGCCACATAGCTGCCTCCGTCGTCCTTTCCGTCCCACTTCAGCGTCTTGCGGACATCGGCCGCCATCGATTCGCCGCTCGTCAGCGTACGGACGACCGTCTGGCCGGACAAAATGTCCACGGTGGCAACGCTTGCGGTATCAGGCGTGAAGGCCAGCAGGGAGTAATCGTTCGCCCCTGGCGTCACGTTTGGGGTTATGAGGTCAGGGTACGCTTCAAGCCGCTGCGTTTTGATTTTGAGCGGGGGACCGTAGCTTGTCGCCTGTCCCGAGGGGGGAATGGCCTTGATTCGAACGTAGGAGATGCCTTCGGGCAAGTCGACCGGAATCCGGTAAGTGATACCCAAAATCTCTTCAAAAGTCGTGACGCCGCTGGCGAAGGTCGGATCGGCGCTGACCTGCAAGCTGTACTTGGCTACGTTAGGCTGGTTCATCCAACTGATGACCGGCCTGCCGTTCCAGTTCGAGAATTTCGGCTTCATCACCGAATCCGGCTCCAGCCGTTCCGCCATCACTTGAGCCAAATCCCACCATACCGTCCCGGCGGCTCCTCTGATGATTAGTTCGATCTTCAGCTTCGCGGCGCCGGATGGCGGCTTAAACTTCAGATCGAGCCGCCCCCACATATTGGAGCCGTTGTTCCCTTTTACGTAAACGGGAAACCCGGTCTCCGTATCGGCGGCGTCGAGGAACGACACTTTCGCCAGTACACCGTCCGTATAGGCCGTTGTCGGCTCCACATTATCCGTCCGGTAATAGACCGAGAAACGGGCTCCGTCCGCATAAGCCGGATCGAGCGGAAAGCTCTGGCTGAGCACGGACTGGCTCTGAGAGCTGGCGTTCACCACTTTTAAGGAGCGGTTCCAGTTGTAGGTATGCACGGTTTCCGCACTTACGCTGCCGCCTCCGCTATAGCTCCACTGGTCCGGAACGCCATCCGCATTGGAGTCGTTCTCGAAATCGCCATTGCTCAGCTGCGCGACAGGCAGCAGCCGGACGTTATCCCACCAGACCGTGCCGCTCGCATTCGTGAGCGTCAAGCTGATATCTACCTTCGTTGCTCCCGTTGGGACAGTGACCATTCTTTCCAGCACCGTCCAGTCCGAGTCGTTTTTGTTCCCACGCACGATGGTGTCCGTCCCGCGGGTCTGGCCCGAGTTGTTGTAAAAATGAATTACGATCGCAGCTCCCTTATCGAGCGAGACGAGCCCGGCGGTTTTGTGAGCTGCGCTTACCTTGTAGCCCAAATTGCTCTGCCCCGGCAGCACGTACGTATACTTAATGCTCCCGGAATCGGAAGCTTGCGTCCCGGTCATTTTGACCGACTGCGCCCCGTCGCTGGCCGACGACGAGTCCAAACTGATGGACGGAGCGCCCGCCGTAACGACCTTGGACCATCCGTCCGGAATTCCGTCGTTATCACTGTCCGTTTCAAAACTGGGGTTAACGAGAAGATTATTTGCAAACGCTTTCTTTTCTGGGGCGGCAAAAAACAGCGCGATTACCATAGACAGAGCGACGATTACTGAAATTGGACCTTTGCGCATAGGTTGTTTTCACCTCACCTTGGTCGTGTCATACCAAAGAAGTTTACGAAGCGTATCGACCAACCAACCCATAAACCGACAAAAATCGACAAATTCAATCCATGCCCAACCCAATCGACGAACACCCCTCCTAAACGACCAACCGAGCAAACTTATCCGACGGGCGACTCAAGCTTCACCTCCCTTCTTCTCTTCTTGCATCCACTCCTGAAGCCGGATGACCTCTACCCCTGCGAGCAAAACAATTCCAATTCCATGCGTATCGTTAAGCAGCGGCAGAAGCTCGCGCTTGTAATAGTCGGGGTTAAACGAATACCAAGAGCCACGGCAAACGCCGTGAACATTGCCTTGCCTGTCGATCGCCAGGCGTTCCAGCCCCTCCCAAGCCCGGATGGCCGCTTCGACAGGAGCATCTTCAAAGTCCAGCCAGCCAAAACGAATCCCTCTGGACAGCGCATAGACGAACATCGCCGTGCAGGAGGTTTCCTCATATGATTCCGGGTCGGTCAGCACTTGATGCCACAGCCCTCTATTGCCTTGACACTGCAGGATTCCCTTGCAAAGCGTCTGGAAAAAACGGATTAACTCCGGACGGTCCGGATGCTCCGCCGGCAGGACGGCCAGCAGCTCGGATAACGAAAATAGCACCCAACCGTTGCCGCGGCCCCACGGAATGTTCGTCGCCGTCCCGTAGGAGAAGTCGTATACGTGGGACATCAGCTTCCATTCGGGCAGAAACAAATAACGTTTGAACCGCAAAAATTGCTTCGCGGCATCGTCCATATAGCTCATCTTCCCCGTAAGCAGAGCATACCGGCAGAGAAACGGAACGCTCATATACAAATCGTCCGCCCAAAGGTTCTCCGAATCCGAAAACACGCGGTACAACGTACCGTCCGGCAGACGGCTCTGTCCCTCGGCGATATAATCGGCAATCCGTTCCGCACACTCCGCGGCCCCTTGTAAAGCGCCTTCCTTACCGGCTTCCAGCAAGACAGAACCGAAGGACCCGCAATCGTCGAGCATATCGATTTTCGACAGCTGATGGTTGATGCCCGGCAGGCCGTACCGCTCCTTGTCCCACATCGTATAGACGGCCATGGACGAGCAAGCCTCGATATGACTTCTGGCGTAAGCGATCAAATCAACGCGCCCAAGCGTTCTTCCGGTTTGCAGCAGCCCGTACAACGTAACTCCGAGCGGGTAGTTCCATTTGGCAAACAAGGCGTTCTCCAGACTGGGCCGAACCCACGTTTCCGGCTGATCGACCCGCCAATACACCGGGCCGCCGGCAGATTCGAATAAGCCGTTCAGCGTCGGCTCCCGAAGCGCAGCCGGGGTCTCGGCCGAAGAGAACGGGCCAAGGAACATCCACGCGTCGGGCATCCCTTGCGCCGCCCCGCCCGGCAGCCAGTCCATCCGGTCCTCCCCGTGCCAAACTTCCGCACGGAAGCCCCAGTCCCGGGCTCCGCAGAAGCTTTGGACAACGACGCTGTGCACGCCGTATTTTTCTTGCAACGGGACCTTAAATACGCCGGCCGTGTCGGAAGCGTAAACCAGCTTGCCCCCAACCAGGACGCGGATTTTCCCCTCGCTGCTTCCCTTGAGCGTATAGTCGGCTACTCCCTTCTGCTTCAGCCGGACCTTCGCCCAGCCTATGGCGTAATGATCGGCTTGGAGGCCATACAACCGGTGCAGTTGTCCGACTGCCAGCTGTTCTTCGCTCCACCGGCGAACCGGCAGCCATTCGGCTCCGCTGCCAAGCTCGGACCAGCCCTCCTTAGGCAGCTCCGGCAGCGTTCCGCGAAGCGGCTTCGTATAGATCCAGCCCATCTGCCCGCTCCGCTCGATACCTGGCGCCAAAAAAGGCAAGTACTGCCACTTGGCCGATACCGTCCCGAACTCGCCGCCGAAGCCCGAAGCCCGCTTGGTGAATTGGACGGCAAAATGCGACCAGCCCCGCTTGAGACGCACCTCGAAATCGTCCGCCCGCTGCTTACGGATCTCCACCTCGCTCGTCGAACGGTATACCGGCTGCCCGTTGATGTAAACAACCGCCGGACAGCAGCAGTTCAGTCTCAGGCGAACGGTCGTCGAACGGTCCGACCAAACCTTGGCGCAAGCGTACACGCTCTCGCCGTCCTTCGCTTCGGGAAACCGTTCGGTAAAGTCAAAGTCGAAATAATAGCTGTCCGTCCCGCGGATGCCATCCCTTTGAAACGTGCGGAACACAAACGGATGCGGCGGATGTTCCCCGACGTAACGGTTCGCAATACGAAGCAGCGTGCTTTCCAGACTCGGACGGGACAAATCGGCCGCCCCGCCCTCCTTCTCTTGCATCGGTTCTTCCCTCACATGCAGCATCGGCTCTTTCATCGGAACAATCCCCCTTAGATTTTAATGGCGCCGGAGGTCAGGCCTTGAACAAACTGCTTCATGCCGAAGATGAACAGCAGCAGCAGAGGAATGCTCGCAATCGTATACCCGGCCATCAATTGCCCGTAATCCCCGGGATAGCTGGAGGTAAGGAACGCCAGCCCGACGGTCAAGGGCCGTTTGGCCGGGGTCGTCAACGTCACGAGCGGCCAGATGTAATTATTCCATTCGGCAATGAACACGTTGATCATGAGCAGAGCAATCATCGGCCTGAGCAAGGGGACGGCGATCAGCGCGAAGGTTTGCCCCTCGCCGGCTCCGTCGATTTTGGCGCAGTCGAATAATTCCTGCGGCTGCTGCTGGACGAAGGTGCGTACGACAAACACCCAGAACGGCAATGCGCCGGAGGCGCCGAACAGGATCACCGCCCAATACGTGTCCAGCAGCCCGAGCTTCCAAGCGAGCACGAAGGAAGGAACCAAATTCAGAACGCCCGGGAGGAACAGCTTGGCGAAGATAACCCAGAACATCGGCTCTTTCCCGGGAAACGTCAGCCTTCCGAATGCATACCCGGCCATGGCCGCCGTGACAACTGCCAGCAATGCCGTGCCCCCGGAGATGATCAGACTGTTCCAGACCATCGGGCTGACGCGCTTCCAAGCAACGGCGTAATTTTCAAAATGAAACGGCGGCTTGATCTCGAAAAAGCCGTAGATGATTTGCCCGACATCCTTGACCGACATTTGCAGCATGATAAAAAACGGATAGAAGACGAACAGACACGTGACAATCAGAAACAGATGCTTGCCGACTTCTGCAGCGCTGAATTTCGATTTGAATGTCATAGCGTGGCCTCACTCACTTTTAATGAACTTCATCGTCGCTATCGAAATGAGCAGCGCGATGATAAACAGCAGCAGCCCGACCGCCGACGCATAACCGAACTCCGTGTTGCCTCCGAACGCCCTTTGGTACATGTACAGTCCCGGAACGAGCGTAGAATAGCCTGGGCCTCCTCCGGTCATGATGAGCTGCGTGCCGTAGCCGGTGATTGTACCGGAAATAGCGCCAATCAGGTTCAATTTGAACTGGCCCTTGAGCAGCGGCAGCTCGATCTTCAGCGCTTGGGCGACAGGACCGACGCCATCCATCTTGGCCGCATCCCAGATCGAACCGTCCACGCTCTGCAGGCCTCCGAGATAGATGAGGGCGGCTATGGTGCCGATCCAAGGAAAGCCCATAAAGATTAAACACCATAACGCGAGGTTCGGGTCCCCGAGCCACAGCTGTTTATACTGGTCCAGTCCGAGAATGGCGAGCAATTGGTTGAAGAAGCCGAACTGCGGATTATACATAAACTGCCACAGCAGCAGCGTCACCAGCCCGGGGACGACCATCGGCAAGCAAAACAGAATCCGGTAGACGTATTGCGAAGCGACGCTGCGGAGGCGGAACAGCACGATGCAGGCCACCAGCGTCGGGATCATCAGCACGATATGGAACACTAACAGGATCGCCATATTGCGAACCGAAATCCAAAAGACGGAATCCTCGACGATTTCCACAAAGTTATCGAAGCCGACGAACTTCTCCAGCGTTGCCCCATCCCAGCGGTAGAACGCATGGTACATCCCGTCCAGGATCGGATAATAGTCGAACAACAGAGTCATGAGGAAAGCGGGCAGTACGAAGAGATACGCGATGCGCCGCGATTGGCCGAGAGCCGAGCTGCGCACTTTGCTCTGCCGAAGGCTAGCCCCGGTGACGCGAAAAGGATCGTTCATGTCTCTCCCTCATTTCCAAAGCCTTATTTTAGTGCCGGCTCCGCATACTTCTTATAGAGCTCCAGCTGAAGCTTCATCGTCTCCAACGATTTTTTCTTCGTATCGATCAAAATTTGCGCCGCCTTGGCCGCTTCCAGCTCGGCAATTTGCTTCTCGACGGCAGTCATCGCATTCGGCAATCCGATCTTTTCGTCCAATTGATCCTTCGCCTTTTTCGTCGTCGACTTCTTCGTACTTTCCTCCAGGAGTGTCAAGTACTGTTCCTTGTCGATCTTGCCGGTGTAGAATTGCTGCGAGGCCGCCACCCGGACCGTAGGCTCCGCTTCCAAGTAGAACGTATTGCCGTTCGGGTTTTTCAGCTTATTTCTTTCCGTCTCCATGAACGGCTTCATCACCTCGGGAACATGCACCCCGTCTACGGGCGAATTCGTAATTGCCGTATCGACGAATTTATTCTGCACTTCCTTACTTGTCGCAAAATGGAAGAAATCGATCACAACCTTCAGCTTGTCGGGATCTTTCTCCAAATCCTTGTTCAGACCCCAGCCGTAGGTAGCCAGCGTGCTGGCTCCTTTCGGGAACGCTTCTTCGGCAAGGGGGGACGTCTCCTTCGTAATGACCGGGAACGGCATCACATCCCAGGCAAAATCCTTGATGTTCTCCTTGTAATAGCCGTAGTTCCAGTTGCCGTCCAACAGGAAGGCCGCCTTCTGATACATGAACAGCTGCTGAGCCGCCTGCTCGCCCGTTCCCGCCCAGCCGTCCTGCCAGTACTGGGAAAATTCCTTCACGAGATCGATCTGGGCGTTCAAAATCGGATCTTTGCGGTCAATCTTGCCTGTGAGCGCCGCAATGGACCGTTTGGTCGCATACAGCTCCTTGATATTGTCATACTTGGGGTCGAAAAACTGGCTGGCATAATTTTCGCCGAACTGGTTGCCGGTCCACTGATTGATCCAGTTCACCCAGCGCTCCTTATCGGCGGCCACCGGTGTGATTCCCGCTTCCTTCAGCTTTTGGCATGCCTCGATAAACTGCTTCCACGTCTTCGGCACCTCGGCGACTCCGGCTTTTTTCAGCAGATCCTTATTGTAAAAAAACGGACGGTTGTCCGCGAGCCCCGGTCCGCCGTCCACCGGCACAAACGAAATAACGCCGAAGCGGTTGCTGATTTTCGCCTGCAGGAACGAGGCCTCGCCTCCGACGAACGTATCGATCCATTTTTTTCCCCCGGAATACGGGGTCGGCTGGTTCAAATACCCTTCCATGTTGATAATGTATCCTTGGTTCGTATACTTGTTAATCATATCGCCCGACAGCTGCATGGCGTCGGGGGCGTTATGGGATACGAACTGCGTATCGAGCAGCTTGTCGTACCCGTTATTGGCCAAAGGCTGGTAAATATGCTCGATCTTCACGTTCGGGTGAAGCTTCATGTACTCCTGAATCACATGATCGTAAGCGGCCTGATAAGGCGGATTTTGTCCCTGCCAATCCATCAGCTTGAGCTCGAACTTTTTGTTGCCCGGTACGGCGCCCATATCCCCCGCATTCGGCTTATCGCCCGAAGTCGGTCCGGGCTGCGCGTCGCTGCAGCCGGCCGCGGCAACCGCCAAAATCACGATAACCGCCGCTTGCCGCGAAAATTTTGCCTGATAACAATTTTTCATTTGGTTGCATCCCCCTAAAACATGCTGGCAAGAAAATGTAATCGCTTTCTTCGTCCAGAACAGTTTACTTTGCTTAGATTTAGCATAACTTAATACCATCCCCCTCCAAAAGAGGAAGATTATTCGGTTTAGTGGATAATACTACGATCGCGCGGGGAATATTTCTTCCTAAAATGGATAAATCTAAGATTTTTGGGTTTCGCCTCTTTCCACAAGAGGAATCAAATAGTATACTCTCCTTGGAAAAGGATCTTGTTTGACGGAGGTAATTGCCATGCTGAAAGTATTGATTGCGGACGATAAGCCTGTCGTATGCAGCGGCCTGAGACGAATGATTCCGTGGACACAGCTCGGCGCCGAGCTTATAGGGGAATGCGGCAACGGACAAGAAGCGCTCGAATTGGCTCTTGAGCATCGGCCCGGCCTGGTCATTACGGACATCCGTATGCCCGTAATGAACGGACTAGAACTTTGCAAGCGTTTACAAGAACAGCTGCCCGATACGGCCATCATGATTTTAAGCGCGTTTCACGACTTTTCTTATGCGCAGCAGGCCATCCGTTACGGGGTCACCGATTACGTGCTTAAGCCGATCGATAAGCCCAAAATCGAGCAGTTGATCCATAAAATCGCCCAAGTCGCGCAAAACCGCCAAATCCGCGAGCTTTATTACCGTCTGCTGTACGACGCAAATTTGAAGGAGCGGTGGGCCTCCGGCATCAAAAGCGGGGATATGTCCATGATCCAAGAGCAATTCGAGAGCATGTTTACCGAGTATCCGATGGTCGCTTACGACGTCATTAAGGATATTTGCTCGAAGCTGCTTGCCATCTGGCTGGAAGCCTCACGCGAAGCTGGGTTGCCTTGGGGGCATGCGGGCCTGTCGCAGGAGCAGGCATGGCAGCAGCTTGTCGCCGCCAAATCAAAGGAAGATATGCGCGAATGCGTAAGACAGTGGTTTCATGGAGTGACGGAGTGGGTGCACGAGCGCAAAAACAAGCGCAGCGAGGTCGTCGTCGAATGCCTCAAAAACATCATCCGGCAGAAATATCAGGACCCGGCCTTAACTATCTACTCCATTGCAAGCGAGCTGAATCTTTCTCCAAACTATATCAGCGTCGTCTTCCGGCAGTGGACGGGAGAAACGATCAGCACGTACCTGACCCGGCTGCGGATGGAGCGTTCACGCCATCTGCTTAAGGATCCTGCCGCTTCGATCCAAGAGGTGGCCAAACACGTCGGGTATGTGGACCCCCACTATTTCACCAAAGTATTCAAGAAAAACGAGGGGCTGACGCCGTCCCAGTACCGGAATCTCGCGCTTCATCCGGGAAGTGCTTCCGTATGATTGCCATTCGTCCCAGCTTCCATCGAAAGATGGCGCTTATTTTTCTCCTCTGCATCATGATGCTGATCGGGCTGTCGAGCACGATCACCTATTGGAAGTTTAACGAGATCATGCGGCGGCAGGTGCTCAGCGACTTGAACCAGATCATGGCGCAAAATAAAGTCAACCTCGACAACCTGATCAACGGGCTCGACAAAGCGACGCTGCTTCTCTATACCGACCATACAATCATGAATATTCTCAATAATCAGCCGGACGATTACATGCAAATTTACGACGATATCGGCCAGCTTAACAATGAGCTGAGCAAATATATGTTCATTCCGTTACACAGCTCGCTTAGCGCCTACACCATCACGTTTTTCGTTTCGCCGGATATGCCGTTTGCCAAGTCGCTGTATTCGGGGGAAGATTTTTTTTACGGCTTTTACAACGGCAATGACAAATTGCGGACGCCCTGGTACCGGCAAGCGGTCGAAGCCGACGGAAGGCTGATCTGGTTCACGGACCCGGCCAAGCCGGAACAAGTGTTCATCGCCCGGCTGATCAAGAATCCGGAGGCGCTGTCGCTCCGAAATATCCGAATGGGCAAGGAAGTGATCGAAAACGTAGGCGTCGTCGTCATCGGATTCCGAACGTCGGAGCTTGGCAAGCCGCTCGAAGCCTCCAAGCTGTCGCCTTCGACCGAGCTGATGATCGTCGATTCGCAAGGGACCCCGATTTATTCGCTGAATCCGCATCATCCGGCTTTCCCGGTTATCGCGGAGCAAACTCAACCCTCCGCCACGATCACCCACGAAGGTACCGATTACTTGATCAACCGCTCCCCGCTCGCCTTCGGCTGGCAGCTGCTTGCTTTCATTCCGCTCGACGACATTGCGGGCGGCTCCACGATCGTCCGCTATATCGTCGGGCTGTCCGCCCTTTCCGCACTCTGCGCCGGAATCTTCCTTTCCTACTTGATTTCCAGTCAAATTACGGCGCCGATCCGCAAGCTCGCCCGCACGATGAAGACGATTATGCTGACGGACCGGTTGAACGTTTATTTGGAACCGCCGAAAGGAAACGACGAAGTGGACATTCTTTATGAAAGCTTCAACAACATGATGACGCGAATCCGCCAATTGCTGGAGGATGTATACGAAAGCGGCGTCCGGCTTAAGGAAGCCGAGCTGCGCGCGCTGCAGGCGCAGATCAATCCGCATTTCCTGTACAATACGCTGGACTCGGTCAACTGGCTGGCTTTGGAGTCCGGAGTCGACGAGATTGCGGAGATTAACTCCTCGTTATCCAGCATGTACCGCTATATCATGAAAGATGCCAATGACATGGTGACGCTGGACGACGAATTGCAGCAGATTCGGCACTACGTGAATATCCAGTCGATTTGTTACCCGGACCGGTTCGAGATTCACTACGATCTTTCACCCGAACTGCTGAGCGCTATGTGTCCGAAGCTGATTTTCCAGCCGCTCATCGAAAATGCGATTGTTCACGGCATCGAGAAATCACCCGGCAAAGGCCGCATCGACATCCGCGGGTATATCGAAAATCAAACCGCGGTCCTGACGATTACCGATAACGGAGCAGGCTGCAGCATCGAGGACTTAAACGCTTTTCTGGAAGGAAAGCGCAACGCGCTGCAAGTATCCCAAGGCTACGGCATCCGGAACGTGAACCGGCGCATTCAGCTCAAATTCGGAGACGCCTACGGCCTGCACTACGAGGCCGGCGGGACTCGCGGCGTCACCGCGATCATCCGAATTCCGGCATGAACCGTCTCCCCCGGCAATGAGGTTATCCCGGTATCCAGAACGACGTCTGAGGCGTAACCGGCCGAGGCTCGCCCTCTACCTCCAGCACAACGGTCGCCGCGATCGAACCGACGGGCGGCAGGCGGTGCAGAAACAGACGCTCGCCCCGCCGCTCGTAGGGGACCGGCGTCTTCGTTTCCAAATGATACGCGGCTACCACCTTGTTCCCGATCTCGGCCAGACAGAACGGCTCCCCGGGGTTGTGGAACAAATGTACATACACCTTGTTCCCTTTAGTGGTCAGCCTGGCGGAATTGTTCCAGGAGAACGGAGAGCGCGACGAAGCGGATAGAAATTCGCCGTTCTTCTCCAGCCACTCCCCGGCCTCGGTCAAAATCCGAACGGCCGGCTCCGGGATCGTGCCATCTGCCCTCGGTCCGACGTTCAGCAGCAAATTCCCCGCCTTGGCCGCCGTTTCCGTCAGCATGGAGATAACCTCGGCTGCGGTTTTGTACCGCCGGTCGCCGGCGTGGTATCCCCAATTGTCGTTTAATGTCATGCAAGCTTCCCAAGCGCTCCCGGCCGGGGCAGGCTTAATCGCTTGTTCACTGCAGTGGAAGTCGCCTTGGCCGCCGTTCCGGTGGTTGATCAAAATGTGCGGCTGAAGCTGCTTCACCCGTTCGTTGACAGACACTCCCTCCAGCGGACCCGGCGTACAACCGTCATACCAGAGCAGGTCGATTTTGCCGTAGCCTGTCATCAGCTCTTCCAGCTGTGCCCGGTAAAACCGGACAAACCGCTGGCGGGCCTCTTCGTCCGCCCATTCGGACGGCCAGTCCCGGAAGTAGGCGCCCGGGTAATCGGGATGGCTCCAATCCGCGACGGAATAGTAGAATCCGACCTTTAGCCCTTCCTTGCGCGCCGCTTCGGCGAACGGCCGGACCAGGTCCCGCTTCGGCCCCATGGCCGCCGCGTTAAACCCGGTCGTCTGCGTATCCCAGAGCGCGAATCCGTCGTGATGGCGGGTCGTCAGGACCATATATTTCATTCCGGCCTTGCTCGCCAGCCTGGCCCATGCCTCAGGATCGTAGCGCTCCGCATGGAATTGCTCTACATAATCGCGAATGTATTCGTCGTACGGGATTCGCTCCCGGTTCAGCACCCATTCGCCGCGGGCCGCCACCGAATACGCTCCCCAATGGATGAACATCCCGTACCGCGCTTCGTTAAACCACCGCAGCCGTTCGCTCATGACGCTCCCCCTTAGGCTCTGATCTGTCCGTTGACAAGAAAATAAACGATATGAAGCGCCCGACCGATGCTGTCTTCATGCTTTCGGACGGACAGCTCCAGCTCCGCCACATGATCTCCGGGGTGCAGATCGTCCGCAAACAGGACCGTCTTGGGACGGTAAAATTTCGGACAGTGCACGTCGAACAGCGCCACGTGCTTTGACGTCTTGCCGTCAATCTTGACTTCGACCTCCCCGGTGTCCATTCCGGCAAGCAGCGCCATCCCGATAGCGGTACCAGTAAAGCGAATTCGGAGCACCGCTCCCGGCTCATTGGCCCACAAAATGTCGGCCGGCGGCTTCCAGTTGCACGTTCTGGCCGGAGACCAACGGGCGACATAATGGAAGCCTTTGACCTTCTCCGCCGCGAGCGGAGATACGAGACTGCCTTGATCGTAGCTGAAAGGGTCCATGCGGGCCGGAAGGATGACGGCGGCATTCTCCGAACGTGCATCGGTAGGCAGCGCCGTCTCCAGAAACGATTCGAGAAGCTCCGCATAGAGCGCGTGCCCGTAATCGTTAGGGTGGACGTCATCCCTGCTGAGCGTTGCCCAAGAAAGCGAGCCGGAGGCAATCCTGCGGTAAATCTCGCTTGCGATATCGACAGAAGGGAGCCGGTAATGCTCGGCCACTTCCTCATGGTTAGCTATGTTTATTTGCGGCTTGCCCGTTTTGGAGAAATGCTCGCAGCCGGACCGGTTTGCCGTATAAATAAAACAAATATCCATGTGCGGATTCAAGGTCCGGGCTTGCCGTACGATTCCTTCCATCGCCCGCAGCGAGGACTGCCGCCTTCCGCCGTCGTTCACCGCGAACTCGACAAACAAGAGATCCGGCGCGTAAATGCGGAATACGTGGTCCTGCAACCGAAAAGCGCCGTAGACCGAATCCGTTCCTCCGATCGCGGCATGAATAAAGCGAAAAGCCGCTTGTTTGTAAACATCCCTCAAGTATTGGCTGAGTCGCGCCCGGTAGCTCGTTTGTTCGGGATCGGACGCCCCGCTTCCCGCCGTCACCGATCCTCCCAGGAAAGCAACGGTTACGCTGCCGCCGCTTTTCAGCTTATGGGCCGTTTTCCCGATTCCATCGCGAAGCAAATAATGAATGTTTCGTTCCACGCTTGACGACAACCTAAGCCCCCCTACTGTTGTGTCATACTGTAATTGTATTGCTTATCAATTTTTACCTTGCCATTCCACTGTACCGAAAGGAGCGCCTCCGCAGCAAGGTAACAAAACTTCGATTTGGTGGAGGATTCTATGGTTACGGGATGAAGCCCAGTTCGCTATAACCAAATTTTCCATTCCTTGCCGCAACCGCTTCATTGCATAATAACTTGCGTAGACGATAGGTCAAACATAAAAAAGAGGTGACAGAATGTCCATTGAACTGCGACCCTTGCGGCTGCCGAATGATTACGAAGCGTTAGCGGCACTGTTGAATGCCTGCTGGTCGGAGCCTTGCACGGCCCAAAGGCTGGAGGAAGACGATGCCAAGCTGTATACGGTCGGCCATACGTATCTCGATGAGAATGGTCTGCTGGCCGGCTATGACCGTACCCGGCGCGTTGCCGTGACGGAGCAGGATGTCATTGTCGGATACGTCTGGTCTTGGCGGGCGCCATGGACGGAGCCGGGATATCTCAATAACACGCTTATTGTAGCCGGAGAATACCGCCGGCAAGGAGCCGGGCTGCTGCTGCTCGAACATGTCATCGATTGGGGAACCTCTTTAGGGGCGACTACCCTCGTCGCGGAGGTCTGGGACGATCACCCGGATGCGCTGCAGTTTGCCGAGCGCCGGGGGTTTGCGGTCGAACGGCACGCTTTTCAATCGGTGCTGAACCTGGATCGGGTTGAACCGGATCGCCTGCGTGAGGCCGAAACGCTCAAGCTGCTGGAGAGCGGAGGGCTGCGGTTCCTGACGCTGGCGGACGAGCCCGGCGAAGAGAGCGAGCGGAAGCTGTACGAGCTGTACAAGGAGACGCTGGTTGACATTCCGGGGCATATGGGAGAGGTGCCTGACATGCAGGAATGGCGGAAATGGTACCTTATGGCCGAAGGCTACGCGCCGGAGCAAGTGATCATTGCAGCGGACGGCGACAACTATGTCGGAGTAACGAATGTGCTTCACAATCGTCAGACCAACGGGATGTATCACGAGTATACGGGAGTGAAGCGGGCCTACCGCGGACGCAAAATTGCGCTGGGCTTGAAAATCAAAGCCATACTCTTAGCCAAGGAACGAAATGCCGCCTATATCCGCACGGACGCCCATTCTCCGGATCAATCGCAGCTTGGGCTATGAGCCGCTGCGGGGGACTTACCGGATAGCCGCCAAGCTGCAGGATGTAGCGCAGATCATGGCCCGGAATTAGCGCAATCGCTTGAGCTTCGATTGCAAACGGAGCGATAAACCGTTAAGCTAGTCGAAGTGCGCCACAGCAGTACAGCTGGCGACTGAGCGGGCTTGAGGCGCGCATACTTCCAGGGGCTAGCGAAGCCATGGCTTAAAGGAGGAGCTTGGTTGAAGAGAGTTAATGTTGCATCCGCCGTGATCACCGATGATGACGGGAATTTATTAATCGTGCACAATAAAAAAGGCGAATCCACGTATTGGAGCCTTCCTGGCGGCGCGGTAGAAGAAGGAGAAACGCTGGAGCAAGCCGTCCTGCGCGAGGTGAAGGAAGAAACCGGCTACGATGTCGCCGTTACCGGATTAAGCTCGCTGAGAGAAGTATTATTTACGGAGCGGGGACACCATGCCTTGGTCATTACCTTTTTTGCCAAGGTGATCGGCGGGGAGATGGGCATCCTCGATCCGGATCAAGATATTTTGGAGGTGCGATGGGCCGACCTTCAGACCGCGAGAGAGCTCATGCCCGCCTTAATGGAGCAATTAAAAATAACTTCCGCTGCCAGCCCATCCCCGGCGTTTTATGCTTTTGAAGGACAAGTTTGAGAACGATTGGACAAAAAATCGGCCCTGCCGCATCGCAAGGCCGATGTTCCACATCTAAACTTCGCAGCCGTCCCGGGAAGAAACTCCCCCTCCCCTGCTTACGGGAACTTCATAATCCCCATCACGTGATCGAGAGGAATATAGCCGAGGTTTCGACTGTCGCTGCTATGGTTCCGGTTATCTCCCATCACAAAAACGTGCTTCTCGGGAACCGTCCATGTCCGGTCCGAACTAAAAATCATGGCCTCCTTCATGTAAGGCTCCTGCAGCGCCTCTCCGTTCCGGTACACTTGATGATCCTTGAACTCCAGGACATCGCCCGGCTTGCCGATGACTCTTTTGACATAAAAAATAGGCTCGTCCGCGCCCCCTCTGGCGTATTGGACCAAAGGATGCTCCAGAATGCTGTCCGCCAACGTCCGTCCCCGCTTCACCCGACTGTCTATCACGACGATATCGCCATAATCCGGCAAATAGGAAAACGTATGGGATAATTTCGAAACGTAGATCCGCTGCTCGTTCTGCAAAGTAGGCTCCATGGACTGCCCTTCGACCTTGTAAGGCTGGAAAACAAAGATGCCGATCACCAAAGAGAGTACAAGAGCCATAGCGAGTGCGCCCATCCAGTTTCCTAGCTCTTTTACTACTTTCATCAGGCGGCCGCTACCTCCCTACATCTATTTTCTTCTGCCATTATGCTGGAAATGATTAGAAAGTGCAAGTTTTGACGCAGCGAATAAGCGCTTTCTCTTTGACGCGAAGAAAGACAAGACCGCCTGCGGTCCTGTCTTCTCCATCCATGCAGCCCCGGTTTGCGTGCCGAGTCACTGAATCCTCGCATACGGCGAATCCAGGTGCCCGATTTCGTCGCTGATCGCTTTCATTTTCGCATCCAGCTCGACCGTTAAGTGCGCGGCGGACAGCAGCTCCTGCTTTAAGCGGTCCGGAATGTCCTTGTTGTATTTGTAAAAAATTTTATGCTCCAAGCTTGCCCAAAAATCCATCCCCAGCGTGCGCAGCTGGATTTCGGCCTTGACCAGCTGCGTGCCCTTGGAGAGCAGCACCGGAACTTCGACAATCAGGTGCAGGCTCTGGTACCCGTTCGGCTTCGGATTCCGGATGTAGTCCTTGCATTCGATGATTTTCATATCGTGCCGGTTGTTCAGAATTTCGTACAAATCGTAAATGTCGCTCAGAAACGAGCAAATAATCCGTACGCCGATAATATCGTTCAAGTGGTCTCGCGCAGAGACCAGGCTGATCGGCAGCCCTTTGCGCTGCAGCTTGTTAATGATGCTCTCGGGCGATTTGATCCGGGTCTTGATATGCTCGATCGGGTTGTAGTTGTAGACGTGCATGGCCTCTTCGTTAATATGCCGGATAGTCGTGCTCAACTGCTCCATCGCAAATTTGTAAGGCAGGAACATCTCTTTCCATTCGCCGGCCGCTTTCATTTTATCGATCATAATCTGTCCCTCGTCAATTAAGTATTGGATTAGACCACCCAATGGAGTCCTCTTTTATCATAAAAAATTATGGCGCCCGAAGCAATTTTGTGAAAATAATGTGGACAAAAATTCCTCCGTCTTCGGTCTGTGGCGAAGCTCGAATAGTCCGCCCGTTCCGGCATACAGACTGGTCTCTGGAGCATGTATTCGACAATTGGTGGAAGGAGACGTATTCCGCGCCGCCGACGATCGCCATGGAGGTCGACCACATGGAAACGTGCAAGGAGATGGTATCCAGCGGATTCGGATATGCGATCATCCCGGATATCGTCTCAACGAAAGCGAAGATATACCGCCTTCAATTGCGGACGAAGCACGGAGAACCGATTTTGCGAAAATCGTGGATGATTTACCGGAAGGAGTCTTTGCATCTTTCGTTGATTAAAGCATTTGTCATTCGATAAAAAATGTTTATATCTTTTCATTTAAACCAAAAAAAACGGACCCGGACCAACCATGGTCCAAGCCCGTCTATGGTTTTACCCGTTCGCCGGCTGCTTTCCGCGAAGGCGGGGCGACGGTTCGTCGTCCGCTTCCACAGCTTCCTGCGGCTTCTGCCCCGGGCCGCGGCTTCCGGTACGCAGCGGAATCTCCTTCAAGAAGAATGTCAGCACAAGCGCGACCACAAGCAGCGCAGCCCCCGCCAAAAACACATTCGCCAGCGAGTAACTGAGCGCCTCGCGGAGCGAGTCGATCATCCGGCCGAACACCGTCTGCAGCTCCGGCGGCAGGGCTGCCTGAATCTGCGCCAGCTTCGGCTGATCGAGCAGCATTTGCGGATTGTGGAACGCGGCGAGCTTCTCGGCCACCTTCGGATCGAGCTTGCTCAAATCGACGCCTTGGCCGCTTGCCAGGAGCTCCTGCAGCTTGTTCGTCATGCCCGTCGACATGATCGTGCCCATCACGGCAATGCCGATCGTGCCGCCCAAGTTACGGAACAGCTGCGAGGAGGCCGTGGCGACGCCAAGATCCTTCGGCGATACGGCGTTCTGAACGGTTAAGGAGAAGACCGGCATCCCCAGCCCAAGTCCGAAGCCGAACACGATCATGCTGAGCACCGTCACCGAGATCGTATTCATGTAATGCATGATCATCATCCCGATGACCATAATGACAATCCCGATAATCGCGATCCGCTTGTATTTGCCCGTCTTCGTAATCAGCTGCCCGCTGATCGCGCTGGTTGCGACCATCCCGATGGACATCGGCATCGTCACATAACCGGAATAGGTCGGCGAGATTCCCATCACGCCCTGGACGAAGAACGGCGTATACATGAGCGCTCCCATCATCCCGGCGTTCATAATGAACCCGATAACGTTGGAGATCGTCACAATCCCGTTTTTGAACAACGAGAGCGGCAGCACCGGACTTTTCACCCGGCTCTCCACCCATAGGAAAATAGCCAGTGCCACCAATGTACAGGCGAATAAACCTAGAATTTGCGACGAGCCCCAAGCGTACTTCGTGCCGGCCCACGAGAACGCGAGCAGCATCGGCACGATCGTCAGCGTAAGGAACAGCGAGCCGAAATAATCGATCGATTCCGACGGCTTGCGCTCGACCTTCGGGAACATCGTCAGAATCATGACAAAAGCGACAATGCCAAGGGGAAGGAAAATCCAAAATACCCAATGCCACTCCAAATGGTCGACGATATAGCCCCCAAGCGCCGGACCGACGACGCTCGCGAATCCGAACACCGACATCATGATCCCGGACCATTTGCCGCGCTCTCGGGGAGCGAACAAGTCGCCGACAGCCGTAAAGGCCGTGGCCATGATGATCCCGGCGCCCACCCCCTGGATGCCCCGGTACGTAATCAGCTGAAAAATATCCGCAGACGTCCCCGCCATGAACGCGCCGATCATAAATAACACGATTCCCGTTAGAATAAACGGCTTCCGCCCATAAATGTCGGACAGCTTGCCGACCAGCACCGTCGCGATCGTCGAGGTAAGCAAATAAATCGTGATGACCCATGTATAGTAGTCCATCCCGCCGAGCTTGGCGATAATCCGCGGCAGGGCCGTTCCGACGATCGTCTGGTTAATGGCCGAAAAGAACATCGCCGCAATAATGGCGATCATAATCGTTAATTTGCGTTTATACGATAAATGTTCCACGTTCCAATCTTACTCCTCTCCCAATTGTTCCATATTGTTCAGCATCCGGTTAAAGAAGCGGAGATGCTGCCGGATCTCCTCCTCCGACAAACCGGCGAACAACGATTCGACCAGCTCCGTCTGCTGCTCTCCGAGCGCCTTCAGCTCGCTCAAGCCCCGTTCCGTCATTTCCAAATACACGACCCGCCGATCGTCTTCTCCCCGATACCGCTTAGCATACCCCTTCTCTACCAATTTATCGGCCTTGGCGGTAATGGCACCGGACGTCAGCTCGAGCGCCTCGGCCAAGTCGGATACCTTCTGCGGCCCTCCGCGCAGCTGCCGGAGCACCATAAACTGGGCCATCGAAAGCGATTTGTCGATATGCCGGCTCCACAGGGCCGACATCTCTTTGACGACCTTCCGGAACGTGCGGGCCAGCTCGTTCTTTAATTGATGGTCTTCCTTCATGACAACAGCCCCTTTCGTATCATGGCAGTTCCCCTCCAAGACAAGATCGTTTTTAAGGCAAAACCATTAAATCACGAAATAATTTAATAATAAACAATTAAAATATTTACTTATTATACACCAAAGATAATCGTTTGTGAAATTTTTTTGATCGGGAACGCCAAAAAGGCGAGCCGCCCGCGACGAAAATCATCGCGGCGAATCGCCTTTTGTTCGGAATCGGAGGCCGGATTAATAGCCGACCGTGAACCGTTTGCGGGAGAAGCGCGGACGCTCCGCCTCGTCCAGCATCGCAACGGCGTAGTCCTCGGCCGAGATGCGGCTGTTCCCTTCGGCATCCGTTACGAGCCGGTTTTCTTCCGTGCGGTATTGGCCGGTTTTCTCTCCCGGTTGGATCAACGCGGCTGGGCTCAGGTTCGTCCAATCGAGTCCGGAGCTGCGGTATACCTCGAGCGCATCCCGGTGCGCCAATGCGATTCCCTTCCATTCGGCCGGGAATTCCGGCGTATCGACCAGCTGCACACCTGGGGCTGCTTCCAGACTTCCTGCGCCGCCAACTGTCAGCAGACGGCTGACGCCGGACTTTTTCGCCGCTTCGACTAACGCTTGAGCGGCCTGAACCAGCTTCTCCTCTTGGCCGTGCGCCGGACCGTAGGCGCTGATCACGATGTCGTGACCGGCTGCCGCTGCGGCAAGGCTATCCACGTTCGTAACGTCTCCTGTGACAACCTTCAGGTTCGCGTTCTGTTTCGTCACCCGAGACGGATCGCGCACGATTGCCGTCACTTGATGTCCCCGGCTCAAGGCTTCCTCCAGTATCCGTTGTCCGATCGTTCCCGTTGCTCCAACCAATGCAATGTTCATCGTTAATCCATCCTTTCGTCTGATGAAATATTATGGTGATCAATAGTTATCGCGGTTAATCGCATTCCCCATCCACGGCGCAGGACAGCCCTTCGGCGGCTTTGCCGGCTTGACCGGCCAGCTCCTCGGCGATTGCCTGCTCCAACGTCTCCCGGTTCGCTACGCCTCTCAGCACCTTATTGCCGATAAAAAACGTAGGTACGGCCGTGATCCCGGCTTCTTGGTAAGCATGGTTCAGCGCTTGCTGATGAGCTTCCTTGTACTTCCGCGTTTCCAGCGCTTCTCGGTACTCGGCGGCATCCAGTCCGATTTCGCCGGCCAGCTTCGCTAGCACGTCCGGGTCCCCGATATTTTGCTCCTCCTGGAAGAAAGCCCGGAACAACCGGTGGTTGTACTCGTTTCCTTTGCCGTGCTCCTTGGCGTATTGGTACCCTTCGAACGCAAGATGCGTGTAAGGATGCGGAGAAACCCGCGGCAGCTTCATATCGATGCCCATGCGCTGCGCGTAAGGAGCGATGGATTGCTCCCACATCCTCAACTTCGGCGGGTCGTTCCATGGGTCCAGCGGTTCAGCCGGACTTGGGCGCAGCTCGAAGGGCATCCATTCCACCTCGACATCCTTGCCCTGCACGGCCTGCTCTAACGGTCCTTCCGCCAGAAAGCAGAACGGACATACGTAATCCGAATACACTTGAATTTTGACAGTCATCTTCAACTTCACCTCTCTAATAAAATCAACCGAGCCTCTTTCCCCCATTCACGTGTAACCAAAATAGTTACAGGTCAAGGCAAAAAAAAGGGTTACCGGTCACCCCGTACCAAATCGAATATAATCTGGTCCAGCGTAACTTTCGCCAACTCGTTCTCCATGGCCGATTCCGCCTGTTTGAAGACGGTCTCCAGCGTGCCTTGAATGTTTTGCCCGACCGGGCATTTGGGATTCGGGTTATCGTGCGCCGCGAACAATTCCCCCGGCGGGTCGTTCTGTACGGCGCGGTACACGTCCAAAAGATTAATCTCCCGGGGCGGACGGGCCAGCGATGCGCCGCCGACACCGGGACTCGTATGCACCAGCCCGGCCTTGCCCAGCAACCCGATCACACGGCGGATGACCACCGGGTTCGTGTTGACGCTGCCCGCAATAAATTCCGACGTATTGCGGCCTTCTTTATTAATATCAAGGAGAGCCAAGATGTGAATCGCTACGGCAAAACGACTGCTGATCGACAATT
The DNA here is from genome assembly GCF_004000785.1 of Paenibacillus ehimensis NBRC 15659. Taxonomy (GTDB): domain Bacteria; phylum Bacillota; class Bacilli; order Paenibacillales; family NBRC-103111; genus Paenibacillus_G; species Paenibacillus_G ehimensis. The sequence continues at coordinate 100,359 of NZ_BILX01000009.1, read as the reverse complement.
CATAGCCTCTCCTCTCCGTTAATTCCACCACCTGTAACCATTGTAGTTACAATAACTCGTTTTGTCAACCCGTAAAAGAAAATGGAACGCCGACCAACAATGATTTTACCAGTTCGACGGCGAGCGTCGTCGCCGCCCAATCGTCCACATCCGGCGTTACCGGAGGAACCCCTGTATATTCTTACCAGCTTGCGCCCGGACCATTCGTGCAAGATTTTACCGGCAGCATCGTCGTCCCTCCCGGGAGGTCGCTGTCGGCTAGGTCACGGCTTCCAGCTCCGTCGTGGGCCCTAGCCTTACGTCCGCGATCCATTTGTCCTGGTGGGAGGCTTGAGCGAAAACAAACAAAGCACCGACCGTTTGCCCGCGGTCCGTGCTTATTTTGTTAGGACCCGTCGTCCGCTTGCGGCTTCTTCCCGTCTTGTCCGATCCGGTATTCGTAATTGTCCTTGCACAACTGCAGCAGATCGTATTTCAAGCCGCGCTTGGGCATCGTAATCTTGACCGCTTTGCCTCCGGTTCTCCGCAAAACGGCACGCACCGAACGGGGATCGCTCACTTTGTTGACGATAAGCTCGTCGGGCCCCTCGGCTTCCCCATAGCGGCTGACCAGAAAACGGTCGCAAGCGACCTCGCCGTAAGCTCGCTCCAATTCATGCATCTGAAAATCCCGCAGCATCCCCTCCTGCACCTTGGCGATCAGCACCCGCTCCTCACCGAAATACAGCACATCCTGATGGGTCGAGCCTTCCCGGTCGACGATCTGCTTCTCCGGCATTTCCTCCAAAATACGCAGGTGGCGCAGCATGCTGCCCGCTTTCTCGAATTCCAGACGTTCGGCGTACTCGCTCATCTTGGCACGCATCGCGGCAATCAGGTTCTCCCCTTGGTTCAACAGCAGACCGGCCGCCTGCCGCGCCGTCTCCCGGTACGCCTCCTCCGTGATTTTCCCTTCGCATACGCCGCTGCACTTGCCGAGATGATACAGCAGACAGACGCGCTTCGGCATCTTGTCGCATGTTCTCAGCTTATAATGCTCCGTGACAAAATCGAGCACGGCATCGCGGAAACGGCCGCTCCGGTAAGGGCCGAAGCGCTGTTCCTTTCCTGAAGCGGCAGCTTGCACCGACCTTCCTCCGCCGCGCACGGTCCGGAGCCTGCGGTCCCGGTAATATTCGGTCAGCCGCGGAAACCGCTCGTCCGTCATCTGCAAATAAGCATAGCCGCTGTTATCCCGTTTGAGCGCCCGATTGTATGGAGGCTTGTGAATTTTGATCAGATTGTTCTCCAGCATCAGACTTTCCGACTCGTTGTTGACCAGTACCACTTCAATGGATGCGATGTCCTGCACCATTTGACGAATGCGCCTGCGCTGATCCCGGTTTTGGAAATACGAGCGCAGACGGCTGCGCAAATTTTTGGATTTGCCGACGTAAAGGATGCGTCCTTCGGCATTTTTCATGATGTAGCAGCCCGGGCGTTCCGGATAATCGCCCGCTTCGAACTGAAATGGCATCGCGAACCTCCCCTTTGTCGCGCGGTCCGCACACGGTTCCCCGTGCACGATCCCTTAGAGGCTTTTGTCCATTTTAACCTGCTCCGTAGCGACCGTAAACCCTCCTGCCGCCAAAACCTCCGCGCAGACAGACGTCCGCGGCAAGTTAAACGCCCGCTTCCGCAGCGCATCGGCTCCGGTGAATACCTCCGAGCACAAGAGCCGGACGATTCCGCCCGTATCCGGGGCGTCCGGGTTCGTGACGCATTGATACAAGATCGTCGAAGTATGCTCGCCCGACGCATCGTACACCCGCTTCGCGAGCGCATAACCGACAGGACGGCCCTGCGGGTCGGAAGCGATGACGGTATGTCCGTCCTTCAAGCTCTGCCATCCCGTCTGCCACGCCGAGTTTGCGTTGTAGAAAGGCAGCCGCGCCGCTTCATGCGGCCCGGACCAGCGGACCGTATAATCCCCGCGGGGAAGCTCTCCCGGCTGCCAAGCCTCAGACGATTCAAGCAGCACCAATTGATCGGTTACCTCGTAGCCCATTTGCCGGTATAAGGCAATGGCCTTTTCGTTCTGCTTGAACGCTTCGAGCGTCGCCCGCGACACGCCTTCCTCGCGGTACAGCTGAATGGACGCTTCCAGCAGCTGCTTGGCGACGCCAAGCCTGCGGTGCGACACAGCAACCGCCGTCCCTCCGTTCCAGGCCGTTTTCACGCCGCCAATCGTACGGATACCGTTCAGTATGATCCCCACCGGCTCGTCCCCGTCAAACGCGACGAAGGAATAGTCCGCCGACAAGCTTTCGGCTGCCATTCGCGCCAAGAACATATCGACCGTCATGACGATCTGGACATAGTAATCCTCAAACCCTTTGTTCCAAGCTTCGACCGCTTGATTCAACGTACATTCGGACAACCGCTTCACCGTAAGCTCCATTGCCGATTCCCCCATGACTATGACTTAGGCGGAACATGACGTTCCCCCTCTCTTCCCTAGATTCTCACACCGCTCCCTGAATTGCAAGATGCTGGAATTCTCTTTTCCCGCAAGGGAACAGCGGAGCGCTTTCCCGCGTCTATACCATGTGCGCACAACATATCAATGCATAGGAGACCACGCATGAAAAGATTTATCCTAAGTATCGCTATCCTTCTGGGTGTTGTTTTCTTTCTGCTCTTGCTGATCGTAATCAAGCTATCCGACATCACAGTGACCGGGCAGCCGGAAGCCAAAATCCATTATGAAAACAAAGTGATTGTCCTGCTTTACCATGACGTCCAAGAACCGGATGCGGCCGGCATGCCCCGCCTCTTGACGGTCACGCCAAACCAGTTCGACGCTCATCTCAAGGCCCTGAAAGATCACGGTTATCAAATCATCGGCATGGAAGACTACGTCCGCTTCGCCCGGCAAGAGAAACCGGTTCCCCCCAATGCCGTCGTCCTCACCTTCGATGACGGATACGAATCGTTCTATACCCGCGCGTACCCGATTCTGCAAAAGCACAGCGTCCCCGCATCCAATTTCGTGATCGGAGCGCCGTCGGATACGAACGGTCCCAAAAAGGGACAGTATTTGACGTGGAGCCAGATGCGCGAGCTGCTCCGGGCCGGGCATGGCATTTACAGCCACACCTACGATTTGCACCGCATGGTCGATACTGCGCCGAAAGGCCCGCAGCAGCCTGCCCTCACGCATCCCGTCTATCTGGCTCAAATGAAACGGGCAGAATCGGCCGAAGAATTCCGCAAGCGAATTCTCGGCGATTTGACCTTCATGAACGAACGGCTCCGCACCGAGCTTGGCGACCGTTCGAAGTTGCTCGCTTTTCCGTACGGGGCGTACAATGAAGAGACGCTGCAAGCGGCGGATGAAGCAGGCATCGAGCTGCTGTTTACCACCCGCGAAGGCATTAATACCGCCGCAGACCGGCTGGTGCACCGGATCGACGCAGGCGAGCCGTATATAAGCGCCGACGCCTTGATCGCGACGATAAGCAAGTACCACAAAATGAATGATAACAATCTTTAAAAATGGAGGATGTCCGGAAGCCGGCAGTAAAAAGTCTTAACCTTGCCGGCGGCTGGCACATTCGCTTTTATTGAAGCTTCCCCGTGTTTTGAACGGCGGTCATGACGGAATCGATAAGGTACTCTCAATCGATATCGGCATGACGCGTCCAGACACGGGAATTTTTCAGGAGAAGCTTTACGGCTACATAATAATAGCTCCCCATAAGTGTTGACCGCCATGACACGTTCCCCTCTCTGCCCCCCTTGATTCTCATTTGAATCATTTGAACCGCCCGCCGCTTTCGTTCGCCTATATCACGTGCGCACACCACATCAAGCTTAGGAGGCACGCATGAGAAGGCTTATCCCGGGCGTCGCCTTTCTGCTGCTCTTGCTGACCGGGGTCACGCTGACCGGACACACGCTGCAGTCGGAGGTCGAAGTCCATTATCAAAATAAAGTTATCGTTCTGCTGTACCATGACGTCCAGGAGCCGGAAGCCGCCGGCTTTCCGCAGCCGTCGACGGTTTCGAGCGTCCAATTGTACGATCATCTGAAGGCGCTGAAGGACCACGGCTACCAGATCATCGGCATGGAAGACTACGTCCGCTTCGCCCTGCAAGGAAAACTCATTCCCGCCAACGCCGTCGTCCTCACCTTTGATGACGGATACGAGTCGTTCTATACCCGCGCGTATCCGATTCTGCAAAAGCACGGCGTTCCCGCATCCAACTTTATGATCGGAGCGCTGTCGGATACGTATCATCCCGACGCGGAGCCGCATCTGACGTGGGACCAAATGCGGGAGTTGGTCCAGGCGGGATACGGCATTTACAGCCATACCTACGATTCGCACCGCATGCTCCATACCGCCCCCGGCGGACAGCCGCAGCCGGCCTTGACCCATCCCGCCTATCTGACCCAGCGGAAGCGGGCCGAGTCGGCCGAAGAGTACCGCAGGCGGATTCGCAGCGACTTGACGTTTATGAACGAGCGGCTCCGCGCCGAGCTTGGCAATCATTCGAAGTTGCTTGCTTTTCCGTACGGGGCGTACAATGAAGAGACGCTTCAAGCGGCGGAGGAAGCAGGCATCAGGCTGCTGTTTACGATTCGCGAAGGCATCAATACCGCCGCGGACCGGCTGGTATACCGGATCAATGCGGGCGAGCCGTACATGACGGCGGACGCCTTGATCGCGACGATACGCAAATATCATTAAAGAAAACTTAAATTTTTTGCGGAATCAATGAACCGAAGCCCCGTTTCGTTCGCCTATAAGGTAGAGGAAGTCAGGAAGGTGACGTAAATGGATCAGGAAAAGCTATATATGCAGCAGTGCAGGAACGGAGATAAAGAAGCTTTTTTCAAGCTGGTCGAGCCGTTGTTAAGCCGCGTCTACAGTACGTCGGCCGCGATACTGCGTTCCTCGCATCTGGCCGAGGATACGGTACAGAATGCGTTGCTCGAAGCGTATCAAGCCATTATGAACGGCAAGAATATCCGCAATTTCAAGAGCTGGTTCAACCATTTGACCGCCTGCCGCGCGCTCGATCTGGCCAGGCAGCGTTCGAAATTGGCCAGCCGGACCGGCGATCTGGAGGAGATTGAAGTCCCGGACGAGCAAGCCTCCCCGATCGACGCGCTCATCCGCAAGGAAGCGGGACACGAGCTGCTGGAATCGGTGATGTCGCTGGACATCAACCACCGGACGGTCGTCATTTTGTACTATTATCAGGAGCTGTCGCTCGACGAAATCGCCGATGTGCTCGGCGTGAAGAAGGGCACGATCAAATCGCGGCTGCACGCCGCCCGCTTGAAATTGAACGAAAAAATGATGCAACCAAATCCAAAGCAGGTGATGGAATGTTGAAATCGACGCGCGATAAACAAGTCAAAGAAGAGCTGGCCCAATCGCTTCAAGAGCTTCCTGTCCCGGCATCGCTGCTTCAATTCGCCAAGGACGTTCCGGACATGGCGGAATCGATGCCTGCTATCCCGGCCCGCAGGCCGATCCGGCAGCGCAGCAGGAAGGTGCGTTTCACCATTGCCGCGGCCTGTGCCCTGGCTGTAGTCGCTTCGGTCGGCGCCGCCCAGGTTTCCCCGACGTTCGCCGATATGGTGAAGGGCCTTCCCGGCTTCTCCGGCGTGTTAAGCTGGCTGGATGAGGTGCGGGGCTACGACGGCGTCCGCAATGCGCGCTCCTATGGCTATGAACCGACCGAAGCTGTCGTGAAGCAGTTCGGCGACGTGACCTTCGGCATCAGCGACGTTTATTTGACCGGCGATAAGCTTTCCTATAAAACATTTGTCAAGTCCGACGAGATCAAAAAAAATGCGTTCAAACGAGATAACGGCTATTGGGACGCAGACTGGAGAAAAACAACGGATTATTCTTTCCATAGCGTTGACTTTAAAGAAGCCAGAGGTGGAGGCAGCGGGGGCTTCATCATATCGGATGACGCAACCAAGGAGCCGATCCTTGTCCAAAATTCCTATGTAGACCTGACGCCGCAGCAGGTCCAAGATTTTATGAATAAAAACCCGAAGGAGCTGCGGTTCCACGTATCCAAGATTCAACCTGGACAACAAAACTCGGAGTTCTTGTTCGAGCTCAGTGTGCCGTTCAATAAGTCCCAATGGCGCGAAGACCTTATTGTTCCGCTTCATCAACAGGTTGAGGTGGCCGGAGACCCCGATCTTCCATCGTTTACCTTGGACCAGGTCAAGATCACGCCCACAAATACGCACCTGGATGTAAAAATCGAGCAGGGCGCAAGCCATTATTTGGACTTTAGACAGGTCGGTGATTATGAGGGAAGATTGGAACCTTATCTTACCGATGACAAGGGGAACAAATATCCGCTATTAGTAGATAGAGTGCAGAAAATGTATGATAGCGCCGCCAGCCCCCATGAGCAGGACGGCAACAAAATGGAGTTCATGTCTTCGCCCTATTTCGACCCGTCCGTGAAGCGGCTAACCTTGCATTTGAACGGCTTCCAGCTTACCGAAAAAAAACCGAGCGCCTCATTTACGCTCTCGCCCGGCGAAAAGCTGCCAAAAACGGTCCGGTTTAAGGATAAACAATTTACGATCGTCGAGACCTCTTATAAAAAGGGCTACCTGTGGCTCAAAATCAAGAAGGAGCATGCGGAAGACAGCCGCCTGGGCATCCAGTTCGGCATTCCAAGGGACCTCGCGATAGCTTATCGCGAGAAAATAGAGAAGACACCGGAACTGGAGGAGTTGTACCGTCCGCGTCCCGGCGTGGCGATAATCGACGGAGTGGCGCGGTCCGAACACCCGGAGAACGGTTATTTCGAAGCCGGCATCATGACGCCTGAGCAGGACTCTTACGAAATTACCATGATGCGCAACTCCAACCCAATCCCGCTGAAAAAAGAGATCACGTTTGAAATCAGAAAGTAGAAGTCTTCACCTTGCCGATACTCGGCACCATCGTCGCTTTGTTTGAAGCTCCCCGTGTTTTGACCGCGCTCATGACGGAATCACACCGGCATGATGCGATCAAGACACGGGTGTTTTTTTGGGGGAAATAACAACATTACGGTTCCATAATAATGGCTACCCATGGATGTTGCTCCAGTACCAGCTCTACCTTTTGAATAGGGTAAGAGATGCCTTTATACGATACGTTATTGATTTCATATACCATAAAGTTTCAGTCAAGTGTTTAAGGAGAATCTTATGCCTACCATTGCCGAACGACTAAAAGAACTACGCGAGCAAAATCAAGTCAAACGAGAGGAACTCGCCCAAGTCCTCGGAGTTTCCGTACGTTCAATCAGCCATTATGAGTCGGGCAACAGACGGCCGGATTATGAAGGTCTTCTTGCTCTTGCAGATTATTTCAACGTTAGTCTGGATTATCTCGTTGGCCGCTCCAATAATCCGGAAAGGCACTAACGGATGTGAAAAAACCTTGATTCGGGTACGACCAGCTGCGACCCAAACCAAGGTTTTATTTATTTTATCCCGTTATTTATTCGTAATAACAACCGTTTGGGACGAAGGCTCCCACTTCACTTCTGCCCCCAGCGCCTCGCCGATGAAACGGACCGGGACCATCGTATGGCCGTTCACGATCTGCGCCGGCACTTCCAGCGTTTTGGCCGAACCGCCGACCGTGGCATTTGTATCGCCGATTTTCAAATACACCGTCGTCGTTCCTTTCTTGGCGGTCACGGACTGTTCCTTTTCGTTCCAGTCGATCGTGGCGCCCAGCTTCTCAAAAATCGCCCTTAGCGGCACAAGCGTGCTTCCTTCGACGATAACCGGCGGCTGCTCGAAGCTTTGCGCGGCACCGTCAATGGTTACCTTAATGGCGGCGGTGCCGCCCGTGGACGCTTCGAAACGGAAGGTATCGCAACCGAATACCGGCGTGAAATCAACCGACGTTACGATACTCTCGCTGCTGCCGCCACGCGGATCGGTTGTGGTTTCTTTCAGCAATATGCCGGTTTCCTTGTCGAACCATTGCTCTCTGGCCGGGGCGATCCCCTTTTCCACTCTCTCGATCCCTTCGGCATCCGTGAATTTTCGATTCAATGGCTTGCTTGCCCCCGACAGGTGATAGGCGGTCCGGCCAAGGAGCGTTTCTTCTCCTTTAAAAACCGGAGCTTCGTTATATTCTAACAGCGCCTTCAGTTCTCGCTTGGACATCTTGGAGAAGCCGTCCCATTCCATCCCGTTCAGCTTTACTTTGCTTGTTTTCCCTTCCGTGATGAAAACTCCGTCGTCTCCGTTGATGATCGAAGTGCTCATCGTTTTGTCGCTTCCGTCATAGTTGACCTCCGATCGGTACCGGGCATTCGGCACATCCTCCCATTGCTTGTATGACACAACCTTGCTCGTTCCATTTTCGAACGTGGACGTCTCCTTCCATTCCAAGTAAAACGGGCTCGGCTTCTTCCCTTCGATTTCCTTGGCGACCTGCTCAAGGGTTAATGCGCCCGCTCCGGTTGCCGGAGCAGCGGATGCTCCATAAAGAGGCAGCGCCATGACAAGCAATGCGAGACCTAGTCCTGCGGACACCCATTTTCGATTGTTCAACATCATCCTATCCTCCATCTTTCCATATATGGGATTGCGGTGGTGCTGAGTTTTCGCCCCGAATCATCGCCGCTTGGGCCGGACGAAAACACCTCCTTATCTTAAGGCGAAGCAAAATCGAATTCGGTTCACCTATGAACCGAGTCGCCGTTTCGTTCGCCTACAAGCTGTACGACCAAAAAAGAGGAGGAGCAAACCACAATGAAAACAACAACCATTGCCGTATTAAGCGCAGCCGTATTATTAGTAGGGCTCGCACCGCTGGCCGTTCGGGCCGATGCAACCGCCGTTTCCGCAAACCAAACCGCCACAGTGCCGATTGCCACTCAAGATACAAAAACCTTCAATTTGAACCCGGCCATCCAAAAGCAGTACGGCGGGGCCACGTTCACGTTGAAGTCGCTGTCGGCCTCTCCGGAGACGACCGAATTTGTCTTGGCCCGCCACGTCCCGGACGGGATTGCAAAAGAAGTCGATGAACAGCTCATGAAAATGAGTTATTTGGTCGCGGACGACAACGGATGGATTTACGAATACCAAAAGGCTAAAGAGCAATTTCAAGAGCAGCCGGACGGCTCTTTCGTCCCCCACTATACCGAAAATGTGAAGCCTTTGCAGGGCAAGCCCAAGGAACTGACCATTAGGCCGTATGTAGGAGGCTGGTATGACGATACAAGCACGATGTTCTCGGATAAAGCAAATGTGACCGCGACATTGACCGGTCAGTATCCGCTGACGCTCGATCAAGACAAAATCGGCAGCATGTCGATAACCGGCGTGGACTTCGGCAAGGATAAAACCATTCTGAAACTGGCGATCGCCGGTGAAACGGCGTCCGTTCAGAAGACGGGCACTTGGCTGGTACAAAACGGGAAGCGGCTTGACTATACCCGCACCGAATTAGTTGGAGTAAAGGACGGCGTCTACCAGTACGTGCTGGAATTTCCGGCCGTGGACCCGGCAGCACAGCTTGAGGTGCTGACCAAGCGCATGACCCCTGTGACATTCCTGAAGGAACTGGAGATGAAGGTTCAGCTTCCGCAATAACGACAACAACCCACGAGGAGTTTCGCTCCACGTGGGTTGTTTTTATGCTACTTCGTGAAAATGTTGGCGAGACCCTAATGAAAGCCACATAACATTTACCTGATCGTCAACTATCCCTCATCGTCTCGACTGACGCCAAAGCAGATACAGAAAATAAGGGCCGCCGACGGCCGAAACGACCAGTCCGGCGGGAACTTCCACCGGCGGCACGAGTCCCCGGCCCAGCGCGTCCGCGACAAGAACGAGCAGCCCGCCAAGGAGCGCCGCCGTGGGGATCAAGATGCGATGACGCGCTCCGACAAGCTGTCTGGCGGCATGCGGCACGATCAGTCCAACGAACCCAATGGTGCCCACCACGGCTACGGCCGAACCGGTCAGCGCGACAGCCATCGCCAGCAGAGACGCCCGCAAAAGCTCGACTTTGACGCCGAGTCCGAGGGCTACCGGGTCTCCGAGACGGATCACGTCCAAATGAACAGCCAGCAGCCAGGCGAGCGGAAGGAGGAGCAGCATCCAGGGCAGCACTTGCAGCACTTGATCCCATGACCTGCCCCACAAGCTTCCGCTGAGCCAAATAAGCGCCGTGTTCACGTTGGGCGTAGCCCGCGACACCAGCAGGTGAATGCCCGAGGAGCAAAACGCGCTGACGGCCACCCCCACCAGCGCCAGCCGGACGGGAGCGATGCCTCTGCGATAAGCGAGCAAATACACGGCAGATGCGGCAGCGATACCGCCGCCGAATGCCGCTGCCATGAGCGCAAAGGGCGCCGACAGCGGAAACAGCAGCGTCACGACGACCGCAGCCAGCCCCGCGCCGCCCGTAATGCCGAGCGTATCGGGAGCGGCGAGCGGATTGCGCATAACGCCCTGGGCGATGACGCCCGCGACGGCCAGACCGGCACCGGCCAGCAGCGCCAGCGCAATGCGGGGCAGCCGGTAGTCGAAAATAATCGAGGCCGTATTCGGGTCGCCTTGGCCGACGAGCGACGCCAAGATCGGCCCTATCCCGAGCTTCGCATCCCCGATGCCGATATTGGCTATCGCGCAGAGCAGAGTCGCGAATGAGAGCAGGCCAAGGACGCCGGCGTTTCGCCATCTGCCTGCCGCAACCGGAACATGCTGTCGGTTCATTCGGCGTTCCCCTCCTTGCGCCTGCGGCGGGCCAAATAAATAAAGTACGGCGTGCCGATCAGCGCCGTAACGACGCCCACCGGCGTCTCATACGGAAACAGCACGAAGCGGGAGGCGAGGTCCGCGAGCAGCAGCAGCACCGCCCCAAGCAGGGCGGATAGCGGGATCACCGCCCGATAGTCCGCGCCGGTCAAATAACGCACGATATGCGGCACCATCAGCCCGACAAAGCCGATCGGACCGGCGACGGCTACGGACACCCCCGCCAGCAGGATCACAACGAGCGAGATCAGGCCCCGGGTCTTCCCTACGCGTTGCCCCAGCCCGCGGGCCATGTCTTCGCCTAAGCTGAGGATGGAGGCCGAGCGCCCGAGCGCGCAGGCGGCGGCAAGCGCAGGAACACCCCACCAGAGGAGCGTTTGGACATGCTCCCATTTTCTCCCCGAAACCGATCCTGCGAGCCAGAACAGTACGCTATCGGTTTTAGTTTCATTGAAAATAAGCAGCGCCTGCGTCGCCGCCGACAGGATCGCTTGGATAGCCACTCCCGTCAGAGCCAAGTTGACCTCCATCTGGGCTCCTTTAAAGGCGGCCGCCATCGCGAAGACGATGATCGCCGCTGCGGCTCCCCCTGCGAAAGCGGCGGCCACCGTGTAGCCGCCCGTCACAAACGGGTACGCGACGGCCAGAAAGACGACCGCCACCGATGCCCCGGCGTTGATCCCGAAGACGCCCGGAGAAGCAAGCGGATTGCGCGTCACCGCTTGCATCAATGCGCCTGCGACGGCCAGATTGGCCCCGACGAGCGCCGTGACGACCGTACGCGGAATCCGGATGTTCCGGATAATGCTGTGCGTCCGCGACCCGTCATCGTGAAGCAGCGAGGCGAGAACGGACGACAAAGGCATCGACGTCGAGCCGACGCAGACGGACAGCAAGAGCGCCGCCGTCAGCAGCGCGAAACCGGTCGTCGCCACCAGAGCGATCCGGGCCGCCCGCCTGCGGACCGCTCTTGTTTCCGTGAGCGGCTGTACGGAATAATCCACTAGTACCCGACCCCTTCGCTATCGAATCTGCCGAACTCGTGCCACAGAGTACCGGACCGGGGTCATTTGGCTGCGAATAGCAGGTTCTCCGCCTGTTCGATCATCACATTAGCCCCCTGCACACTGCGGCGGAGCGACCAGGCATACCGGTCCACCTCATATACCTGCTTGTTTTTCACTGCTTTGAGGTCCTTCCACAGCGGGTCTTTCTGGACGGGCCGGCTGCCCTCCTTGTCCCGCTTGTCGCTGTCGGCGGACATCAGCACGATCGTGTCGGGATCGATTTCGAGGAGCTGCTCCAACGTCAGATTGGCGTTCGTCGAGGTAGCCGCGTATTTCGAAGCATCCTTCAAAGCATACGTATATCCGAACTGCATCAACAGCTGCGAGGTGAAGAATTCCGGACTACGCACGGCGATTTCGCTGTCCGTATTGCCGATGAGCAGCACGCTCGGCTTCCCTTGCGGCGCTTTGGCCTGCAGCGCCTTGAGCTTGGTCTTGTGGGCTTCGATCACCTTCTCCATCTCGCTGCGTTTCCCGACAGCCTCGGCGACCGTAAGCGCCGCCTTCAGCGTATCCTCGTAATTGGCGTTCAAGTTTTTCAAGGCGATCGTCGGCGCGATTTTGGACAATTCCGCATACGCATTTTTATGCCGGTCCGTATCCGCGATAATCAGATCGGGCTGCAGCATCTTGATCTTCTCCAAGCTGGGCTGCGCGCGGGTGCCCACCGGGGTGTAGCCCTCGATTTTTTTCAGCACCTCGGCAGCGATCAGATTCGGTTTATTGTCGTCGGCGACGCCGGTCGGCTTCACGCCGACATCCAGCAGCGCGTCGATGAAGCCCAGCTCCAGCACGACAATCTTCTGCGGGGAGCTGGGAACCGGCGTTTCGCCTAGGTCATGCTTGATGGTTAGAGCGGCAGCGGAGCCTGCGTTTTTCGTCTCACCCGATGCGGATTTCGTCTCGGTCGAAGCCGGTTTGGCTTCGGCCGACTTGTCCGGTGTGCCTTCTTTAGAGCAGCCGAACAGCAAGGCGCTGATCAAGACGATAACAGCCAGCGGGAAAAGAGGCTTAAGAAGTTTCACGTTATGTATCCCCTTTGCATAGGTATGATCTTCCGGTCGGCACTCATTATAGCAAATCAACTTCTTGGTGACAATGATTATCATTATCACAATTTCCCGCTATTGTTGCTCCTTACCCTTCTCGCCGCCACAGTCTGGAAATTTTTTCGAAAAAGGGTTTCCCGCGCAAACGCCGAATAGTTAAAAAGAGGAAGTCCGCACCCCTAAAAATCATTTAGCAAGGAGGAATTTCCGTTGAATTCAACCGCCCGCCCGGGCAAATCTCTGATGCTCTTATCCTTGGCGCTGATGCTCTGGTGTATCGGTCTGACACTTCCCGTCCCCCAAGCCCAAGCGTCCTCCTATTCTTACGAGGCGGCTCCCAAAGGAACCGTCGGCGTCACCAAGCCGAATCTTACGTTTTATTTCGATACCGATTTGGCTTTTGCGCCCTCGTCTTACACCATGACGCTGAACGGGCAGAGCGTGCCTGCCAGTTACGACCATAGCAAAGGGACGTTCACGTATACGCCCGATAAAGATCTCGCGCCCGGAAATTATACCGTGCAAATGTCGATCACCTATCCCGGCTATAAGCCTATCGAGCAATCGTGGTCGTTTACCGTAGCGAAAGACGCGGTCAGCCGCTTCGAGGCTCCTACCCCGGAGGAACTCGCCGGGCTCGCGGCTATTAACGACTACCGGGTGCTGTACGGACTGCCCAAGCTTCAAATGAACGAGCGGCTGCTCGCCATGGCGAAGGCGCATGCGAAATATTTGGATGCGAACAAAATCGCGCAAAGCGACAAAAGCCAAGAGAGCCTGCACGACCAGAACCCGAACAAGACCGGATTTTTCGGCCAGTCGCCGCTGGAGCGCGCCGCGTACTACGGGTATTCGGCCAAGCTCGGGGAAGACGCTGCATATCACGTAGGATCGATCAGCGAGACGGTCGACGTGCTGTTCGACGCGCCATACCACCGTTCTCCCTTCTTGAACCCGGATGCCAAAGAAGTCGGGATTGCCAAAGTAGGCGATTATACGATCATCGAATTCGGCTTCGGATCAAGCGAGTCCTCGCCGATCGTCGTCTCGCCGGCGGACGGGGACCGATATGTGCCTACGTCCTTTGACGGGAATGAAGCCCCCGACCCGCTGCGTATGCATACCAGCGGCAATTACCCTGTCGGCTATCCGATCATGGCCCAATATTTCGGCGAGAACGTGGACAAAATCAAGCTGGTGAGCGCCGAGCTGACCGACAATGCGAAGCAGAAGGTCGACTTGTTCGTGAATTCGCCCGACAACGACGACAAATTGACCAATGCCGTCATTTTGCTGCCGCGCAAGCCGCTGCAAGCCGATCAGACTTACCTTGTCAAGCTGAGCCTGCAAGTGGCCAAAAAAGACGGCACCACAACCACCGAAACGAAAGAATGGAATTTCACGACGGAACCGCAGCCGCAGCTCGGCAAAACGAAGCTTCACCGGAATGCCTCCGATTACATTAAGCAGGCGGTCACCGTGCTGCCGATTCAGCGCAAAGCCAGCTTCGGGCTGGATGACAGCAGCTATTCGGTCGACGGCGTCTCCTTCCCGATGCAGAGAACGCCGGTCATCGTCGACGGCTCCTCGTACTTGTATATCCGCGATCTGGCCGCAGCGCTCGGAGCGAACGTGGAATGGGACGAGCAGCAGCGCGCGGCCGTGTATACGAAAGGAACGCTTAAGGTCACACTGCACACGACGAAAAACGCCTACGAAGTGAACGGCGACCTGCGTCAAACCGATACGCCCGCCCGGCTGGTCGGCGACAACACGATGGTCCCGGTCCGCCTGCTGGCTGAAGTGCTGGGGGCCAAAGTGGAGTATGCCGAGGCTACGCGGACGGTCATGATTACCTACTGATGGTGGACAGCCCTGTGTGGAACCGTATCAAATGTAAAAGGCACCGCATCCTGCAAAACAGGAGCGATGCCTTTTTTCATGCGCCGTCTATTCGTCTTCGTCTCCGCTATCCCCTCCGCCGTCATCGTCATCGGATGTGCGGGAAGTGCGGGAGGAACCGGAAGAACCGAAGAAGCCCGAGCTTGAAGCGCTTGCTCTGCGCGCCGCCGCCGCTCTTCTTTCTTCCTCGATTTCCCTATGATACAGCCGCTTCATCTCGCCTACGATTTTATCGATATCATGGCATTCGTTGACAGCTTCGATATAATGCCCTCTGGCAATGAGACCTTCGACGCGCTGAATAACGGAAGCATAAGGACCTTCGAACCTTCGAATCTCGATCCTGGATCTTACCTTGGCGCGTGCGGAGCGGTAGCTCGATTGCGCTTGACCGAGCGCTCTCTCCGCCTGCCGCTTCTGATCCAGTCTTTGTTTGACGGTTGCGGCAAATTCATTGACAAGATCCGTTAATCGGCCAACATGCTGTTCAATCACTGCGAGACGATAAGGCGGCACAAACAACCGCTGATTCAGCTCGTTATGTAACGAGTCCGCTCTTGCGAGCACCATGTCGACCTGATCCGCCACGGGGAAGCGCAGACTGTTTTGCTTCACCAGCCTCACGGCCTCCTCAAGGGCCGACCACGCCTGCTCCTGTCTGCTTTTCAAGCTGCCGTAGACCCGGTCCAACTGCTCGATGACGCCGCGGCATTGCCGCTGTACCTCCTCGGCCTCGCCCAGCCGTGCAAGCATGTCGTCCAAAGTGCGTCTGGCGGTATCGTAATCCTGATGCTCGTCGTCGGACTGCCGTTTCACCTCGGGCAGCCGCTGTTCCGTCTGCTGCACGTGCCGCTCCGCGGCCCGGTATCGGGCCCACATATCCTCCCAATGCTCTTGAGCATAGTATTGACGCGTTCCCGCAAACGCCGGCGCGAGCGCCGCGTCCGTTGTCCGGTATTCCCCCAGCTTTTTTTGCACATGCTGAATGTCCTTCGGGTTCTGCCGCCGGAACGCCGCATGGCGCTGCGTCATCTCAACCGCATCCTTTAGGAGGCCGTTGACCTGCGCGGCGGTGGCTCTGACCTGCTCAAGGCCGCCGACCTTGAGCTCTTCCAGCAGGTCTTCCGACAACCGCCGGGCCTCGGCAAGGCTCCCGTAAGGATCGATATGAAGCAGAATCAAACGATGCTGTTCCACAAGCTTCGTCACTTTGGCCTCAGATTCGTCCAGCCGGCCCGGGAAAGCCCGGTATTCGTTCAGATAGACGCCAATATCCTTCACGTCCCGGCTGATGCTTTGGAGCCGTGCTTCGGCCTGCGACGCGATCCGCTGCGCTCCGACCGGGTCGAGCCGCGCCGTATCGGACGCTTGCCCAAGCTCCTGCCGGAGCCGCTCCAGCTCTTCGTACGTTTGGGTCAGCGGAAACGCAAGCTCCGCCGTCCGGCTCTTCGCCTCGGCTTCTGCGGCGGCGCGCTGACCGGCAAGCCGCTGAAGCCGAGGCGTCAGAGCTTGGGCGGCTTCCAGAACACGGCGGACCTCGGCATGAACCTCCTTAAAGGATGCCCTCAAGCGCTTGAGTTCGCCCTTGGAATCGCGAATAAACCGCGAGAGCTTGATGAAGCGGAGAAAAAAAATTTTCGTCTCCGTTAACACAGTCAACCGCCTGCTGACAGCCACCGTCAGATTCGCCAGCTGCTCGTCCGCCTGCTTCACGATCGATTGGGTGCTTCCCTCTGCGTTCCCGACATAAGGTCTTAATTCCTCGGACATGCTCATCACGTTCACCAACAGCCGCCGAGCCTTGCGGCGAAGCCATCCGACCCTCAGCTTGCAGACAAGTCCGCAGCCGAGCACGACAAACAAAACCGGCACTATACCCAGCACCAGGAAAAACGTGCCGGCGGAGATGGTAATCTCCCCCGACTGCGCGGCATCCGCCGGAGCAGGAACCGCAGACGGCGGCTCCTGCGGCTTCTCTGCGGGCGGCTGCACCGCCTGAGCAGGCTCGGCCGGAGGTTTCTCCGACAGCACGCCGCTTGCAGGAGCCGGGTCGGCCAGCGCGTTCTGGTGGATCAGCAAACCTAGCGCCAGCATGACGCCGAGCAGTAATTTTTTCATTGTTCCACCTCATCCGCATCATGCTTTTAGGAAGATTATACTAGAAACGAAGGCCGGCCAACATCCTTTTTTGTCGAATTATGGTACGGGGTTCGCTTGAGTTCAACAAAAAAAGGCACCCGAAGGCGCCCTGTCTTAAGTTCTGCTATGGCTCTTAGGCAATCAGCTTGCCGCTCCCCCCTTGCCGGAGCGTTCGTCCACGTTCACGTCGAGAATGTCCAGCAGGAAGACGAAGACCGGAATCCCGATAATGAGCCCCCATACCCCGAAATAGTGCTCGGAGAAGATGAGAATGATAAACGTATAGAACATCGGCAGGTTCGTTTTGGACGACATCAG
This sequence comes from Paenibacillus ehimensis NBRC 15659, assembly GCF_004000785.1. Lineage (GTDB taxonomy): Bacteria > Bacillota > Bacilli > Paenibacillales > NBRC-103111 > Paenibacillus_G > Paenibacillus_G ehimensis. The sequence continues at coordinate 83,075 of NZ_BILX01000009.1, read as the reverse complement.
CTTCGGGTTCAGGAAATACCCTTCCAGGAAGTGCAGGATGGTAATCATCACGATGACATAGACAACCATCAGCAAGCCGCCCAGCGTGTAACCGATAATGCAAAGCGGAATAAGCGAAATAATAACGCCCGCCACCGGAATCAAGCTGAGCAGGAACACCATAATCGACAGCGCGAACAAATACGGATAGCCCAGTATCCATAACCCGATCATCGTAAAAATCGTATTGAATACGGCGATCAGCAGCTGCGCTTCAATCACCTTCCCGAAGGAAAGCACGAACTTCCGGCCGAAATACTCCAGCTCGTTATAGAGCCAAGCGATTTTGCTGGTTTGAAACTTAGAGGTAAACCGGACGATCCGGTTCTTTTCCAGGATGAAAAAGAGGCTGAGCAGCAGCGCGAAAATAAACGTCGTTCCCCAGTTGCTGATCTTGAGCACATATTCGAAGCCTTGCTTCACATACGATTGCAGATTCAATTCCTTCAAGATGCCCGCGATCCATCTGGACAGCTCATCATCCGGATGGGGGGAGTTCATCAAGGTAAACACGACATCGTACAGCTGCTTGATCTGAACGATAACCTTGGGCAGATTGTACGCAATGGCCCAGCCCAACAGGCCGCAAATCATCAAATACAGCAGGATCACGACCGTCTTGCTGTTGATCCGGATAAAGCGGTTCAACTGTGCCGTGACATACCCTTGCAGACGGTACATGATGAAGGTGAACAGGAAGGTCAGCAGCACCAAATTCAGCATATCCCGAATCTGGAACAGCAGAAAGCAAACTATGAGCAATATGGCGAATCGTCTTACCGTCAGATTGGAAAACATCGTTTTGAGCCATTCCATACATCTAATCTCCTGTCGCCGCCGGAATAAGGAATAAAACTTCCCATGCAGTATACGAAGCAAAGGGAACGAAAGTTTCAGGAAAATGTGCCCGATTCGACACAAATTTCAGACCGTCACTTACTTTTTCAAAGGTTCCATTAGCATTTATCGTCCTATTTACGGTTTTTATTCAGCTTTATCGTCGCTTCTGCCGCCCGTCTGCTGCTTCATTGCATGGAATGCGGCATCTATCCGGCCACGAAGCCCGCTCCAAAACTCGCCGATATTCCGCTTCGGCTCGCCGATAATGCTCTCCCCTTTTTTGCCGGGATGGTAGATGACGTCCTTGTTCCTGTTAATCTCCTCCAAGTAATCCTGCACAATATGCGCCGTCTTCGTATCCGGATGCCGCCTCACTAACTGCTCGTAGCTCTGCTTGACCTCCGGGAGCAGCTTCATCGTGCTTTCATCGATGGCATCGTACCGGTACCCGTGAATGTACTGCTCCATATAATCGACATACAGCGCTTTGATTTCGCTCCTTCGATGGCCGGAGGGATAGCGGGTCAAGTAGTTCTCCGCCTGCAAGATGCGATCCGCAAGCTCGCCGCGTCCGATCAGCAGACGCCCGTCATCGAAAAACGTCTTGTTCGACTCCGCCGCCCGGATGGCAAGGTACGCCTTCAGATCGTCAGATGCGAAAGAAGCGTACGCTTTCTTCACAGCCTCATAATCGATTTTCCAATAGAAATCGCCATCGCTCATGTCCAGCGCAAGCTTTCCTTCGGATTGCCGCAGGAGCCATTGCTTCAGCGTATCGTCGTTCTGAATTTTGTGAAAATCGAGGGGGAACCCGAGCTCGCGCAGCTGCTCGGCCGTTCCCGGCTGCTCCAGCATGCGCTTGAAATTGGCATTCACCCCGGGCAGCAGCTGATCGTAATACTGCTCAAGCCGGAGCAGCATTTTGTCCGCCGTCTTCACGTCGGCATGCTTCAAGTTGGCGTCCAGAAACGCCGTAATTTCCCGGGCTTCCTTCGCTCTCGAAGCGGTCCTGTCCAGCTGCTTCAGCAAGTCCTTGCCGCGGACCGGCTCCGAACCCGGCGTCCCCGGCTGGGGAGAAGCCGCCTGCCCCCGCGGCTCCTTCCCGGTCAACGGCTCGTCGCCGATTCCGCACCCCGGCATGACCGTCGCAACAAGCAGCGCCAGAACAGCCATCCTTCCAGCACGTTTCATCATCCGCACTCCATCCCGTGTTGTTTTCTCTCCAATTTCAAATCATACCTCGTGGTAGGCGTCTTCGCCGGACTTTCCGGCCTTAGGCACAGCGGCTCCTCCCCAGGTCCGGTTCTACAAAAAAGAGAAGCCCGAAACGCAACAATCGGGCTCCTCTTCCATAGTGATGATGGTACTTAAATGATAGCATTCCGGACTTCGACTTTCAACTTGTTTCGGGGCAACCCGGCATAGCGCGCCAGCCGGTCAAATATGCTTTCCGTGCTTGCGCAAATACCGCTCGATATCGTTGTACATCCCGCCCTGATTGGCGTACTTGACGTAGTTTTTGGCCGTCCGCAGCCAATCCAGCGTCGAGGGCTGCACCTCCACCAGCGCTTCCTCCATATCCCGCATCCGGACCGGACGCTCGACCCCGGTTTCGAGAATTTCCACCAGCACCCGCTCCACTGCCCGCTCGCACACGTTCGCGATGTCCGCGCCGGAGAAAAACTCCGTCGCTTTCGCCAGCTTGGCCGTGTCCAGCTTCTCCGCATACCGATCCTGCATCTGCAGCGCGAAAATGTGCTGCCTCGCCTCCACATCGGGAGGCTCGACGAAGACCAGACGGTCGAACCGGCCGGGACGCTTCAGCGCGTTGTCGACGTCCCACGGCATATTGGTCGCACCGATGATGAGCAGGTGGTCCGTGTCGCTGTCGATGCCGTCCATCTCGTGCAGAAACGTATCGACCAAGCCTCTCGTGAGCGAGGACGATTTGGAGCGGTTGAAGCCGATGGCGTCGATTTCGTCGAAAAACATGACGCTAGGCCGCTGCGCCCTTGCTTTATCGAACATTTCCTTCAGATTGCGTTCGCTTATCCCGATGTACGGGTCCAAAATATCCGTAATGTGCACCGTAATAAACTTCGCCCGGCATTCTCCCGCGGTCGCCCGGGCCATATACGTCTTCCCGCAGCCGGGCGGTCCGTACAGCAGCACGCCGCCGCCCGTCTTCTTCCGAAACTTGGCGAACAAGCCCTGGTTGAAAAACGGACTGATGATCTTCATCTGGATCGTCTTCTTCAAGTCCTTGAGGCCCGCCACGTGCTCGAACGTAATGACCGGAACGTTGGATCTCCGCTCGGGAGCCGGTTCTTTGCCGCCTGCCACCACCTGCAGCCCCGGGTGTACCTTCGGACGGAACGCCGTCGTCTGCCTGCCCGGAACGCCGCGGAAATCCGCCTCGTCTTCGTCCGGCCCGTCTTCCTCCGGCTTCGGCTCCCCGAACAGCTCGTCATGCCACTCCGCACGCTTCTCGGACCGGTCCTCTCGCTCCGGCGCAGAGCTTTCCGCTTCCGGCCCCCGGTCGGGAAAGAGCTGCGTCGGGGTGCCGCCGGATGTGTCCGGCCGGTCTTCGGACCGCGACTCCCCATCACCGGCCATCGACGGTGACGGAGCGCTTGCCGCCGCGCCCTGCTGCTGCAACCGCGCCGTCACCTGGGACAACGCGGCGACGATTTCGCTGCGCAGAGCGTCGTCCCGGGCTTGTGTCAAGCCCTTGGAGAACGCCTGAATCGCATCAAGCCAGCGTTCCGCGGCTTCGTATTCCTTGCCGAGCCAGAACCAGGTCTGCGCATCCTCCGGCTGCTTCTGTGTCATTTGCTCCAGCCAATTCATCTTATCCATACGCTACCCTCGAATTCTCGTTAATAGTTTCGCCAGCGGCTTGGCCGTCCACGAATAGATCAAATAGGTAAAATACAGAATGAGCAGCGCGATCGTCGCCTGTTCCCACCCGAGCGCCCGGGTCCCCAGCATCGCGCCGAGGCCGACCACGTAAACGACCATGGGACCGCCGATTTTGTCGACCAGCCGCAGCGGGACGAGCACCGGATGCCGCCCCCAATCCAGTTCCTCCAGCAGCTCCGCGAGCTCCTTATTCGTCGGGTCGAGCAGGAACGCTTGACGGAAATGGTCGCGGGCGTCGGTCAGGCGGTCGCGGTACAAGGCATCCAGCCCGAGATGCACCTCGATGGCGATCTGATCGCCCGACACCTGCATCAACCGCTCAAGCGATTGGATTTGCTGCAAACGGCTGTCCTTCGTCAGCGCGAACATGTAGTGGGAACGCACCACATAATCGTCCTCCGGGTCGAGCTCGAGCGCCTTCCGCATCAATTGGTCGGCCTTGTCGTTATGCCCCGTCTCCCTCATCAGCATCGCATAAGACGCATGAACCCGAGCGCTCTCGGGGTTATCGCTGAGCGCATCCAGATACGCCCGTTCCGCCTCCACCCAGCGCTTCGTCTTGGTGTATACGTCCCCGAGCCATTCAAAGACCGCTTCCTTATCATAACCGAGCACCAAAGCTTCCTGCAGATTCTCCTCCGCTTCGCGATAGCGCTCCAGGGAGTAGAAACAGACGCCGAGATAAAAATAATACTTCGGCTCGCCGGGATTATCGGCCAACCCTTCCTTCACCAGCTCGATGACTTTGGCGTAACGGCGCATGCCCAAATAATGATCGATTCTCGAATCCAACGCCTTGCTTGCTCTCTCATCCACGAACCGCTGCCCCCCAGCCTTAAAGTGCGATCAACAGCACGATCGACACGAGTTCGATCCCGGCGGAAATCAGGCACCATACGATCCCGCTTTTTCGGAGCGGCTCGCTCTCTCCGACGGTCAGCATATGCTGCCGGTACGGCTGGCGAAGCGCCAGATAGTACCCGCCGAACAGCAGCAGTTCCGCGGCCCGGGCGATATATTTTACATAAACGCGCTCCAGCTCGATCATGTGATGAAAATAAGCGTAGTAGAACCCCATCTTGCCAAGATACAGCAGGGCTGCCACCAGAATGAAGCCCCTTAAGACGTTCGGATTCACATGCAGCCAGCGGCCGGTCCGGTTCGCCAGCACGGTAAGCGCAATGACGCCTCCGAAAAACGCGACATAAAACAAATTGCCGATATCGTACGATTTGGTGCGGCGTATCGTTTCCTGCGACAAACTGGCTTCGTACAAACTCACTTCTTATGCCCCCATCGTTTGTTCTTGTTTACCTTGTGTTTCTCTTACCAATATCGGCTGGCGGCTTACAAAAATTTACCGGAATTTTGCAGGGGCCCGCCGCCTGCGCTTACTCCGCCAATGCCCGATCGGCCAACCGCTGCAGCGCGGCATCGTCCATCGGCGGATTGTGCAGACCGGCGCGGACGTCGCGGTACATCCGCTCCAGCGGCAGCTTGCGGGACAAGCTCGCGCCGCCTACGATGCGCATCGCGATGTCGACGATCCGGATCGCGTGGTTCGTCGCGACATACTTGACCAGCCCGAGCTCCGGCTTCAGCGCAGGCCGTCCGGCCTCATACCGGTCCCACCGGTCCGCCATCGCATACAAGAGCGTGCGGGCCGTGATCAGGTCCGCCTCCATCTGGCCGATTTGCTGGCGGATGTAGGGGAGCTCCGCAATCGGTCCGGGCAAGCTGTTCGGCCGGTAATCCCGGGCGAAGCCGACGGCAAAGTCCCTTGCCGCATGAGCGATGCCGATGTAGCAGGCGGGAATGTGGAGCAGCCAACCGTCGCCGTCGTCGGTACGCGGCCTGCCCGAGTCCGAGCGGTCGAGCAGTTCGTCCTCCGGCACGAAAGCATTCTCCAGCACGAGGTCGTGGCTGCCCGTCGCCCGCATGCCAATCGTATCCCACGTCTCTTCCACCCGGATACCCGGCCCCCGCCGGACGAAAATACGCCGGTCGCGTCCTCCCCTTCGATTGCGGCCGACACCGTAAAATGGTTCAACACCGGGCTCAAGGTGCTGTAGGTTTTGCATCCGCTCAGCAGCCAGCCGCCTTCGGTCCGGACCGCCGTCGTCTGCGGCTTGCCGCCCCGGCTCGGACTGCCCGTCGCCGGTTCCGTCCCGAAGTGGTTGATCATCGCCCCCTCGCGCACCACCTCGCCGCAAAAACGGGCGAACAAGGCTTCCGGCCATGGCCGGGTGCAGCGGAAATGAAGCATCTGCCCGACATGCCAGCCGACAGCCAGCGCCGTCGAGCCGTCTCCACGGGCCAAACGTTCTTGGGCCAGCACGAGCTCGTAGAGCGAAATCCCGTCGCCCCCGTACTCCTGCGGCACGGGTAGCCGAAGGTAGCCGCTTTGCCGAAGATCCGCGAAATTGTCAAACGGGAAGCTCCCTTCCCGGTCATGCTCCGGCGCCCGCTGCGCGAACCGTACCGCCAATCGGTCCGCCAGTGCGGCGAGTTCAGCCTCCCGCTCGCTGCGGATGAACATATCGGAAGGTTGATTTGGGATCACCTGACGCCCCCCCTTTTACTATTAATCACATGAGAATAATATGCTTTCGAACCGGGTAAGCTTACGTATTGTCTGCACCATTGCGTCCCGGCTCTATTCCCAATTATATATGGATTTATTTGGATGGCATAGCCGCACGTTAAGTTCCTCCTTCCGGTTCACGCGCGGATACTATACCATGCCTGCCCGCTGCAGCCCGCCCGGCGAACTTTCCCATTTTCGTCCGGGAACAGCCAAAAGGCCGTCCCCATGGCAAGATCCACTTGCCGGGACAGCCCCTCTTTTAGCCCCCGTTTATTTCTCTGACAAAGGTAATGAAGTCCACATTCACAGGCTCCGCACCACCCGCTCTGAGCAAGGCATTGATTTGTCCGCGGTGGTATTGTCCGTGAAGAGCCACGTGGGTTAGAATATCCCGGACCGAATTGTCGAACACTTGACCGGACTGATTGGCGTAACGGAGAACGCGGTCCCCCTCGCCATCGGCCAGACTGCCCAAATATGCGGTGTAATCTTCATGATTCTGCTTAGTCATACGGCCGCAGAAGTCCAGACCGGCTTCGGGCCAGACCGGCAGCGCCGAGCTGTCCTGCCCCTGCAGCCGGGTCAGCCAAACCCGCTCTGCCTGCAAAATGTGGGCAAAAAGCCCAATCGCCTTCGCATGGCTGCCGGCATCCCCGCTTCTTAATCGTTCCAAGATCCGAAGATTGGCCCAGTTCAAATGCTCGAACAGCTTTGACATGTCTTGCACGAGTTCCACCCCTTATACAAAATGGAGTCCGCTCTACAATCCTCGTCCAGTCCCCCTGCTTGCCCGGAACGCCCGCCCGCTGCGCCGCTCAATGCGCGGTAACCGGCTGCGGCGCTTCCTTGCGCGCCGGGTACGGATAAGGCTGCGGCGGCTTGCCGTAGACGGTTTGCGAAGGGAATTTGTCCAGCGTCACCACATACGGATGATTATAGACGATCCGCAAGTGATGCTCGGCGTTGACCTTCCCGTCCATCAGAAATTTGCCGTTCCATGTGTTGAAATACATCCAGCCAACCTTATTTTTTTTGAGCTGCCGGGGGTCCGGAATCGGGCCGTTCTCCAGGTAGGCGACCAGCTTTTTCCCGCCCGTCATGTTCACGAGCGTATCGTACACGCTGAGCAGCGGGCTGTAATCGCCGTCCTTGATATACCGGTCCACCCCGATAATATCGACCTTGTCGTCGCCGGGGTACCAATCCTTCGAATGAATCGTGTCCGACGTCGTCCATACCCAAATCAGGTTATCCAGCCCGTGATCGCCGGTAAACCGGTCGAACATCAGATTGTACAGTCGCTTCGCGGTTTCCGGCCCCTTGGCCCCCCACCAGAACCAGCCTCCTTCCGCTTCGTGCAGCGGACGCCAGACGACCGGGATGCCCGCCTCCTTGAAGCGGAGAAGCTTCTCCGCCATCTCGTCGAGATCCCGAAGCAGCAATCGGTGCTCTTCCGTGCCGGGCGTCACGGCTCTCGCTGCGTCGAAGGTCGTCTTGGAAGCAAAAAACTCACGTCCCCCCATCGGCGCCGGCCAATGCCATTCCACGGAGACGATTCCGCCGTACTTCGCCCACTTCAGCGCATTGTCGCCAAAATCGGTCGCGCTGAACCCGGCCATGACCGGCAGCTTCCCCGTCACGCGGTAAATATAGTCCAGCTCTTCGGAGGAGGTGCGCTGCTGGCCGGACAATATGTTTTTCCCGTAGCGGGCTGTCATGTAATTCATCAAAGCCTGCGCTTCGCGCGAAGGCTTCGGCGTGGCGAGCGTAGGCGCAACCTCCGCGATAGCGGGCCGCGGCTGCATGTCCCCGAGCCGGATGTAATCGACATCGAAGTAGCCCCAGTAGGTGGAAATGCGGATCTCGTTCTCGCCTTCCTCAAGCTGCACCTGGCCAAAATCGGTTTCGGCAAACGCTTCCGTCTGCGGAAACAGCTTCTCGCCCGCCGTGCTGCCGTTCACTTCCACATAGTTCGTTTTATCGCCAAACGGCGAAGCATAGCCGATTGTGAGCGGGTAGAACCCCTCCGCCTCTACGTTCACCGTAAACCGCACGGCCTCCCCCGCTCGCTCGAAGCCCGTGACATAGCCCGCCCCCGAGAACCCCGGCCGTACGGCCGCAATGGCCGTCCCCTCCGTCCGGGCGTCTTCCGCCTCATATCGCGATTCGGGGGGCGCCGCGGCCTGTGCCCCGCTTTCTTTGCCGGCTGCGCCATGCCACAAGCTTAGCGCCAGCGCGGCGGCGACACCGATTTTGCCCGCACACGGAATTGCCGTCAATCGCATCTGGGACCCCTCCTGAACGTTCCATATCCATACTATGAGCTTAGCTTGCAAAAAGCCGGAGCGCAACGAAAAAGTTAAGCGTTGCCAATTCTAAAATTTGATTAATAATTTACTTTCGCACACAAAGGCTATCATTTTGTTTCCTTGCAGCACCGATATTATATCCATATTCTTCGGCCGCTGCCGCAAGACGAAATCAAGTAGACTCAAACTTACAACCGGGAGGAACTTGCATGTTAAAAAAGTGGGTCAATGCTTCAATTCGCATCAAACTAACCGTACTATTACTGATGCTTTCTTTATTCCCCTTGCTGTGCAGCACCATCTTTCTGGCCAATTATTTGACGGCGGAAATCCGTGAGGAAACGCATGACAAACAGAAGAGCTTGGCCGCGTCCAATGTCGGATACATGGATTATTGGGTGCGCAAGCGTATTGAACTCGTACAAGGTATCATTGAGAAAAACCCGCTGCTGAAGACAGGCAAACTCGATGCGATCAAACCGCTGCTGCGGTCGTTCGGCGAAATCGACAGCGAGGTCGAATATTATTCCTACGTGGACGCCAACGGCTTCAGCTACAGCCCGGACGGCGGTGTCAGTCAAATCACCGACCGCGATTACTTCAAGCAGGCTCGTGAAACCAAGAAGCCTGCGATCAGCGACATGATCGTGAGCCGCAAATCCGGGAAAAACGTTATCATTTTGAACGTGCCCATATTGAACGATAAGGGCGAATTTATCGGGGCGATTTCCGCCGTGCTCAATTCCGAGATTTTGTCCGGGCTGACGTCGAACATCAAATTCGGGGAAACCGGCTTCGGCTTCCTGGTGACCTCCCACGGCACTGTCGTTACATTCCCCGATGCGGCATCCATCGGCAAAAAAGTCGAAGAGGCGTTCACCGCAGAACAGGCGGCGGCGTTCCGGTCGGACATTCTGGTCAACGAGAACGGCATACTGACCGTTGCGGCCTCGGGCGGCGAAAATATCGCCGCGTACGATACCGTGCCTTCTACGGGATGGAAAGTCGTTACAAGCGCTCCGACAGCCGAAGTATATGAAGGAATTACCAATTCAAGACTGATTTCCTGGATTTTAATTGTCGTATTCGTGGTTATCAACACGCTCTTGGCGCTGTTCATCTCCAGAGCCAATACCAAGCCGATCGTGCTTCTGTCCCAGCTCCTTGAGCGGATTGGAACGGGCGATTTGACGACGAGACTGCCGGTCAAGTCCAAGGACGAAATCGGACAGCTGTCTCACAACATGAATACGATGCTGACTTCGATCGGAGGCATGATCCAGCAAGCCCATGCGACTGCTGAGCACGTCGCGGCTTCCTCCGAGGAGCTGAACGCGATTGCGGATCAATCGGTCGAAACCTCGAATCACGTCGCCGGGGCGATCCAGCAGGTCGTCAACGGCTCGGAGGCGCAGGCGACCGCTGCGGAACAGACGTCCAAGGCGATGGAGGAAATGGCCGTCGGCGTGCAAAGAATCGCCGAATCCTCCTCCAACGTCTCGGAGCTTTCCTTCGCCTCGGCGCAGGAAGCGCGGGAAGGAAACCAGCTTGTCACTTCGGCGATTCGCCAAATGAAGTCGATTCAGGATTCGGTCGGGCAGACGGCATCCGATTTGGCGGCGCTCAACGAACTGTCCCAAAAAATCGGCAACATCGTCGAAGTCATCGCCGATATCTCGAATCAAACGCAGCTCTTGTCGCTCAACGCCTCCATCGAGGCGGCGCGTGCCGGGGAACACGGCCGGGGCTTCGCCGTCGTCGCCAATGAAGTCAAGAAGCTGGCGGAGCAGGCGAAGCAATCCGCCGACGATATTGCCAGCCTGGTGAAAGAAGTGCAGGGCTCGACCCGTGCGGCCGTAACCTCGATGAATCAAGGGGTAGCCGACGTGGGACAAGGCTCCAAGCTGATCACCGAAGCCGGTGCGCTGTTCCAAAACATTTACGCGTCCGTGCGGAGCATTTCGGAGCAAATTCAGGAAATCTCCGCCGCTTCCGAGCAAATGTCGGCCGGAACGGAGGAGGTCAGCGCTTCGATGACCGAGCTGGTCACCATCTCGCAAGCTTCCCTGCAGAACGCGCAGGAAATTTTGGCTGCTTCGCAGCAGCAGCTTGCTTCGATGGAGGAAATCTCGTCTTCCTCCAAATCGCTGAGCTCGATGTCGCAAGAGCTCAACGAAGAGCTGCTGAAGTTCAAGGTATAACGGCAAAATCGGCAGATCCAAGGGTCATCCTGGATCTGCCGATTTTTTATTTTAGATTCGATGTTTCGGTTTCTTCCCAAGCTGCAGTTGCTCGCCCCGGTCGCCCCCGTTCCGTCACGTCAATGCTACTTATTTCATGTCGTAAACATTTCTTTTAGTACGCGATAGGCCCGTTTTTGATCGACTTCTTGCTGCTCCTGCAACAGTAACACGGTGCGCCATATCCATTCTTGATTTTTCAGGTGATCGAACTGATCATGGTTAAAAAGGGCGAATACGCTAATATGTAAGGCTTCCGCGATTTTTTCAAGTGTTGCGAGCTGTACGTTTTGCTCCCCGCGTTCCAGACGACCGATATAAGTTCCGTGGGAGTCCAGCGCTTCTGCCAGTTGTTCTTGAGTTAATCCTTTAAGATTACGGAAATGCCGAATTTGTTCTCCTATCATTTTAGCAAGGTTCATGTCCAGTTTCGTCACCTCTCTTTACATAGAAGTGTAGACCAATGTATCTGCATGATTGGAGGCAATTTAAAATTCAGTATTTATATATTAAATTGAACTTTAAAATTCTATTCGGTATATTTTTCTATATCCCCTATAGTTCTGACCACATAATTGACTCTGCCTAGAATCCACATTAAGCAGGAAGAGAAGTTATGCTTTGACGTTTTGTGCAATTCAAGTTGAAGGGGGGATATTGGGGCAGCTCCTCGGTAAAATGTGTCTTAGGCCTACTTGCTTAGAATGAAAACTGAGACTGGATGCTCTTTGCTCCGCATAGAAATTTATTACTTATTTTTTTAAAAAATTGCTTTATAATTATTTGTTGGTACATTATGGAAGTTGGGAAAATCCTTATTTTAGATAAATAGTATTATATAGGTTTAGAGGGGTGGGATATGAATAGAAGACTAAGGCGGAAAATTAAAAGGTTACGGCAGCAGCCGATACGATTGGTTGAACAAAAAGATTCATTTACAGACGAGGAGGTGGTAAAGCTTAGTCAATGTTTGGATCAGTACATTCTTGTTGCTCAAAAGTTTCTTCTAAGCTAAAGGTGTGCGGCTAATGCATCATGATTATTTACTAGCCGGGGAAAGTGAAGAACGGATTCGCTACCTTGCCAAGATCGGTGCGATCTTTGAGCGATTATACGGCATCAAAGATTTACACGATGCTGAATTCAGAGCGACCACGAATGCCGGTGGCACGGCCAAAATGTTATCTGAGCTTGGTTACAATAATGAACGGATCGAATATCTTTTTGTGCGAGCGCCCATTGGTTGCCTGGCCCTTATTATGAGATTACAAAAAATAGCTAGCTTGCTTTAAAAACTAGAAGTGGGGAGGAGGCACATCATGCCAATTACAACAAATCAAGCCCTTATTCTAGTCTTATCCCTCATAGGGTTTTATGTACTATTGGCTTGGGGAATATTGTATATTATCTCTAAACGGTCAAAGCGGCCCAACAAAAGAAGAGCACAGTTTCTTTTTGCTCTCACAGTGGTTCTTTTGATTATTACTTATTTTAACGGATCGCTTGGACTTTGGTCTGCAGCAATTGCAATACCTATGTTTGCATTCTGTGCTAGGTATATGAAAAAACAGGGTTAGCTGGAGCGCCCTGTTGCAAAAAATCCGGATTTTCAGCCTTGCGCGGCCATTTTGATTTCGTGAAACAATGAAAAAATGAACTGTGACCCGAATTATGAAGAGTTTGAAAAAGGGGCCCGCATATTAAGCTGCTATGAGATGATTTCTGAATTCATCAGGAGTCATCTTTTTTTATGTCCATTGACACCGTTCGGAGTTGTAAAACGATATGTAATTATTAATTCGCTCGTTCAATTCCCGTAGTGTCTCGCAGTCTTCATATTCCAATTCGTCTTTCGTATGACCAAAGAACGTTTCCATGGAGGCATTATCCAACGGTTTCCCTTCCGTGACATTGACTGACGAAACAATAGCCGCTCTAAAAAGGAGGGTCGTTTAATGAAACTGATGGTGAAGATTTTGTTGATAGCGCTTTTTGTTCTTATTGTGGTGGGGTTAGTTCATTTCTTTTGGTCCCCGAGCCTGGAGCTGAAGGCTTAGCCGAAGCCGTCACCGCCAAAATGCCGACAGAGCTTGGCTACAGCTACGAGCAAATCGAACAACTCTTGGGCAAACGGTTGTTTACTACGGCTTCGCAACAAGGCCGGCTGATCCCTAAAAAAACTGCCCAAGATTATGACTCTTGAGCAGTTTTTTGCAAGTGCGACAGCCAAGGGCGGCGCTTATTGGTTAATGTACTTCTCGAACACGAAGCCGAAGTCTTTCACTTTATACTGCTTGCGGGCATAGGTCAGCCAATCGAATGCCGCTTGGTTGATTTCCTTGAACTGCCCGGCCGTATCGATGTCGTGCTTGACCACGCGGTTCAAGGTAGACGAAGCCAATTCGAGACTTTCCTTCGCGTAGGCCATGGCCACTTCGTTCTCATGCGTGATCTCGGAAATCTTGATCAGCGCTTTGTACAAGTCTTTGATCTCGGCAATATGCTTCTTATGCACATCGATGGAGAACGCCGCAGATCCGGAGCCCATCGTAAATTTGATTTCGACGTCCAAATCCACGGTTCCGGCCGTTTCCAGCAGGACGTCCGAGATGCTGTAGGCGCTGTAGCTGTAGCGGTGCAGCGTACGCTTCTTGCTGATGGCGCTCGTGCCGTCCAGATGGATCAGCGCCAGGTTGGTGAAGCAGTATTCGTCCGTCTTGGATTTGATAAGGAAGTAAATTTTCTCGTTGTCTTCGTGCATCACATAATCGTCGGAGTCGACCTTGTCGTAATCCTGCGGTTTAATGACCGACCCGATGTCGCTGATTCCCAAAATGTCGGCGGCTACTTTCCCAAACATGTCATCATCCCTCTCCCTGATCTGCTGGCTATGATCAATCCAACTCAATTATATCATTTCATCATGAGCTTCGGCATCTCGTCGAGCAGCCAATCTAAGGTGACCGGATCGTAAAACGACCATTTATTGCCGACCACGTAAGCTTTCCCGTTTTTCACCGCGGGGAGGTTGCGCCATACGAGGCTATTCATGAGCTCCTCTGCCCCTTTTTTGGCGTTCTCGTTATTATCCAGCACAACTAAAAAAATCCGGTCCCCGGCATAGTCGGGCAGCGCTTCATTCGAGATTGACTGCCACAGAAGGGTCGGCTTATCTTTAAAAAGAGCCGCCACTTTCTCCGGACGCGAAAAGCCGAGCGCATCATAGAGGGTCGAGCTAAGCCGCTGATTCCCGTACACATAGAGCAGCTTATCCTGGAAAAAGACGAAGGCCGAAGCCGTTTCGCCCTCCTTGATGTAAGGCTTGAGCTGCTCCCGCTTCTGCTGCGCTTTTGCTTTGTACCGGGTTATCCAGGCTTCCGCCTCCTTGCTTTTTCCCAGCACGTCGCCCATCGTCTTCATTCGCGTAAAAATATCGTCCGTGTAGCTCACCGCTACGGTAGGAGCTACCTTGGATAAGGCATCCAGACTGGTCTGCTCCAGAAAATCAGGGACGATAATAAGATCCGGGCTGAGCGAAAGGACTTTCTCCACATTGGGATTCACTCCCTCCCCTCCGATATCTTCGATTCCCTGCAGCTGATCCTTGGAAAGAATCAGACTGGCATTGATCCAATTCGTGGCGACCGGCTTTACGCCCAAAGAGATCGCCTCGGCGGCATAATAATGGACGACGGCCCTTTGAGGGGCGGCCGGAATGGTAACCTCGCGTCCTTTGGCATCTTTAAACAATCGGGTTGCCGCTTCCTTGTTCCCTTGACCCGCTTCTTTATTGGCAGATTCTTGGCCCTGCCCGGCGGCGTTCGGAGTGCCCGTAGTACTGGCACAAGCCAGCAGTAGAGAGGCCATTAGCATCAAGGAGCCGATTAGGCAAATCACTTTTTTGACAGGCAGCATGGTTCCCTCCTAGTTGAGATTGATAATCGTTATCACATCCATCATCTTACATTAACTCGCATCGGCCCGGCAACGAATATTTTTAACGATCGGACATTTGCAATTTTCCATCTTTTCGGTAAAATAAACATATCAGTTAGTCATTCAACTAACTAAGAAAAGAGGGATTCATTTGGCCAAGCCTAACGGCATTAGCAAGCAAGAGCTGATCGAGTCTGCGAAACGGTGCATCCGGGACAAGGGCATCGATAAATTGACGCTCAAGGCGGTGGCTGAAGGGGCCGGGGTTACGCAGGGAACCGTCTACTATCATTTCAAGACGAAGGAGCAGCTGCTGTTCGATATCGTTCAATCGCTCTGCGATGCCTCGTGGAAGGTCGCACAGCCTGCCAAGGCTGCCGGCGAAGATCTGCAAGCTTCTATTGCTCAAGCGCTGGCCGGGGCCCGCGAGCGCGCCGCTTATCAATCGTTCTATCATACGCTGTTCTTCTCGCTCGTCTTACACAGTCTCCAGAACGACGAGATGCTGAAGCAGCTGAGCCGTCTGCTGGAGAAGGAAAATGCGCAGGCCGCCGAATTGCTGGCCGGGTGGCTGCCCGCCTCCGCCCGCTCCGTCATGTCCTTGGAAAGCTGGGGGATTCTTGTCAACGCGCTGATCGACGGTCTCGCCTTGCAGGCCTTAATCAATCCGGACTTCGAGTCGGAGAAAATTTATGCGGAGCTGTCGGCGCTCATTGCCCGAATCACAGCCGAATGAGCACCTCTACATTCCATTTGATTAAGGAGGAATCTTCCGTGCCTTTGTTTGCCGTTATCGGTTTTGTCGTGTGGCTGGCGGCGACCGTCGTTTTCCGCTTATGGGGAGCCGAACTGCTGGTGCCCCATACGCCGCTGCTGTGGGTCACGTTTATCGGGGTCGTCCCTGTCGTCGCATTTTTGCTGAAACTGGCATTCGCATGGGGCAAAGCCGCCCCGGCGGATCGCCCCTTGGCTGCATTGCTCATGGCTCTTCCTGGGATGCTGCTGGATATCGTAAGCACAAGCTTCCACAGGCTGGTATTTCCCGCCATCCCCGCATCCGGGCTCTATTTGTTCTCCGCCTGGCTGCTGTGGGCTTATTCCTTAATTCTGCTCGGGGGAATCCTTCCGGCTATCCGGGCGAAATATCGAGTATCGTCTAAACAAAACGCGGGGTAATGCCGACAATTAGGAATGGAGCCTTGGACGCACGGCCAATTATTCATCTGAGAAAAGGAACGAATACTGCATGAACCCCATGAATCCGCGGTTAATTCACAGCAAAGAAACGTCGTACTTCATTATTAGCCTGCTCTTTAGCATCATGGTCTATTTCGGCCTGATCGTTTCGCTGATCGGCATCTTTTATTTGCTAATCGGGCTTGGCGTCACCTTTTTCCTTCACGGCATTATGATCGGCTATATCAAAAGCAACGGGGTCAAGCTGACGGAGCGTCAGTTCCCCGCCGTGCACCGGAAGGTGCATGAACTGTGCGCGCGAATGGATATCCGGCAGGTTCCCGATGTGTTCGTTCTTCAATCGGACGGAATGCTGAATGCCTTCGCCTCGCGTTTTTTCGGCCGAAATTTCGTCGTGCTGTACTCCAATTTGTTCGAAATGGCGGACACCGAGCAAGACGAGCTGACTTACGTCATCGCACACGAATTGGCGCATATCAAACGGAATCACATGACCAAAAGCCTGCTGCTGCTGCCTGCCCAATGGATGCCTTTCCTCGGCAAAGCTTATTCGAGAGCCTGCGAGTACACCTGCGACCGGATCGCGGCGGCCTACACGGGGAACGCCCCGGCGGCGATCTCCGCCCTGACCATTCTGGCCATCGGCCGAACGATGTACGCCAAGGTGGACGTGACCGAATACGTCGCCGAGAGCCGCAAGGAAACGGGCTTCTTCGTCTGGCTCAGCTATGCCCTGTCGACCCATCCGCCGCTGCCCAAGCGCATCGAGCAGATGGAGCTGATGCAGGCGCAGCCGCAGCTGTTCGGCTATGCCTCGCCCGCCTTCGAGCGGGACTCCTTCGCCTCCTGACGGAACCGGCGGGCAGTGTATGTCCCGCACCAAGCCCGAGAAGCCTGCCATTTTACGATGGCGGGCTTTTTATTTGCAACATTTTCCTGGGAGCCCCGTATTAACGGATAAGATATGACAAATTTCCTAAATATCTTCTTTTTTTCTCGATTATATAAGTCGAATTTCCTATAATTTTGTCGACATTTCGGGAAATAACTCTTATACTATCTGTAATATTTTGTTAGCCATTATCAACCAAAGGAGCAACTTGCTATGAAAATGAAATTTCGGCTGTCCCAAACCGTTCCAGCCGTGCTGGCTTCCGCCATGCTCGCTACGGCTGTCCCCGCTTTTGCCGCAGAAAGCGCCAAACCTGGCGTCAATATGGATATCGGCATTCAAGTCGACGGAAGAGTGCTTGTCCCGCTGCGCGATATCTCCGACGAATTAGGAGCCAAGCTGAACTGGGACGAAAGCACGAAATCGATCACCCTGACGAAAGACGGTACCACCGTTCAATTAAAAATCGGCGACCCGACCGTCGAGATCAACGGAAAGTCTCAGACGCTCGATGTCCCGCCGCAGATTAAGGATGATCAAACGTTCGTTCCCGTCCGTTTCGTGGCGGAAGCCTTCGGCGCCAAGGTGGAATGGGACTCCGAGGCCCAATCGACGCATATCGACACCAAGGAGAAAGATCTGTATATTAGCGCCCGGCCGTATTTCGAGCTGGACGGCGTGCCGCTCGTGTACGATGGCGAGATGAAGAACGGGCTGCCCGACGGGCAAGGCTTTGCCGCCAAAGGAACCTCCATCTACGGCGAAAAATGGTACGAGGGTCAATGGAAGGACGGAAAACCGGTACGGGAAGAAGCGCCCCCGGGGACCGAGGGCTATAAAATCTACATTAACGGCAGCTACTTGAAGTCGGATTATGCTCCGATCGTTCGCAATAACGCCGTCTATGTGCCTCTATGGGCCGTACTTGGCAAGGTGAACGCGTCGGCCCAAGCCGTAGACGGGGTCATCCGGATAAATCATCCGAGCCGCATTTTGCTGCTGAGCGCCAATAGCAACCTGCTGACGTATTACGGAGGCAAGATGGATTCGCACACGGTACGCATGGACTTTCCGCCGATCTCGGAGAACGATGTCATTTATGTGCCGCTTGTCTTTTTGACGGATTATATGGACATGAAAATCGTGTGGGGAGAACAGCAGCGGGTGGATCTCACCGTCGGGGACTTGTCGAAAAACAATACTTGGGGCAACCAAAATATCATCTCCGATGGAATCAAAAAGCTGAGACTCGATTCGGACGCCGAAGCGATATGGAAAAATCATCCTAACCTCTGGGTAGATTCCCTGCCCCGCAGCAGCGACGGCGCCAAGCACGGCGGATTCGAAAGATTCGAGCAGCTGGCCGTCATCAGCTACAGCGGTCCGACCGTCGTCTTGAGCAACGGAAGCAAGAACGTCCAGTTTAATTTCGATTCGATCGAAGCCATTCACAGATCGTTCTTCACCGCCGATCCGCTTGCCCAATTCGACTGGCCGGAAAGCGTGAAGTCGCTTATTCGTCAAGAAAAGGTCAGGGTCGGTATGACTCAAGAACAAGTCCTGATGTCTTGGGGCAAGCCTGACGATATCAATAAAACGACCGGCAGCTTCGGCACGTTCGAGCAATGGGTATACCGCGGTTCCAGCATTGGCAGCGGCAATTATTTGTACTTCACCGACGGCGTGCTCAGCTCGAGTCAAACTATAAACTAAGGCTAACCCAAGAGGCCGTCTCTGTCAGGAGGCCCTGCCCGCATCGCCTGATCATGGCTCTATCCGGCTCCCAAAAACGGATAGAGCCTTTTTGCGTCTAACGATAGCTCGTCTGAAGCCGCTCGCTCAGGAACTTGTTCATCAACAAAGGCAAAGAAATGAGGATCGGCGGATCGTCCAGCCGGGGAACATGGAGCATCACTTGCTGATAAGGAACGGAGGAATAAGGCTGAACGACGATCGGCTCCCTCGAACGGGTGCGCAAGGTGTTATGCGGAAGCAAAAAGTCCACCGCCTGCATCCCCCAGGAGACCGATGTAGCCATAAGATAATAGGTGCCCGGCTTCACGCCCGTAAAGCAAAATTCCCCCAGCGACGAAAGCAGCGTGCCGTGCAGAGGAAGTCCTTCGGGAATCGGCTTCGGAAATAAGCCGATCAGAATCACGCCTTCGAAAGGGATCTCCGCTTGTACGGTCCCCTCGATTCTGGCATATGAATTGGAAAGCGGATGCCCCGACGTCCAATCGCTGAGCCTCTGCAAAGTCCGGAAATGGCTGTCGGCTTGAGACGTCGAGTTGCGAAAGTCGGACGGCGTCACGCCGACCCGTTCGGTAAACCTCGTCGTGAAGGTTCCCAGACTCTGCTGCCCGATCTCCAGTCCGATATCGCGAATGCTCAGATTCGTGCGCAGCAGCAAGTCTTTTGCCTTTTGCAGACGGAGGGAAGAAACATAATATAACGGCGGGAGGCCGATCCTTTCCTTAAAAATGCGCGTGAAATGAAACGGACTGTAGCCTGCATAAGCAGCCAAGCGGGCAAGCGGCAGCGGATCATAAATATTCCGATGAATATAGGCGATCACCGCGTCGATCTCCGGATACTTGTCGGTCGCCATTCCTTCACTTCCTTCCAATCACGTTCATCAAGTCAAACACTTCCATATAACGGAACAAACGTTCGCTTCCATATTATCATAATTTTTATAGGCAGGGAACAGAAAAATCTTAATTTTCTTCCTCTTTTATGCGTCGAAACGTCACACAATATGTCAGATTTCGAGAGCGGATTGCCCGCATAAAAAGCAATCCGTAAGAAACCGGAAGTCCAGAGGAATGCTATACTTAAGAGGAAAATCGACCAAAACCAACGATGAAAGGATGTTATGGAATGGCGAAGCTTACCCCCTATCTGGTCTCGGAGGATGCAAGAGCTCAAGCGGATTTCTACATCAACGCGCTCGGCGGGGAGATCGTGTCCATTATGACGCACGGCCAGCTGCCGGATGCAAGCGAAGCGGTGAAAGACAAAGTGCTGCACATGTGTTTGGTGGCCGGCGGAATTCATTTTTTTATGAGCGATTCCGTCTATGCGCCGCTTAACCGGGGGAACGGCATTCAACTGAGTCTGGAGTTCCCGACGGAAGCCGAAGCCCGCGACGCATTCGCCAAGCTTGGGGAGGGCGGCACCGTAAGACACCCGCTGGAGCCGGCGTTCTGGGGCGCCCTGTTCGGCCAGATTGAAGATAAGTACGGCGTGATCTGGATGATCACCACCGAAGCTCAAGCGTGCCAAGCCTGATCCTCTTTAGTTCCTGTTTGAATATGTCCCATATAACGATTGATTGTATAGACCGCAGGCACAGCCATGCGGTCTTTTTGCGCATTAATAGATAACAAACAGCGTTATATATACCTCCCATTGATAGAACATGCCATCGATAAAAATCAATAATAAGCGAAACAAAAAAAGGGGGGTGACAAAAAAAGGGAGTGTATGTAAAATGTGTAGTAATGTCATTGCTTTTAATTGTCGCAATTTTTCGCCAACGGTTTAATACATACCTGCGACGACTTCCACGGCATACACCATCGGATTTGGTGACCTCACGAATCTCATACCTACCACGATCGTCCATACAACGCCATGATCCAGGGACGATCCCCTTTCCAGTATTCAAAACGCCTGAGTCTAGTACATAAGCATTCGATCGGTCTAAAAAAAATTCAATCAAGCAGCCGCAATATTGGAAGCGTTTTCCAATGATTGCAATCGGCAAACTTCTCGAGGTGATCCTATGAACCATCCGTCGAGCGCCTTGCTTGACATCCGTCATTTGAGTGCAGGTTTTTCCATCGAAGGGAATTATTATCGCGCGGTCGACGATGTATCTCTCCGCTTGCTGCCGGGGCAGGTGCTCGGCATCGTCGGGGAATCCGGCTGCGGCAAATCCGTCATGTCCTTATCCATCATGAAATTGCTCCCCAAAAAAGTAAGCCGGATAGATAGCGGAGAAATATGGTTTGACGGCACCAACCTGATGAATTTATCCGAGAATGAGCTGCTCAAGCTGCGGGGCAGCGATATCGGAATGGTGTTTCAAGAGCCGATGACCGCGCTTAATCCGGTATTTACCATCGGGTATCAAATCGAGGAGGTCCTGGGGAATCATCTTGTCATGAGCAAGAAAGAAAAACGCAGACGCAGCATTGAATTGCTCCAATCCGTCGGCATCCCTCATGCCGAGCGCATTGTCGGCGATTATCCGCATCAGCTATCGGGCGGCATGCGTCAGCGCGTCATGATTGCGATGGCGATCGCCTGCAACCCGAAGCTGCTGATCGCCGACGAGCCGACGACCGCTCTTGACGTCACGATTCAAGCGCAAATTATCGAACTGCTTAAAGATATTCAGCAGCAGCGAGGCATGTCCATGATTTTGATCACGCACGACCTTGGTGTTGTGGCCGAGATGGCCGATACCGTAGCCGTCATGTATGCCGGCCAAATCGTGGAACAAGGGCACGTCACTCAAATTTTCTACAAGCCCAAGCATCCGTATTTGCAGCTGCTGCTGCAGTCGCTCCCCCGTCTTGACGAGGAGCAGGAACGATTAAAATCGATCAGCGGCATCGTCCCGTCGCTTGTGCATATGCCCCGAACCGGCTGCCGGTTCGCCGGACGCTGTCCGAGCGCGAGCGACGATTGCCGGCGGCTGACGCCGCAGCTCGCCGAGATAGGCGGCGGCCATTACGTTCGCTGTCTGAACTTTGCAGCGTGTCTGCCCGCAGCGCAGGAGGAGGAACCCGCATGAATGACTTGACCGCTCATGACCGCCCATTGCTGCAAGTTCTCAATCTTAAGAAACATTATCCGATTCACGGCGGGCTCTTTCGGAGGCAAGTCGGCTCCATTCAAGCGGTGAACGACTTCTCGCTGACGATGCGGCGGGGCGAAACCGTCGGGCTTGTCGGGGAATCCGGCTGCGGCAAATCGACGACCGGACGCGCCATCATGCGTCTCATCGAGCCGACGGCGGGCACGATCTTGTTTGAAGGCCGGGACATTACCCGGGTCAAGGGCGAAGGGCTGCGGCAAATCCGCAAGCATATGCAGATGGTGTTCCAAGACCCGTTCAGCTCGCTGAATCCGAAAATGATGGTCGGCCATCTCGTCTCCGAGCCGATTCGCAACTTTGAATCGCATCCCGGAAAAGAGCTGGAGGAGCGCGTCGCCGAATTGCTCGTGAAGGTCGGGCTTTCCGAGGACTCTTATTACAAATATCCGCATGAGTTTTCCGGCGGGCAGCGGCAGCGCATCAGCATCGCAAGAACGCTGGCGTTAAAGCCTAAGCTCGTCGTGGCCGACGAACCCGTGTCTGCGCTGGATGTATCGATTCAATCGCAAGTGCTGAACCTGCTGCAGGACATTCAAGCCGATTTCGGGCTGTCCTATCTGTTCATCGCCCACGATTTGAGCGTCGTGAAGCATATCAGCGACCGGATCGGCGTCATGTACTTGGGGCGGCTCGTCGAGATTACGGATAAGAAGAGCTTGTATAAACGTCCGCTCCATCCTTACACCCAAGCTTTATTGTCCGCCGTGCCGATCCCCGATCCGAACGCCAAGCGGGAGCGAATCGTGCTGCAAGGCGATGTGCCGAGTCCGG
This sequence comes from Paenibacillus ehimensis NBRC 15659, assembly GCF_004000785.1. GTDB lineage: Bacteria > Bacillota > Bacilli > Paenibacillales > NBRC-103111 > Paenibacillus_G > Paenibacillus_G ehimensis. The sequence goes on along the minus strand of NZ_BILX01000009.1, from coordinate 60,454 downwards.
CCAATCCGCCGGCCGGCTGCGCCTTTCATCCGCGCTGCCGCCATGCGGTTACCGCTTGCCGGGAAGAGCAGCCCACGTTGAAACAGGTGGCGCCTCAACACGAGGTCGCCTGTCATTTGTATTGAATAATCTCACAAAAGGAGGATTCGTTCCATGGAAAAAAAAGCTTCAATGATTTTATCCGCCTTGCTGTTTCTTGCTGTATCCCTTACCGGTTGTACGGATAAAGCTCCGGGGGCAACGGAAGCGCCGAAAAAGACGGAAGAGAATCAAGCGGCTCCAAGCGAGCCGAAACCGGGGGGCATTGTAAAATACGGCTATACGCAGCCGTTCAAGGGCGTGCTCGACCGTGCTTTTTACGGCGGGGAAGACGACGATTTAATTTTGCGGTTCATTACGGACAGTCTGCTCAAAACCGGCGACGATCTCAAAACATACCCCCATATTGCCGAATGGACGGAATCGGACGATCATAAGACGTTTACGTTCAAGCTCAAGAAGGGCATCAAATGGCATAATGGCGATGAACTGACGATGGAAGACTGGAAGTTCGCGCTGGAGACGATTGCCCATAAAGACTATACGGCGGCCGGAGGCAGCCGCTACAACAACGTGGAGATGATTGTCGGCGTCGAGGATTACCGCGAAGGCAAAGCCAAGGACATTGCCGGCATTAAGCTGATCGATAACTACACGATGTCGATTACCGTCAAAGCTGCGGCGCCGAATACGATCTCGAAGCTGTGGTCGTACCCGATGCCGAAAAAGTATTTCGCCGGCGTGGCCGTCAAAGATATGCTCAGCTCCGATCAAGTCCGCAAAAAGCCGATCGGCATCGGCCCGTTCAAAGTAAAAAAGATTCAGCCGGGCGAGTATGTCGAAATGGAGCGCTTCGACGACTATTGGGAAGGCAAGCCCCTGCTCGACGGCGTGATTTATAAGATTGTAGCCGGCAATATGGCGACCAGCCTGCTGGAAAACGGCGAAATCGACATCATGGAAGCGCCAAACAGCCAATTTAAGGACGTTGAAAAGCTGACAAACGTCAATATTATTAAACAAGATGCGCTTTCCTACGCCTATATCGGCTTCAAGCTGGGGACGTGGGATAAAAAATCCGAGAAAATTATCGTGGATCCGAAATCGAAGTTCGCCGACAAGCGCCTGCGGCAGGCGATGTATTACGCGCTGGACCGGCAAGCGCTGATCGATGCGTTCTCCAACGGTCTGGGCAAGACGATATCGGCCCCCATGCCGGGGGTCAGCTGGGCGAAAATTCCGGATGATCAACTGAATTCCTACGAATACAATCCCGATAAGGCGAAGAAATTGCTCGACGAAGCGGGTTATAAAGATACGAACGGCGACGGATTACGCGAAGACCCGCAAGGGAAAAAGCTCACGTTTAATTTCGATGCCATGTCCGGCACGGAGATTGCCGCGCCGCGCGCCCAAACGATCATGCAGATGTGGAAAGAAGTCGGGCTTGACGTAAAGCTAAACGGCGGCGCATTGAAAGAGTTCAACGCCTTCTACGATGTGGTCGAGAATGACGATCCGTCTGTCGAGCTGTTCTCCGGCGCATGGTCGCTTGCCAGCGATCCCGATCCATCCGCATTATGGAAAAGCAACGTGCTCTGGAACTTCCCGCGCTGGTACACGGCCGAATCGGACCGTTTGATCGACGAGGGGATCAGCGAGAAAGCCTTCGATCTGAACTACCGCAAGGACGTGTATTATAAGTGGCAGAAGCTCGTGAATGAAGAAGTGCCGATGCTGTTCCTGTATTCGCCGGTCGATGTGACGGTGAGCAACAAACGTCTGCAGAACGTCAAGGCGAACTCGTTCACGAATCAAATCGACGTTCATAAGTGGTGGGTCACGCAATGACCTTCGGGAGGCAGGCCTTATGCTGACTTATGCGTTGCGCAGACTACTGGGTATGGTTCCGCTGCTCCTGCTCATCTCCGTTGTGGTGTTCACCCTGGCAAAATTAATGCCGGGGGACGCCCTGACGGGGATGATCGATCCGGCCAACGTCAAGCCGGAATATATTGCCGAAATGCGCCAGCAGCTCGGTTATAACGACCCGATTCCGCAGCAGTTCATCCGTTGGTTCGGCAACATGCTGCGGGGCGATTTCGGTCAATCCTTCATTCATAAGATGCCCGTGAGCGAGCTCTTTTTCCAGCGGCTTCAGAATACGGCCATCCTGGCCACTATGGCCATCTGCATTACCTATGCGATTGCTTTTCTGACCGGGATGATCGCGGGCAGACGTCCGAATACGCCGATCGATTATTCGATCCAGACGGTCAGCTACATTGTCTATGCCCTTCCCAGCTTTATTATCGGCATCATCTGCATCTACATCTTCGCGATCAAGCTCGGCTGGGTGCCTGCCAGCGGATCACGCAGCGTTGGAGTTGCCGACGGCACGCTTACGTATTACTTGAACGTATTGAAAAATTCGCTGCTGCCCGCGTTCGTACTCGGCTCTTTGGGCACAGCCGCTTATACGCAATTTCTGCGCAATGACATTATCGAGAGCAGCCGCAAGGATTACGTCAGAACCGCACGGGCGAAAGGGACAAGCGAGCGGCATATTTACAACCGGCACATCCTGCGCAATTCGCTGATCCCCATGGTGACGTTTCTCGGCATCGATATCGGGGGATTGTTCGGCGGAGCGGTCATTATCGAAACGCTATTCGTTTACCCGGGAATGGGCGAGCTGTTCGTCTCATCGATCAACAGCCGCGACTATTCCGTCGTGATGACGATCACGATGTTCGCGTCCGTCATGACGCTGATCGGCAACCTAATTTCCGATTTGCTGTACGGCTACGTCGATCCGCGTATCCGGCTTCGCTAGCATGAGAGGAGGATGGCCATGAATACAGCGCCGAAGCCGATAAATCAAACGATGCCCATTACTAAAAAACGCAGCGCCTCTCCATGGGTGACAGGCTGGAACCGATTTTTTCGCAATAAGCTGGCGATAGCGAGCCTCGCGTTTCTGATCCTTATTGCAGCGCTGTGTGCTCTGGCGCCGCTGCTGACCTCTTACGACCCTGTCAAAATTAATCTGCGCCTCATCAACAAGCCGCCGTCCGCAGATCATCTGTTAGGCACGGACAAGGGCGGACGCGATATTATCGCAAGATTGCTGTACGGCGGGCGGACGACGCTGCTGATTGCCGTAAGCATCAGCTTCTTGGTGACGTTTATCGGGGTTACCATCGGTTCCGTCGCGGGGTACTTCGGAGGCAAAATCGACAGTATGCTCATGCGCTTCACCGATTTTGTGATGATTTTTCCGTTTCTTATTTTTGTTATCGTCCTGAAGACGGTCATTGCGGACTCGGGCGTCCTGGTTCTGATTGTCGTCATCAGCGTGCTTGGCTGGGGCGGGATCGCCCGTCTTGTCCGGAGCAAGGTGCTGTCGGAGAAGGAGAACGAGTACATCATGAGCGCCGTCGCGATCGGCTGCAAGCCGTTCCAAGTGATCGTCAAGCATTTGCTGCCTAACGTGGCCTCGACCATCATTGTGCAGGCGATCGTCGTGATGGCGGTGATGATCGGCGTAGAAACGGGTCTGAGCTTCCTTGGCTTCGGCGTGCCGGCCAATGTGCCAAGCTGGGGAAATATGATGTCGGATGCGATCTCGCCCCAAGTAATCAAAAATCAATGGTGGGTCTGGCTGCCGTCTGCCGTCGTGATTACATCTACGATTCTGGCCATTAATTTTATCGGGGAAGGCGCAAAGGAAGCGTTCGATCCGAAAGGATAATTCGCAGGCGACCATAGACGCACACTCCCATTAAATGGATTTTTTATTAAGGGTCTAGTTACAAAATGGTAGATTACGATTGAAATGTGGAAATACAAAAAACGGCTCTTGTTCGCATCCTTGCGGCAAGGGCCGATCTTTATTTTTCTCCGGATTTCTCCAATGTCGGATGACAAGAACACATTCCCGACAGATCGGTGCAAACGGATAGGAAGGGTGGCTTGTTCGCGATTCGGATTCAAGCCTTTGGCCGCTTCATAGACCCGTTTCTCCAATACCTGTGCCGTGCCCCCTGATGACGTTGCATGGTCTTCACAAAGTGAAGCCCAATCCGGCGGCTCGAGTTCATGATCTCAAGAAACAGTTTGGCCTGCTTCTTCTTTTCGCGCAGCGTAAAGCGGTGATTGCTAATCGTCGATGTGCTGCCGCCATCAAGCTCTTTTACGATTTCGTTGTCGCTGATACTCCGTTCCGAGGCGGACGGAGATAAACTTCTCCGCCTCGTAGTACGTGTCTTCCTCGCGGTATATGACGCCTTTCATAAAAGAACGTCCGCAGACGAGGCTATCGGTCGCGGCATGGTGCACATCCCCTCTTTTCAAGTCCTCTGCCGAGGCGCTCCAAAACATTTCGGACACTTGCTCATTCATTACCATTCGCCAGCCCGTTTGGTCTATGTGCAGCCAATATATAATTACGTTTGGAAAATTGTCAATACATCCTAAAACGCGGTTCGGTGTAATGAAGACGCTATTTGCGTTGATTCTTCTACTTTTTGTTTTATAAAAAACCGGATGCAAAATAACGGACGTCAAAAAAGAATTGACGAACGATGAAATCCAAGATAAACTGAAGCAGTAATTTAGTAAATTAGTAAATTATTAATTCAGTAGATCAGTAAAAGAAAAGAGGGAACGAAAATGAACATACCTACTACCCTAAAGCATAAGCCTATTGTCATGTCGGAAACCTATGAGCCGATTGACGGCCGATTCGTCAGGAACACAGGTGCGAAAGGTCTTTCCCTGGGATCGCCCTGCAGGGGGATGCCTTGACCGTGGCGATCTAATCGGATAATGAGAGAATCAATGAAGATTTTAAGCTGTTCAGCCAAGCTCTGAGCGACGACGATGAGATGATCGGCGAACGTCTTCGCATGTTATCAAAAATATTAAAGGATATGGGGTATTAAAAATGTTTTCCAATCGTTATGTTCGAACGATTATCCTCTCCCGGGTGCTGCTGCAGCTGGGAATATGGGTCCGGAATTATGCGGTCCTTCTTTATGTTACCGATTTGACAAATAATAATCCGGTTTATGTATCCCTGATTTCGGTTGCGGAATTTGCTCCGATCTTTCTATTCGGCCTTATTGGCGGAACCTTTGCCGACCGATGGCGGCCGAAGCGGACCATGGTATGGAGCGATCTGCTGTCTGCCTTGTCCGTTGTGGCTGTGCTGCTTGCCGTCATGAACGACGGATGGATTGCGCTTCTCATCGGATCATTTGTTTCCGCCAGCCTGTCTCAATTTTCTCAGCCTTCAGCCATGAAACTGTACAAGCGGCATGTGCCGGCTGAACAACTGCAAGGCGTGATGGCGATATCCCAAACGCTTGTCGCTGTCTTTACGGTTTTGGGTCCGGTCATCGGCACGTTTATTTTTATACAATTTGGAATTAACGCATCTCTGATCCTGACGGCAGTTCTGTTCCTAGGGTCATCACTTATATTATCATCGCTTCCACGCGACGCGGAGGAGCCGAAGTCTGGGGATACTGGCAGCTTCATAAAGGAGTTGATGGCCGGGCTGCGCTATATCGGGTCGAATCAATCCTTAAGAACACTCAGCTTGACTTTCTCGGCTGTCGGATTGGCGTCAGGACTGACTCAGCCGCTTCAGATCTTCCTTGTCATCGAGAAATTGGGACAGAACAAACAATTTCTGCAGTGGTTGGTTATGGCTAATGGGGCAGCCATGTTGGTAGGCGGAATTGCCATCATGGGGATAGCCAAAAAGGTGAAACCACAGCTGCTGCTCATGGTAGGCTTGCTTGTCGCCGCCGTCTGTACGATTGGAATAGGCGCGTCTGCCATGATCTGGCTGACAATTGTTCTTTTGGTGATCAGCGGTTTGTTTTACCCTTGTATTCAAGGCGGAATCCAGACGCTTATTGTGCGGAACACGGAAGGGGCATTTATTGGCCGGGTATCCGGGACAATCACGCCTGTTTTTATGGGGATGATGGTGATTGGCATGTTCGTATCCGGCTATCTGAAGGAAATCTTTTCCCTGCTGGCGGTATATGTGGTGAGCGGCAGTTTGATTATTGCCGGCGCACTTTTTCTAATCCCTCTTATTGTTGAGAGAAGAAGAAAAGCTGAGAAAGGCCCGGCATCATGAAGGATAGAAGAACGGATAGGACGGCGTTTTAGGGGAGGTATTTGATAGACGGGACACAACCGCTCTTCATTTATCGGGGTCTATTCCCGCTGAACCATTCCGGAGTAACTTCGGCCATTTGAGTCTACCCAAAAACGGATTGACTAACATTGAAATCCAAGATAAGATGAAACGGTCATTTAGTGAATCAGTAAATCAGTAAATGAAAAGAGGGAAAGAAAATGAAAATACCAACCACGTTAAAGCATAAGCCTGTTGTCGTGTCGGAAAACTACGAGCAGATTGACGGCCGACTCGCTCGAAATACAGATGCAAAAGGCCTTTCTTTAGGATTGGCCCAGTGGAACGATAGAGGGAAGATCGATATTTCTGCCAAGGTATGGAGATACACGGGAGAAAAATGGTCAAGGCAATCCGAGGAACTGCCTCTCCATCGCGTTCTTGATTTGTCCATTCTGATTTGTCGGTCCCTGGCGCATTTTCGCGAAGCCTATAGATATGAGCATCTATATGATCCGCAGCAGCCCGTCATCGACCGGGTCGGCCTGCAAGGGGATGCCATGACCGTGGCGATATGTACGGACAATGAGAGAATTAATGAAGATATTAAGCTGTTCAGCCAAGCTTTAAGCGACGACGATGAGATGATCAGCGAACGTCTACGCACCTTATCAAAAATATTAAAGGATATGGGATATTAAAATGTTTTCCCATCGTTATGTTCGAACTGTCCCCCTCGCCCGAGTGCTGCTGCAGTCGGGAATTTAGATCGCTACTTTGGTCTATCGGTCGTCCAGTGGACAGGAGCCGGTTGCAACCAACATTGTTGGTTACACAATACAGCGGCCGTCCGAACATGAAGCGCATGTCTCGGACGGCCGCTGCCGTGTTAATGGACCCGGTGCTTGAGAGCTAGCACCTTCCTTTATTACATAAAAATTTCAATGACATTGCCGGCTTCCGACCGGTTGTCCGCAAACTCCTGCTTCCCGATGCGCACGCCGCCTTCCCTGTAACGGTTGGCGACGGGCTTCACGGTCAGCTCGCGGCCGTTCATGGTCACCCGGCTCAGCCCTTGACCGGTCAGACGATACACGAACGTGACCGGAGCTTCCAGCACCTCGAATTCGAACTGCAGCCCGTCGAGCGACGGCGGCAGCACCGGATCGATAATCAAGTCGCCCTCAATCAATCGAATCCCCAAAGCGTTCGCAATCAGCTGGTTCATATAGATTCCCGGACCGCTGGAATAAATTCTCCAGCCCCCCTTCACCGGTACCGAACCGTCGCGCAATTCGTCGAAGCGCTCTTGCGCCTCGTAGCGGGTGCTGAACTTCGCGTCGGAGCTGCTGAAGTAAGCGTTGCTTTGACGAAGCTCCGCGTTAGGCACGACGCTTCGCAGGCCGACCGGGTTAATCGTGGCCAGCCCTCTCCACACCTCGTCCGATTTGCCGAGCTTGGCCATCGCCTCGATAAAACGGATATGGGCGTGAACGTACTGCAAGCCGATTTCCCTGCCTACGTTAGCCGCCTGCTCGGCCCGCTTGAACTGCTTGCTGACGCCCCCGGCATAATTCGCCGGGCGATCCATCAGCCGGACGCCGTCCGGATAGAACAGCTTCTCCTTGATGATCCGGTAATGGGCCTCCGCCTGCTCCTTCGTCAGCAGCTCGCCGATCATGCTGCGCGTCATCGGCAGCAGCCGGTAGCGGATGCCGGTTTTCGTATCCGACGGGTGCAGCATCAGCTCGGCTTCACCCGGCTTCTCCATATATACGAATCCGGGAATAACCTCGGACTGGAGCATGTACCGGTTGAAGTCCTCCCGGATGCCTTCGCCAAGCCGTTTCAGCTCGGCCGCCGTCTCCGCATCCGATTCCGCCAAAACCGCCGCGAGCTGACTGAATACCTGGTACGTCAAGGCTACGGTCCAACTGCTGATCAAATAGCGTTTCAACTGGGCGTTCGCCGGCTGGAGCGTGTCGTCCCAATCCCCGTCGCCATACGAAGACAAGTGCGTGCCGTGCAGAAAGTGACGCTTAATATAGTCAAGCTGCTTCTTGGCATGCTCCAGCACCGTCTCCGTCTCTTCCGTGAACGTAAAGCCGCCCCGCTTCGTATAAGGCAACCGGACCTCCAGAATGGAGGTATCCCCGGTCGCCGTCAAATAGTCGCTCAGCACCTTGAGCGGCCATACGATAATATCCCCATGGCTTTCTTCCTGCTGAATGAAGGCGTACCGGTCGAACATGAACCATTGCGGCCAGTTCCCATCGTCCTCGTATTGATGCGAGTACACGGTGGTCAGGATGTCGCGCACGACGTCATATTTTTGCGTCGCCAAAAAATATTCCGCCGGCCCTTGGCATACGTCGCGCGTCCCCCATGCCGCCCCACCGTACTGCTCCAGGCCGTGCGGCACCGAGAAATGAACCAGCATATTGTGCGTATACCACCAAGCGAGCGTATTAAGCTTGCTCAGCTCGTCCGTCCGTTCACCGGGCCGGGTCAAGCGGAAGCCGTTCATGACCGTGCGGTAAAACTCGCGGTAACGCCCGATTTCCGCCTCGGCATCCCGCTGGACAAACGGAAGCTCTTCCCCGTGCAGCAAGCCCTGCACCGTTACGGTCCATTCGCTACTTGCGCTGAGTTCCAGGACGACCAGCGAAGCCGAGCCCGGCTCCGCGTTCGAGACCAGCAGCCGTTCGTCACCCGCCTCCATGTCCGCGCCTTCGATCCTCATGCGGTAGCACAGGCTCGGATAAGCGCGGGCGCTGAGCGACTGGGCGTCCGCGTAGAACGCGAGCGTCCGGCCGCCCTCCTGCTGCTCCATGCGGAATGGCAGCTCGTATTCGGCCGCATTCATGCACACCTGATTCGAGAGCAGGAAGCGGTAAGACTTGCCGCTTGCCGAACGGACGTGCATCACGACCTCCGGCGTATCGACAGTCGTATAATTCGTGATCACAAACAGCTCGTCCGCCGTTTTGTAATACCAGCGGGCATAATTGAAGCCCATCTCGAACATGGAAGGCATCGCAAGCAGCCGGTACTTCCCGTCCAGCTCCACGTAAATGCGCTGGCCCGACGTCTTCGGCACGTTCAGCGCATTGCGGGCGTTGGTCAGCATTTTGTTGAAAGACGTATTGCCGACCACCAATTGCGCATTGAACATCCCGTACATGTACGAGGTTGTCGTGATGACCCGCTCGTTCATCCGGTCGTTGTTCCCGGTCATGAGGATATGTCCGTGCGGGCGCTCCATGCGCAGCTCTTTTTCCTTCAGCACGACATGCTCATGGGTATCGGTGAAGAAGGACAGCAGCTCCTCTCCTTCCCGCTCCTCTTGTTGACGGTTCGGGAAGAGAGCCTCGACCTCCTGCCGCGTCATAGACAAGGTTCGCAGCGGCGCTCCGATCTGAGACGCCACGCTGACCTTCTCCTGCCAAGGTCCGGAGACCGGTGCCGGGGGCTCCTGCTCCCGGGCCTCGCGCCATGCGTCCGAGACGTCGGCTTCATAGTCCAGAGCGGTCACCGCCTCCGGGTGGGTGTCCCGGAACAAGCCGTAGAAGACGAATCTTGCTTCGCCGTCCAGCGTGACCCGTTCGGATTGCAGCGCGATATATGCAAATTCGTATTGGTAAACTTCGTTAGCCAGCGAAGCCTTGGTCAAAGCCTCCGGCTCGTTCGTTTCCTTGTAGGACAACCCGAAAAATTGGAAGCCGTCCGTCGAATAACCGGCCGCTTTCGTCAGACAGCCCTGCTGAAGATAAGGAAATTTCCCCTGCTGCGGCTGATTTTGCCGGGAACAGACGACATAGCCCCTCTGCGCGTCCTCGAATACCGCATGGTCGATATACTGGGACAAATAAGCCTCGTTGCTGCGGACGGCGCCCGGATGGGCGATTCCGACATCCTGCCCGTAGACGACGTCGACTTCCGCCTCCTGCCCGTACACGGCAACCTCCCAGAACCATACCCTGCGCGCCGTTAAGCGAAAGGTCACTTGATAGCGAAGCGCGCCGGCCTCGCCCTCCCAGATGACGGAGCCGCCGTCCGCCTGGCGCACACGGCTTGCAGAATGAACGCCAAGCAACGGCGTCGCTTGTATGCCGGAAGCCCGGTGCTGCCGCAAATATAAATTGTTCAATGATCCGGTAACCGGGTCGGACAACCATTGATTGATCATCGTATCCTGGTAAGCCGCTTCGTACAGATCGCCGCTGTTCAAGAAGGTAAACCGCAAATCTCCCGCTTCGACCCGAAACCGGGACGTATTCAGCATGGTCATCGTCTCCACTCCGTTTTCTTTTTATATCGTGGGTGAAAAAAACCGCCGGACACCATCGCTCCAGCGGTCCTTTTTCGAAATCAGTTTTACTCGCCTAAAAGGAAAGATGCTTCCGGATAAATTCCACCGTGCGGCGGTTCTGGTAGCCGCTCGTCGCATGCCCCGTAAACGGATGCACTCCGATCTCCTTCGTCGACCGGATCCGGTTGTAAGCCGCGAACACGGTTTCCGGCAAGCATACAGTGTCTTTCAAGCCGACCGATACGAGTACCGGAATCCGGATGCGCTCCGCCAAATTCATGATGTCGAAATAGCTTAGCGTCTCCATGACCTTGTCCAGATGCTCCGGGAACCGGTTCACGAATTCCGCTGCTTCGGAGAGCGAGCTGACCGAATTCAGAATGCCGAAGTCCATATGGCACATATTCGGAATATTCGCGATCGACAGCGCCGGCTTGTCGCTCAAGGCGGAGACCAGCAGCGACAGTCCGCCTCCCTGGCTGTCGCCCGCTACGACGATACGGCCCGGGTCGACCTCCGGCTGCGCCGCAACCCATTCGACGGCTTGCAGCGCATCAACGGCGATGGCCTTATAATAGCAGGTCTCCTTATCCAGAATGCCCTGCGTGATCCAGCCTTTCGTCATCCCGTACGTATTGTCCAGCCGATTGCCCGTCTCGCCGCCTTGTCCGCGAATGTCGACGGCAAACACCGCCATTCCCATCAGCAGCCAGGAGGCATACTGCTCGGGATATCCCCGGCCTCCCGTATACCCGTGAAACAGGACGACGCACGGCAGCTTCTCCCGTACCGGAAACTTCGGAAGCAGATACCAGCCTTTGATCGGCGTATCGGCAAAGCCTTGGTACGTGACATCGTAAGTGTCCATATACGGAAAGGGTGTCTCCTGCCGAGTCCGCCGGGCTTGAACCGGCTTGTCGATCACATCGGCCAGCGTCCGGCTCCAGAAGGCATCCAGGTCGGCCGGAGCGGTCAGCTCGGGTGCATACCGGTGAAGCTCTTCGATCCGTTTTTGCACTGCGTTCATGCGCTACCGCCTCGCCTTTTTGCTAAAATTATTTTTTCTGCTGCTTATACCATTCGTTGACTTCCTTCGTCCAAGCTTCGCCGCCCCGTTTGTTCCACTCCGCAGCGAATTTGTCGAAGTCTTTATCCGTCGCTTCGCCAATGACCATCTTCACGGAAAGTCCGCGCGCAAGCTGATCCAGATCGGCGAAGTTTTTCGAAACGTTGGTCGACGGCATATAAGCGACGGCCGGGCTGACGACGCCAAGCTTGGACACGACGGTCAAATTGTTCTTCACCGCTTCCTGAATGTCTTTCGGCGCGCTCAGGGGAACGGAGACGAGCGGGTCGTTCGGCACGTTCCAGATCAGATAGGCGATGCCGTCCTGGGCATATTTATCCCCAAGCATCTCTACGTTGCCATCGGCATTTTTCTTGTGGTGAACCCCTTCTACGCCCAGCTTACGCAGCAAGTGGGCTTCCTGCCCCGCCTGCCAATCAAGCAGCTCGATCGCTTTCTTCGCCTTCTCCTTGGAGATGTTGGCCGGCAGCACGAACTGTCCGAACATGCCTACGCCGTCCGGGAATCCGGTTTTGCCGTCCTTGCCTACCGGAGGAGCGATCATGATCAGCTCGGCCTTCGGATCGACCTTTTTCAAGTTCGTTACAAAACGGCTGTAATCGCTCGTCTGGGCGCCGAAGAAGATCCCGGCTTTGCCGCTTTCCAGTGTTTCCCACATCTGGTTATCTTTCATCACGGTGAAGTTTTTATCGATGCCGCCGTCTTTATACAGCTTCGCCAGCCACATCAGCGCTTCCTTCCGCTGCGGCGTAACGACCGAGTTCATCAGCGTACCGTCCTCCATTTTGCGCCAGCCGTTCCCGGTATCGAATGCCATGAAGACCGGGTCCAAGTGGTAGCCGAGCGTTTGGTTCAGCACGATGCCGACCGTATCCTCCTTGCCGTTCTTGTCGGGGTCGTTCTTGGCAAACTTGACTGCTGTATCGTAAAATTCGTCCAGCGTCTTCGGAATCGGCAGGCCGAGGCTATCCAGCCAGTCTTTGCGGATGACGACAGCGCGCTCCATCTGCGCCGGACGGGGGATCCCGTACGTTTTCCCGTCGATTTTGATAAAATCCCACAACGACTGCGGCAAGTTCTTCAGATTTTTCGTATCCTTAATATAATCGTCAAGCTGCAGGAAAGCCCCCTGCTTCGCATACTGCGTAAAGTTCGGGTCCGGGAACGATATGTAATGCGTAATGTCCGGCAGACTGTTGGCGGCAATGGACGCTTTCAGCTTTTCCGGATATTGCGCCGAAGGAATCGCCATGGATTCGTATTCGATCCCGACCGCTTCCTCCATCTTTTTCCACACTTCCGTCTTTTGCGGAGGATTGCCGTAAAGCGGGTACATCATGCTGATCTTCTGTTTTTTCCCGGAATCCCCGGATGCGCTCTCTTTCCCCGTACCGCCCGATTTATCGCCGCAGCCGGTTACCGCAACCAAAGCTGTGACGAGGGCCAAGGACGAGATTTGTTTCCAACGTTTTCCCGATACTTTCATGTGAACCCCTCCGTTTTATGTGTTCATAACCGCCATAACTCTATGGTCAGAACCGCGCCGCAGCGCCGCTCGTAAACCCAACCGCCGATATGCTCATCCCTTCACGGAACCGAGAAGCACGCCTTTGGCAAAATGCTTTTGCAGAAACGGATACACCACCAGAATCGGCAGCGTCGAGACGACAATCGCCGCCATCTGAATCGTGACCGGAAGAATCTCCTGCTCCCCGGCGAAGCCCGATTGCCCCATGACATCCTGCGTCGAGCCTTGGAAAATCATTTGCCTTAAGAACACCTGCACGGTCCACAGCTCCGGCTTCGTAATGTAGAGGACCGCGTTGAAAAACTGGTTCCAGTTGCCGACCGCATAGAAAAGCGTAAAGGTCGCCAGCGCCGGCATGGACAGCGGCAGCACGATCCGGAACAACAGGCCGAAGGTGCGGCAGCCGTCGATTTTCCCGGCTTCCTCCAGCTCGGAAGGAATGCCCTGGAAGAAGTTCTTCAGAATAATGAGATTGAACGCGCTGATCGCGCCGGGCAAAATGAGCGACCACACGCTGTCGAGCAGTCCGAGCTTGTTGACGACGATATACGTCGGAATCATGCCGCCGCTGAACAGGATCGTAATCGTCACGAGCAGCAGCATCTTTTCTCTGCCGGGCAGCGTCTTCTTGGAAAGCGGGTACGCCATGAAGGTCGTCAGGGCCAGGTTGACGAACGTTCCTCCGATCGTCGTGACCGCCGTGATGTACAGCGACCGGACAAAATTGGTGTTGCCCAGAATCGTGCTGTACGCATCGAACGAGAAGCGCTCCGGCCATAAAATGATCCCGCCGCGCAGCACCTGCTCCATCGGCGATAACGACGTTGCCAAGATGTATATGAACGGAAATAACGAGCTGAGCGCAAGCAAGATGAGCACAAGCGCGATCGCCGCGTCGACGACCCGGTCCGTCCAGGTTGCTCTACTGTTCATTGTGCAAGTCCCTCCCCTTAGAACACGCCTTCTTCGCCGAATTTTTTGGCCAGTCGATTCGCCCCAAGCACGAGGATGAGACCGACAACCGATTTAAACAGACCGACCGCAACACCGAAGCTGAACCGGCCGCCGCCTAGACCCGCACCGCCGATGCCCTCACGGTAGACGAATGTCTCGAACACGTCGCCGACCGGATATACCAGATCGTTGAGCATCAGGAAGATTTGCTCGAAGCCGACATCCAGCACGTTGCCCAGCCGCAAAATGAGCAGAATCAGAATCGTGCTTCGCAGGGCGGGCAGCGTCACATGCCACAGCTTGTGCCAGCGGTTCGCGCCGTCGACGGTCGCCGCTTCGTACAGCTGCGTGTCCACGCCGGAAAGCGCTGCCAAAAAGATAATGGTTCCCCATCCGACTTCCTTCCATATGTTCTGGAGCACAATCATCGTCCGGAACGAATTCGGGTCCGCCAGAAAGTTATGCGCTTCTCCGCCGAACGAGACGATAAACTGGTTCACCAAGCCCGTTTCGGTATTGAGCAGGATATACGTGATCGAACCCACTACGACCCAAGAAATAAAATGCGGCAAGTAAACGATCGTCTGGATCGTGCGCTTGAACCATTCCCGCGCCAGCTCGTTAAGCAGCAGCGCCACAATGATCGGAGCCGGGAAATAAAACACGATATTATAGAAGCTGATCAGCAGCGTGTTGCGCAGCAGCCGCCAAAACTGATCGTATTGAAACAAATCGATGAAATGCCGGAAGCCGACCCACTCGCTGCCCGTCACGCCGAGAAACGGGCTGTATTCCTGAAAGGCCATGACGATCCCGAACATCGGCACATACTTGAAAATCAGGAAATACAGCGCGCCCGGGAGCAAGAGCAGGTAAAGCTCCCAGTGGGACAATATTCTTTTCGTTAGCGAAACGTTCCCGACTGACGATTTCAAGTCTCCATCCCCTTCCCGCGATTCGGAGCAAGCCGAGGAGGCTGGCAGGACAAGCGCTCGATCAGCTCGATTTTTAATTTATAAGACTTGTTGACGTACTCGCCGCCCATCGCCTGAAACACAAGATGCGCAGCCATGGTGCCCATTTCGTACTTGGGCTGCCGGACCGTCGTTAAGGGAGGAGACAAGTATTCCGCCACCTGAATATCGTCGAAGCCGACGATCGATACGTCCTCCGGAACGCTCAAGCCGAATTCGCGAAGCGCCTTGTAGCCGCCGATCGCCATTTCGTCGTTGCCGTAGAAGATCGCGGTAGGACGCTCTTCCTGCATGAGCATAACCTTGGTCGAATGATAGCCGCCCTCTTCCGTGAAATTGCCGACCAGCATCCATTTCGTATTGACAATTCCTTCTTCTTGCAGCGCTTTCAGATAGCCTTCTTTCCGGTGCTGGCTGCCCAACGAATTGCTCGGTCCCCCGATCCAGGCGATATCGCGGTGTCCCTGCCCGATGAGATAACGGGTCGCTTCGTATCCGCCCTGAACGTTATCCGCCGCGACATTCATGATGAAATCGCCTTCGACATAGCGGTCCATCACGACGATCGGGCAGCCCTCCCGGGCCGATTCGCGCAGCAGATGCTCGCTGATGTTCGGGTCAAGCACGATCGCGCCATCCACTCTTCGTTCCTGCAAAAATTTATAGGCCGTCGAGTCGGCCCCGCCGACTGAGCTGCACGCAATCAGATCGAAGCCGTTGGACAGCGTGACTTCCTGCGTCCCGCGGATCAGTTCGGAGTAATAAGGACCCGACAGATCGCTTAAAATGAGCAGAATCGTCTTCGTCGACTTGCGCTTGAGATCCATCGCGAAGCCGTTCTTTTGGTAATTCAGCTCCTTGGCTGCCTGCAATACCAATTCGCGGGTTTTCGGACTCACTTTATCGCTTCCGCTGAGTGCGTAGGATGCGGTCGAAAGCGCCACTCCCGCATGCTTTGCAACGTCTTTAATCGTAACCATAATTCCCCCCGATAAAGCCATCCGAAATTTATCGAAACGTTTCGATTTGTTTTTATTATAGCTCTGAAGGAAGATTTGGTCAATGCGGGGTGCGTTTTTTATACAGCGCTTTCTTCAAGTGCTGTCATAAAAGCGTCACAGGATGGCGGAGGATCGGGGCGGTCGCAGTCACGCGAAAAAAAAGCACCGGCCTTCAGGCCAGTGCTCCGATAGTCGTTTTTTTGCGTTTGTAAGGCTTGCTCCTATCCGTGCTGCGGGTAGGCTAGAGGCGAATCGCAATAAGGGCATGCTTTATTCTCGCCGGGCTGCAACAGGGCGGACGACCCGCAGCCGGGGCATTCCACTGTCTTAGGCGTTTGGGGCGGCTGTTGCGGCCTGCTCTGCTGCGGCACGAAGCCTTCTCCGTTCACGGACACGTTGACATTCACCATTGTGGCTGCCGGAGCCCATTGGTTAAACACGATGGACATCGAGTACATGTCGATAAAAGCATCCTGGAACACGCCGAGATAAATCATGCGCTGCAGGTCGTTGACCACCACCGCCGGCCGTTGATTCACCGTCTCCGCCAAGGACTGGATGGAAGTCACTCCCTGCACCAAGACAAGATGACGGTAATGGTCGTATCTGGCGAAGAGCTGCTTGCGCCGCTGTCCGCTCTTCCACAGCATGTATATGCCGGGAATCAAGTCCAAGAGGACAACCCACACCATCACCCAGTACTGAATATCGCTTCCTGCGGCCAAATGGAGCAAGAACGAAATCAGAAACGGGATAAAAATAATCAGAAACGTCGTGCCGGCGTTTTTCCAGTCAATGACCTTCTGGTAGCTCAAATCGCGGTGCTTCCATAGTCGGACAGCCAGCAAAATGAGGCCGATCGGAAAAAATAAAATCAATCCCAGCGCTATCGCAACGCCGCTTATGGCTGGACGATCATAATTCAAGAAGGCTCCCTCATCTCTATATATACTTAGACATGCCTTTTTACTGCGGGTAACTTAGCAAGGAATCACAATATGGACAAGCCTTACTCTCGCCAGGGCGAAGTATAGTAGACGAACCGCAGCCATGGCACTCCACCGACTGGGGCAATCGTCTTTCCGACGGTTTGTACAAAGGCATCGGCTCGCTCCACTCACGGATATGGCCGTCTTCGTTCCCTGCACCAGTACCCTCGCGGGCGATAAAACCGTTCTGATGGAAAACAAGGGTCATCGAATACATATTTATCGAAGCATGCGGAAGCATGCCCCGGTCGATCATGCGTTTCAAATCGTTGATCACCACGGCCCGGCGCTGGTTGATTAATTCCTCGACGGCGCCAATGGATTTGATCCCTTGCTCCATGATGATAGTGCGATAAAGCTTGTACCGGGCATTGAGCCGCACTCGCTTCCATTGGCTTATCCCTAGCAGGAATACACCCGGAAGAAGAAAAAATACGCTTAACAGAATGAAAAGCTCAAATAGTTGGTTAATTTCCTTCGTGAAGATTAAGCACATTAAAGAAAACATAATCAGAAATGCCGCGCCCGCAACTGCCCAATCATATATTTTTTGATAGCTCAAGTTCCGATGCTTCCACACACGGATAACGAACAGAATGATACCGGCCGGGAAAAAGAGAACCAAAGCCAGTACCACTAGAACGCCGTTTATCGCCGGTTTGTCCATATTCAATTCGCTTTCCGCCTCCCCTCTTGATATGCTGAATGCCTGCTTTCCTATCCGCTCTTCGGATACGTCAGAGGGGAATCGCAATACGGACACGTTTTGCTTTCGCCGGGCTGCAGCAAGGTCGACGAACCGCAGCCGGGACACTCCACGATCTTCGGCAACGGCTTCTCTGCCATTTTGGACGACGAGGTCATTTTGGTGTATTCGTACAGAACCTCTTCGTATACGCGTTTGAGGTCTACGTCTTTAGGCAGATCTTCCGGAAAATCCTCCTCGGTCATATACTCCTGAGGCAAGTCAGAATGTACTGTCAGTTCGACTGGTCGCTGAAAAACGATAGCCATTGAATTCATATCCAAATAGGCATTGGGGAACTCACCAAGATCAATCAGGCGCTTTAAATCGTTGGTAACCACCGCCGGGCGCTGCCAGGTCATCTCCGCGATGGTATGGACAGAAGTAATTCCTTCCGACATGACGATATGGCGATAATGGTCATACCTGACAAAAAGCTGTTTACGACTCTGCTTGCTCACCCATAGCATGGATACTCCGGGGGTGAGTAAAAAAATGATAAGTATAAACCACATCGAAAACAACGCAAAAGTATCTGCTGGAGATATGCTGTGTAGGAATAAAAATAAAGATGCTAGGAGTACAAACAGAACAAGAAAGGTCGCGCCGGCATTTCTCCAATCATATATTTTTTGATAGCTCAGATTACGATGCTTCCACACTCGGATAGCCGCCAAAAGGAGACCCGCCGGAAAAAACAAGAGGAACGCCAGCACGATCACTACCCCTTCGATAGCCGGGCTGCCCATATCCAAATTAACTTCCTTCTGCTCTTCTATATTGCTCTGAAGCACTGCCCCTACCTCATTTCAGCGTGATCAACTGGCTGTTTCTGCGGCCCAGGTCGGCCGAGATATCGCGCAGAAGCTTACGGGACATTTCCACCTTGCCCGTCTTCCCAGCCTGATCACTTAGCCCGCGGACGCAGCGCTCCAGCTCCTTGATCTGCCACAGCAAGTTCTCCTCCATATGGATCATCGAAGGATGTGAAACCGGATCGCTGTACTTCACTTTTTCGATCAGCTCCCGTACCCCTGCTTTCAACGCTTCCCGCTCCTCGATTTCCTCTTCTTCCAGCGCATAGCTGACCGAATCGAGGGCCAGCTTCATCTGCTTCATCAGCTGCATCTGCGCCTTCCGATCGTCCTCTTGATTCCGCACAACATTTGTAAAATGGTAGGCAAGCCCCATCCCGATCGCCCAGAGTACTGCGGTTATGACTTCAATCAACACGTAAGAGGTCAGAGAAATCCGCAAGGTCAACCAGAAGAAAACCGTATGAAAAATAGCGGCAGCTCCATACAACACCGATATCGTAACGAAAGTCAAGGAGGCGGGAAGTACGTCTCCGCGCCGGTTTTGCTTCACTTCACCTACTGCGCAGTAATAGCATGCCGCTTCCGCAAGAACGATGGAGATCAAGGAAATCCACCAGTGCCCGGTTCCCCAATCCTCCACAGGGCATAAGAAAAAGGCAGCTACGGTTCCCAAGACAATGAGGCCGAACATCAATTTGGCGGCCACGGCAGGCAAACGGTTCATATTCATCTCAAGCTCCTTTTCACCCTAACTTATTTCCGCACTCAAAACAAAACTTTTGCCCCGGCTGCACGACCTGCTGACACTGGCTGCAGGTAAGCACCATGCTCTTGCCGCACTCCGGACAAAACTTCGCCCCTGCCTCCACCATCGTCGCGCATTGGGGACAAGTGACGCCCAGCGACTCTCCGCATTTCGCACAATGAAGCGCTTGTTCCGGATTATCCGCTTGGCAGCGTGGACAAGGACGGTACCGGTCCCCGCAGTTCGGGCAAAACTTCGATCCCGCCGGAAGGGAATGTCCGCACGCTTGGCAGGCAACGGCCGAGGAAGCAGCTCCCTGCTTGAGCGAATGTCCGCACCCTCTACAAAAGCTGGAATCATGCGCATTGTTCGTACCGCAATTCGAACACGTCTGGACAGGAGCAGATACATCCATGTGTCCCGACAAACGTGAAAACGTGTCGCCAATCGTCATACCGACGCCTTGTCCGAGCCCCAGACCGATACCCGCTCCCAAGAAAGCCGACGGATTCCCTTCGTTCTTCGCTGCGCTTTCCAGCGTATTGAAGGTTCTTTCCTGCTGGTAGGAGAAACCGAGAATGTCCATTTCCGCTTTTTTCGCCAATGCTTCCTTTAACCGCTTCGTGGCCGGATCTTCCTCGGGAAGATTAATGGAGTCGATCTGGAAGCCGACCAGGCGAATCCCGTACTCTTGAAAAATCGAAACGATTCGACTTTCCATATGTTTGGATATTTCGGAGATATAGGCGTTGATTTCCAAAATGCTAATTTTTTTATGTACCAGGTAGGCGGAGATAAGCTCTTTGATGTTCATCATCAAGATGCTGCGAAAATATTTGCCAAGCGCCGCCTGATCGACCGCCGGAAGCGTTCCGACCAGCTTAAGCAGAAACTTGCGTGTGTCTTCAATCTGGAGGCCTAGCTGGCCGAACGCGCGGACCGATACCATCATGTGATATTTGGGCTCCTGCAGTTGAATCGGAGTCGGCGTCCCCCATTTCAAGTCCAGTTTATGCAGCTTGTTCACGAACCAAATTTCCGCCGTAAACGGCGACTTGCCGCCAAAAGGCAAATTGACGACAGAGGAAAGGACCGGAATATTTTGCGTCGATAACGTATGCCGGCCGGGACCGAGCAGGTCAAGCGCCTCCCCGCCTTTGAACAGCAGCGCTTCCTGGGTTTCGTTGACGATAAGCTGAGTCCATGTGCCTAGTTCTTGATTCGGATATTTCCATACCAATAAATCGGGCGGCCCGTCGAATTTGACTACTTCTATAATTGCCATCTAGGTACCCCTTTCCATATGCTGGTCTCACATGTAATCCTTTTACATTAATATACTACGAAACCCGCCCTTTTTGGACTCAAAATTTTCCATTTGATGCGTTATAACAGACATTTTTGCTAGATTTCGACAAGATGCGGCAAGACTTGGAGGTTGCTTCTCGGGGAGGATACCGGGAAGTACTATTTTCAAAAAATACGTACGCACTGTATAATTGTTATAACAATTTGACATATTAATAAGGAGAATGATGATATGAGCAAGGTGGTTGGGATGGAGCGAAAAGTCGCCAAATTCGGCAACAGCTTAGGCATCACGATGACAGAGGCCTTCAAACGAATCGGAGTGGAGCTCGGGGACTCGGTACAGATCGATGTGCGGGAGAAAGACGGGGAGATCGTCATACGAAAAGCAAACAAAGTTTCTCTGCCAGCAGGAATAAGTCCGGATTTTATAGATACTCTTTCGCAAGTCATGGAGGAGTATGACGAAACTCTGAAAGGGTTAAAAGATAGATAATGGCTCACCTTCGTTATCTAACTATTGAAGAGGTCATCGCCGTAAATGTAGCCGTTATTCAAAAATATAGTCTTGGGGAGCATATCGGAGTAAAAAGCAATAGCTTGTTAGAGTCAGCCGTCCTGCGTCCTCAGTCTTCAGCGTTCGGGGAAGACGCTTATAGGACCTTATTTGATAAAGCCGCTTCCCTTTTCGAATCTTTGGGGCAGAATCATCCCTTTCAAAATGCAAACAAGCGAACGGCATTTACCGCTTTAGTTATTTTCCTTCGGTATAACGGCTATCGGTTTGTGATGGATGTAAAGAAGGCTGAAGATTTTACTGTAGATATGGTGAATCATAAGTTCTCTTTTGAAGAACTGGCCGAAATCATCAAGCAGCATGCCGTGGTTATTGATGCGGAGTAAACATATTTAAAAGTAAATGGGCCGAGGACCGCAGTCCCCAACCCATTTGTCGCAGCCCCATAAGGCAGGCTTCTTTGCAAGCTTATCTTATTTGTCTTCGTAGATTACGACGGACTTCGACTCTTCTTCCCATTTCACAACGGCTTTCAAAGCTTCGCTGACGAAACGGGCAGGCACTACGGTATTGCCATCCACAATAGCTGCCGGCACTTCCAGCGTCACTTCTTTGCCGTCCACATAAGCCTTCGTGCTATCGACGAAAAGTTTCACGGTGATGCCGTCGCGAGTAACCGTCACCGAGCGTTCTTCCGGGTTCCAGCTTACCTCCGCTTTCAGAGCTTCAGAGATGGCCCGGAAAGGTACCAGCGTGCTGCCCTCACGGATGAAGGGACGAACTTCCATGGACGGCTCTTCGCCATTAACATACAATTGCACGCCGGACTTTCCAAGCTTCTCGTAAAGCTTGCCGAGCTTCTTGTAAGCGTTGAGGTTTTTCACATTCGCTTTTACAGCTTCCTTTTGAACGTACACCGCATCGGTTACGTTACCTTGATTGTCAAGCAAATCGGCTGCCGCGGAAAGTGCAGCGTCTTTTTCGACGATAGCTTCCAATTCAGCCTTTTTCTCGGCCGTAAGCTGCGTTTCGTATTTGGTTAAAAGAAGATCGGCAAGCACAGCGCCGGCCGGTTTGTCCTTTACATTTTCAATGGCGTTGAGCAGGCCTTTATAGCCGTTTTTGCCGTTGTTGTCATAAGTCGCGTCCGTAACAGATGCCTTCGACTCTACCTCTACTTTAACTTTGACGTCTTTTTCTTTTGCAGTATCGTGAGATGGAGCTGTGACTTCCGCTCTCTCGGCACGGTTGGCATTATCAGGCTTGGCCAAAGCGGAACCGGCCATCAGGCTGGTAGCGACGACGCAAGATGCGGCGATCATCATCGGTTTTTTCATGTTCATAAATATTCTCCTTTGCTGGTTAAAATTTGTTGTTTGCATGAGCTCACTAAGTTGTTCGTTACCGTTAATTTTTTTGTGGGGTGTCCGAAAAAAATAAAAACTTTTTTTAAGCGTGCCTTGTGTATTGGACCCCGCTTCATTTGTTGGAAACAATGCTTCGCTCCAGCTTTACATGCAGCAGCTCCGTTCGTAAATCTTTACCCATGTTATGTAAAGCAGACACAATCTCTTCCGCGTAAGAACATGGATCGTGTCCGCTTTTTTTCACAATATGCTCCAGGATTACTTTAACGCATTCCTCGCAGCTTTCGATTTGTAAATTGTTCATTTTATCCGGGCTCCTCCCACCCAATAATCAACGTAAGTTGAATCATTCAAGGGCCTGCCGGGCGATGACTGAGGCACGTTTTTGCTTGATACAATAATAAGAGCATCGTCCACCAGGAGCGATGCTCTTTCTTGTTTCTTATTGAGAACAGCTTAGCGTAATTTGACCGTGGACTTCGCTCCGCCGGATTCGAAGACAACGACCAGACTCTCGGGAGCGTCTGCGACTACGAGAACATTTTGTCTTTGACCGACTTGTTAAACTCAAACGAATCCAGCGTAACTTCCCAATCCTTTAAAGTGAATTTTTCGCCGGTTTTTAGAACTTTGGCCTCTTCCTTTTTTTCTTTAGGCTGTTCTTTAGACTTGTCCGCCGGTGCCTTGGAGTCTACCGAGGACTCCGTCTTCGCGGCAGATTCCGTTTTCGCAGGCTCCTTCGGCGCATCCTGTTTAGTTCCCGCCCCAACGGTTCCAAAGGTTATTTTCTCCGAAATGGTATGATCGACGACCGGCATACATTTTTCCGATTCAGCCGGACGATTTCGTTAATGCCGTATTTGTCGAATTTATCGGTCAAGTCATTGCAGCCGTATTTCAATTTGAACTCCATCTCTTCCTGGTACAAAGGGACAATGGAGTAGAACCGGATCGTTCTCTCGGAGTCCATCTCCAGCGTCAGAAAATCGGGATGAACCATGATGGGCGGCAGCAAAATGACTCCGTTCAATTTCGTCCGGTCCGACAATGGACGCGCGGGGTCGCCGTTAGGCACCGTATGTCCGTGACCCAGCCACGTCTCGTACTCATGAGGAAGCCTGGCCAGCATCTTGAGCCACCGGACCGGCCAATAATGGTTCTCGTCGGCGAAAGCTTCCTGCGAGATCGGCCATTCGGGCGGCAAGCAAATCATCAGTTCCGCATAATCGTAGCCCTCGATGCCTTCGGGAACGTTCATCGGCAAATAGCTCATTCCCGTCGTAAACAACGTGTGGTAATTCCGTTCCTGCGTCGGCTTAATGTGATAGACGTCGATGTGGACGATATCGGAAATAATTTCATGAAATACGTTGTCGAGCTTGCCGATGTAGGTCTCGAAATGCCGTTCGATCTTCCCGTTCCAGCCTTCCTCGCCATAGTTGGGCGGCATCCAGCCGCGTTCCTTGTCCTCATACTTATAAATGGGGCTGCCCGATTCTGAATAATCCGTAGGTTTGACCAAAGAAATGCACCTCTGCTCTCGATTCGTTCCCTTTTTTTTCAACCCGCGCCACTTCTCTTATTATCGACAGAACTATGAGGAGATTGAATAGGGGGCAAATGAAAAGGAGTCCTTCCTCTTATTAGAGAGTAGAACTCCTCGACGCTTAAATTATATAAAGTGTTAGACTCGATGCCATACACGAAGTGTTTCGCAAGTTAAATCCGAATAATAAAGCTGTAGACTGCTTTTCAACGTTCTCCGTTAACGTAATGACCTGGTTTTCACTGTGATTTTGCCGAGAGATCTTAGGAAAAAGCTGCCGTCACGTACTCCGAAAAACGTTTCGCCGCCGGCGCCAGAAATTTGTCCCGTTTCTTCACGAGGCCGATTTCGCAGATGCACCCTTCGTCTTTAATGGGCAGCCACACCAAACCGTCGAGCATTAATCCGTTCGTTTTGGGAAGAATCGATAACCCGAGTCCGGCCGCCACAAAGCCCGCCACCGTCATCAAGTCCTCCGCTTCGTACGCGACGGCCGGCGCGAAGCCGATCCGGCTGAAGCAGCTTTCCAGTGTCGACTTGAGCCCGCAGTAATGCTTCACTTCGATGAACGGTTCGCCGGTCAATTCCCTGAATTCGATCGCTTCCCGCTGCGCAAGTCGATGAGCAGGAGAGACCACGATATACAAGGGCGCCGTCACCATCGGTACCCATTCATAATCGTCCGATTCCAGCTTGGCGGATGAAATCATAAGATCGCATTCGCCGTTTTCCATATGGCCGCTGATGAACGTATGATTCCCCTGCGCCAATTCGAACCGAATCTTCGGGTGCCGTTGACGAAACCCGCGAATAAGCTTAGGTACGAGTTCCGCGCCAAGTATATTCAGATAGGCGACACGAACGACGCCCGATTCGGGGTTCGCTTGTTCCTCAAGCGCTTGCTTTCCCCTCTCCAGTTCGGACAACGCGCGTTCCACCGATTCGGCAAACATTCGACCGTAACGGCTTACTTGGATATTCCGGCCTCTCCGCTCGAACAGCGGCACCCCCAATTCTTCTTCCAATTTTGATATGGAATGGCTTAAGGCCGGCTGCGTAATCGCCAACGCTTCGGACGCCTTCGTCACATGCTGAAGCCGTACGACAGTAAGAAAATAATCGAGCTGAGTCAGCTCCATCTTAGTCATCTCCAATTCATTAGTAATATTCATGATATTGATTATTATAATAAATTGGACGTTATGAATGATCAAGCATAAGCTTAGAGCAAAGGAGATGATGAAGATGAAAACAACAGTAAGCTTAAAGACGGTTGCCATCGAAACGAATTTCCGAGGCATGCCGGAAGTGCTTCATCCCGTACTGATTTGGGACGATCAGGAGGCCGTCCTGATCGACGCCGGAATTCCATACCGGTTGCCCGTATTTGAAGAAGCTATGGCTCAAGCGGGAATCCGCTTTGACAAGCTCAAAAAAATCATTTTAACCCACCATGATTTGGACCATATCGGAGGGTTGCCGGAGCTTCTGAACGCCTTCCCGCATAAGATCGACGTACTCGCCACCGAAGAGGAAAAACCTTATATTGAGGGAGAGAAGCCGCATCTGAAGATAACGCCCGCATTCATCGACCGGCTTCGTGCCGCGCTCCCCGCCGAATTGCCTTCGGAAAGACGGGATGCAATCCTTCATTTATTGGAACATCCGCCGACGGCCAAAGTGGATCAAATCGTAACCGACGGGGAGGAACTCCCCCTCTTTGGCGGGATCGAGGTCATTCATACGCCAGGCCATACACCCGGACATATCAGCCTCTATCTGAAGCAGCACAAGCTTCTTATTACCGGGGACGCCATGATGATCGATAACGGGTGTTTCGTGGAACCCGACAACTGCGTAGATGCGGATTTGGCAAAATCATCGCTGAAAAAGTTCCTTCCTTATGACATCCAAACCGTCATCTGTTATCACGGGGGGCTTTGCGAGGAAAACGTTAAACATCGTATCGAGCAGCTGGCATATAGTTGAATAAGATGGACACCATCATCGAAGCATGCGAAACGGCATGACTTCGATGTTTTTCTTTATGAACGGCAAAGAAGGAGCCGACTCTGCGCAGGCCCCTATCTTCATAAACCAGGATCTGTGATAAAGTGGATTAAGCAATAGCTGCTAATAAGCACTTCAACATACGGAAATTGATTGCAGCCATTAGCCCGCCTACCGAGCGTCCCGCGCGATCTGCCTGCTTCATTGTCCTCTACCGATGCCCGCATCCTCCAGCCTTATGCCCTTGCCGAGCCGCACGGCTTCCCGCCAATAGTATCCCGCAACGCCGATATCGAAGATGGCGAGGCCCATCGGGTTAAAATAGACAGGCTCTTCCGCCGCATAATCAGCCAACCCATCGCGGCATACGATGTCCGTAAGCGTCCGCACGTCGGATTCCTGCAGGCCGTACCGCAGATGCAGCTGCTCTACGTCCGTGTTCTCGCGGCACACCTCCCGCCAATCGTCGACGACGATCGCCTTCACCTTCGCCACGCTTTCGGGCTTGTAGTCCCGCAGTGAAACGCCCAGCAGCAGCGCACCTACCGGCGGGGCCTCGTCGATATACCGTTCAGCGGAAACGGTGCAGGTGGCGAACACGACGGAATTCCGGTAAACCAGCCGCCAGTCGTCCGCAATGTCCGTGATGGCCCGGACGGACGCCGGCACCGTGCCCGGATCGATCCCCTTCAGGTCGTACAGGCTGACCTGTCGGAGCTTCTCGCCCAACAAGTCGGCGCACATCTCGAGGTGAAGCCGGCCTATCGGCCCCCAGCCGATAATCCCGAGCCGCACCTGTGCCGGCTGCCTGGCCGCCATATAGGCATTCAGCATGACTCCGCTGACCGCGGCGGTCCGCAGTCCGTTCAGCAGTCCGCTGTGAAAAAAAGCAAGCGGCGCCCCGGTCGCGGGATCGTTCAAAATGATCGTGTTATGCGCCCTCGGCAGCCCGAGGCGGCTGTTATGCGGGAAGCTGGCGATCCACTTGATGCCGGACATCGGGCGGCTGCCGCCGACGAAAGCCGGCATCGCTATGATCCGGTTGGCCGGATCGCGGAAGCGCAAGTACGGCTTCAGAGGATGTACGCAATCGCCCTCCTCCTTGATTCTTACGATGTCCTCGATAATCCCCGTCAAGTTGCGCCAATCGATACCGATCTCCCGAATATGCCCGTCGTGCAGATACAGCATACGCTCACCCTCCTTGCGGTGAAGTCGGATCAAAGCCCAACTCCTGCCGGACCCAGTCATCGTTATAGACCGTCCCCAAGTACCGCTCGCCCCGGTCCGGGAGGATAGCCACGCACACCGCACCCTTGGCAATCCGGCCGCTCATGGCACGTATCGCCGCGACGACGCCTCCGGACGACGCTCCTGCCAGAATCGACTCGTGCCGTACCAGCTCGCGGCAGCCCCGGACACAGTCGCCGTCCGTCACATAGACGACGTCGTCTGCGATGTCCTGCTGGTAAAGCCCCGGCGTAAGGCCGGCGCCGAGTCCGGGAAAGCGGCGCGGGCCTTTGGCTCCCCCAAAAATAACGCTGCCGGCGGCGTCCACAGCCACAATCCGGGTAGACCACTGCCGCCCGCGGATATATTCCATGCATCCGCGGATCGTCCCGCACGAGCTGACCCCGCAAAACAAATAGTCGATCGGCCCAAGCCGTTCCCCGATTTCTCTCATGGTCGTCTCTGCATGGGCCAAGCTGTTGTCGGGATTTCCGTACTGATTGGTCCAATAGGCCTTCGGGATTTGCCGAAGCAGCTCGCCTACCCGCCGAATTCTCGCCGGCAGAAACTCCCCCGTCGCCGCATCGGGCTCCGTCACCAAATCGATTTCCCCGTGAAAGCTGCGGATAATCTGTTTATGCTGCTCCGTCGTCCGGGGATCGATCACGCAGATAAAACGAAGACCCAGATAGCGGCATAGCTGCGCAAGACTAATCGCCAGATTCCCCGAGCTGGATTCAATCACAACGGTATCCTTGGTTATTTCCCCGCGGCGTATAGCCTCCCGGATCATGTATAGCGCGGGCCGGTCTTTGGCGCTACCTCCCGGATTCATCCATTCCAGCTTGCCGTAAACCTCGAATGGCTCGCCTTCGAAAAGCCGCCGCAGCCGGATTAACGGCGTTCCGCCAATCGCCTCCACGATGCCTCCCTCGAGCTTCATTGCGATCCCTCGACCTCATAGTATATTTTTTTGGCTTTGACCGAGCTGCGGTGCTGCGAGTCTTCGAACCTCTCTCCGATAACCTGTATTCCTTCCAAAATTCCCGCCCGGATCATCGCACCGATCTCCGGAATGCGGTTCTCCAAGTCCCGCTTCAAGCTCTCCAGACGCGATGGGTCGGCATGCGAACTGTAAACATGAACCTTCAGCGCATTGCCTGCTACGCTCACACGAACGCCGGCTTCGTTCAGATGGCGGCATACGACGTCTTCAATGTCGTAAATGCTGATTTTCTCACCGTGCTTCAGGTCCGGGCCGATTCGCTTGACCACGCTATGGAAGCTTTGCCTTAGCCGCCCGTCCACCCGAATAGGGCGGAGATCGCGCACGACGTCGTAGGTGACATAGCGCAGGGCGGGAAACGCCTCTCTCACCGTCGATGACAGCACGAGCACCTGCTCGCCCTCCGGCAGCGGCTCCCATTCCTCATTCAGCGCTTCTGCACCGAGCCCTTCCGCTGCGAGCCCTTCGGTCAACAGGTACCGTCCATGCCGGTGAGAGTAGTAGGCGATCGTGCCGATCTCGATCGAGCCATACGTATCCGTGATCCGATCGGCACCGAGACCGAGCCGCTCCGCCGCCCGCCGGATCCAGCTCGCCGAAGCGATTTCCCCGACCAGAACGACGTGACGGATGCCGTACCCTGACGGGTTATCCGATGCCAGAAGAATGCGTTCCAGAATCGACGGCATCGTATACAGCACCTCGGGCCTGAAGCTTGCGAGACGTGCGAGGTGCTGCTCGATCGGCAGCCGGAAAGATACGGACTCGACGTCCATCCCCAGCTCGCGAAACACTTCGACGGCCGTCGCTTCCGCATGCCCCGTCCCCATATCCGCCAGAGCCGTCCGATAACCGTAAGGTCCGAGGATTTCCCGGAATACGTCCAGTTTAATACGCAGATAAGCCTCTTCATCCCGGTCCGAGTAAAAGATCGTTTTGCGTCTGCCCGAGCTTGTACCGGAAGTCTGGTATCGATGAAGACCATCGCGCTGCAAAAGCGGGTTATTTTCCGTATAGTAGTGGGCCTCCAGCACGGAAGCCGTCACCAGCGGCAGCTTCTCCAACGCCACTTCCGCTTCCTCCTGCCCCTGCGGAACGCCAAGCTCTTGCACGTACCAAGGGCAGTATTCCGCGATCCGGCCGATTGCTTGCCGAAGGCCTGCAAGCGAAGACATTTGCTTCCCTCCCCCTTCATTCCTACCCTGTTCAGGACTTATTTTGCGATTGTATACCATATGCGGGTTGTACGTGCAGCGTTCTATTCTTCCCGTGATTTGGGATCAGGATAGGCATTGGCAGCCGTCACCCCGATACTTGCCGATTCGTATGATGTAAGGGCTGCTATGCTTTGTACGGAAAGGAAGGTTACCATACGGATGAAGAAGAAAAAGAAGCAAAGTTATATTGCCAGCAAGCTGGTGAAAACCCAAGTGGTCCTGCGCAGTCCGGAACTGGCAAAGCACGTGCCCCTTACACGCCCGTTGACCCGCAGCCGCTTGTTCCGAATGCTGGAGCGGTACGGCATGGTATACGTGAAGCCGGATACCGGCTCGCAAGGCAACGGTGTGTTGCGGGTAGAGAAAAGAGCGCGCGCTTACCGTTATCGGAGCGGAGTACGGACGCTCGACTTTCCGACCTTTCAAGCCATGTTCCGGTCGGTAAGCAAGCACACGGGCCGTAGACGCTACGTGGTTCAAAAAGGAATTCACGTCCTAACCTACCAAGGACGCCTCTTCGACTTTCGGGTCATGATCCAGAAAAACCCTGCCGGCAAATGGGAATGTACCGGAACGGCGGGGCGGCTCGCCCATCCTCGCAAAGCGGTGACGAACGGAAGTCAGGGCGGCACGATTTTTACCGCCTCCCTTCTTATAAAGCCCTCTGCGGGAGCGGCAGCGACGACCAGGCTGTTGCGAAGCATGAACCGTCTGGCCCACTTGGCCGCCGTCCAATTCAGCCGCGCTTATCCCGCCGTGAAAGAACTGGGGGTCGATATTGCCATCGACCGCCGCCTGAAGCCCTGGATCTTGGAAGTGAACACCCGGCCTGACCCTTGCCCGTTCACCAAGCTCCCGAACAAGCGCATGATCCGCAGAATCGTCGCCTGTGCCCGGGCTTACGGCCGCCGGTACCGCTTGCAGTGCACCAAAGCCAAAAGTGCGCCGGCACGCCACCGTTAGGTCGTGAAGATACGGTCGATACCGGCCCTTTCTTTTTGGCTTGATGAAGGACAAGCCCTCCCGGCATGGATTTGATCGGCTGGCTGCCATACAGCGTCGCAACCCATGCTGGGGCTTCGTTTACTTTTATCCGATGCATCCGTTATGCTGGAAGTAACGCATTGCCACAGAGAGGAGAACCATCGTCGCTTTGACTTGGTATTTCGGATTGTTGCAGGACTGGCGCTGCTTTCGCTTTTATTCTTGCTGGAAGGGGAAATCAAGTATCTCGGCTTGATTGGAATTCCTCTGCTCTACACGGCGCTTACCCGAAAATGTCTCATTAACCGTCTACTCGGCATCAATTCCTGCAAGCTTTGACGCTTGCCCCTCATTCCAGCCTCAGCTGCCGGCCGCCCGGAGCGATCCCATCGCTTCCAGACGGCCGTTTTGCGTCTCCACCGTGCCTCCCCGCTTGGACTATCGAATTATTGCTGTCCTATTCTTGCTCTATTATCAGAACACGCGGCTTCGGTTTATAATGAGTGGCAGAGGGGAGGCCCCAATATGGACGACGCACTATTTCAGTCGGTATACGAGACGATTTTGCGGCGCGACACCCGCTACGACGGGCGGTATTATATCGGAATCACATCGACGGGAATCTTTTGCCGGCCTTCGTGCCGCTCCCGCATTCCGAAGCCGGAAAACGTGAAAGTATACGGCAGTATCGAGGAAGCGCTGCAAGCGGGATTCCGGGCATGCAAAAGATGCCGTCCGGAACAGCCCGGACAGCATGGACCGGATGCGCAAATCGCTCATGCCGTGAAGGAATTGATCAAGCGGCGGTATTCCGAGCCCTTGACGCTTGGCGATATAGGGGCCGAACTCAAAATGAGTCCCTACCACTTGCAGCGCGTGTTCAAGCGCGTTACCGGAACGACTCCCTCGAAGGAGCTGCTCCATGTCCGCATGGAAGAGGCCAAGCGGCTGCTTGCCGCAGGCGGGCAGCCGGTAACGGATATCGCGGCGGAAGTCGGCTTCCGCAGCCCATCCCACTTTACATCCGTATTTCACAGGACGGTCGGCTGCACACCGATGGAATACCGGGAAACCGCCGGCGCCCGTTAAGCCGGTTAAGAAGGAGGCATACCTATGGGAAAAACTACGACCGACGTGTACTGGGCGGCCTTCAGGCATCCCAAGCTCGGGAACCGGCCGCTCTATCTGGCCGCTACGAAGCAAGGCTTGTGCCGGATTACTTGGCCCAGTGAATCATTCGACACCTTAACTACATGGGTGGTTAAACATATTCCGGGCGCCACATTGATTAACGACCAAGAACCGTTGTCCGAATACGTCCGGCAGTTGGAGGAATACCTGGAAGGGAGCCGCCAAGCGTTCGCCCTTCCCCTCGACATGCGGGGCACGAAGTTCCAAACCGCCGTCTGGCA
Organism: Paenibacillus ehimensis NBRC 15659; assembly: GCF_004000785.1. Lineage (GTDB taxonomy): Bacteria > Bacillota > Bacilli > Paenibacillales > NBRC-103111 > Paenibacillus_G > Paenibacillus_G ehimensis. Next base: position 28,508 of record NZ_BILX01000009.1, on the reverse strand, counting down.
GGCGCTAACCCGCATTCCCTATGGCGAAACCCGCAGCTATTCGGACATTGCCGGTGAAGTGGGCAGTCCTGCGGCCGTCCGTGCCGTAGGCACGGCGAACGGAGCCAATCCGATCCCCATCGTCGTCCCGTGCCACCGCGTGATCGGCAAAAACTCCGCACTCACAGGGTTTCGGGGCGGCCTGCAGGTGAAACAAGAGCTGCTCCGTCTGGAAGGCTTTGAAGATTTTACGCTTAAGGGACATGCCCGATTTCAGTTTTGAGTTCATGCGAATCCGCGCAAAAAACTGCTCCCCATGCTTCATAGCTTGGAGGAGCAGTTTGCGGTTCCGGTCTATGCTATTCGGCAGGCGGCGTGAAGGTACGCTGGGCCAATTGGGCATCGAGCATGTAGAACGCATTGCTGTCGTTATCGATACGGCGAAGCTTCTGGATGATACTATCGAACGTGGCTTCCTCTTCGACCTGTTCGTCGATGAACCACTTCAAGAAGTTGATCGTCGCGTGCTCGCGCTCGTTCCATGCGATATCCGACAGCTCATAGATGCGCTTCGTCACGGTTTGCTCGTGAGCAAATGCATGTTCGAAAGCATCCAGCAGCGAATTGTACTCGTTCTGCGGGTCCTCCATTCCACTGACGTGGGCGCGCTTGCCCAGCGTGTTAATGAAGTGAAAAATTTTCATGGCATGAAATTTCTCTTCCTCGGCCTGTACGATAAAAAAGTTCGCAAACCCGTCGAAGCTTTCCGACGAGCAGTATCCGGCCATCGCCAGATACACTTGGGAGGAATAAAATTCGTAGTTCATTTGTTCGTTCAACTTGGCGAGCAGGTTCTCACTCAGCATCAGGTCACGCCCCTTGTTCGCATTCTATCCGAGGTTGTCCCTCTATTCGGTGAAAAAAAGAAATACTTCCCACACCTGTTCTTAGTATGTTGTAACTCTTTCCAAATGTAAAGCAATTTCTGGCACACCTTATTTCATAAAATAGTGTCCCCAAAATGAAAAAGTTCATTACCTCAAGCTATGTTTCTAGAGCCAAGATGGTAATATGGTCATACGATACGGAATTAAGTTATAATAAACCATGGAAAATAGCTAACAACTGCCAACGTTATCAGGCTTTAGTTACATCGGGTGAGATGCACTTTCTGAAGAAGCAACGATAATTTTCTCAAGCTTCAAATGAAGCAATTCGGTTTGCAAATCAGCACTGATTGTATGGATCGATGAGAGGATTCCTTCTGCTGTAAGAATATGTATTTTTCCTTGTGCTGCGACAATGGCATCCAGAACGGCGGAAACGCATAATTCACAAGTATTTATTTTTTCCTGTAACGTTTCTTCTTCGGCTATTAAGAGTCCAATTTTATCCGACAGCTTGGCATGCATTACTTCCCCTCCTCATTAGTCAGCTCAATCAAAAATATACGCATGAGCGTAATCAAATAATATACGCTTGGGCGTAAATTGTCAATGCCTTCGGCTTATGGAAATAGGAGATCGTAAAGATGAGAAAAATCAAAATAAAATTAAAGGAAATATTAAAACAAAGAAACATGACACAGTTGGAGCTGTCGAAACTATCGAATGTCAGACAAGCCGCCATTTCCGAACTCTGCAGAAACGAAAGAAAAGAAATTAATCTTGAGCAGATAGAACGAATTGCAAATGCCCTAAATATCACCGAAATCGGCGAATTGCTCGAGTTTCGGGAGTCGGACTAATCGATCGAACCGACACCGGTCGTGCTTTAACCATCAACATTTTGCCTCTCCATAAACGCCCGTAACAATCGGCAGCAAAACCATACAATATCTTAACCTGCACAAAGGGGAGGATATTGTGGCTACGTTTAGGGCTGCACTGCGCATGAAAAGAAAGATCGCCGCACGCTTATTGAAAAAGAACGGTATTCACGGGGTCGGAATAGGCTTCAGAGATCCCGCGAATCCGAAAAAGGGCGCAGCCGTCATCATCTACACGGATAAGGTTTCTTCCGCAAACCTTGGTCTCGTTCCCGCTATGTTTACCGCCAAAGCGAAGGGCAAAGGAACCGCCGTACCCGTACCTATCCGCGTCGTCAAAACGGGAAAAATACGCGCGCACGCGGACTACACCGCTCGGATTCGCCCCGTGCCTCCCGGCTACAGTGTCGGCACGACGAAGGGCTCAGGCAGCGCAGGCCTGATCGTGACGAACGGTCCCGAGGCGGCCAACCGCTATTTACTGAGCAATAATCATGTGCTGAATCCGGACAATACGAACGGCGCCACCGAAACGATTCAGCCCGGGGGCGCCGACGGAGGCCGTCCCGGCAAGGACCGCATCGGCCGCTTATATAGCTATGTAAAGCTGGAGCCAAACAAAACTAATGTTATGGACGCGGCGCTCTCCGTCCCTGCAAACAACCGCCTGCTTAATCCGAATTATCCGACGGTCGGAGTCATCCCCGGTTATGTGACGTCGTATCGGGTGGGGGAGCAATTTAAAAAGGTGGGGCGCACGACAGGCTTGGTGACCGGAAGGGTGGAATCGATCGACACCGATATTCAAATCGACTACGGCGGTAGTCTGGGGGTGCTTACCTTCAAGAATCAAACGGTGATTCGAGGAACTACCCCTATATCGCTGGGCGGGGATTCCGGATCGGTCTGGCTTCGAGACTCGGACAATTACGCCGCGGCCGTGAATTTTGCCGGCTCGTTGGATGGCCGTCTTTCCATTGCCTTCCCCGTCTGCTGGGCTATGCAGGCCTTCGGGACGAAGGTGGCTCTGGCAGGCGGCGCAGGCAAAGTGAAACAGGTCAAAGCCGCGAGATCGTCCCGCGCGTATGTCCGCAAGCTTACCGCAAAAGCGCTCGCCCGAATCAAGCCGAAAAAGGCTTTAAAGCCATAACAAACCGCATCTCCGCAACGCAAAAAGCACTGAGCGCATGGTCAGTGCTTTTTGCGTTAATCCTCGAACGTTTCTCCCGATAAGTTTCCATCCAGTATATCGTCGATAATGCCGGCTGCCTTAGCCAGGAAAGCCTTCCACTTCAGACCCGGCAGCAAAATTAACTCGTCATGCTCGACATCCAGGCTCCCCAGACATTTTTTGTCTTTCACCCAGACGATAAATCCCGTATTGGAGTAATTATCGATGTCTTTGACCAGATCGATAAAGGTTCTGCCTCTCCACTCCAATACACGGACGTCAAATATCGTTTCGAATTCAATATATTCGGACGATTGGCAATCCTTTAGTTCAATCCTTCGATTCTCAATCCCAAGCCATTTAATAATTTCAGCCGGCAAGCCCAGACGCTTAAGCTCCTTGGCCCGATTATCCATCTCATGCCAAATCGGAGGCTCGAATTGCTTGATATACTCCATCAGCTCCTTATGGTTATTCTGTTTGGCATAAGAATAAGCCCGGTCGCCGTTTTTGTCCTTAATCGTGACGTCGGCGCCATGTTCAATCAAGTACTTTACGATTTCGAAGTGATTCATGGAAGCGGCCATCTGGACCGGAGTCGTACAATAAGGAAACACCTGACTGCGGCCGTTAAAGTTGACATCGGCTCCATGCTCCACAAATAATTTGACGAATTCGAATTTTCCGGACCATGCGGCGTCGCGAAGAGCGTCCCCGCCTGCGTAGGTTCTCATATCGAAGCCCAATTCCAGTAAAGCCCGGACTCCCTTATGATTGCCGAAAGCAAGGGCCCTTCCTATAGCGGAACTCTTAACATGGGTAAGAGCATGGAGATCGGCGCCCGCTTTGACCAATCTTTCAAAGAGATCGCGCGTTCCATACCGGGCAGCGTAAGGCATGACCGGGTTCCTTTCATCGTTCAGACGATCGAATACGTACTTCTCCAACAACTGCCGGGCCAGCGCCAGCTGTTTGTACTCCAACGCTTGATTTAAAATATGGACGGGAAGCGTGCTCCCTTCCGGCAATCCGTGCTTTTCCAAAACGGGCATAACCTGATCCGCATCGTTGCTTTTAATACAGTTGATCACTTCTTTTTCAAATTCCGTCATGACAGCCTCCCAGCCGAATCCAAAACCTCTTGACGATAGTTCCGTCGTCCTCCGTAAATTCCGATTCAAACCTGCCGCCCTGCTTCAAAATCGTCTTCTCCGAGCCAAGGTTGTCCTTGTCACAGACCAACAGCACTTGGTCCAAGCCCATCGCTTTCGTCACTTGCAGCGCCTGCGCCAGCAGCGCGCTCGCATAGCCCCTGCGCCTATAGCCGGGGCGTATGCCGTACCCGATATGGCCGCCGCTGTTCAGCAGCTTGTCGTTTAATCGATGACGAATGTTGGCCGCACCTACCACAAGATTCTCCTCGTTAAGCAGCCAGTAGGTTGAATGAGGCACCCAATGAGGATGGCTTACTTTCTCTTCGCTGTCTTCCGCATACAGGAACTCCAGCATCGCTTCGAAATCAATGGGATCTTGACGGACAACCCAAGGGACCATGGGTTCCCCGCTGTTTATCCAGTCCGCATAGAATGACAGGTAAGGCTCCCGGTATTCCATAGAAGGTCTGACTAATCGAAGCTTGCTCATCCGAATCCCTCCTGCCTTCTGCATCGAATTCCCCTACATATTCCATTTATGATTTGGTCTATTATAGCTTCTCTCCCTCCTATTGACAATCCGGTTGCTAAAGGATCCACCCGATGAACGCAAAAAGGCGCCCTTGTAGGCGCCTGTCGTCCGGGTATACAACGGTGGTCCAATGAAGATTCCCGGTTTACTTACTCGCTTGACTTTCAAGCAGCTTCTTGAGCTTCTTCAGATCTTTTTCGTTAGCTCTCCGCATCATGAACGACATAACCGGAGCGAACCATATGGAAAACCCGGCCGGATTCCCTCGGTTTCGCAAGGTCATTCGGGTTGCGCGGCTGCCGGCCGATTCCCAGGTATACGTGGTCTCCATCGGAAAAGGTCCGGAAGCCGTCTTCATGACAAGCAGCCGACCCGGCTTGTATTCGACAATTTGGTAGACGTAGGCCAGCTGCTGTCCTAGAAACCGGGCTTTAAAGGCAATTCTGGATCCGACGGCAAGCGGCTTTGGGGTCTGCCATTCGGCCGAATGAATATTGACATACCATTCTGGAGCGTTGTCCGGGTCAGCCGCATAGGCCGAAACTTGATCACAGGGGCACTCGATAATGATTTTCGTTTGAACGTCTACCATGATGGACTCCTTCCGGTTTATTGTTCAATGACAGGCGCTGTGAGATAGGATGTCCATATATGGTAACAAACATAGAACGAGCCGCCATGCCAAAAAAGCACCGGCCCGTTCGCCAGTGCTTTACTTCTTGTGAAAACCAAGAACACCTGTCTCTCCTATGCAGATAACTTCGCCAGAAGCGCCTCGAGACGGTCCATATTTTGCTCGTTTCCCTCGATCGCATACGTCTTTGCCCGTTCGAATTCGACAGCCGTGTCGAAGCGCTGGCGGAAAGTAAGCCTCGTCTTACCGGCAATATCCTCGAAAGTGGCCGTCACTTGAAATCTAGGGCCTGATACATGTTGCAAAACGATCCGCTCCGGTTCAACGATCTCCCCGAAAACGCACTTGTTCCGATAGTCGACACCATCGGGCCCATGCATGATAAACTCCCAAGTGCCCCCCGGTCTCAAGTCAAACTCCTGAAACGTATTCGTAAAGCCCTTCGGTCCCCACCACTGGGATAAATGCTCCGGCAAGGTCCAAGCCTTAAAAATGAGCTCGCGCGGCGCATCGATCATGCGCATAGTTGCCAGCTCAAGCTCGTCTGCATTCGTTGCGCTGCTGCTCGCTGCATTGTTTTCGGACATGTCTATTTCCTCCAAAGATCATGGTTCCTTGCCCCCCATTATAGCATGGAGGGAACTAAGCGGTTTCTTATGGATTGCTATTGCAGCCGCGTATCCGATTTGCCGCCAAAAAATAGCTCCTTGTAGTCATTTAATGTTTCTGGCTCTGCTTATATAATTTACCAGTAAGTACAGCTTGGCGAAGGCAGAGCGTCGATGGCGAGACTTGAATACCAAAACCGAGGAGGAGATCGTATGCAATCTTGGAAGATCGGAATTTTGCTGTTTGATCAGGTGGAAGTGCTTGATTTTGCCGGCCCTTATGAAGTGTTCGGACTTGCTGCGTATGACCGCTATCAGCCGAACGAGCATTTCCTGTTCAACGTCACCACGATATCGGAATCCGGGAGCCCGATTGTCACAAGGAATAACTTGAAAGTAACCCCCGACTACAGTCTGGCAACCGCCCCTGCTTACGATCTGATTGTGATCCCCGGAGGGCCGGGAGTCAGGCAGGCTCTGTCAAATCAGACTCTGATCAACTGGATTCGCGAACGATCCGGCGATACGCCATGGATCACCTCCGTATGTACGGGGTCTCTGCTGCTGGCTCAAGCGGGTCTTCTGGATGGAAAAAAAGCGACGACTCATTTTGACAGCATCGAGTGGATGCGCACACACTTTCCGGCGATCGATGTCATCGAGGACGTCAAATATGTGGACGAAGACCGGATCGTCACTTCGGGCGGCGTTGCCTCCGGCATTCACATGTCGCTGCATATGATGGACCGCTTAGCAGGAAGGAATATCGCCGAGGATGTATCCCGCGTAATGGAATTCGAGACGGACTTCGACGCGTACGCGTGCTGAAGAAACCGGCAGGAGCCTACTTCGCATGGCAGGAGCACGAAATCGAGCCGGTAGCTAAGCAGCCGGATGCCGTTAATAACAGGAGCGTGCCGACGCATTTCATTGCGGCAGACGCTCCTTTTTCTTTTATCGATTGCGGGGATGTTCCCCACGTCCACACATCGTGTGCGCGATTGCAATATGATACTTTAGAACATACATGCGCGAGCAGCAAGCGATCGGCCTCCTTCTTTTTAACAGATCTTTGCGCTGTAGATATGATTAGAAGTTGGAGTTGATGATATCCTGATGATCTATACGGCTCTCGGAGATTCGATTACCTTTGGCGAGAATGCTTCCTCCTGGGCAAAGGCCTACCCTCAACTGGCCGTGTCCGCTTTAAATTCGGACGCGCGCAAGGTTCGCAGCTTCGTTCTGGCGCGGCCCGGCTGGAGCAGCTATGATCTGTTGGATGCCGTGATCTGGCGGGGGGCTTCCGTCATTGCCCATTCCTCTGTCGTTTCCGTGTGGATTGGCGGGGTGGATTTGGCTAACGCGGCATTGGCATCCATTACCGCCAAGCAGCCGCTTGCCGTAAAGCACCTTGTAGCCGGCTACAGGCGCAATTTAAGTGCTATCTATACTCGAATTAAAAAAGGAAGCCGGGCCCGAATCATTGGCTGCACGCAATACAACCCGTTTCCGAACAGCCCGCTTGCGGTTGAAGCGATAGGCCGATTGAATCGGATGATCAACGAGCTCGCCCATAGCTGCGATGTTACTGTAGCCCCCGCTCATACGTGGTTCGAAGGAAAACAGGCGGAGCTTGTGCATGGGTACCGGAACGGAAAAATCGAAGACGCGTTGAACGGGTCTTTGCCCATCCATCCGAACGATCGGGGACACCGGGTGATTGCCATGGGACTGGCCCCGTATCTCATGCCCCGCAAGTAATCTTTGTGCATCCTAGCGGTTTCTGTTGACCATATAATCCAATAAATGCTTCAGAAAAACAGTACGGCGCGGCATTTCCTGCAACGCTTCCATGGCAATACAGTAGTGCTCCCACATCTTTTTGCCCGCGCCTTCCTGACCAAGGATGGTGACGAACGTCGAATTGTTGTTTTCGGCATCCTGGCCGACGGGTTTTCCAAGCAAGTGCGCGTCTCCTTCCAAATCAAGCAAATCATCCTTGATCTGAAAAGCTATACCGGCATGGTAAGCGAATGTTTTCAACACTTCGATTTCCTTCCCGTTCACCTGCGCGAGAATAGCGGGCATCACCAAAGCGGCTTCAAACACAATTCCGGTTTTGTAAAAGCAAATCGTATTCAACTGCTCCAAGGTCAATGCTTTTCCTTTGGAGCTTAAATCCATCGCCTGTCCCACACACACGTTTTCCGCCATTTCGGCCGAATATTTCATCAGAGCAAGCACGGTTTTTGCATCGAACTGATCCAGTGAAGCTTGTTCCTGAATGGCCTTCTGAATCAGAAACAGACCGGTTAATTCGGCCGTGGCGCTATTGTGCACCCGATGCAGTGTCGGACGCCCTCTACGGATCGACGCGTTATCCTGGGACGGCAAATCATCGAAGATCAGGGAAGCGGTATGCATATATTCCAGTGATCGCAGTAAGGGAACGATTGACTTTGCGCGGAGTCCATATTCTTGCACGCCCATGACCCAGGTCACGATCGGACGCAGACGTTTCCCGTCCCCTTCCAGACTGTAATTCGCCGCATCAATAAGCGATTCTTTCATCGCTGGCATTCCGTCAGACTTGGCAATCCGCAGCATGTCGTTAATCTGCCGGCGCACCGATTTAACGGTTTCGACGAACTCTTCTTTTTCGTTCCGGTCTCTTTTCAAAAGGGCGACCAGTTGGTCCCGCAGCAGTTTATCGAAAAATTCCACGTCCTCCGCTTGTTCGACCATCTGTTGAACCAGTCGGTTGAACGCCGGGTTTCCCGAAGCGAAGATCTCCATAATCCTGTTGTACTTTTCAGTGCCGATGCGCGCTTTACAACGTTTCAGACCGTTGATGGCCCGATCCAGAATCACCTCGCGGGTCTTCGCATCGGAGCGATACACCTTATGAATGAGATGGGCAATGACCGTCCAATATAATTCAAAGGGATTGATCAGATCCGGCCGTGAATCACGGTACATTAAATAATAGGTATAGGGGGTGACGGCTCCGTCTTGCTTATCGTCGAACATATCCGCAAAATCGTCAGCCAACTGGTTGAATATGCCGTAATAGAAGGTCCGGTCCTCGAACCCTTCGTCCAAGGGAGCGTGAAGGATCGAGCGGGCAATCAACCGGGAGGAAGCGGACTTTAAAATGACCGGTACATAAAGCTCCTCATTGGTGTACGCAGTATGGGTCAGGTCCTTTGCCCGGTCCAATTCCTGAGAATGAAAAAAAACGTAAGCCTGCTCGAAGAACAGGTGCCGGGTCTCCGGCCGCTGATGGTGCTTAATATATTCAAAGGCTTCCCGCAGCTCCGCGTGAACGTATTGAATCATCGCCTTGCGGGCTCCGGTCCACTCGCCCAATTCCGGCACCGATCCCGTCAGAAGCGCAGTCCGTATCATATCGGAATAATGCGCTTTTTCTTGAGCGGTTAAGACCTGCGCATCCAGAAGATCGTCGATGAACGGATAGGTCAGACCATAGGAATAGCCGAGCCGGATCGCTTCATCCAGTCTCCGGGCACGCTCCTCAGGCGATTGCTCCTCTCCCATCTCCTCGATCGCATGCATGACTACCCCGACAATGATCTTGATCAGCTTGCGCTGCGCATGCTCGGCATTCATTTCCTCCGGAATATGGACCGATACGTTCTTCAGCTTGTCTATCACCCATATCGCGGCCGATTCCACACCTTCTTTCTGAGCCCAGCGATACAGCCCCGCAAAACTAATAAACGCCGGACGATCTTCCCGTTTGGTTGCGGCGGGGAGAAGCAAGCGATGCTTGATGTCGGCAGCTACCCGCTGAATTTTGGCCTGCGCTTCGGGAGAACCGATGGCTTTGCCCAGATCCCGCATGTAAATATAGGAGACGCTTCGATTCAGATAATCATCCAGTTTGCCCGTATGCTTCAGCCACTGGATATAGCGGTGATAGTCCCCGTCATTGGCCTGACGCTTGCCTCGGGCAAACATGGACAGCCATGATTGGCCGCGAACATGATCCCGTTTCCACCATTCAAAATCTTCCGTCAGGACAGACACATACGTCTTTTCCATGACCTGCTTATAGAGCGACGCAAAGTAGCCGGCAGCTTTCTGCTCGGCGAGCCGATAACAGGTATCGGCATGAATCATATATTCCTCATTCATAGGGTGTATACCTCAACTTCTATTGTTGGTGTAGGAGCATGTTTTTGGGTGAGGACGAGGTTTAGCCACAAGCTGCATCGGATGAGCTTCCGGCAGCAGCTTGTCGGCTTCATTTTATAGTTTAAATACGGGAGAGGATTTTTTAGGTTGCGAATCATTTATAGAGGCGGTGGTGCCGGCGGCTTGTAGAACCGGTGACCAATTCTCATATTACGATATGCGGAAGCCGGTTCCTAAATTCAACAACGTAATTTAACTGCCATTTTTACTCGAACAGCCCTCCTGCAATCCAATCGGTAATGATCACCCGAGTTTCTCTCAGGCGCGGAAATTTTAATGATGCGCCGAGCTTGGCCTCAAAGCGATCAACGCGATGAAGATCCCCAGCAAGGCTATCATGGCATCGGAGAGAAGCGCAGTGTGAATCGCCTGGTTCAAGTCCGCAGGCTTCATCGTTTCCAATGTAGCTCCTGTCCCCAAGCTCAATGAGATCACGGCCATGATGACGGCCAGCCCGACGGAACCGCCGATTTGTTGTCCGGTCGAGACGATGGCGGACGCTATGCCCTGCTCTTTCATCACGATCCCCGTGCTCGCCGCGATGTACATGGTCGTGAAGACAAGCGCCTGGCCGAGTCCGACGATCACCGTACCGGGAATGATGCCCCAAGCCGATCCGTTCTCGGAGAGCCGGGTAAGCAAGAGAAACCCGATCGCGCCAAGCCCCATACCGGCTGCGATTGTTTTGGCCACTCCGGCCTTGGACACCATTTTGTCGACGAGCTTCGCACCGATAAAGGCACTTAAGGTTAGCGGCAAAAAGCTGAGTCCGGACTGCACTGCGGAGAAATGCAGCACCTCTTGTGTATAGAGAGTTAGAAAATAATATAGACTGCCGAACGAAGCCGAGAATAACGCGGCGGAAAGCGTAGCCCCCGTTAAGGTCCGGACACGAAACAGCCGGAAAGGAATTAAAGGCTCCTTCGTACGATTTTCGATGACAACAAACAGCAGAAGCAATGCGGCACCGGCCGCAGCAGGAATGATGGTATTCGCGTTTAACCAGCCTTCGGCCGGTGACTTAATCAGGTAATAGACGATGAGGATCATCCCGGCCGTTACGGAAATCGCGCCGGCGACATCATAATGGCGTGTATCCGACTGCATTTTGCTTTCCATGAGCGCAATAGGAGCAAGGATCATGACGGCGAGCGCAATCGGCACATTGACGAAGAAAGTAGCCTCCCATCCGATGTAAGTGGTCAATACGCCGCCAAGCAGCAGACCGAGCGAAAGACCGACACCGCCCATGGCCGCCCATACGCCCAAAGCACGATTCCGCTCATGCCCCTCTTCAAAATTGGACATGATGAGCGAGAGGGTTGCGGGTGAGAGCAGCGCACCTCCGAGGCCTTGCAGCCCTCTGGCGACGATGAGGAGCAGCTGGGAATCCGCTATTCCGCCGAGCAGCGAGCCTAAGCCGAAGAGGCCCATCGCGACGATAAACATTCGCCTTCTTCCAATGAAATCGGACATTCTTCCGCCGATGACCAAGAATCCGCCGAAGGCCAGGGAGTAGGCGCTCACTACCCATTGAAGATCGTTCGCCGTAAATCCAAGCTCCTCCGCGAGCGAAGGCAGCGCTACAAAAACGATAGTATAATCAATAGCCAAGATTAATTGAGATAAAGAGAGGAGCAGCAAAGCCAGTCCCTTAAATTTGTTCCGGTTCATGAGGAGCTTCTTCCTTTCCGCTTTTATTTGACCAAACAGTCTAGAATTATGAAAAAAAATTGCTTTCCGTGCATCGCCTAGCAAACCTTCATGGACCTTTCGTCAAGAGGGCCACCTCCTTTTTCGGATCAAATGGTCTAGTATTATCAAAAAAGAATGAAGCGTCCAGCCATGAAGCCTGGAACCGCTCCGTTCAGGAATCAAGCGCAGAAAGCGTCACTTTAACAATATCGTCCAAAACTTTCGGATCCGAAGTTAATTTAGCAGCCTGCGTCAGCGAATATCTGGAATGATTCAGATAGCGGGCAAGCGCCCTCAGATCATTATGACGATCGCTTAATTCGCCTTGCTTATAAGCACGCACCAATGCCTGGTAGAACGCCTCTTCCAACCGGGAGGCATCCTGCTCGAAGAAGGCTGCGATTTCCGGGACGTGAGGGACTTGGTCGATCGCACTGTGCATAATGAAGCATTCCTTGCGTCGGACTTCGTCTTTCAACGCGGCCGCGATCTCGCGGAAAATATCCGTAATTGCCGCCTTGACAGAGCCGGGACGATCCAGTCTTGTGACCACGGCTGCACTTTTTTCGTTCGTATAATGCTTGACTGCGGAGATGAAAAGGTCTTTCTTCGTACCGTAGGTGTCATACAGGCTTTGCCGGGCGATCCCTAGGCCATCAAGCAACATTTGCAGCGAAGTGCCTTCATATCCGTAATGTCCGAATACCTCCATAGCTTTGCGGAGCACGACGGTCGTATCGAATTCCTTATTTCTTCCCATCGGGTGCATTCCTCCTTGCAAAACCATCTTACTCTTTTTCAGACCATTTAGTCAAGAATAAATTAGAGTCGGTTCTAGCCACAATACGGTCGGATGCGGATTCTAAAGGAAGTTAAGATTCACTCTTTCGAACCCGTTCCGAGAGCTGAGCAAGCCAAGTCTGCCTATGCTCAGCGGTCGAGGCGAGGATCGAGTCGAATACGAAATGATGATTTACTTCGAAGCCGCAATATGCAAGTATTCCTTCATCTATCGTAAGACGCAGCGCATTCCCCATACCGCTTGCTTCGTATTGTTCTGCAGACTTGTTTTGCGTATGGATGAGCGTTGCTTTCTTGCCCGCCAGCAGTCCGATTTGAACCCCATCGTCATACTTATAGGCGAATCCGTATGAAAATACGCGGTCGATGTACCCTTTCAGCATAGCGGGCAATCCCGTCCACCATAGCGGATAGATGAATACGACATGGTCCGCCCACGATACATAGCTTTGCTCCCGGACGACGTCCTCTCCTACCCCGCCGAGCAATTCGCTCGGGCCAAGCACGGGCTGGAACCCGATGCCGTATAAATCCCGAACGATCACCTCGTCGCCCCCTTGCCTTAAACTTTCTGTCACTGCGTCCAGAATCGCGCGATTAAAGCTTCTTTTTCTGGGATGCGTGTAGATCATGAGATGATTCATTCCCGTTCCCTCCATTACGGATAGTGATTAATCAATTATTTTTCGGCAGCATTTGTCCTTTCCTTTGCAGCGCGCGCACCGTGTTCGTAATTCCTTCTTCAAAGGGCGTCGCCCGTACCGGTCCGATCAACCGCTTGTATTTGTCCCCGCACAGCACAAGCGGTTCTTCGGTTAAATAGAGCATCTCCACGACCTCCTTCATGACCGGCACGGCCATCCCGAGCAAAGACAACCCGCCTCTTCCGAGCGGAATGACCGGTTTGCTGCTCCCGCTTGCTTGCCGGGCCATTCGCACGATCTCCCTGCCCGAGATCAAGCCTGCACCCGGAATATGCCAGTTCTCCCCGTAAGCCTCGTCCCTGGCAGCAAGCTCCGCAATCATGAACGCGGCGTCCGGCAAATAGACATACTCTCGCGGAACACGCATATTGCCGATGAAAAACGCCATTTTGCCCGCCGCGATAGCTTCGAGCGTAGAGCCCAGATAGGAAGCCTCGTTGGCCGTGGGACCGTAATAGTCCGGCAAGCGGACGATCATCACCTTGGCCCGGCTCCACCGGTCGTCGAACAGCATCTGCTCATAGGCGAGTCTAATCTTGCCTTTCCTCGTATGCGGCTGCTTCGGATGGTCCTCAGTCACCCGGTCCGCCTGTCTTCTTCCATAGGGATAGATACCGTCTATCACGACTACCTTTAGGCTAAGCCGGTTGGCGGCTTCCATCACGGATTCGCCCAGAGGAATCAGCTTGCTCACCATCTCGTGATACGGCACGTTGGCGCAATGAAACAGAACGTCCGCGCCTTCCGAAGCCGTGACGATGTCGTTCAGACGGAAAGCATCGCCTACGGCAATCGTCAAATGCTTCGGGTTACCCAGATTAGCCTTAAGCTGCTCAAGCTTCCCGCGGGATCGCCCGAAGGCTACCGTCCGAATCCCTCGTCTAACCAGTTCCTCTGTAACCGAAGCGCCAGTACCGCCCGTTGCACCTACCACAATTGCTTTTTTCATGGTTTCACCTCATCAATGTAATTGATCAATCACTAATTTAATGACAATGTATCATTTTGTTAGTGATTAGTCAATAACTAATTTCGACTCAAATATCTCCAAATTTGCGGCAATGCATAGCCCCCGCAGGCCAGGAGCGACAAAACGAAAGCTGCCTGGCTGCGATATTTTCAGCTCGTTCTGCATCGCCGGGGCTTCTTGCTTGTTAATAGCGAGCATTAACCATACGAATTTCACAGCCCAATAGCTGCTCCACCCTTCTCAAGTGCTCTGTTCTCACTTCTTCCTCCGGGTTCTCGATTTCAAAAATGAGACGCGAAAATCCCGCCGGAAAATCGTAACGAAGATCATGAAGAGTGCTGTGCGCTGAGCAGCATGGAAGCTGCACGTCCAATTCCTTGAATGCACTTTGCCATGCGCTGTCCATCGCATTGTGCCACCATTTTAAATCAAGCACTGCGTCGCAGTTCGGGCAAGCAATTTGAACAAAATTCTCCCCCTGATCAACAAATTGAATCTCTTCCGTTTGTTCCACCGAAACCGTAGCACTTGGGAATATGGATACCAGATAGGACCGAACTTGCTCAACGTTTCCTTTGTCAGGCACAAAATGTACATCCTCAGGTATCAATTTAAAAATAGTGGCTGACACGGATTAAACCTCCTGCATTTCAATTGAAAAATACCGCCCCTCAATTAGATTAACGATAATGAAAAGAAATTGCCACATTCTATCAAGGGCAGGGAGACAATCTATCAATCCGGTTTGCATTCCATGGGTTAGTAGTATATACAATTTATAGAGTGCATACTTCTACTAGGAGAGGATTCAATGACAACCCAACAACAAGCCGCAATGCAATCCATGATTGACTGGCTATCGGATGAACGCGAGCTCGGCCGTAAACCCAGCAAAATTGAAATTGCGGGAGAATTTGATTTGCATGATATGCATTACTACATATTCAAGTATAAAAAAACATTGCTCGGCAAATGGCTACTTGGCGTTTGCGGAGGCTATGAAAATTCGTCGGATACGGAGCATTGCGGCCATATCTTCAGCGAGATGCAGCCCTATGACCCGGCCACTGCGAAGCAGGAAGCCATTGCGATGGTAGAGATGATCCGCGAGTACTGGATGCAGCAGGCGGCCGCTATTGAGGCGGCACAGCAGGAAGGCGATGCGGAGGCTCAGGACGATTCATCCGGCTCCGGCATTTTTAACGGATTCGTTCTTTTGAACTCTTCGGAATGCGATCTTGATCAGGTGAAGGTGAACCTTCTGCAGGATTGGAATATCTCTTGTTCTCCGGCTGAGGGAGAAGGCGAGCCTGCGGAAGAAAAAGAAGGAATCCTCGTCTTTGAAGTGGACGGCTTCACTGCAGCGTTAAGCTTTGTCGATGCTCCCATACCGAACGGAGAGGCAGAGCATTATGCACAAGGCAACTACCTCTGGCGCGAGGCCGCGAACATTACCAAAACCCATGTCGCCCAAATGATTGTGGCCGTATTTACCCGATCCGGCTCTCCGCTGGACAGCGGCAGGCTTTACACTAAGCTGGCAGCCAGCTGCTTGAAGCTTCCCAATGCTATCGGGCTTTACTCATCCGGTACCGTGTTTCAACCGGAGCTTTTTCTGGAAATGGCCGAAATGATGAAATCGGATGACGCTTTTCCATTATTGAATTTGGTTCACGTTGGTCTGGTCGGAACCGAAACAGGGCTGAACGGCTACACCTGCGGGCTGAAATCCTTTGGCAAAGATGAAATTGAAGTGCTGGACAGTCAGACCTCTCCTGCCGAGCTGCGTGATTTTCTGTTTGACATCTCCTCTTATATTGTGGAGCATAACGTAACGTTAAGGGACGGAGAAACGATCGGCTTTAGCGCGGAACAAAAGCTGCCGATCACCCGTTCCGAAGGCGTATATGTCAACGGAGAAAGTCTCAAAATCAAGTACTAATCCCGGTTTGCTTCTTCAGGATTCGCTAATACAACAAAAGCACCGGCCATTTGGCCGATGCTTTTGTACTTTATGGGGCGAACCAAGGCTCAGCAAAATCCACAAAAATCCGTTACGCATGCCCGTTGAAAAGTCCGAATCGCCATCTCTATTGCGTCTAATCCTTACTGCACCTGCCAAAAGAGCTTCATGGCCGCTCCTGCGATCTGCTCAGCAGAAGCGCAGCCGCCTCTATACGTCCGCACGCGGCAAGCTGATCCGAAACATCGTGGAATACCGCCGATCCGCTTCCAGTTCAATCGTGCCTTGGTGCAGCGTAACGATTTTTTTGCAGATGGCGAGGCCTAAACCGGTACTGTCTTTCACCGCCCCGGCCCCGCGTGTAAATTCCTCGAAGATGTGCTCCCTGATCGGCTCCTGTACGCCGATTCCGTCATCTCCAAGCCACAGCACAGCCCGGCCATCCTGACTTTCGCAAGACGCGTATAGCACCGTTCCCGCTGCATTGAACTTGAGCGCATTTCCGATCAGATTCATGATGACGCGTTTCATATGCACATGATCCAGCATAACCGGCAGCGGCTCTTCCGGAATCTGCACCTCCAGTCCGAACCCTTTATCCTCAATTTCGGAATAACATTCCGCCACAATCTGCTGAAACCATTTGGTGACGTTTACTTTTTCTTTTTTCAGCATTTGATGGGAATCTTCCAGCTTTGCCAATTCGAACAAGTCCTTAATCAAATTGGCCGTATAGGAAGATTTGTCGTGAATGTATTGGATATATTTGCGCCTCCTGCTTTCCTCCAGCGACGGATTGTCCAGCAGCAGCTGGGAATAGCCGTAAATCGAAGTCATAGGCGTCTTCAAATCATGCGACAAATGCAAGAGCATGTTTTTGCGGCTGGTCTCGGCCGCTTCCTTCTCGGCAGAGGTTCGCTGCAGCCGCTCGGCCAACCCGTTGAAAGCCTCGCGGATTTCGTCGAACTCCTGCTCGGCCGTAAACGTCAGCCGCTTCGTATAATTCAGCCGCTCCATTTCTTTGATGCCTTCTACAATTTGCCGGACCGGCTTCTCTACTTGCTTAACCGAGTATTTGGCGTACAAATACACGGCGATAAGCAAGCCGACGGCAAAACATGCCGCAAAAATGGCTATGGCCACGGGGATTTTTTCCAGCCGCACAGGCATTTTCCAAAGCAGGATATACGGCTCTTGATTCGGCCCTTTTACCGAATAAGCATGATAGTCGATCGAATCATCGTTCCGCTGCATATCCATTTTGGCATAGAGCAGTCCATCCCGGTAACGGACGATATCGTCTTCCTTATTTCCCCGGACATAGATTACCTCTCCCCTCTCATCGACCACCTCGAACCAGCCGCCGTACCGATCCAGCAGCTTTCCGTCGATATTTTCGAAGGGATACCGATAAATATCTTCCCCCGTAATCCGAGGCAAATTGCCCGTCCTGTCCACCACCCGGTTCATCAGAAAATCGGTGCTCACAAGCGCTACGGCAATCGCGCCTAACAAAAGGCCGCTAATGACGATATAGTTGCGGACAAACAACTTCTTCAGCGGCCTTAGGCCGCGAATGCTATTGTTTCTTCTCAAAACGGTAGCCTAACCCCCTAATCGTAACCAGGTAGTCAGGCTTTCTTGGGTTATGCTCGATCTTCTCGCGGAGTTTGCTGATATAGACCATAATCAAATTTTCGTCCCCCATATACTCTTCGCCCCATACCTGCTCGTAAATCTGCGCTTTCGTGAATACCCTGCCGGCTTGGCTCATCAACAAAGCGATAATTTTGAACTCGTAGGAGGTCACTTCCTTGTTTATACCGGTTTTATAGAGCTTGCAGCTCTCCAAATCCAGTTTGACGTCACCGATTTCGATGATGGCGGGAGCAGGCTTGTCCGGCTTGGTAAAGGCATCCAGACGTCTGAACAGCGCCTGCACCCGGCTTACGACTTCAAGCGGGTTAAAGGGCTTGCCCACGTAATCGTCCGCCCCTAGCTGCAATCCGAATATTTTGTCCATATCGTCCGACTTCGCCGAGAGAAAAAGAAATGGAATCGGGGAGCTTTGCCGCACTTTCTTAAGCAGCTCCCATCCATCCATCCGTGGCATCATAATATCCGCGATGATCAAGTCAACCTGTTCGCGCTGCAGGATCGTCAGCGCTTCATCGCCGTTGCCCGCCGCCATTGTGCCGTAACCGGCATGATTTAAATAAACGGCGAGCAATTCGACAATTTCCGCTTCATCGTCGATGATCAATATTGTTTTGATTGGCTCTTCACCTCTATTGCCTTATACCCGTATCCTTATCCTTCAGCTATCCGCCGAGGAGGGAAAAGAGCTGTCCGCTGGCTAGAATAAATGATCGGCGAACCGGGACAACAGTACTGCGGCTTCTTGTCTCAGCATCGGCTGTGTCGGTCTGTAGTCGATCACTCCGTTTTGATCCGCGATAACTTCGGGTCCATATAATACTTTCGCCACAGCGAAGCGGACACCTTCCACCGCCCATGAATCCGTATTGCCTGCAATCTTGGCTTCTTTAGGGGTAGCATGCAGATGATTGAAGGCCATGCGCCATACAATGGTCGCCGCTTCCTGTCGTGTCAATGGCTGCTGCGGGAAGAACCGGTCGCCGCCTGATCCCTGGATCAAGCCAAGCTCTTGCGCGGCCTGGATATGCTGGGCATACGGACTGTCGGCGACATCGGCGAACACCGGCTTTTGCTTCGACGGGGCGAGGCCCGACCACCGGATGATCCAGCCGATAAACTGTTCCCGCGTAATGGGCTGCTCAGGCCGGAAAAGGTTGCCGCCGCTTTCCTCCCCAATGACATCAAGCTGGCGCAAATGGCTGATGTAGGCTCCATATGGATGCTGGGGACCGATATCGTCATAGGGGCGCGGCTGCGGCAATTTTTCGGACCAGCTGTCGAGCTTCAGATCGTAATAAAACGCCTGTATCTCGCCTTTTTCATTCCGTTTGAACGCCGCTTTGACACCCTGATCGTCCTGAAACAGAAGCGGCTCGATTTCATGCAGCACATGCTCGCCAAGCGGGTCTTGCACGATAAGCTTGCCGTCTTCCGCACGAATGCGCGATGTCCACATCCGGTTTCGCAAATCGCTGTATGTGCCTTCAAATTCAGCCAGCGACGTGGAGAGCGGCTCATGAGCGTCAGCTTGCTTGCCCGCAGCCGGGTAAAAATGATTCATGAAGGCTCTGAAAAAAGGCTGCCGGAGCTCAAAATCCTTATTGACGGTAATGAAAACGCCGACCTTCTGATCGGGAATCAACCACATCCCCGTATGGTATCCTTGTACATCTCCGGACTTCTCAATCACATACTGCCCGTTGGCATCCTGCCGATTGGAATATTCGAAGCCGTAGGCCATATTCGGCAGCTTCGGATGGATGGCAAGCTGGGGCTTGAGCATGTCGCGAGTCGTTGCTTCACTCAGAATCGCCGTGCTCCCGATCTTCCCCCCGTTCAGATGTGCCAT
Organism: Paenibacillus ehimensis NBRC 15659; assembly: GCF_004000785.1. Lineage (GTDB taxonomy): Bacteria > Bacillota > Bacilli > Paenibacillales > NBRC-103111 > Paenibacillus_G > Paenibacillus_G ehimensis. The sequence goes on along the minus strand of NZ_BILX01000009.1, from coordinate 8,803 downwards.
CATAAACCGAGCCATGTCCGAGCTGGTTGAGAGCATCCCGCCTCCCGGAAACTCTGTCGGGACCGTCGCAAATGTAGGGAAGATATCGCCGAGCTGGTTATAGGGTACGGCGAGCCGCTTTAAATTTTCCGAAGTTAGCCGAAAATCGCTGTTTGTCATGCCCAGCGGCTGAAAAATATGTTTCTGAACGTAATCGCCGAACGGCCGGCCCGTAACTTGCTCGATCACATACCCTTGAATCGTAAATCCCAGGTTGTCATAGCGATAAAATTGTCCCGGCTGGCGTATAATCGTGGGCGAATTGTCGAGAATATATTGTTTTAAGGAAACTTCTTTGGACAAGTCGGTCGTTGTAGAATCGGACAAATCCCCATACTCAAATCCGGTCGCATTCATCAATAAATGCCGCATGGTCAACGGTACATCCGTCCGATTCCCGATGCGAACCTCCCCCAAATATTTCGACACATCGGCGTTCAAATCGAGCTTCCCTTGCTCGGCCAATTGCATGACGCCTGTAGCTGTAATCACCTTGGAAACCGAGGCGACGCGAAATATGGTTCGGTCCGGGTCGACCGGCAGTTTCTGCTCCACATCGGCGTAGCCGTAGCCTTTGTTTAACAGCACCCGATCGTCCTTCACCACGGCCACCGCGGCACCGGCCATCTGTTTCTGAATATCCGGCTGGTTAAAAAACGCATCGACAAATCGCTCGACTTCCTCCGGTGCCTGAGGTCCTGCCGGACCGGATTCCGCCGATGTGCCAAGCCCCGGGCCTCCCCCGGCCAATACTGCAACGGCCAGGGCAGCGACAGCCAATTTACTTCCATATTTACCCATTCGATTCATAATTTAATCACTTCCCTCTGTTGTTCTTTTCCCTACAACAACAGTGTAAACGGGTAAACTTAACCTGGATTCTATACAATCTTAATGTAAAGTGAAATTTGCCGCGTCCCCAAGCCAATACTTCCATAGCTTACGATTATGAACAAAAGCACCGACCTGCGGACCGATGCTTTTGTCCTTTATGGAGACGAACCGTGGCGTAGCGGATACAAACTCCGTCACCGTACGATGCTCAGATTGAGCGACAGGCTGCTTGGCTTGGCCTAAAATTAGTGCAGCTGCAGTAGAGTGGCATCGTTAATATCGTACAGGGTTCCATGATTAGATTGAACAAGCTTGATAATTTGTTCATGGGCCAATCCGCTTTGCGGTGCAATGGCATCAAGAGTAACTTGATTCGTTTGCAGTTTAGCGTTAATCTCTTCAAGAGAGAAGCCGGCCATTCCTGGCGAGGTGCCTTTATCGTGAACAGGGGCATCGGTTATAAAAATGATTCTTTTGGAGTTCTTGCTGCCCGATAATTTTTGGACCGCCTTATCAATAGCCTCCAGTCCGGATTCCTCCACATCTTCTCCGCCGGAAGCCACTAAGCTATCTAATTGAGCTTTTAACAAATCTTTATTATTCGTGAAATCAAAAACCTCGAAATCAGGGTTATAAATATCCACATAATTAATATCCCGATACCCAACGATAGCAAAATTAGAGCCGGACGGGACGGAATCCACGAAGCTTCTGACCGTTTCTTTCACATAGTCGATGACTTCACCCATACTTCCTGTAACGTCAATGACAAAAACGATATCTGAAGAATTCGTTATCCCTTTGGATATGTTTTGTAAAATAGGCGAAGAAGCCGACGGTTCGGACGGTTCAGACGACGGTTCTTGTCCCCCTTGCTCGATTGGAGTCTTCTCGCTTTCAGCAGATGTAGGGATAACGGGCTTGTTTTGAAAAACAACAACCGACTTCGAAGCCTCGTTCCACTCTACCACTCCGCCAAGAGCCTCGCTTACGAATCGAACGGGAACCATGGTGATTCCATGGATTAATTGTGCGGGCGCACTCAAAGTTACAGGAACGCCATTCACGTAAGCTATATTGGAACCAATCGTTAATACGATGGTTTTGCCTTCTCTTGTTGCCGTGACCGTTTGGGTGGAACTGTCCCATTCTACCGTTGCTCCGAGCGATTCGAAAATGGCCCGAAGCGGAACAAACGCACTTCCATTCCAATTTACAGGCGCCTGCGCATAAGCTTGCAGCTGTCCTCCAATCAAGACTTGAATATTTTGCGGCTCATTGTTAATCGGAACGAATTGAGGGATCGATGCCGCCAACCCTCCCGATTGATTGATAGTTTTCAAGTAAAAATAATATCCACCCGACGGCAGCCCAAGCTTGCTCAATGAATAGGTTGAAGGGCTATTAGGATTGACTCGGACTTGCCTAACGAGTTTCCCCTTTGCATTTTTGACCATTAAATAGGAAAAATAGGCCGGTCGCGAAGTTGCAGCCGTCGTATTCACAGTGAATGTATGATCCGGGTTTAGCTGAATCGTCCCGGGAAAGCTTGCTCCACCAGGTACTTGAAATTCCGTTCCAACGGCTGTATTGGGGGATCGATTTGCAGCTGGGCCAGATGGAGGAATCGCTGCAGGTTCCCCGTGGGATGGTTGGGTACCGGAAATAGAAGTCCTGGGAAAATAGAAGTAAATCTTCGACTTCGGGCCCGGTGCCCGGCGTTTTTCTAATATCGTAACTGTATTATTCTCATGGTTAAAGGTAAATTCCGAAGGGCGAACCTTAGACCCATCTATGTATAAACTGACATTTTTACTAGAGTTGATGGTATAACGGGAAGTTACTTTAAATACTCGCGTTGAACCATCCCCCTCGGAAAGGGCATTTCCAATTTTGTCTATGCCCGACTCCGCTTCTCCCCATTCAAAGGTAGGGCTGATGGAGTATTTAACGGAAATTTCGGCCCCTATGTCGGGAGCATTACGCATCGTTATGGTGTAGTTTTCGTAATCAACCGTATATTCCTTGGACTCAATTTCACGTGAATTGATAAATAAGCGAAGCTTCGTATTCGTAGCCGTAATTCGATTACCCGGCGTGAATTTAAAAACGCGCTCCTTTCCATCCCCGTCTTGAAGAATATTTACCAGATAATCACCCTCTCTGAAATCAAGCCGGTCATTCGCACTTGAAATTCCCGCCCGAAAATCTAGCCCCCCGAAAAGTAAGACGAAAACAATAAGCAAACTAATCATTTTTCTAGACGTCATCTTCTTCACTCCGTTACGAAAGACATGGTGGAATTATTACTCTACCCAGAAGATACTGTGCGATAGGTAATTTTGATTTTTTGAGCTCATCCTCCCTGAAAACTAAAAATACACTTTCACTAGGGTCCTGCTCGGCCCCGTCCATCCCTACATCTATATCGGATAAATCATACATGAAATGTTATATTTTTCTGCTTTCATTTCTCCAAAAATAGAAAGCACCGACTATTTGGTCAGTGCTTTTTACAGCATTTTATGGAGACGAGGGGAGTATTGAAATCTCGATTTTACCTGCTCTCGAAGCCTAGTCGATGATGATCTTAGCGGTAGATTTCAATGCCGTGCTCATTCCGCTAACGCTCCACTGCGCGCGGTCTGAACCCCATCAGGGGCTTCGCTCCCGCCTCGCGTCTCCTTAAAGAAAGAGCACCGATCATTTTCGGTCGGTGCTCTTTCTTTAAGGAGACGAACTTATACTGGTGAAGCACCTAACTTTACATATCTCTAAGTAAATCGAAGGTTAAAGGGACGTTCTTAATTCAGTAAAAAACTTTACTTCTTCAGCAGTAATATTATTTAATAACCGAGAATCGTTTTCCATGATTTCCCTTTCCTTTATCGCCTTTTGCAGTATAAAAGTATGATTGTATTCGTCAATTAAATCCAATCTTAGTGTTATACGTGATATAACTGAGTCATCAGAATCATAAACCTTTAGCTCGCCAGATGCGTTATCCTGTAACGTATTAAAAATACTATTGGGTAGATTATCGGTTATTCTGTACAAAAACCTCTCGCCGAAGTTCGAGTTATCGAGAATCTTGCCATAACATTTTAAAATATTGTTTTTCTCTTTATCGTATATTTTTAATACAAAACGTAAATTTTTCAACTTAACTGGCATATTTAAAATCATCTCATATTTAGGATTACTAATCGGTGGATTTTTATAAAACTCTAAATGAAATCCACTTTTTATTAAAACTTCATCCAAATCTGAATTCTTAGTTTTTAGATAATCAATATCAGTTATTTGATCAGTATTGGGTAGATATCCCTTACCTAGTGGATCTTTAAAATGTTTTATCTGATTTAAAATGAAAGTTAAACTAACAAGTAATCCGCTAAGTATCAGAAAAAATAAATAGATCCCAAAGTTGAGTACAGCCGGGACTGAAAAATTAATTTCTAGTGAGACTTGGTATTTCGTATAAAATCCAACTGCTACTCCCCAGACATATATAGTACATGAAGAAACAATTAGATATACCCAATACAAATATGAAATTAAATTATTGCTTGTCATACTAACTTGATAATTTATTATAACCTGGCGATATTCAGAAATATTTATAGTATACGGTCTGTATATATTTTGCAAATCCTTTGAAGCACTTATTAATTTATTTTCATACATAAAACCAATGAAGATAGCAAAAAAGGAGATTATGGCCATAATCCCCGAAAAGATCCAGCTTATTAATTCAACTTGGTCTTTTAAATTATCATAATCGTCTTTGGAAAAATCCTGCTTGAAATTTGTAAACAATAGTAATACAAAAGGAACTAGTACGAATAGAACCGATATCCGCCTAAGCATCGAATTAGATAAACTCCTTTATAACCACACTTAATATCTTAAGTATATCTGATTCCTTAATTGTATTTGGGAATGAAATTACTGAAACTGAATCTATGTAGAATATAGTATTATTCATAGAAAAGGTTAGGTTTGTTACTGTATGTTTATCAAATAAACTTTTGTAATTAAATTCAGATAAGGATTTGATGCTTATTTTCTTTATTTCATTATTATCAAATGCACTTGGAGTTGTTTTAATATGTACACTTATTAATTCAGCGAACCAATTATTTTTCTTAAAATAATTCTTGACCCAATGATCAAATGGGTTGATTCGGGTATATCCAAAAGATAGTATCTTACCTAATTTATTGATTGCATAGGACATCGTACTTTCGGAATTTGCGAATGAACAAAGTATTTTTTCATTTTTAAATAACCAAAACGTTACTTCCTTTTGTTCCTTAGATATAATTTTATCACGGATCCTGACTGGATCTATCCATGCATAATTTATTTCTATTAATTCGTTGTTTATATCAGAGAATGTTACCTGTTCAAAGGAGCTACTGGGGAGTTCATTGAAATCAAAATTTGAGGAATGATTTTCAATTTTATAAATTATACAATCTTCATTCCAAGATAACATTGAACTCCCCCTCCTTTATTCCTCTTCTGTTTCTTTATAATCTTCCTCGTCTATTACAACCAGTTCTTCCATGCCTGCAAACTCGATTAACTTGCTAAGATTTTCATCATTACTGTCATACCCAATGGAATCAAGAACTGTTTGATTTGATTTGATAAAATTTCTCAGGCTTTCAATCACAATTTCGTCCTGATCATTTAATTTATCTAATAAATTAGAAATCATTGCTATAGAATTTAATGTATTCTCTTCAATTGCCCGGGTAATCAATTGATCCTTCTTGAGATACTTTTGTGCAATGGAATTTATTAATTTTTTTGTCTCCTCCATATCTTTAATACCCGTATTACACATATCTATGTATTCACTCTGAATAATATCCATTGATTCTTTACGAACTTCTTCATCATCTGTATCCACAATAACAATTTTTAGTATATCTAACGAACTCCCTTTAAGGTAGACTTTGGTTGAGAATTCAGTTCCATTGTACACCATGTCTGTATTAAAGAAAATGATATCACTGCCAATTGTTATGTATTCGCAAGCTAATTGAGAAGCAAGAAGAGCTCTTCCCCCTATGGCTACGTCACGTATTCCGTCCTTTTTACTTCTTCCACCAGTGTAGAATTTAATTTCTTTAAATGTAGAATTGATCCCTCGACTACTTAATCGATTAGTAACTAAATCAAGCAATAAAGCTGTTTTAAAGCTTACACTCCCAAGTTCATTAATTTGGTTTGGAAATTCCTTAAGGCGATATGAACTCATTGGCCAATGAAAAAATTGAGACATGAAATCAAAGAGAACCTCTTGTACTTCATGATTCCCATTATAAATAGTTAAAACTTTGCTATCCCTATCTAATGTTATTTTTGCGGTAAAAACTGCGGATAGGCTATTAACATTGTTTACTCCTGTTAACCATGAACTCTCGTACTCCTTTAGTCTTATGTCAAAAGCAAGTAACCTATCGGAGATACTAAGAGCAGTTGTTATTGAATAAATATCTCTAAACGCCACATTTTCGACGGAATAATTAGAAACAATTTGTTCATCGGATAAATTATTTAAAAAATTGAGATTTGAAACCTTGTAGGTATATGCAGGCAAACCTAGACTCTTCCTCATCACTGCCATTTGTACAAAGTCTTCAATCTCATTTTCTGCGATAATACCAGCTAGAGCTAAGAATCTATCTTTGATATCATCTTTTTTCTTAGGCTTCCTTTCTGGAACCCAACCGGTCTTTTCATGAATTATCTCAATAGCATCTTCTTTAGGAATTCTCTTTAATACTCGTAATAAAACACCCTGTATATTTACCATGCTCTCAAGGCCCCCTATTATTATCCCCGAAAACATTTGTAAATATTACCATAGGGCAAAAAATGCCTATGGAAGTTTGAACTCCACAGACATTTCTTACCGATGCTTTCGGATTTAACTCTATTATAAAGGGATATGGAATATATTTCAATTTCATAAAGATATCTTTACTTTTTTCACGTTAAAACTGACACTGCTAAAGCACCTAACCTTTGTTCTGTTCTAAGAAAACAAAATGTGGTGAAAAGCTAAGTCGATTATTAATATATGGTAATTTTCTGTGATCGGAAAAGCAAACCGGACAAAGTGTAAATGACATTGTATTCTCTCGTTTTTGACCATTGAATCCGCAATTCAATGGAATATTCAATCATCTTTAGCACATGTCGGGCAACAGAGCAAAGGTTTCATCTATTTGCTTTTGTCCTCCATGTCCTTTTCTTTATCGTTTGTAATTTTTATCTTTTTATCATTTTTTGTACATAGTTTCTTTATTTTTCAAAAAATATTGCATCATTTTCTGACCATTCGGGGTCACCTCTTAATAAAGAGTTCAGAGGAGTTGAATAATGAAGCTGAACTTCGAAGAATGGAGTTTATAAATTCTCATTCAAATATTGATGAAGAGCTTATTATCAACGAGTTAGAAGATAAAAAACGCCATCTATTTACAGATGACGTTCAAGTAAAGAAGCAAGTTATTCAAGAATTTTTTGAATCAGTTGTTGTAGTCGGCTCTAACGATAATTCCGACTTTCTGCTAGATCTAAAAGTTAGGTGCTTTGAGTATGGAGACGAGGGGAGTCGAACCCCTGTCCGAAGATAACGCCACACAGGCATCTACGGGTGTAGTCACAGTTTTGATGTCACCCGAGCGTCGCCCCGTAACCGGCTACGCGTTGGGTCAGCCTGATTGTCTTCTTCAGCTAGCCGCAGGCGGAGACTAGACAGCGTATCCCACTAAAGTTGAGCCCCTATCCCGGCACATGGGCGATGCAGGGTAGAAGCACGCTCACAGGTTATTAAGCTGCGAAAGCGTAGGATTGTTGTTGTTTGCCATTTAATTGGCTTTAGCGTTGATAAAGCGGACGCGTCCCCACTACCCGCAACCCATGCTCGAACTATCCCCGTCGAATCCAAGAACGTCCCCGCATAGGTGGGCCTCCCATCAGATGGGAGACCCTAATTAAAAAGGTTATGAAAAAAAACTTACCTGCAACTTCTGCTGACTTCTGCTATAAAAGCTGTGCACTTCCCCAAGTGCACTTTTATTATAACATATCCTTGCGCAAAATGAAGGGGCGAGTTGCTGGAAGCGATACCAAAACCTAAACATACTGGCGGATTCTCGCCAAAACGTTATCGTGCGACCTTCTGCTTCTCGCGCAGCGCCCGCTGAATATCCCGCTGAGCGTCGCGTTTCGCCGCCGTATCGCGTTTGTCGTATTGCTTCTTCCCTTTGCCCAAGCCTAGCAGCAGCTTCGCGTAGCCGTTGCGCACATACACCTTGAGCGGCACCAGCGTATAGCCTTCCTGCTTCGATTGGCCCAGCAGTTTGTTAATCTCGACTTTTTTGAGAAGAAGCTTGCGGGCCCGCGTCGGATCGCTGGGGTTAAACCGGTTACCTTGCTCGAACGGGCTGATGTGCATATTATGCACGAACGCTTCGCCGTTGCGGATCGTCGCGAACGCATCGCCGATATTGGCTCGTCCGAGCCGCAGCGATTTGATCTCCGTACCGGTCAGCACCAGACCGCATTCGTAAGTATCCTCGATAAAATAATCGTGAGACGCTTTTTTGTTCTGCGCCAGCACTTTTCCATCGTTTTTTTTGCTCATGCCCCCTAGCCGCTCCTTCCCATACCGATTTCCAAACAGAGGGATGGAGTCCATTGTACCAACTCCATCCCCGGAAATCAAGGGGAACTAGCGCTTGACGGTCTTTTTGCGCTTCTTCTTGGCGAAGCCGATGCCCACGCCGCCGCCTTTGGCTGCCGCGCCTGCGGCTTTGGCGCCTTTGCGCCCTGCTGCGCGGCTGGCGCCCTCGCCGGTGCGCACCGCCTCCAGCGCGCGCGTTTTCGCGGCTGCCGGGCCCTTCCC
>NZ_BILX01000008.1 GCF_004000785.1 Paenibacillus ehimensis NBRC 15659 | reverse complement strand
TTGACCGGATCCGAGCCTGGGAGTACGCTTGGTTCGTCTTCCGACTTCTAGTATAATGGTACGAGTAACCAATCGATAGGACAGGAGACAGGGACATGGAAGCTTTTGACCGAAGTCTGGAAAAATACGCGGAGCTTGTCGTCCGGGTCGGAGCGAACGTTCAGCCCGGACAAGTGCTTCACATCGAATCGCCGCTGGAAGCTGCGCCGTTCACCCGCAAAGTCGTGCAAAAGGCATACGAAGCGGGAGCGAAATACGTGCAGGTTCAATGGGATGACGAGGAAGTGACGAGAAACCGTTTCTTATATGCGCCCGACGAATCGTTCGACTATTACCCGCAGTGGATCCCGGCGATGATGGAGCAGCTCGCGGAGAACGGCGGGGCATTGATCAACATCAAGGTGCCCGACCCGGAATTGTACAAGGGCATCGATTCGGACAAGGTGACGCGGGCGACGAAAGCGATGGCCGTGGCGAGGGAGAAATTCCAAAGCTACGTGCGCAACAAAAAGTTCAGCTGGTGTCTCGTGAAGGCGCCGACGCGCGCTTGGGCGGCCAAGGTGTTCCCCGAGCTTCCGGAGGAAGAGCGGGTCCGGGTGATGTGGGATACAATCTTCCAAATGAACCGGGTCGACGCGGAAGATCCCGTGGCGGCTTGGCAAGAGCACATCGGCCGGCTGAAGCAGGTCAAGGAGAAGCTCAACGAGAAGAAGTACAAAAAGCTGCATTATCGGGCTCCCGGCACCGACTTATCGGTCGAGCTGCCCGAAGGGCATGTTTGGCACGGCGGCGGGACGACGGACGATCAAGGCGTATACTTCGTAGCCAACATGCCGACGGAGGAAGTGTACACGATGCCGCTGCGGACCGGCGTGAACGGAACGGTGACGAGCACGAAGCCGTTAAACTTGAACGGCCGGCTGGTCGACAAGTTTTCGCTCACGTTCGAAGGCGGCAAAGTGGTCAGCTATACGGCAGAGGTCGGGCTTGAATATTTGGATGCCCTGCTGAAGACGGACGAAGGGGCGAAATATTTGGGGGAAGTTGCGCTCGTTCCGCACGATTCTCCGATTTCGAACCTGAACCGCGTGTTTTACAACACCGGTATTGACGAGAACGCGTCCTGCCATTTCGCGGTCGGCAGCGCCTATCCGTTTACGATCGAGAACGGGACGAAGATGAGCAAGGAGGAGCTGCTGGCCAAGGGCGCGAACGTCAGCCTGACGCACGTCGACTTTATGGTCGGCTCGGCGGAGCTGGATATTGACGGCGAGCTGCCGGACGGCACCCGCGAGCCTGTGTTCCGTCAAGGCAACTGGGCGATCGGGTAATCTCCGCCGTAAGAAGCGGAAGGCGGTCAGGGAGCACGAGCAAGAGGAACGAACGGGTTCCATTGTGCCGGCGTTCCGCGGCCGTTCCTCCGGCGGGCAAACGCAAGGGCCTGCACATAAAAAGAACGTCCGACTTAGCGAAGTCGGGCGGTTTTTTTTATGAAATAGGAGTGACATGCATTTTATTTCTTACAATAAATATGGATTTTGAATTAATACCTATAAAAAAGAATATTTCACCTATTCATTTCGGTTAAATATAATCGGATTGTAACCTGAAAGGAGGTAGATCAGATGAACTATCGAAGATTGGGCGCGAGCGGCTTGTCTGTAAGCGAGATTGCTTTTGGAAACTGGATTACCCACGGCGCGCAAGTGGACAACGACACGGCCTATGCTTGTGTCCGAGCCGCGTTGGATGCAGGAATTACGACCTTTGACACAGCGGATGTTTACTCGGATACGAAGGCGGAGACGGTGCTGAGCCAAGCTTTGAGAGGAGTGCGCCGCGAAAGCGTCGAGCTGTGCACCAAGGTTTTCCATCCGACAGGAACCGGACAGAACGACAAAGGGCTTTCCCGCAAGCATATTATGGAAGCCTGCCATGCTTCGTTGAACAGATTGCAGACGGATTATATCGATGTCTATTATGCGCACCGCTTTGATGAGAGGACGCCGCTTGAAGAAACCTTTTTGGCTTTTTCGGATCTGGTTCGGCAAGGAAAAGTGCTGTATATCGGGATAAGCGAGTGGACGGCGGGACAAATTGCGGAGGGGGCGGCATTGGCACGGGAATTGAAGGTTCCGCTGATCGCGAGTCAACCCCAATATTCGATGTTATGGCGCGTTATCGAAGCGGAAGTCGTCCCGGCCTGCGAGCGGGAAGGAATCGGGCAGGTAGTCTGGTCGCCGCTTGCACAAGGAATTCTTTCCGGGAAATATATGCCGGATAAGCCGGTTCCCCAAGGCTCCCGTGCTTCGACGCCGGCCGGTGCTTCCTTTTTCGAGCGATTGGCAGGGCGGTGGATGCGTACCGAAGTGCTGCAGGCTGTCTCCAGGCTCTCTTCCCTTGCGCACGAAGCCGGGTTGACGCTGCCGCAGCTTGCCATAGCATGGGTGCTGCAAAATCCGCAGGTGTCAGCCGCCATTATCGGGGCATCCAAGCCGGAGCAAGTGCAAGAGAACGTCAAGGCTGCAGGGCTTCGTCTTGACCCTGAAATGATGAGGGAAATCGATCATATTTTGGAAGGACTGGTTGAGCGCGATCCAGGAAAAACCGGTTGATTGGCAGGTTATCCGCGAGCCATAGCCGCCGAACATACGGCTTCCATGGTCTCGAGAAAGGCTGACAAGACAGCCTTATCCGTATCGGTTCTCCAAGCGGCATAAAGAGGGACCGGCGGTGCGCTTTCCTTAAAGGGCCGGAATACGACGCCGCTGCGCCGAAATTCGGCAACGGAAGAAGGCACGATGGAAACGCCCAGGTTCGCGGCCACCAAGTTTACAATGGTGTACATCTGAATAGCTTCTTGTACGACATTCGGATAAACGCCATGTTGGGAGCAAAATTCCATGATCAGGCGATGAAAACCGACTCCCAGATGACGCGGAAACAAGACGAACGGTTCACATTCCAACGAGCTGACGGACAGAAGCGGCTGCCTGGCTAACGGATGCTGTTCGGGCAGTACGGCAAAGAGCGATTCTATTGCGAATGTACGATAAGCCAGATGCTTCGCCGGTTCAATGGCGCGGAGAAAGCCGACATGAACGCTTCCGTCAAGTAAGGCCTGCTCTTGCTGGGCGGAAGTCATCTCGCGCAATGTAAGCTGTATTTGCGGGAAATGCTCCCGAAACCCTTTTAGAATATCGATCATTAAACCGCCCGCGGCCGAGTCCACGAACGCAATAACCAAATGACCGCTTATGCCTCGACCCGCAAGCTGCGTCGTCTTAATAGACCGCTCCAATTGAGCTAAAATCGTTTTGGCCTCTTCTAAAAAAACGGCCCCCGCCGGCGTAAGACGAACCTGTCTTTTGCTGCGTTCCAGCAATTTCACGCCAAGTTCCTTTTCCAGCGCTTGAATTTGCTGGCTGAGGGGAGGCTGTGTCATGTTCAATTTTTCCGCGGCACGGTTGAAATGAAGCTCTTCCGCCACGGCAATAAAGTAGCGCAATTTCCGTATATCCATTCTTTTGCTTCCTTCGCACAAAGGATTGTTTCTCCTGATAAGTATACATCAGAATCGCCCGCGCCGGAGCCATGGTTTCCGGCGTTTTTTCGCACGCCTTTCAGAACGCCGCGGGGAGACGGCTTAGAATAACGCGCGGAAGCTTTGCCAAGCTTGCCACATTCGTTCTTATCCCCGATCCGGCCAATGGCCGGTCTGCGCATGGTGCTGGCATAAGAAGCCGATAAACTGCTCCATGATCTGGTTCAGCGACATGTCTTTCAAATAAATCAGCTCGAAATTGCGGTTCAGCTGCGGCAGTCCGGCGACTTCCACCTCGCGCAGCTCGTCCCTCTCTAAATCGTGGAGGATCGAGAAGCGGGGCAGAAACGCGATGCCCAGCCGTTGCTTAACCATCCGCTTGACCACCTCGATGTTATCCGCCTCCATGACCACGTGCCGGTCCAGCCGGAAGTGGCTGAACGCCCCGTTAATCAGCGTCCAATCGAGCGAGCCGCGATTGAATAAAATGAGCCGCTCCTTGGCGACATCTTCAATCGTCACCTGCTTGCGGTCGTGAAACGGATGGCCCGGATAGACCGCCAGCAGCATATCGTCCTTCAGGATCGGAATGCGCCGGATCTGCGGATGATTGACGGCCCGGGCGATCCCGAAGGATACCTCGTGGTTTAACACCATATCAAGCACCTGATGCGAATGCCCGGTCAAAATCGTCAGCTTCACCTTCGGGTAGAGCATTTGGAACTGCTCCACGAGCTGAGGCAGCAGGTAAAAGGCCGCCCCGAAAACGGAAGCGACGGACAGCTCTCCTTCCAATTTCCCGTGAATCCGTTGGATCGCCTGCTGCCCGTCCTGAAGCGATTGCAGCATGCTTTTCGCATAGGGAAGGAAGCTTTCGCCTTCCTCCGTCAAGGCGATGGCATGGCCGGTTCGTTGAAACAGCCTGCAGTTCAGGTCGGCTTCGAGCGCTTTGATCCTCTGGCTTACCGTAGGCTGGGACAAATACAGCAGGTTGGCCGCTTTGCTGAAGCTTCCGGTCAGAGCCACCATGACAAAACATTCAACGTGATCCGTATTCATAAAACGCCTCCCATCCTCGTATTATATTTTTTTATACCCACTATGTCATTATCCTATTGGACCGGCCTGCGGAAATCAATTAGTTTGTTAGTAACATGAGACATTAACCAGGGAGGGCTGCATCATGGCTTTGGCCTATTGTAACGGGAGCTTTATTCAATCGGACGAACCGGCCGTTCCGATCGACGAACGGGGACATCAATTCGGGGACGGCGTATATGAGGTGATCCGCGTTTACCAAGGGCGGCCTTTTATGCTCGACGAGCATTTGGACCGCTTGTTCAAGAGCGCCGCGGCGATCCGTCTGGAAATCGGGCACGACGGCGAGTCGTTGAAGCGAATCATCGGCGAATTGACGCAAAAAAGCGGGCTGTCGGATCTTGATCTTTATGTGCAGGCAACGCGCGGTATCGCCCCCCGCAATCATTTGTTTCCGGCATGCCCGGCGTCCGTCTCGATGACGGCGAAGCCGTTTCGGGAAATACCGGCCGACGCAAGGGCCGCCGGCATCAGCGTCATGCTGCATCCGGACGAGCGCTGGCTGAACTGCTGGATCAAGTCGCTCAACCTGCTGCCCAACATTTTGGCCAAGCAAGCCGCGTCCGAACGCGGATGCCTTGAAGCGGTTCTCGTGCGGGACGGGCAAGTGACGGAAGGAACAAGCTCCAACGTCTACATGGTCAAAGACGGAGCGATCCGGACGGCGCCGCTGTCCAATCAGATTTTGGCAGGCATTACGAGAATGGCGGTGCAGCGGATCGCGCACGAGCTGCGTATCCCGTTCATCGAGCAATCGTTTACGCCGGAGGAGCTGCGGCAGGCGGACGAAGCGTTCATCACCAGTACGACGACGGAAGTGATGCCGGTCGTCCGTTTCGAGGACGGAAGCTTGGTCAGAGACGGCAAGCCGGGACCGGTCGCGCGGGCGCTGTACGAGCGGTTCCGCGCAATGACGGGACAGGACTAGGAAAGGCTGGATGAAAGAAATGGGGCAAAACATCGAAATCATCGACTTTCATTGCGACGCGCTGTATAAGCTCTGGAAAAGCGGCGGACAGCTGTCCTACGGCAGCTCGGAGGAGCTGGCGACGAACAAGGCTAGGCTGCAGCAGGGCGGCGTGAAGGTCCAGTGCTTTGCGGTCTTCGTTCCGCCTCAACTCAAGGCGGAGCAGAAGTTTCAAGCGGCGCTGGATCAGATTCATTATTTCTACGACGAGGTCCTCGGGAAGCATCCGGAAATGAAGCAGATTCGCAGCTGGACCGATTTTGACACGCTCGAACCGGGGCAGATCGGAGCCATGCTGACGCTGGAAGGCGTCGATCCCATCGGCAACGACCTGCGCCAGCTGCACATTTTATACCAGCTTGGCGTGCGTGCGGTCGGCTTGACCTGGAATTACGCCAATCTCGCTGCCGACGGCGTGCTGGAGCCGCGCGGCGCCGGACTTACCACGTTCGGCCGGGACATTGTGCGGTTCAATAACGAGCACCGGCTGCTGACCGATGTGGCTCATTTGTGCGAGCGGGCGTTCTGGGATGTGGTTGAGCTGGCGGAATATCCGATGGCAAGCCACGCCAACGCGCGGGCGGTTTGCGATCACCCGCGCAATTTAACGGACGAACAGGTTAAGGCGCTGTTTGCGAAGGGCGGGACGGTTCACGTTATTTATTGCCCTGCCTTTGTGAAGCGGGAAAGGCATGTAACGATCGCCGATTTGTTAAAGCATATCGATCATTTGTGCGCGCTCGGCGGCGTGCGGCATATCGGGCTCGGTTCGGATTTTGACGGGATTTCCGAGTTTGTCGCAGGCTTGGAGCACGCGGGCAAAAGCCAGAACTTGATCAACGAGCTGCTAAAATATTATAAGGAAGACGAAGTGCGCGGATTTGCCGCAGGGAACTTTTTGCGCAACCGTCCGAAGTAAGAGGACTGCGCAGTCTATGGAGGTGCTGTCATGACCGGCAACTGGTCCGGATTCGAAGCCTATGTGAAAGCGATGATGGAGAAAGAGGCGATCCCCGGCGCAGCCGTGGCCGTCTCGCTGCACGGGGAGACCGTCTACCAGCAGGGGTTCGGCGTTAGAAGCATGGCAACGGGAGAGCCCGTTACCCCGGATACGGTGTTCGGCATCGCGTCGGTCACCAAGTCGTTCACGGCCTTGGCGATCATGCAGCTTGCGGAGGAAGGCAAGCTTTCGTTGGACGATCCTGTCACGAAGCACCTTCCCGGGTTCAAGCTGCGCACTTCCGGCGGCATGCGGAGCGACGGCATCCGCGTGAGGCACCTGCTTTCCCATACGGCGGGCGTCCCGCCGCTGCGCCGCCGGGAGGAGCTTCGGCGGTTCGCCGAGCACCTCGACTATTTGGCGAGCGAAGAGATGGAGCTATTGGGAGCGCCGGGGGAATATTTCAGCTACTGCAACGACACATTCCTGCTGCTCGGGGCGATCATCGAGCGGCTCACGGGCCGCCCGTTCCGAACGGCGATCGCTGAGCGGATTATGGAGCCGCTGCAGCTGAGCCGGTCCACATTCAGCTTGGAAGAGCTGGCCGCTTGGGATAACGTCTCTGTGCCGTATGTGAAGCGCGGCGGCACACGAACGCTGGACGAGGTGCCATGGCCCAAGCTGGGCAACTATGAAGCGGGCGGAGGCATTCGGTCGACGGTGCGCGACCTGCTGAAATACGGGCAAATTTACGTGAACGATGCCGAGCCTTCGAACGGCCGCTCCGTGGCGCGGAGCGAAAGCTTGAGGCAGATGCGGGAGCCGATACACCGGATCGGCAGAAATGTGTTCTACGGCTGTGCGCTGCGGATCATCCCCGACTATTCCGGCGTTACGCTTGTCGAGCACGGAGGCGGCCAGCCCGGGGTATCGTCGTATTTTGGCTTCGTGCCCGAACGCGGGCTGGTGGCCGCCGTCTTGACGAACGTGGCGAACGTGCCCGCAAACGAGCTGTGGTTGGCGGCGGTCAATACGGCGCTCGGCTTCCCCTTGGGGCAAAAGAGCAGCGTGGAGCCGACGTACGAGGCCTCTCCGGAGGAGCTGCTGCGCCTGACCGGCGCTTACCGATCCGCCGAGGGCGGCAGCGTCGACATCGTGCTTGAAGGGCATTCGCCCGTCGCTGTCATTGACGGCAAAGTCTTCGCGCTGCGGGCCAGCGACGACCGTACGCTGGTCATCGCAGAAAGCGGCTATCCGATCCGGTTCTTCTTCAAGGACGAGCCGAAGGCTTGGGCCGCCTTCTACGGCTCACGCATGCTGAAGCGCGTAAACGAATAAAGGGAGAATAGCTTATGAGCAGAAAGCGATTGCGCGATTACGGATTTACCGTCGGAAAGCTTCCGACCGGACAGCTTAACAGTATCGCGGATGTCCCGGGAGTATCCGTAGGGCATGTGACGTTACACGAGGACCGCCCCGACGCTTGCGTCCGGACGGGGGTCACGGCGATTTTGCCCCATCAAGGCGATTGGTTTCGCGAAAAAACGGTTGCTGCGGCGCATGTAATCAACGGCTTCGGCAAAACGGCCGGTCTCGTTCAAGTGGACGAGCTGGGCGTCATCGAATCGCCGATCATGCTGACGAATACGTTCGGCGTACCGGCGGTGACCGAAGGCACGCTTCGTTATATGCTGGCACAGGATGACGGAATCGGAGACCGCGACGGCTCGCTGAACGTCGTCACCGGAGAATGCAACGACTCGTCGCTAAACGACATGAGAGGACTTCATGTCCGTCCGGAGCATGCGATGGAAGCGATCCGGCAGGGATGGGCAGCCAAGGACCGCCGCGTCTTGGAAGGGGCGGTTGGAGCCGGAACCGGGATGGTCTGCTTCGGCTACAAGGGAGGAATCGGGACATCATCCAGACAGGTAGAAGTGGGTGGGGAAACTTACCATTTCGGCGTGTTGGTGCTGACGAACTTCGGCCTTGGGGAAGATTTGACCATCCTTGGGAAGCCTGTGGGCGAGGCCCTTCGTGCGAAGCCGGAGGAGGCACGGGACAATGACGGCTCGATCATCATCGTAGCCGGCACCGACCTGCCGATGGACGCCCGCCAATTGAAGCGGATTGCCAAGCGGGCGGGCTTCGGTTTGGCGCGCACCGGCTCGATCGCGCATCACGGAAGCGGCGACATCGTGATCGCCTTTAGCAACGGCAACCGCATTCCGCATACGCCGGCTTCCGGCGTGCTGGAGCTCCGCGTCGTTCGCGAAGACGGGCGTCTGATGTCCGAATGCTTCCGCGCCGTCGCAGAGGCGACCGAGGAAGCAATCTACAACTCCTTGTTTATGGCGGAGACGACCACGGGGCGCAAAGGAAGAACGGTCGCCGCCTTGCCGGTTGAGGAAGTGCTGGCTGTACTCAGGCGCTGATCGGGTTAAGGCTCATACCCGACCAGCCAGTCCAGCCGGCTGATTTGCATTTGGGCGGGGAGAAGGCGAAGCAGCCGGTTTCGGACGGCCATGGCGGCGGGGTGCGCGAGCTGCACCATCCGGCCCATCCCGCGCGACCTGCGGACGACCAGCGCGGTCCGCCGGAACCGTTCCCGCTCGTATTGACGCAGAGCGGCGGCGGCATCAGGCGTGCCCGGGGTGCCGCATGCCTGCCGCAGGCAGCGGGCTAGCGCAAGGGCGTCTTCCATCGCCTGCGCCCCGCCTTGCCCGAGGTTGGGCAGCATGGGGTGCGCGGCGTCGCCAAGCAAGGTCACGCGTCCCCGGCTCCAGCCGGCGAGCGGCCGGCGGTCGAAAATATCGTGCGAAAGGATGGAGGCCTCGTCGGTCGCGGAGATCAGCGCCTCGATCGGCTCCATCCAGCCGCGAAATTGGCGCAGCGCGGCCGCCTTCCTCTCGGCGGGAGGGAGCTCTTGGCCTTGCGGCGCATTGACGGCAGCGAACCAGAAAATGCGTCCCTGCCCGATCGCCGAGACGCCGAACCGCTTGCCTGGCCCCCAAGCCTCGAAGCCGCCGCCCCGCTCGAACGGAAACCGTTCGTCGTGCCAATGCGCGATGCCTCGCAGCGCGGAATAGCCGGCATAACGAAGCGGGGCGGCCTCGCCGAAGAGCTGCGCCCGAACGGCAGAGTGGAGGCCGTCGGCGCCGATCAGCACGTCTCCTTCCGCGGTGGTGCCGTCCTCGAAGACGGCTTCGATGCGCCGCTCACTCTGCTTCCAGCGGCGCAAACGCTTATCCGTGCGTACTGTCCCGGGCTCCAGGCGGCCGAGCAGAGCGGAATGCAAATCGGCCCGGTGAATCAGGTAGCTCTGCACCCCGTATCGCCGGGCTTGCTCGTCTGTCGGCAGCGATACCAGCAGCCGTCCGTCCGAAGTATAAATGTCCGCTTGCCGTACGGGGGCTCCGAGGCGGCTTACCTGCTGGTCCGCTCCAAGCTGCCGCAGCGCTTTCATGGCATTGGCGGCGAGCACGATGCCTGCGCCGATGCCCGACAGGGCGCGTGTCCTCTCGTAGACCGAGACGTCCCACCCGGCGGATTGCAGCGCAATCGCTGCCGATAATCCGCCGATACCGGCGCCGATAATGACCGCCCGGGGACGGGATGAAGCCGATGCCATGCGGTCACCCTCCTTTCGGGCAGTTAAAGTGTAGGTTGAACGATACCCTGATTATAAGGCGAAGCCTTAGTTCAAACAATGGTACAGGTCCAGCAGGCCCGCCATAGAAAAAAAGCCGTCCTCCGTTGGCTGTTCAACGGAAGAACGGCTTTCGCTTTTTTGGGGCTCGAACTTACTTCACATACGCCCACTTGAGTTCGTATTCAAGCGCATACGGCGGGAAGACCACGCCTTGCAGTTTCGGGTCTTTGAGCCAGCTCAGGGAGCGGAAGTAGTTCGGGATGATCGGCATTTCCTCCATCAGTATTTTTTCGCCGTCAACCATCATCTGCGAACGCTTCGCTTTATCCAACTCGCCCTGCGCGCCTTTAATAAACTTGTCGTACTCGGCATTGGACCAACCCACATCGTTGAATTCATTGCCGGTCACCCACATCTCAAGGAACGTCATCGGATCGTTGTAATCGGCGCTCCAGCCGGAGAGAGACGCTTCGTATTTGTGGTTGTTCTCGTTATCTACGCGCAGCTTGTGCGGAACCGGCTCGCCGATCGCCTCGACGCCGAGATTTTGCTTCCATTGGGCGAGAATGAATTCGACGGATTTCGGTCCGACTCCGTTGTCGTCCGCTTGAAGCTTGAACTTCGGCAGCTGCGCCACGCCCAGCTCCTTCAAGCCTTCTTGCAGCAATTGCTTCGCTTTGGCCGGGTCGAATTTCGGCCGCAGCTCGCCCGCTTTTTTGCGGAACTCTCCGCCGTTGCCGTCGCTCGTTCCGTTCGGTACGAAGCCGGTAGCCGGCACGGGGCCTTTGCCTGTAACGGTTTCGATGAATGCTTTGGTGTCGATGGCAAGCGCAAGCGCTTGACGGATTTTTTTATTCTTGAAGGCCGGGACGTTCTCCTGGCTCAGCTTAATATACCAGGAAGACAGCTCGGGCTGCAGGACGAATTCCGGCTTTCCTTCCCACTGGTTAATGCTCTCGCGGGTGATGTTTTGCAGCTGGGTCGCTCCGGTTTGGAACAGGTTCAGACCGGTGTTCTCGTCTTTGACGATGTTCAGCGTGATTTTTTCCAGCTTGACATTATCTTTGTCCCAATATTTATCGTTTTTGACTAAGACGAGCTGCTGCTCATGATCCCATTGGGCCAGCTTGAACGGTCCCGGTCCGATGGCGGATTCTGCGTCTGCGCCGTTTTTGTCGCCATACTTCTCGACGATATCTTTGCGTTGCGGGAAAAATTGCAGGAAGGATAATTGCTCGGTGAAGAATGGAATCGGGCGTTCCAAGGTGATTTCCACCGTTTTTTCATCCAGTGCCTTAACGCCGAGCGCTTTCTTCGCCGCTTCGAGCTCTTGGGGGGTTTTGGCTTTCTGCACGTCCGCCCCGCCTTTAATCCAAGCTACCATAAATGCATACAGCGCTTTAGTCGAAGGGTCCAGCGTACGCCGGTACGAGTAAACGAAGTCTTCGGCTTTGACCGGCTGGCCGTCGGAATAGACCAAATTGTCTTTCAGCTGGATCGTGTACGTTTTACCGTCCTCCGAAATTTTCGGCATGTCTTTAGCAAGCCCCGGCTCGGCCTTCCCGTCCTTATTCAGACGGTACAGCCCTTCACTGACGGCGTTCATGACGGTAAACGCTGCCACCTGTGTCGATTTGGAGACGTCCATCGCCCCCGGCTCCGTCCTGAAATTAAGGGTGATTTCCTGCTTGGGGGCAGCGCTCTTCTCGCCGCCTTCGGTTCCCGTACCGGGAGTCGTACCGCTGCCGCCGGTACATCCGGCTGCCGTTGCGCCGACAACAGTCAAGATGACCGTTGTAGCCAGCCATTTGCGAATCTTCATAAGCTCGCTCCTTTTTCATGATTTTGTATAATCAAGAACGACGATGAATCGTTCTGTGATTCCGTTGCAAAAATACGCAAGTCGCATCGACTGCTGCGTTGTTATGCAGGTTCAATGAAGTAAGGGAGACAGAGCAGCAGAGTTGGCGGCTCGGGGACGGCGGGAGCATGAGGAAGGCCCGGATGGAAGTGAGTGCTCGTCCCAAATTCTAGGTGTGGTAAAAGATTAATGGATGATTTGTAATATTAAGATTGTAAAAATATATTACCAAGCTACCACAATATACCAGTGTTTTCAATACAATTTTAATAAAATGTATTCGTTTTCAAAAAGAAAATACCGGGAAGGCTGCGAATGAAATAACCATAGGTTAAACCGGTGAAAAGCGGCTGCAGAATTAGTCGGTTGGCGTGCGACCGGGAGGAGGATAGCGTAGGCCAAAAGGACAGCGTTCCCGGGGAAGGTTCGGGAGAAAAGTTGATAGCGGGAGGGTCAATTCAGCTTTTGGGATAAATTGTATAAAAATGTCGAAGGTGACCGTTATTGAAAGTTGCCGCCCGAAAGTGCGACTCGCGCGTATGCATGACGGTAATGGCTGAACGAGGATTTTTTTCGAAACACTGAAACCTAACTGCGCTCTCGCCGGTCTAAAGGGTATACACAGGAGGGGAAACACATGAACCGAAGCGACCGGGCCAGAGCCGCCCAGGCGGGCACTCGCGCAGCCTTCCCGGCTCTGATCGAGGGACAGCAGGACCGCCTGCGGCTGGTTGCCTATTATTACGGCGGCAGGACATGGACGCGGAGGATGTGGTCTATGGGGCTACAAGGTGCTTGTCGGACTGCCGGGGCCGAAGCCGCCGCAGTTTTTTGCTACTTGGCTAATCCGCATCGTCATCAACTGCGTGCTGACGGTGCTGGACAAACGGCAGCGGCTGGCGCCGGACGACGACCGTGCAGCCGAACGTCAGCGGGCTTTCGCGTCCGATTCCGATGACCGTCTCGATCTGCGTTCCGCGGTCCGGCAGGCACGGTCAAAACCATTTTGCCCAGGGGGGTTGAAGGAATTGCGCAAACGATACGCCAATCCGGAAGAACCGGCAGGCTCGGCACCGTCTCCGGCGGCCGGGGCATCCGAATTATCGGCTGAGGAAGCCTTGCGGCACAAGCTGGCCGAATTGAAGCTGCGGACGGAGGAGCTCTTCGATATCCCGGAAGCGTACGAGCTTACGATTGCGGATTATCGCGATGATAAGCGCGAAGGGGGACGGGCGATGTTCGTCTGGACCAAAGCGGGAGAGGATCCCATATGGAGCAAGTCCGGCAAGGATAGCGGCCTGTCCGTGGAGCTTAACGCTCAAGGGGATCTGATTGAGTATACGATCGATGTGGAGGAGTCGGCCGGCGATTTGCCGGAGCTGTCTGTGGAGGAATTGCGGCTCCGGGCGGAGAAGTTTGCGCTCGATCATTATCCGGGCGCGCTGAAGCCGTTTTCCCTGACGGGCACTAAGTTTGCAGAGTCCGGGACGCTTTTCTTCTATGAGCAGGAGGTTATGGGGATGCCGCTGCCGATGTCGGGCTTCCGGGTCAAGGTTCACCGGAGCGGCATAGTCAGCGACTTCCGGTATTTCGGCCGGCAGACGAAGCCGAAAATCCCGGAGTCCCTTGTTCCGAAGGAGCAGCTTCTGCGGCAGATTGCGGATACCGCCAGGCTGGACCTGCGGCTGGCCTTCCTTTACAAGTCCGTTGACGATTCGGATAAGGATGAGCTGAGGCTGGTCTACGAGCCGACAACCCGCTGGATGCATTTCCGCGCGGACGGAGTGGAGGAGGCCCGCGAAGCGGCCGACGAAGACACGGAATCCGAAGAGCCGGCCGTATGGCTGCCCGTTCCGGTGCCGGCGGTCGAGGCCCCGCCCGTCCGGACGGCGGAGGATGCTCTAAAACTGCTCGGCCTCGATCCGGACCGGTATGAGCTGCTGAGGGAAGTGGAAATGGACGACCGCCTGACCGGGTTCGTCTGGCGAAGGCGCGATTGGCAGCCGGATGCGGCAGAGGACCTTTCGCTGGATGCTTTTATGCGGGAGCGGTCGGAGGAGACCGTGAAAGCGAAGATCGATCCGGCCGGCGGGAGGCTGGTGTCGCTTTTTCGTTTTGAAGAGGAGCTTCCGGGGGAGCTGAGGCTGACACGGGACGAATGCTTGGACATCGCGCTTGGATTTATGGCCCGTGCGCAGCCCGGTTTGGCGCCATTTATGCAGCTGAGGCAGCGGGAGGAAGAAGCTGATTCTGGCAGGGAGCATTTCGAATTCCGCATCGGGAAGCAGGGCGTCTGGATGGAATTCGACCATTTCCGGTTATCCGTCAACAAGACGACGGGGCAGATCGGATCCATGATGGGCCCGTCCGTCGACCCGGCGCAATTGCAGGCCGTCGAGGTTACGGCGCTCATGGACGAGCCGGAGGCGCGCCGGATTTATGCGGAAGCGCTGGATCTGAAGCTGGGGTGGGAGACGGATTACTCGGGCAGCGGCAAAAGGCGCCGCTACCGTTTGATGTACCGTCTGGTGCATAAGAAAAAGGGCCGGGAAATTCGTTGGATCGATGCCCGGACGGGCGAGTTGATTTGTTCGAAGCCGGATTAAAGGGGATGGTGCGGCGGGATGAGCAAAAGAACGGGGCAGGGGGACGGCATGCGCTTGCTGAAGCTGTGGATTCGCATGCCCCGGAAGCTTCGTTACTTGGCGATTATCGTGTCTCTGGCCGTCTTGCATTGGTTCTTCAAATGGCTTAACGGGTGATTCTACGGGTTCAAGCGATGCCCTCCCAGGGTAAGGAAGGACACATCTTCCTTTTCCGAAGGAGGGCTTTTTATGGCGGATTTTGCTTATATTACCGTCAAGCTGGCGGCCGGACTTGCAGGGCTGTGGGTCATTACGAGGCTGCTCGGCAAAAAGGAAATTTCCCAGCTTACCGCATTCGACTTCGTCTCCTCGTTAATGCTTAGCGAAATTGTCGGCAATACGCTGTATGACCGCGACGTCGGGCTGGAGCAGCTTCTTTATGCGCTCGCGCTGTGGACCGTGATGTCGCTCGCGCTGGAGAAGCTCGTGCAGTTCGTCCCATGGCTGTCCAAGCCGCTGAACGGAACGGCCGATCTCATTATCGACAACGGCCGAATCGATTGGCAGGCGATGAAGCGCAACAATCTCGATTTCGATCAATTGCTCACGATGCTCCGGGAGCAGAACGTCTTTTCCGTACGGGAAGTCGCTTTCGCCGTGTTCGAGACGAACGGCAGCATCAGCGTGATGAAACGATCCGACGCGGAAAGCGTGACGCGGAAGGATCTGCGCCTGCCTGACGTTCCGGTTTCCCTGCCGGCCATTCTGATCGAGAACGGACGCATCCAGCGGCAAAGGCTCGAAGCTCTGGGCCGCGACGAGTCGTGGCTGCTCGGCGAGCTGCAGGCCGCAGGAATCGGGCGGCCGCAGGAGGTGCTGTACGCCGAATGGACAGACCATGACGGGCTGTATTGCCAGATGAAGCCGGAGACGGGTCAGTAACCGTCCGTTTTCTGCCCCATCCGCTCCGCCAGGTCTGCGCCTTGCTGCGCGGAAACGGATCCGAGATGCGGCGAACCGGCGTCCGCCTGGGCCAATCCTTCCGCAACGCGCCGCCCATACTCGGGATCGGCTTGCGTAAAATAGCCGATCATCCGCTCGCGGACCGGAGGCCGGCACACTTGAAGCGCAGCGACCAGATTGCGGATCAATTCGTCGCGTTCCCAATCCTCGAATTTCCGGTACGTTTCTCCCGCCTGCTTGAAATCGTTCGTCCGGTCGATCTTCTGCCGCACGAGCTTCGCCTGATAAGCGGGCTCGTGGTCTTTGCCCTGCGGCTTCGCTTCGGTCAGCCCGTCCAGCAGCGAGGGCTCGTAGTTCACGTGCGGACTTTGCCCTTCGGCGCGATCCACGTAGTAGGTCATTTGTCCGTCGCGCTGATTGGTGGCGACGTGCTTCTTGGGCGCGTTGATCGGAAGCTGGAGGTAGTTGGTGCCGACCCGGTGGCGCTGCGTATCCGAATAGGAAAACGTTCGTCCCTGCAGCAGCTTGTCATCGGAGAAATCCAGGCCGTCCACCAAGACGCCCGTACCGAAGGCCGCCTGTTCGACCTCTGCGAAGTAGTTCTCGGGATTCCGGTTCAGCACCATTTTTCCGACCGGCAAAAAGGGAAAGCGCTCCTGGTCCCACAGCTTCGTCGGGTCCAGCGGATCGAAGTCGAGCTCGGGATGCTCGTCATCGCTTAAGATTTGGACGCAGAGCTCCCATTCCGGGAAATCGCCGCGCTCGATCGCCTCGTACAAGTCCTGGGTCGCATGGCTGTAGTTTTTCGCTTGAATTTCCTCGGCTTCGCGCTGGGTCAAATTTTTGATGCCCTGCTTCAGCGGTTCCCAATGATACTTGACCAGCACCGCCTCGCCTTCGGCGTTGACCCATTTGTACGTATTGACGCCGGACCCCTGCATCTGTCTGTAATTCGCCGGAATTCCCCAAGGAGAGAAGACGAAGGTCACCATATGGGTCGCTTCCGGCGTGCCCGCGAGAAAATCGAACATGCGCTCCGGGTCGTTCAGATTCGTCACGGGGTCCGGGCGGAACGAATGCACCATGTCGGGAAACTTGAGAGGGTCGCGGATGAAAAAGATTTTCAGGTTGTTCCCGACCAAATCCCAGTTCCCGTCCTCCGTATAAAACTTGGTCGCGAATCCGCGGGGATCGCGAAGCGTCTCCGGCGAATGCCCGCCGTGAACGACGGTGGAGAAGCGGACGAAGACGGGCGTCCGTTTGCCGGCTTCCTGAAACAGCCTCGCCCGCGTGTACTTCGCGACCGGCTCGTCTCCGACTTTGCCGTAGGCCTCGAAATAGCCGTGAGCGCCCGCGCCGCGGGCATGAACGACCCTCTCGGGAATGCGTTCGCGGTCGAAATGCGAGATCTTCTCGAGAAAATGATAGTTTTCGAGTGTGGACGGTCCGCGACTGCCCACGGTTCGGATGTTCTGGTTATCCGTAATAGGATGGCCCTGACGATCCGTCAGCGTCGTATCGGTCTCGCCCGGCGAGCGCCGCCCGTCCAGCGATCCTCCGGCGCCTTCAACCGAGGTTCCGTTCGGATGATGATCCTTCATTGCGCTTTTCCTCCCAGCAGTATAAACTGTTTGCGACATATCCATTATTTGACTTGTTTTCTGAAAATATGCGCATGATCCTGCCTGAAGCGCGGGAGGCTTGCACGACTCGTTCGGGAGAGACGGCAGCGGCTGGACCGAACGGAGCGTTCCACGGTTCTGCAGCCGGGCCTCCTCTTACATACGGCGGCCCGGCCCTGCTGCGGGCTTGCGGTAGGGCGCGATCCACCGGCCGAGCGTAAACCCGATACCGATCAGAAGAAATACGAGTGGGAGGACGATGGCGATGCCGAGCCACAGGGCGGATGTCTCTACCAGGTCCGCCTCATAAAAGCGGTAAAGGGCGTAAGAGGCGTACGGAATTTCCACCAGCGCCGCCGTTACGGCCCCGACGGTGTAGCACCGCTTCTCTAGCGATAAGATGACATGCTTGATGCCGTCCAGCAGCATGACCGCCACCATGCCGACGAAGACGGGGCCCAGCTTCCCGCCGTCCTGCACGGCTGCCGCGGCAATGCCCGTCCCAAGGCAGATGAGCGATCCGATCAGCGTGACCGCTGTCGCGAATTGAACGGTAATGCTTTTGTCCCAGTTCAGCGCCCGCTGTATCAACGGGGATAGCGTGTGCTTGCGCGGCCGTATCCAGCGTTCCACGGCGGCGATTTCCTCGCCGTCATGAAGGAAGAAGGCGACCGGCAGGAGCCAGATCAAGAGGTGCAGGGAAATCCAGTCGTTCAGAAAAGCAAGCATGTGCGGTTCCTCCTTTATTTTGCTTCTAAGATGGAGTCAGAATTGAGTAATCACTCAAAAATTGCGTAAAAAAAATTTGGCCTTTCGATAGAGCGCATTACGCATCAACCTTGTAAAGGCCGTGGAGCAGCAGACCGACCAGTTGGCGAATGTAAGCTTCTTCATCGCCCAGCAGGGCCATCTCGCCGCCGAAGCGGGAATGCAGCGCGAAATAAAGCAGAATCGACGCGTTAAGCA
The DNA here is from genome assembly GCF_004000785.1 of Paenibacillus ehimensis NBRC 15659. Taxonomy (GTDB): domain Bacteria; phylum Bacillota; class Bacilli; order Paenibacillales; family NBRC-103111; genus Paenibacillus_G; species Paenibacillus_G ehimensis. The sequence goes on along the minus strand of NZ_BILX01000008.1, from coordinate 141,585 downwards.
TCGTAGCGGCAGCGTGATAGGTCTGCTCGCTTATGAATCCAACGGGGGTTCCCTGCTTCAAAATGCTGCTGCCGGAGGCGCCGATGCTTCCGATGAGCCGGAGCACTTCCTGAGAAACCGCCGTATCCCGCATCATCTCCGGGGACCAAATCAGCAGCAGGTATTCCCGGTTCTCCTTCAAAAATTGCAGGTACCGGCATCCGTATTGGACCAGCGCTTCGTCCAGCGGCAGCCGCTTCCACCGCTCCGAGCCGTCCTGCGCCAGCAGCGCGAAGGAGAAGCTGTGGACGATATGCATGAGCAGCTTGCGCTTGCCGCCGAAGTAGTAGAAGATTAAGCCTTCCGTTACGCCGCTTTCCTCTGCGATCTCCTTGGTCGTTGTCGCATGGTAGCCTTTCCCGGAAAAAAGGCGGAGGGCCGCCGTGACGATTTTTTGTTTTTTCAACTCGGGATCGTTCTTTTCGCCTCTCGCCATGCCATCATCCGCCCTTCCTTCTTGAAATTTGAGTATTTACTCAAAATTATAGTCGAAGCTTCGCGATTGTCAAGCCGTGCAGTGCGCGGGGGCTCTGAAACACAAACGGCGGCAAACCGCCTCCGGAGGAGGGATTGCCGCCGTGCCGTGCCATTTAACTCGAAGTCCGTTACACCGTCTAACCGGCATTTCAAAACGCGCCGTCTGTGCTCAGCCTTTGATGGCCGCGATGACGAGGATCATTCCGACCAGCGCAAGCGGCGCCAGCATAACGACCCAGGCCAGCGGCCGGGCTGCGTTGATGGTCCAGCCGATGCCGACCCGCTTCTCGATAAACAGCGAAGGATCGTCGGGGTTATAGTAGAACGCTCCCAGCTTCCAATACTTGTCGTCGTCGGCTGCGCCAAGCACTGGCTTTTCGCCCGTTGCGCTTGACCCGCCGAGCCGGCTCCCGCCTTGCCCGGTAATGAACGAGACCGCGAGAACCAGAATCAGCGTCAATGCCGGTATCGTGATCGAGACGGTGACGAGTACCGAGCCGTCAAAAGGGAACAGCAAGAAAAACTGGATGAACGAGAACAGCACGAGCATCAAGAAGCCCATGACCATGATCACGAGAGACCAGATCCGGCGGAACCGGATGTTCTGCTCGCGGGATTGCTCGGGCGCACTCGCGTCGATCTGCTGCTTGCTTTTGCGGATCACCGTATTGATGGACGCGAAGATGAAGATCTGGACCAGCTGAATCACGTTCGGGAAAAAGACGTTCCAATACGTTTTCGGCTGGGTTTCTGTCGGGTTGCCCTGCATATCATACCGTGTCACGAGAGTGTCCGGAAGCCGGTCGTAATGCCACAAAGCAATACAGGCGCACAGGACGACGAAGGCCAGATGAATCAGGTACCACCAATCGGAATACGTCGTTTTCCGGCTCCGAAACGAGGTGTCGACGGCAATGAACCGGGCGCTGGCGTTCTCCGCGGGACGCGCGGCCTTCCACTGCTTCATTTTGTTGTAGTAGACGAGAAAGCTTACCGTCGACACCGTAATAAGCGCGAGCGAAAATCCGATGATGAACAGCCCCTGCTGCGTCTCGTCCGTCCGCTGGATGCCGAAAAGCAGAACGATGAGAAGAACGGCTCCGATCGCCCCGTTCCACCAAGCATAGCGGCGGCGCATGGATTGCAGCTCGGGATCGTGATAATGCCGCGAATCGATCGATACGCCGAAGTGATTCGTCGTTCTTGTAAAATACGGCAAGCCGGCCAGCATCACAATGACCGGCACAAAAATGGCCGCAACCAGCAAAGCGATTCCAATATGCATGTAGCCCCCTCCTTAGTTCCCGTTACCTTTGATTCCGCTGAAAATGCTGTGGATAAGCCCGAGCAGTTCCTCCTCGCGCATTCCGCGGCATATGGCTTCGGCGGCGATCGGCGACAACTGCTCGCGCAATTTATGTTTATACGCTTCGGTTACCTGGGGCATGCCGTCCGGTTGGACGACCACCCCTTTTTGGCGGTGAATTTGAATGAAGCCTTCCTGCTTCAGGAGCGTGTAGGCCTTATTCACGGTATGCAGATTGATACCGATATCCGAAGCGAGACTGCGCACGGACGGAAGCGCCTCGCCGGGCTTCAGGGCGCCGCTCGCGATGCCTTCGAGAATCTGATTCATCAGCTGGGCATAAATGGGAGTCTCCGATTGTAAATCCAATTTAATAATCATGGAATCTCCTCGCACCTTGGGGTTCCGGGGTTAACTCCGGAGTCCGTCCTCGAAATTAGTTTTTGCCTGTCAGCCATCCGGCGATATCGTCAATCACGTAGGACGGCACGTTGCCGGGAAGGGCGTATTCCTTACCGGTGGAAGGAAGGTCGGACTCGACGAAATAGTGGTTCAGCTTCGGATAAAGCTTGGAAACGACGTCCCGGCGCGCAGACAGGGCGGATGTCCAGCCGTCCAGATTGCTTGCGGTCACTTGAAAATCGTTGTCGCCCTGCAGGACGAGGAGCGGCGTCGATTGACGCTTGGCGATTTCGCCGCCCCGATAGTTCCGGAAGTCGAACCACCAGACCGGACTGCCCAGCGCAAAATCATTCGGTACGTTCGACGCGGAATATTGCGGGTCTTTCAAAAGAGCGACTTGCTGCTCCATCGCTTTGACCTGCCGCTCCAGCCCTTCGGTCGGCTGTCCCGCTTCCTTCGCCCAGGCGAGCGCTTGTTTATTTTGCTCCAGAATAATGTCCTCTAACGGCCGGGAAGGGCCGGCCATGACAATCGCTCCGGCAATGTTTTTCTGCGTATCGGACTCGATGATGGCCGGGACCAGCATTCCGCCTTGGCTGTGACCAAGGACAAAGATGCGCTTCGCATCGATACGGCGGTCTTTTTCCAGCGCGCGTACTGCGTCGACCGCATCGTCAACCGTTTCTTCCTTGACGGTAAAAGCCGGATCGAACGAGCTCTTGAGCGTGTGTACCCGCGTCCGCTTCTCGTAGCGCAGCACGGCGATGTTTTTGGCGGCCAGACCGACGGCCAGATCACGGAACAGCTTATAGCTGCCGAGCGCTTCGTCGCGATCGTTCGGCCCGGAGCCGTGAACGAGCACGACCGCAGGGAACGGCCCTTCGCCCTTCGGCAGCGTCAGCGTGCCGGGAAGCGGCGCTTCGCCTTCGCCGACCGTCACCTCCTCCTCTGAATAAAGCTCCGGCTTGTCGTACTCCGGCTTGCGGTAATCGCCTGCGGGAGGTAGCGGCAGGAAAATGTCGTCGATTTTGCCGTTCGCGTCGAACCGGACGGCGATGCCCAGCGGCGTCGATTTATCCGTCATATAGCCGAGCAAGGCGTTGCGATGGACCGCCGTGATTTCCCGCTTGAGCGATAGGAGCCGTTTCGGCGCCCCCAAGATGCCGGTATTGCCGGTCCAGTACCCTGCAAGCTTCGCTTCCGGCAGCCGCGCCCGCAGCTTGTCGCTCAGCATCAGGCTTGCCGCTTGAAATTGACCGTTTTGCAGCAGGGAAACGAAATGGCTCCCCGCTGCCGTCACATCGGAAGGATCGACGGTCAGCCCGTTAACGTCGTCCCAATCGATGGAGACTTGAAAGGCTTCCCGGATCGTCTCCAGCGGAATCAGCGTCGTATCGTTAACGATAGCGGCTTCCTCCGTCATGGAGATCGTTGTGGAATCATCGACTTTTGCGTTCCGTTCGCCGATTTTTACGGAGAGCTTGACGATGCCGCGGGTGACGGTAACCAGCCTGTTTTCGGCGTCCCATTCGACTCCCGCGCCAATGGCTTCGGCGACGGCCCGCAGCGGGACCATCCGTGCGAGTGCGCTTGAAAAGCCGGCATCGGCCCCCTTGGCTGCCGCGGAGGCTTGGGTGCTCGTCTGCTCCGCCGGCGCGCTTTCGGCCAAGGCGTGTACCGGTTGGACGATCGTCGCCGCTAGCAGCGAACCGACGGCCAATTGTTGCATGCTGCGATTCCATCGTTTGCTCATGTCCTCTTCCCCCAAGTGTGTAAGTGTGTAGTTATAACTGTTATACTATATATATAACAGATAGAGAGGTGAGTCAAGGGGAGTGCAACGGCACAATGCCCAATTTCCCGCCTTCCTGCAATTCGGAAGGACGGGAGTTCGCGAGCAGGACCGCCGCGTCTCATCAATAAATTGTAATTATTATAATTAAGACCGGAGGAGATCCGGCAACCCGTTCGGTTTTCTGTTATAATGGGATCAACGGATAAGCTTGATTAGGATGAAGGCGGTGTTGTGTCTTGGAAAAAGTGCTGCAAGATCAATGCGATGAGACCTGTGAAGGCACCTCTCAGATCGACGATTTGAAGGAGAGTCTGATCCCGGAAGCGACGGCGGCCGGACTGGCGGACGTATTTAAAGCGCTGGGCGACCCGACGCGGGTGAAGATCATATATACGCTGCTGCAAAAAGAGCTCTGCGTGCACGACCTGACGCTTGTGCTGGAGATGGGGCAGTCCGCGATTTCGCATCAGCTTCGCTATTTGCGCAATTTACGTATCGTGAAGCGGCGCAAGGTAGGGAAAACGGTGTTCTACTCGCTCGACGACGAGCACATCGAGCAAATTTTCGTGCAAATGCTGCAGCACGTCAAGCACGGCTAGCGATAGGGGAGCATAGTAAAGCAGGGGGGGATCCTCCTGCTTTTTATGTTTTCTTTTGATCGTTGCTTCAAAATAAGGGCGGGACGACGGTTGACAGATCTCCAACGGATGACATAAGATGGTAATAAACGTATGAACAATTAATCATGTGTTGTATAGAGGAGATGGAGATATGTCCGGCAAACCATCCTGCTGCGGTGCCGAAGCGTCGCGCAGCAGCAAGCCCGACGTTTGTGGAAACGGCGATCCCCGGCGCGACCAGGAGCTTAAGCACACGCATGATGCCGGGTGCGGACACGAACACAGCCACGATCACACGCATGGTCACGATCACAAGGACAATCACGGCGACGTTTACGATCACGGTCATCACCATGACGCTTGCGGATGCGCGGATCATCACGATCATGACCACAGCCATAGTCATAGCCACGATCACGGCGCCTGCGGCTGCGGAAGCGAGACGGAGGATGCGGCCAACGCCGCCCTGGCCGCGGCGGCGGGAGCGATATCCAGCATGTACCGCATCGAAGGAATGGATTGCGCGGATTGCGCGCGGAAGCTGGAGAAGCGGGTTGGGGCGCTGGCGGCCGTCCGGATCGCTTCGGTCAATTACGGGGCCGCCAAAATGACCGTCATCCACGACGGGACGGCCGGGCAAGCCGTCATGCAGACGGTAAGGCAGGCGGGCTACACGGCCATCGCCGACAACGGTATGCCACGCGGGACCCATGAAGAGCAGCCGTTCTGGAAGCGCAACAAAAAAGCGGTGCCGACGGCGGTGTCCGGAGCGGTATTTTTGTTTGCTTGGATGCTCGCCTTAACCGGCGCTGCGCCGGAGCCGGTCGTTACGCTGCTGTACGCCGCGGCCATGGTGATCGGCGGCTTCCGCATCGCGCGTACCGGCATCTACGGGCTCAAGTCGGGGACGATCGGCATGGATCTGCTCATGACCGTAGCCGCGATCGGCGCCGGTTGCATCGGGCAGTGGGAGGAAGGGGCTGCCGTCGTAGTGCTTTTTTCGCTCGGCGAGACGCTCGAAGCCTACACGATGGACCGGACCCGCAGGTCGATCCGCGGATTGATGGATTTGTCGCCCAAGGAAGCGCTGGTCCGCAGGCAAGGCAGCGAGATGAAGCTGCCGACGGGGCAGATCGAAGTCGGGGATATTCTGCTCGTGAAGCCCGGCGAAAAAATCGCCATGGACGGGATGGTCATCCAGGGGACTTCGTCGGTGAATCAAGCTCCGATTACGGGCGAATCCGTTCCGGTGCTCAAGGAAACGGGCAGCGAAGCGTTCGCCGGCACGATCAACGGGGAAGGAGCGCTGGAAATCCGGGTGACCCGGCGCGTGGAAGACAACACGCTGTCCCGCATCATCCGCATGGTCGAGGACGCTCAGGCGCAGAAAGCGCCGTCGCAGCGGTTCATCGACGCGTTCGCCAAGTACTATACCCCGGCTGTTCTCCTGATTGCGCTTGGCATTGCGGTGATTCCCGCGCTGGCGTTCGGCCAGCCGTTCGAGCCGTGGTTTTACCGCGCGCTGATGATGCTCGTCGTATCTTGCCCGTGCGCCTTGGTCATTTCTACGCCTGTGAGCATCGTATCGGCCATCGGCAATGCGGCAAGACACGGCGTATTGATCAAGGGCGGCGCCTATTTGGAACGGCTCGGCGCCGTAGAGGCCGTCGCCTTTGACAAGACCGGCACGTTGACGGCCGGTGTTCCCGAGGTGACGGAATGCATTCCGCTGGGAGGAAGAACCGCAGAAGAGGTGCTGACGATCGCAGGAGGAATCGAGGCGCGGTCAGGGCACCCCGTCGGCGAGGCGATCGTCAGAAAAGCGAAGCGGGAAGGCGTGCCGCTTGCGGATATCGCGGATTTTGCCGCCGTTCCGGGACGGGGAGCCAAAGCACAAGTCGGAGGCAGCCTATTCTTTATCGGCAGTCCCCGGTGGTTCGTCCAAGAGCTGGGTATTTCCCTGGAACCGCTGCAGGGAGAGCTGCAGCGCCTGGAAAGCCAAGGGAACACCGTTATGGTGCTGGGGACCGAGAAGGAGCCGTGGGCCGTTTTCGCAGCCTCCGACGAGCTTCGTCCGAACAGCCGCACGGCATTGGAGCAGCTTCGCGCCGCAGGCATCCGTCAAGCGGTGATGTTGACCGGCGACAACCGGGGAACGGCGGAGGCGACCGCCTCCAAGCTGGGGGGGATCGCCTACCGCGCCGAGCTGCTGCCCCAGGATAAAGTAACCGCCGTCCGCGAGCTGATGACCGAGCACGGGCATGTCGCGATGGTAGGGGACGGCGTCAACGATGCGCCTGCGCTGGCTACCGCCACCGTAGGCATCGCGATGGGGGCGGCCGGTACCGACACGGCGCTTGAAACGGCCGATGTCGCCCTCATGGCGGACGATCTGTCCAAACTGGCGTACACGGTGCAGCTAAGCCGCCGCGCGCTGCGGATCATTAAGCAAAATATCGCCTTTTCCCTGCTTGTAAAGGCGGTCTTTCTTGCACTCATTTTCTTCGGAGCTTCGACGCTCTGGCTGGCGGTGCTTGCCGATACCGGCAGCTCGCTGATCGTGATCGCCAACGGCATGCGGCTGCTCCGCATCAAGCCGTAAAGCCCCGAGGCTCTTTTTTCGGCCGTCTTTCCCTGCGAAAGACGGTTTTTTATGCTCTTCTTTTTGCTTATCACGATTTAGTAGATGAGACGCCGCGCAGTTCGTTGCCCTCCGCTCCGTCTTTTTCCCGGCCGTCCCGCATAGGCTGTAACAGACGGGCCGTACAGGCCGGGGAAGGGGGAGCCGCGGTGCTGAGGCGCAGATGGAGAAGCAGTCCCTCGGGCAAAAGCAAGCTGAAGCGCACGCTGTTGATCGTGCTCGTCGTTCTGCTGCTTCTCTGCATGCAGGCTTATTTGTACGTCGAGCGAAATTTAAAGGAACCGCTGGTGCATTTAGCGCGGGTGCGCGTGAAACAAATCGCGACGGAAGCGATCAATTCGGCGATCGCGGACCGGATGGCGCAAAACACCAATTTCGAGAAGCTGATCGATTGGCGTACCGACAACAACGGCAAAATTACCGGCTTCATGCTGAATTATGCGGAGCACAGCCGGATTACCGCCGATACGGTCAATATTGTGACCAAGCAGTTGGAAGCCGTAGGCTCCGTTCCCGAGCATATTCCGCTCGGTCAGGCGATGCATTCGCCGCTACTCGCTTCGTTCGGGCCGAATGTTCCGATCCGGCTCGTGCCTGCGGGCACGGCCAAGGTGGAGCTGAATACGCGCTATCAGAGCGCCGGCATCAATATGATTTTGGTGGAGGTATACGTTCATGTGACGGTCGAAATGACGGTCATTATTCCGTTCGATTCCGCACCGGAAGTGGTGGAAACGGAACTGCCCGTTTCCTACTCGCTGGTGGTCGGGGATGTGCCTACCTATTACTTCGACGGCCGTGGCAATCCCGTCGGCCAGTCGGGGCCGCTGCCCCCGGGCATCTCGCTGCCGAATGTAAGCGTTCCGGCGGCAAAGCCGGACGCGTCGGAAGCGCGAAGCCAGGGGACGTCCGCCGAGCCCAAAGCAAAATAAATCCGGTACGGGATTCGCGGAAGCTTCCGCGTTCTCGCACCGGATTAATGGCAAATAGATACCGTCCCGGGCAGAAGGAAGCTCCGTTACGATGCCGGCGTCTTGCGCCGCATGCGTTCTTCCCGCTCCCATTTGCGCAAATGGGGGTAGGGATCGAACGACCATTCCGTCAGCCCATTGTCCCGGTACAACCCGTAATGCAGATGGGGCGGGAACTTACCGGACGTGCCGGGCTTGCCATAGCCGGAGCTGCCGACCCAACCGACCACTTGGCCGGGCTTCACGATACTGCCCTGCTTCACTTCTTTTTTGTTAAAGCCCGACAAATGTGCGTAATAATGATACACGTTGTTTAAATCGCGGATCCCGATGCGCCAGCCGCCGTACGGATTCCAGCCCATCACTTCGACGACGCCGTAAGCGGCGCTGCGCACCGGAACGCCGTGGCCGGCGAAGATGTCGGTTCCTTCGTGGATGCGGTACCCGCCCCAGCCGCGGCTGGCGCCCCATGTGCTGCGGTAGGAATAATCGGCGCCAAGCGGCATCACGAAGCAGTGCTCGTGCAAATCGAGCGTATCGAAATGGGCATAGATCCGGGCGAATTGCTGAATCCGCTCGACGCTCCGGGTATTCTGATAATAGTCCCAGAGTCCGATTCGAAGGTCTTCCTCGGCGCTCCCTTTTTTGAGCAGGTTAGCCGCCATCGAATACAGCCGGTCAAGATCGTTCATCCGGTCTGCCAAGCCATCCCCCGAGCCGTCCCTGCCGATTCCTCCGAACCATTGAATGCTCTTCACATTTTTATCCTCGTGATCGGGGTTAAGTATGCCCCCCCACTGCAGATCGGTAAAATAAATGGCAATCATTCCGTCAGGTGCCGGGCGCTTTTTAGCCAGGTTGATCGTCCGCTCATATTGATCTACCGCTGCCAAATAGTGCCAGGGAATGCCGGTAACCGCACTGACTTTGTCGAACAGATCCTTGCGCTCGGCGAACACGGCTTTCATTCCATTCGCCGTCTTGCTTGCCTTCGACAATGCAGGAGTCTTGGTTGCAGGAGCATGGGCGAACCCCCGGTTTGCCAGTCCTCCCTCTACCGGACCAACGAGGAGCGCGGCACACAGAGCCGCCGCGGTTAACGCTCGTGCTGGGAATGCTGCCATACGATATAGCTGCCTCCTTCGTTCGGGTATCGATACGCTGGGTTCTTTTAACTGTAGCATGTGCGGACGGCTGCCTTTTTATCCCTTGTCCGGTTTGATATGATGGAGACGTGGGGGGATGCCGGATGCCGTTTGATCACCGGGAAGAGCATGTAGATGACCGCATGCTCATTTTGCAGGCCAATATCGACGACATGAATCCGGAATACTGCTCGTACGTGACCGACCTGCTGCTGGAGCAGGGGGCCAACGACGTATACTGGATTCCGATTATTATGAAAAAAGGACGTCCCGGCGTCATGCTGAACGTACTTACCGACGATGAGGGCGCGAAGCGAATGGAGGACGTTATTTTCCGGGAAACGACGACGCTTGGCTTGCGTTACTTGCGGGCCTCTTGCCACCGCTTGGGAAGAGAGCTTCACAAGGTCGATACGCCTTGGGGGCCCATTCAGGTAAAAGCGGGGTTCCACCAAGGACAGCTCGTCCAGTTCGCCCCGGAGTTTAAGGAATGCGAGCAGGCGGCCAAAACGCACGGCGTGCCGCTCAAGCAAGTGTACGACGAGGTGCGGCGGCGGTTTATGGAGCGGGACCGCGGTTAAACAAGCAAACGGACGGATCTCTCGAAGCAGCCCTTGCGGAGCTGCCGGCGGAAGCCGTCCGTTTGAAACGAAAAGCGGCCCTTTCCCGGAGGGAATAGCCGCTCGATGAACCTATTGCCGTATGCAAGTATGGTTCGGACCGTCATTGTCATGCTTGTGATGCACGTGGGGGTGATCCTCCTCGTGCGCGTGATCGTCATGGGCATGTTTTTCGTGCCCGTGCTCATGCTCGTGCGAACGTTCGTGATGATGGTGCCCGTGCTCCTGCTCGTGCGAAGGCCCATGATGATGGTGCCCGTGCTCATGCTCGTGCGAATGCCCATGATGATGGTGCCCGTGCTCGTGCTCGTGCGAATGCCCGTGATGATGGTGCTCCGGCTGATGATGTCCGTGAACGTGCTCGTGCGAGAACTCCTCGTGGTGAACCTGCCACTTGTTCAAGTAGGGATCGGCTTGCCCGACGACGACGCGCAGCACGTTGGGCTGATTCGGCAAATCGCGCGTTCCTGCCCCGTATCCGATCGACTCCACGATCATCGGCGGAAGGCCTTTGGCGAATTCGTCGACGAGTCCGGAGACAATGCCCGCGCCTGTCGGCGTCGTCATCTCCAGCGAATACGAGGTCGGCGCGATGGGAAGCCCTCTCATCATTTCCAGCGTAGCCGGGGCTGGCACCGGATAAATGCCATGATCGCAATGCACCGTGCCGGAGCCGAGAGGTACGGCCGAGGACAAAATTTTCTCGATCTCCAGCGAATCGATGGCCAAAGCCACACCGATGACATCGACAATCGAATCAATCGCGCCTACTTCGTGGAAATGAACGCGTTCGATCGGAATGTTATGGATTTTCGCTTCCGCTACCCCGATCTTCTCGAAAATCGCGAGGCTCAGCTTGACGACGCGCTCATTGAAGCCGGCACGGTGAATCATCTCCACGATTTCCGAGTAATGGCGATGGTGCGCCGGCGGCGTATGCGGATCGAGCACGACGTCGAGCTTCAGCGCGGATATGCCGCGCTTGTTCACGCGTCTCCACTCCAGCGTGAACGGCTCGATCTGAATTTTGCGCAGCTCTTCTTCGATATAGTGACGGTCTGCGCCGGCGTCGACAAGCGCGCCAAGCGTCATATCGCCGCTGATTCCGGAGAAGCAGTCCAAATACAAGATTTTCACTTTTCATCCCTCTTTGTCCCGTTTTGGTGGATTAGTGCGGCGTTATATCCGGCGCCGAAGCCGTTGTCGATGTTGACGACGGAAATGCCGGGCGCACAGGCGTTAAGCATGGATAACAGCGCGGCGACGCCTTGAAAGCTGGCACCGTAGCCGATGCTCGTCGGTACGGCAATGACCGGTACGGCCACCAGGCCGCCCAGGACGCTGGCGAGCGCCCCTTCCATCCCGGCGACGACCACGACCGCGCTCGCTCCCCGGATGACCGGGAGCCGACGGAACAGCCGGTGAATGCCGGCCACGCCGACGTCGTAGACGCGCTCCACGCGGGAGCCCAGGCACTCGGCCGTCACGGCGGCTTCCTCTGCGACAGGCACGTCCGACGTGCCTGCGCAGACAACGGCGATGTAGCTTCCGTCGTCCGGGACGGCTTCGCCGCTCCGCAGCCAGGTCAGCGCCCGCGCCTCGGGGTGATGCTTCACCCCCGGGATGCGCCCCGCGACATAGGCGGCTTTATCCGCATCGACGCGCGTCGCCAGCACGCGGTCCGTATGGGCGGCCAGCCGCTCGAAGATCGCGGCGATTTGCTCCGCCGATTTGCTTTCCCCGTAGATGACCTCGGGGAAGCCGGTCCGCGCCGGACGGCTCAGATCCAGCTGCGCGTAGCCGAGACTGTCGTCAACGGCGTCTTCCGACAGCGGCGGGAAGGAAGCCTTGCGGCGTATCGGCGTTTCTTCGGCCGATTTCTCCCCGGCGTCTGCGCTTGCATCGTTCACTCTTCTATCGTTTGCCCGCTGCTCCGGCGTTCTTCCGGCCAAGGCGGTATGCGCCCCGGATAGCCCTTCCTCCAGCAGCCGTTTGGCTTCGGCGATATCGAGATCGCCGGATTGCACCAGCTTAAGTATGTTGTCGATGTTCATCATCGTGAATGCTCGAACCTCCTGCTCCCAAAAACCTTTCTTCAGTGTACCATATTTCCAAACCCAAAGTAATTTCGAAAGTGGATTGTTGGCCTATTCGTGATATAATAGCTTCAAATCCAAGCGCAAGAAGAAGCTTGTTGCGGAACAGGAGTGCAACCATGGCGACTCATCAAATAGAACGCAAGCCCGACTGGCTGAAAATCAAGCTGACGACGGGAGACAACTACAAAGAGCTGAAAAACATGATGCGCGGCAAAACGCTGCACACGGTATGCGAGGAAGCGAAGTGCCCGAACATCCATGAGTGCTGGGCGGCCCGGACCGCCACCTTTATGATTTTGGGCGACATCTGTACGCGGGCCTGCCGGTTCTGCGCCGTGAATACCGGGATGCCGACGGAGCTGGATTTGCAGGAGCCGGAGCGCGTCGCGGAGGCGTCCGAGCAGATGGGGCTGCGGCATGTCGTCGTCACTTCCGTCGCGCGGGACGATCTGAAGGACGGCGGGGCTTCCGTGTTCGCCGCGACGATCCGGGCGATCCGGGGGCGTCTGCCGCTAGCCGGTGTCGAGGTGCTTATTCCCGATTTTCAAGGGGACGAGGAAGCGCTTCGCACCGTGCTCGATGCGAAGCCCGATATTTTGAACCACAACGTGGAAACGGTGGAGCGGCTGTCCGACAAGGTGCGGGCCAGGGCCAAATACCGCCGTTCGCTGGAGCTGCTTGAGCGCTCCAAGCGGATCGCCCCTTCGATTCCGACGAAATCGAGCATCATGCTCGGCGTTGGCGAGACGTGGGACGAAATTTTGCAGACGATGGACGACTTGCGCGCCGTCGATTGCTCCATTATGACGATCGGCCAATACTTGCAGCCTTCGCTCAAGCATTTGCCGGTATCCAAGTACTATACGCCGGAGCAATTCGCAGAGCTGAAGCAGGAGGGATTGAAGCGCGGGTTCAGCCACGTGGAGTCCGGTCCGCTCGTACGCAGCTCGTATCATGCGCATGAACAGGTCCAATCGGCGAAGCAGTCGTAAAACTCGGGGAGGCTGATACGGTGATTCATATTGCGGGCAAAACGTACGAAGTGGTCGTTGACCATAAGAACGGCTGGCGTTTCGAGGCGTTCCGCGATCGGTACAGCGAGGTGCTGGAGCGGTACGATTACATTGTGGGCGACTGGGGCTACAGCCAGCTCCGGCTGCGCGGTTTTTTTAAGGACAACCATCCGAAAGCGACGAAGGACAGCATGATCTCTACGCTTCAGGATTATTTGAACGAGTACTGCAATTTTGGCTGCGCCTATTTCATCCTTGAGAAGGTGCCGAACAAGAGCGGCGTAGAGCCGACCGGCGGACCGGGGGACTTCTACGAGGATAGACCGGCAGCGGAGGCAGGCGCAGGAGCGGAACAAGACGCGCAGCCCGCTGTAACGGCCGAAGCTTCCGTCCGCCAGCAGGAGGAGACCGCCGTTCAGGCGGCCCCCCGGACGCCGGCGCCCCAGCATCATCGGCATAACCCGTCCGGCAAGACGTATGGTTCCCGGCATGGGCAAGGCCAGCAATCCGGCGGCCAAAGCCAGTCCAAACCGCAGCACGGTTCCGGGCGGCAGGGCGAGGGAAGACCAGGGGGACGGCATCAAGGCCAAGGCCAGAACAGGCAGCAGGGGCAGGGGTCCAAGCCGAAAAGCGGACAGCCCTCCCATAATCCGCCGAAGCCGAAGCCGGAATCGTCCCGCGTGGAAGCGTAAGCTGCCGCAGGTTCGACGACCTTCGTTAACGACAAATAAAGACCCGGTGCTCCCGTCTCCCTGCGAACGCGCGGGGAGGGCGGGGCATCGGGTCTTTTTGCGCCAAGTGCGGCACGACTAGACCATGTCATATCCAATGAACGCTTCGCGTACGCGGCTCCAGAACGGAAACGGGCGGAAGCGGGCGAACTTGACCTTTTTGCCGGCGGCGACCAGGCTGCGGATCGAGATGATATCGTTGCGCTGCATGTACAAGTGATCGAGCGACAGCAAAATATTTTGGTTCTCGCGCGGATAAATATCGCAGTGGTGATGCTTCGGCAGCAGGATCGGCGAACCCAGCGTGCGGAATACGCGGTTGTTGATCGAAGCGATCTCCGCAATCTGAATGGCGTCGAGCGATGGATGCACGATGGCGCCGCCCAGGCTTTTGTTGTAGGCGGTGCTTCCCGACGGCGTGGAGATGCAGATGCCGTCGCCGCGGAACGTCTCGAGCAGCTCGTCGTTAATATGAAGCTGGGCGACCAGCGTGGCGTCGACGCCTTTGAGCGTAAATTCGTTCAGCGCAAGCTCCGTTTCGATCCCCTGAGGTGTCGTAATCTGGATCTCGACCAAGGGATATTTGACGGCGCGCAGGTCGTTTTGATTGGCGCTCTCGCCCATCAGCTGGGCAAGCAGCTCGACTTCATCCGGCTTCCAGTCGGCAAAAAAACCGAGTCTTCCGGTGTGAATTCCGGTAAATGCAATGTGATCGAGCTGGTCCTTATATTGATGAAACGCATGAAGCAGCGTCCCGTCGCCGCCAATAGACAGTACGATATCGGGGGACGCCTCTTCGTGAATGAGCCCGTACTGACGGATCAATTCGTGAAACCTGTGCATCAATTGGATAGAGATGTCATCGCCGCGGTGTATCACATTGTATTTCAACCGGTTATCCTCCTATAACTATCCGCTTCGTCAGCTGTCGGCTCCCGAAGCGGAGCAATACTCCTCCATAAGCGCGGCAGTGCTGTCCGGAACACGATGGAACCGAACGGCGACCCGGTAAGCATCGCTGCTGAAATGGGCTACGCGCACGATTTCCCCATAGACCGTAATCTTCTGGGCAATGCCGGGAAGAACAAAAGATAATTCCAATTCGAGCGGGCAAAATACGCGGGTCGACGTCATAAACGCCATCCCCCCGCCGGACAAATCCAGAATTTGTCCCGTAAACGCCACGTTCTGATGCGATATTTGCTCCCGGACCCCGACGATCCGGGAGGTGACCGGCGTGCGGGTAGGCAGAGCAATACGCGGATGGCGCCTTTTCTGCGACAGCTTCAGCTCCAGCGGCGCGGTTAAGGTTAACGTGCATACATTGCGCTTTGTTTCCAAATGCAGCAGATCAACCAAAGCATAATAAAGAATGCCCTGCTCGCGGAAAGAAAATTCAATAAAGCATACATGATGCAGCTTCTCCAGCGGATGGATCGATGCGGCATCCAGCGTGACCGTCATATCCTCCGCGGAAGCCTTGAGAAGCGTAAAGCTGTCCTCGTAGCAAAAGGGCGAGCCCTCTTTGGTTTCGCCTACGACGATGAGACTGCAGCTTCTGGGGAAAACAACCGTTTCGTTTGCCAAGGCCAAGGTCCAGTTCATCAGTGATCACCACACGGTATGATTTTCTGAAACTTTCATTACCGTTTACATCCATAATAATCAATAATGTAAAATAACACAATGCCGAAGCGCGTAGCCCGAGCTCGATTAAGCGTCTTACCGGCTTTGTGCGCGAGAGCCTGTTCCCTGACTTCCGTCGGAGAGCAGGCTCTATGAATTTGCGCCGTTTTGTACACCGGATGATATTTATCACCCGAAAGAGATGATACGAATAACTACAGCGCCGGACCCCGGCATTATATGATTTAACCAAGGAAGTGATCCCGAACAGACAAAGGTGATGAAATCATGAAGCACGCGATCGAACTCGAACATGTAACCAAGCAATACCGGGACAAAAAAGCCGTGGACGACATGACGCTGCATATCGGGGAAGGAAGCATCGTCGCGCTGCTCGGACCTAACGGCGCGGGCAAATCGACGACCGTCAACATGATGTTGGGACTGACCGCTCCCACGGCCGGCACCGTGCGGTTGATGGGCGGCAGTCCGCGGGATCGGGCCGTCCGCAACCGGATCGGCGCCATACTGCAGGAGGTAAGCGTGATCGACAGCCTGAAGGTGGAGGAGACGATCAATCTGTTCCGCAGCTATTATTCCAACCCGTTATCGACCGGAGAGCTGCTGCGAATGTCCGGACTCGAAGCCGACCGGGACAAGTACGCCACTTCGCTGTCCGGGGGACAGAAGCGGCGTCTGGGCTTCGCGCTGGCGATGGCCGGCGACCCGGAGCTGATTTTCCTGGACGAACCGACGGTGGGGATGGACGTGACGTCGAGGCAGCTGTTTTGGCGGATGATCCGCTCCTTTGCCGGCAGCGGACGGACGATTATTTTGACGACCCACTATCTGGAGGAAGCCGACAGCATCGCCGACCGGGTCGTTGTGGTCAATCAAGGGAAAATCGTCGCCGACGGAACGCTGGCCGAGATTAAGGAAAGCGCCGGCAGCCGGCACGTGTCTTTCACGGCCGGAGCGAATGTCATGACGAGCGAGCTGCTTGATCTCCCCGGCGTCACTGACTTGCAGTGGACCGGCAGCCGCGTGAAGCTGTATGGCAGAGATACGGACGGCCTGCTGTATGCCTTGATTCGCAGCGGTCTGGACATTCAAGATATCGAAACGCACAAGGGCGGGCTGGAAGACGCTTTTCAATCGCTGGTCGGCCCGCCGGAAACGAAAACAATGGACTAAAGCACCCGAAAGCACAGGAGGACTACGGATATGAACATGTTTATTGCCCAATGCAAGGCAGAGCTCTTGCGCTCGCTTCGCAACAAAAAGGTCGTTTTGTTTTCCATCGGATTTCCGATGCTGTTTTATCTTATTTTTACGAATTCCGGCGGGGGAGATGCCGATATGGGCGGTATCGCCTGGAAGACGTACTATCTCATGTCGATGACGGCCTTCGGTCTGCTGTCCGTCAGCATTAATACGCTCGGAGTCCGCATGTCCCAGGAGCGGGCGCAGGGCTGGGTGCGCTGTCTCCATGTGACGCCGCTGCCTTCCGGCGCGTACGTCGGCGCCAAAATCGTCTCCATGTCGCTGGTGAATACGGCGATTATCGTCGTCCTGTTTTTGGCGGGCGGCTTGATCAAAGGGGTGCGGCTCAGCATGGCGCAATGGGTCGGCTGCGGCTTATGGCTTCTGATCGGCTCGCTGACGTTCCTTGCGCTCGGCACGCTTGTCGGCATGGTCAAAAAGGCGGAGCTTGCCCAAGTGATCGCCAGTTTGCTGCAAGTCGGCCTGTCGCTGATCGGCGGCCTATGGCTGCCTGTCGATGCGATGCCGCCGTTCATGAAAACCATTGCCGCGTGGACGCCCTCCTACAATTTCGGAAACGGCACCTGGTCGCTGATTGCCGGCCGCCTGCCCGAATGGACGAGCGTGGCTGTTTTGGCTGCGTATTTGATCGTGTTTGTGATACTATCTTCTTATCTCGCTAAAAAACAGGAAGCGGTGTAAATGAAGCTGCGTTTGCCATTCCGGTTGTTTCCGGACAATCTTAAGCATTTCGGCTTGATTTGGGTCATCAACATGACGGTCCCTGTCTATTTCTTGCTGCAGCTGCCTTTCCGCGAAGCGTGGATCGGATATGTGGCTGTCGCCATCCTGGCGCTTGCCTTCCGGCAGGGGCTTTGGAACACGGACAGGCGCTTCGCCTATGCGTTGATCCAGATTACCTCCGTTGCCGTTTTGGGGTACCTGTACAACCCCTCTTTTTTATATTTCGGCTTCTACTGCATTATGGCGGTCGGCATGCTTCCAACCGTCCGCAAAGTGGCGTTTTCCGTTGCGTACATGGTGATCGCTTTCGTTTTGGTAATGTATTTGTTTTACGAAAAAGCGGGCGAGGCGGTGCATCTCGATTTTATTCCCAGCCTGATCATTCTTGCCGTGCTGCCCTTTGCCATGAACTCCCACCGGAAGGCGGAAGAGCTGCGCAAGCAGCTGCGGTATGCGAACGACGAGATCGAGCGGCTGATCAAAAACGAGGAGCGCCAGCGGATTGCCAGAGACCTGCACGACACGCTCGGCCACACGTTGTCTTTGATTACGCTGAAGGGCGAGCTGGTAGAGCGGCTTATCCCGCACGATCCCGAACGGGCGGTGCGGGAAGCGAAGGATATCCAGACGACGTCGAGAACCGTGCTGAAGCAGGTCCGGGAGCTGATCTCCGATATGCGCTCGGTTCATCTTGCGGACGAGCTGCGGCATGCGGGGCGAATTTTGAGCTCGGCCGGGATCGGCTTCGAGACGGCGGGGGATGCGGAGCGGCTTCGGACGACCCCTGTCGTCATGAACATCTTGAGCATGTGCTTGCGGGAAGCCGTGACCAATGTGGTCAAGCACAGCAGGGCGAAGCGTTGCAAGGTCGAGCTGATTGAGAATGCCGGGACTTATGTGCTTAAGGTGCACGACGACGGCATCGGGATCGACGGAGCGGGAAGCAAGCTCGGACAGGCGGGAAGCGGCCTGCTGGGCATGAAGGAAAGGCTGTCGCTCATTGAAGGGACGCTGGAGTTCTCCAAGCGGGAGGAGACGGGAACGGCGTTGACCATTACTGTTCCGAACGTTGTTAAACGGCAGCAAACGGAGGGAAATCGATGAAAATCATCATTGCGGAAGACCAGGGCATGCTGCGGGGCGCGATGAGCACGCTGCTGTCGATGGAAGAAGATATCGAGGTCGTCGGTCAAGCCGGGGACGGGGAAGAGGCGCTGCGGCTTATTTTGAGCCTGGACCCCGATCTTTGCGTCATGGACATTGAAATGCCGGTGCTCAGCGGACTCGACGTGGCCGAGCGCTTGAAAGCGGAGGGCAGCCGGTGCCGGGTCGTTATCGTGACGACCTTTGCCCGGACCGGCTACTTTCAACGAGCGATCAAAGCTGGGGTGCAGGGATATCTGCTGAAGGACGCTCCCGTATCCGAGCTGGCCGGCGCTCTGCGCACCATTCATGCGGGCGGCCGGGTCGTCAGTCCCGAGCTCGCCTACTCGATGTGGGAACAAGAAAACCCGCTCACGGAGCGGGAGCAGGATATTTTGCGGCACTTGGCTCAAGGATTGACCGTGGGCGAAATTTCCGGCGCCTTATTTTTATCCCAGGGCACGGTGCGCAACTACATCTCGGAAATTATGCAGAAGCTCGAAGCGAAAAACCGGATCGATGCCGTGGCGATCGCCCAAAACAAAGGCTGGATCGAGACTTGACCCGGCGTTCCGCTAAAAGGTCGTAACCAGCGGCAGCTCGAAGCGGCGGGCGAAGTTCGCGCTCACCGGATACACGCGCACGCTGTAATGGGGGCCGTGCTGGAGATGGGGCGGAATGGATGCCCGGTACAGCACGGTATTGTCTCCAAGCTCGCGTACAGGCTCCATCGTTACGGTCACCGGGTCCCAGCGGTCCGCTTTTTCCTCGTAAAAGACGATCTCGACCGCCGTATCTTTATACCAGACCGGTCCGAATTTCACCGTGGCCGTGACCTCCTTGGGGGAGGTCGCATTCGCATGGGCCGGAGGATCGTTCAGCTCGGCGACGCGGACGTGGTGCCAGTTTTTCCGGATAAACCTTTTGTAATCGGCGACTTTGGTCGCTTCGTCATAGCGGTTGGCTACGAAATGCTGGGTCCGCGTCAAGGCGGGGACGTAAAATTCGTTCACATATTCCATGACCATGCGGTCGGAATTGTATACCGGCGCCAAGGTGCGGATCGAGCGCTTCATCCGGGCGACCCATTGGGCGGGCAGCGGGCGCTGATTGTAATAGAGCGGCACGATCTCCGTTTCCAGCAGCCGGTAGATCGATTCGGTGTTCTCGCGCTCCTGCGTACCGGCATCCGCCCCGTCGCTCGCTTCGATGCTCCAGCCGTTGGCGCCGTCGTAGCCTTCCTCCCACCAGCCGTCCAGCACGCTGAAGTTGATGACGCCGTTCATCGCCGCTTTTTGGCCGCTGGTGCCGCTCGCCTCGTACGGCCGCCGCGGGTTGTTGAGCCACACGTCCACCCCTTGCACCAGATGGCGCGCCATGTTCATGTCGTAATTTTCGAGCAGCACGATTTTGCCGCGGAACCGGTCCATCTCGGATACCCTGTAGATCTCACGGATCAGCTCCTGTCCCGGCCGGTCGGCCGGGTGCGCCTTGCCCGCGAACACGAACTGCACCGGCCGGTTCGGATCGTTCACCAGGCGGTCCAGCCGTTCCAAATCGTTGAAGATGAGATTGGCCCGTTTATAGGTCGCGAACCGCCGGGCGAAGCCGATGGTCAGCGCCTCCGGGGACAAGTAATCCCGGACCTCCTCGATCCGGTCCGCAGGCAGGCTGTTGCGGCGGCGCTGCTCGCGCAGGTTGGCGCGGGCAAGCCGGATCATCCGCTGCTTCAGCTCCATATGAACGGACCAGAGCGATTCGCTTGGCACCAGATCGACGGTCTTCCACACGTCTTTATTGGCTTGATGGCTCAGCCAAGTTCCCGGCAAAAAGCGTCCGAACAGCTCCTTGAGCTCGGGAGCGAGCCATGTGTGCAGGTGGACGCCGTTCGTTACATGCCCGATCGGCACTTCCGGGATGTCGATGCCGCCGTGGAACGCCCGGAACATCTCGCGCGACACGTGGCCGTGCAGCTTGCTGACTCCGTTGCGCAGCGCGGAGGTGTTCAAGGCCAGGTAGGTCATGTTGAACAGCTGCTTCGGTTCGTCGAGTCCAAGCTGGGTCCATTCCCGCCGCGCGGACGGATAATCGGCGAACAGGCGGCTGAAATAATATTCGAACATCGGGAGCGGGAACGCATCGTGTCCGGCCGGTACCGGCGTATGCGTCGTAAAGACGGTGCTGGCGCGGATGACTTCCAGCGCGACGTGAAACGGCAGCCCTTTGTCGAGCTGCTCCCGGAGCCGCTCGAACGATAGAAACGCCGCATGCCCTTCGTTGATATGGAACGTGCCGGTCGGAATCCCCAGCGCCCGCAGCGCTTTGACACCCCCGACGCCAAGCAGCACCTCCTGCGCAATCCGGATATCCTGGTTCCCGCCGTACAGCTGCGCCGTCAGCTCGCGGTCCCAGGGGCTGTTTTCCTCCAGGTCGGCGTCGAGCAAATAGACCGGCACGCGGCCGACCTGCACCTGCCATACCTTCAAGCGGACGGTCCGGTCGGCCAACGGCACGTCAACCGTCAATTCCCGCAGCGGAGGCACGCCATCCCCTTCGCCTGCGGCCGGCGTTTGGCCTTCCAGCACCGGAACATAGGCGGGGACGATCGGCAGCTTATTGAAGTCGTAGGCGATGTTTTCGGCCAGCTGCCCTCCTTCCGTATCGAGCTTTTGATCAAAGTATCCCTTCTTGTAAAGCAAACCTATGCCGACGAGCGGTACGCCCAAATCGCTGGCGGATTTGCAGTGGTCGCCGGCCAGCACGCCAAGCCCTCCCGAATAAATCGGAAGCGATTCATGAAAGCCGAATTCCGCCGAGAAATAAGCGATCGCCTGGCGGGCGTACTGCGGGTATTCCCTCTGAAACCATGTCTCCGCTTCGCGGTAAGCGTCCCACTCGGCCATCACGTCACGGTATCGCTGCAGGAAAGCTTCATCCTCCGACCGCTCCTTCAGCACGGCCGCATCCGTTTCCGTCAGCAAGCGCACGGGATTGTGCCGGAACTGGTCCCACAGCTTCGGCTCGATCGCCGCGAACAGCGCCTTGGCCTCGTCGTTCCAGCTGAACCACAGGTTGAAAGCCAGCTCGGTCAATCGCCCAATCGCAGGCGGCAGCGCCAAATCTCTTCGATGGAACATGGTATACATCATTTCACCTCGACCCTGAATTTGTTTCCCCGACTGCGGAAGCAGAGGGAACCGGATACGCTTCTGTTAGCTCCTAGTAGTATCTTATGATCGAATCCGCTTCATACATCTTTTGCCTATGAGAAAGCAGAACGACACGAGCAGCGAAGCGCCCAGCGCCGCAGCGAACGTAAGCCCTGCCGCCGGGAGCGTATGCTGCGCCAGCGTCGACAGAGGTCGGGTCACATCCGGCTCGGGAAAAAAGGCGGCCAGCGCGGCATGATAAGGGGCAAGCGGCCCCCACAGGACGATGACAAGCCCTGCCGCCAGCAGGCCGTGGACGAACCGGGCCAAGGCGAACGGCGCATAGCGCAGGTTCGTATGGTGCAGCAGGCTGATAATTTGCGCATGGACCGAAAGACCCGCCCAGGACAGCACCCAGGCGGCGATCGCTACCTGATACATCAGCGGAACGCCGGCTGCCGCACCGGCGGCTTTCGCCCCAAGCGTCACCTCGAAGAAGCCGCTCGCTACCGCTTCGGCGAGCGGCAGCGGCAGTCCGAAGATGCCCAGCACCGATTCGATGGCCGCGTAGAACAAGCTCATCACCTGCGCGGAAGCCATCACTTCCATGACGACGGAGAAGAAGACGACGAGTCCGCCGATCACGAATATCATCTGCAGCCCCGAGGCGAGCGCCTGCTGCAGCATCGTACCCAGCGTCCGGCCATCTTTCATCCGGGCATGATGCATGGCTTCGAAAGCGCGGCGCCACAGCGGCTGGTCGGGGGTGGCTTCCGGGAGAGCCATAAATGCCGGCTGGCGGTGTTGGCCGGCGTCCTCCCCGGGTCTGCCGTGAAACCGCATCAGGAGGCCGATCAGCAGAGCCGAGCCGTAATGCGCTGCGGCCAGCACGCCCGCAAGCGCGGCATCGTGAAAAAAGCCGACGGCTACGGCGCCGATCAGAAAGATCGGGTCGGATGATGTCGTAAAAGCGACCAGCCGTTCGCCTTCCTCCCGGCTGACGAGCCGCTGCGTCCAGAGCTGCGACGTCAGGCGCGCGCCGATCGGGTAGCCGGAGGCGAAGCCCATAGCCATGACGAAGCCCCCGATGCCGGGAATGCGGAATACGGGCCGCATCATCGGATCGAGCAGCATGCCGAAAAAATGCACGATGCCCAGCCCGAGCATAATTTCGGCAATGACGAAAAACGGGAACAGCGCCGGAAACAGCACGTCCCACCAGATGGACAATCCTTTCAGCGAGGCTTGAAATGCCTCCGCGGGGAAAGCGAGCATCAAGCAGGCCAACAGGAGGGCGAGCGATGCGGCGATATGGACGGATATGCGTTTGCCAAGCAAAGGGATCACTTCCTTTCGAGAAAGGCCTGTCATTCTGATATATGAGCCGCAGCGGGGAGACATGCCTCGCAGACGCGCGGGCACAGGGGCGAAAATATTGCCGGGCCGTCAGAAAAAGGCTGAATTTTCGAGTTATGTATGGTACAATAGTACCAATATGAGAATGGGAGTGATTTCAGATGATGGGTATCATTGCTGGAATTCTCGTATGCGCTTTTGTGTATGTCATTAGGGAGACGTTGATGACGTCGGGCGAAGAGGATGTATAAAGCGTTTTACAAAATAACGATGCTAAGATGCAAGGCAGCTTAGCATCTTTTTTCGTTAGGAGATGAACCGCATGACCCGGGGAGAACGGGAGTTGACTTTTTACGAAGCGATCGGTGGGGAGGCGGCCATCCGCAGCATTGTGGAGGCTTTCTACCCGAAGGTGCAGGCGCATCCGCTGCTGGGGCCGCTGTTCCCGGAAGACATTACGCCGGTCATGGAAAAGCAGTATTTGTTCCTGACGCAGTTTTTCGGCGGACCGCCGCTGTATTCCGCGCAGTACGGACACCCGATGATGCGTGCAAGACATTTGCCGTTCCCGATCACGCCGGAGCGCGCGGACGCCTGGCTCGGCTGTATGGCGGAGGCGCTGGAAGAAACGGGAATGGACCGGGAGCTTCGGCTTGCCGTACTGGAGCGGCTGAAGGGCCCGGCGTATCATTTTATCAACAGCAACGGCTAACGAAGCTTATCGAAACCAGATAACGAAGCTGATCGAAGGAAGTGTGTTCCGTGGTCGAACCTTTATTTCAAGTCAGCGTCAGATGTCATCACTGCGACGCCGTATTTCAAACGTCCCGCGTTCGCCCGAGCTTCAAGAAGGCGTCCGGCACCGACACCGATTTCTGCGTTCATTATAAGGACATTAATCCCGATTTCTATGTCGTGCGTATCTGCCCCCACTGCGGGTTTGCAGGGACGGAGAATTCCAAGGACCGGCTGACGCCCGCGCAAAAAACGGCATTCCGCGAAAAGATCGCCGACCATTGGACGTACAAGGACTACGGGGGCGAACGGACGTGGGAGGATGCGCTCTACGCCTACAAGCTTGCGCTTGTCACGGCCCAGACGGTCAATGACAAAGGACGCATTACCGCAGGGCTGCTGCACCATATCGCCTGGCTTTACCGCTATCGGAACGACCAAGCGCAGGAAACCCGGTTTTTGCAGCATGCGCTGGACGAGTATACGCGGGCGTTCGAAACGGAAGCGGCGGAGATGAACAATGCCCGTCTGATGTACCTGATGGGAGAGCTCAGCCGTCGGCTGAAGCAGTATAACCAAGCGGTCAAATGGTTCTCGCGCGTCATTAACGACAAGCGCATCATGGATGCGGGCATGATCCGGGCATGCCGCGAGCAATGGGCCGTGACCCGTGAGGATATGCTGGCGGATTCGGTCGTTCTCGAACCCGAGGCCCAGGAATCGACCTAACGCCCTCAACTCAAAAACGCTTCAAGCTTCCCGGCATCGATCCGAGAACGCTTCAAGCGTTTTTTTGCCGCATTTGATCCGCCCGATAGAACGTAAAGCGGTTTTTGCCCGATTGCTTGGAGACGTACAGCGCCTGGTCCGCTTCGGCGATGAGCCGGCGGAGCTCGTCTCCCGGCATGCGGGAGATGGAGATGCCGATGGAAATCGTCGTTCCGGCTACGGCATCCCCGTAAAAGCGGTGATCTTCGATGGTCCGCCGCATCCAGTCCGCATAGTGCGACAGCTGGGCTTCGTCTGTCATATGGCTCAAGACAATGAATTCTTCGCCGCCGTATCTGGCGATGTAGTCCTGCTCATGGACGGCCGTTTTCAGCAGCTGTCCGGCCTCCCGAAGAAGCTGATCTCCGTGCAGATGTCCGAACGTATCGTTGTACCGCTTGAAATTGTCGATATCGACCATCATGATGGCGATGCGCCGGCTGCGGACGGTCCGCTTGGCGATATCCATAAAGCCGCGCAGATTCGGCAGCCGGGTCAAGCTGTCCTGCTTCGCTTCCAGCTCCAGCTTCCTTTGCATCATCCAGATTTTGTTCTCATCGTTGAACATATAGATCAAGGCCATGATCGCTAGCCCCGAGAAGACGAGCATCAGCAGCTGCGACAGCCAGAACAGCGAGGTTTCGGCCGTCTCCAGTTGGACATGTGAAGCCAGGCGTGCCACGGTGAGAATCGCGCAGACGCTCCACCCGTCGGTAAGCCGGATGAAAGAATAGCCGGAATCGTATTCTTTCCGATGAAACAGCGAGCTGATGATGGCGGGCAGCAGAAGCCCTTGAACCGCTTCAATGCCCCAGTTCGGCTTGTGCTCCAGCAGCAAGTACCCCGCGGGAAGCAAGGTGGACAGCAGAGAGGAGACCCAGCCGAAGCGAAGGCCGGCCATGACGATCGGCGCGAATTTCAAGTCGCTGAACAGGGATTCCCCCGGCAAGGGCAAGAGCATCATAACGATGCTGGCGAATCCCGTCAGCAAAGGCACGGCTAATGCTTGTAAGCGTTCGATAACCAGCAGATTGCGTATCTTAAGAGCCATATAGCTGAGAGCTATCAAGGTACAAGCATGCGTAAGCGCAGTGAAATCCATGAAGATGTCTCCTGGGAAGGCGGGAACGCTTACTCTTTGCCGTATCGGCGCAGCGGACGGCCCGCAAGCAAATAATCTTGGTCGGCATCGACCAGAGTCTCTTTATTTCGGCAGCAGGGGAAGACGAGCAGTTTTTTGACGCCTTCGCGAAGTTCCGAGAGGTCTTTAGGTTTGAGCGGCAGCAAAACATTGGCAGCGTGGCAAAAGGGGCAGCTTTGCACATACACGTCTTGTCCGATCCGTTCATAGGGCCATGTATTTTCAAATGGAATCATAGGTTTACTCCCGACCGGAATCGCCGGAATCTTTATCCGGTGCCGGGGCGGTGGAATTGTCCTTCGCCTTTTCGGCAAGCTCGGCCAGCTTCTGCAGAAGAATATGCTGAGGCATATGCATCAGGTGTTCGATCGGAACGTTCAATTCCTTCGCGAGTTTCTGCGCCGTCTCGGGTGAAATCTGCAAAGGTCTCATTCGCAGTCCCTCCAGTCTATAGATCTACAGTCTCCATTTAATCATATCCGAGACCTAAAATTCAACCAAAAAATGGAGTCGCGGCATTTTGGTTTTGCTCTAAATTGTGGTTTAATGGAAAGAGATACATAATGTATAAATAAGGAAGGTGTTTAGCCATGCGTAATCCTTTGCCGCAAACTTGGAATTTGGAGCGTTTTTTTCCGGGAGGCAGCGGGTCTGATGCTTTTATTCAATTTTTGAAAGAGCTGCAATCGAACATTGCCGAGCTGGACGAGACGTTAAGCGGGCTGGCCGTACCGGAAACGGCAGAGCAATCGGCATCGCTGCTCCCCATGATCGTGCTGGTGCAAACGGCCTTATTGAAAATACGCGAAGCGGAATCGTTCACCAGCTGCCTGACGGCGGAAAATCAAAACGACAAGCGCGCCGTCCAGCTCACCGGGCAGGTGAAGTCGATTCAAGCCGCTTTCGCCTCCGCCTTGACGCGGTTCGACGATTTCCTGCGGCGTATTCCCGAACCGGCATGGCAAGGCTTGCTTGCTCAAGCGGAGCTTAGTGAAATCGCTTACCCGCTAGAAGAGCGGCGCCGGCTCGCTTCGGAGAAGCTGCCCCCGGAGCAGGAGGCGCTCATCCATGACCTTGCCGTGGACGGGTACCACGGTTGGGGCGAGCTGTACAACACGACCGTGAGCAAGTTCAGCATCCCGTTCGAAGAAAACGGGACCGTTACGGAGCTTTCGGCGGGACAGGCCGCCAACAAAATGTACAGCCCGGACCGCAGCGTACGGCAGCGGGTATTCGAGCTGTGGGAGCGGGAATGGGCGAAGCATGCCGATTACTGCGCCGACGCGCTCAATCACCTGGGCGGCTTCCGGCTTAAGCTGTATGAGCGCCGGGGCTGGGATGAGATTCATCGGGAGCCGCTGGCCATCAACCGGATGTCGAAGGAAACGCTGGATGCGATGTGGGGCGTGATTGAGCAGGGCAAAGACGTGTTCGTCCGTTATCTGGAGCGAAAAGCCAAGCTGCTGGGCGTCGAGAAATTGGCATGGCACGATGTCGATGCGCCGGTCGGCAATGGCAATACGACGTTCAGCTACGACCAAGGCGCGCAGCTCATCGTAGAGCAGTTCCGCCGCTTCAGCCCGAAGATGGCCGAATTCGCCGTCATGGCGTTCGAGAATGGCTGGATCGAAGCGGAGGACCGCGCAGGCAAGCGTCCCGGCGGATTCTGCACGTCGTTTCCGATCTCTGAAGAGACCCGTATTTTTATGACCTATGCGGGCACCGCATCGAATGTATCGACGCTTGCGCATGAGCTCGGGCACGCGTATCATCAGCATGTGATGAACGATCTGCCGGCCCTTGCTCAGGAGTATGCCATGAACGTTGCCGAGACGGCTTCCACGTTCGCCGAGATGGTCGTCTCCGATGCGGCGGTGAAGGGGGCGGCCACCGACGAAGAACGCTTAACGCTGCTGGAGGACAAAATTCAGCGCTCGGTCGCTTTCTATATGAACATTCATGCCCGGTTCTTGTTCGAAACGGACTTTTACGAGGCGCGCCGCCACGGGCTCGTGAGCATCGAGCGCTTGAACGAATTGATGGAGGCCGCTCAGAAAAAAGCGTACCGGAATACGCTAGCCGAGTACCATCCGCACTTCTGGGCGTCCAAAATGCATTTTTACTTAACGGATGTGCCGTTCTACAATTTCCCGTACACCTTCGGCTACATGTTCAGCACCGGTCTGTACGCCGAAGCGCTCCGCCGGGGTGCAGCGTTCGAAGATCAGTACATCGCGCTGCTCCGGGATACTGGGCGGATGACGGTCGAGGACTTGGCGAGCAAGCATCTCGGCATCGACCTCCGCAAGCCGGATTTCTGGCAGCAGGCGATGGACGTCTCCATCGCCGACGTCAACGAGTTCCTGCGCTTGACGGAGTAGTTTTTAGCCCCGCCTATTTTAGGCGGGGTTTGTTATTAATAGGGTCCCTTGAGCTGAAGAATTGGATAAACGGGTCCGCCGGAGAGTTTACGTGCCCCCTTTGATATCGGGTCAATACCTTTAATCTAAAATTGAAATACGCGATATCAACAGCGGCCGGAGGCGGACCTGTTTATCCCTCATTTCCAGCGCAGGCCAATGATCACCCCGGCACAAAAAGCCCCGCTTAACCCTATAATTTAAAGATACTCATCGTCTGCTGGAGCTTCGTCACCAGCTTCGTCATTTCCTCCGACTGAGCCACGATCGCCTGGACGGCCGAAATTTGATCGATCATCGAGGCGGATACTTCCTCGGTCCCGGCGGCGGACTGCTGCGTAATGGCCGAAATATTTTCCATCGTAGCGGAAATGCGCCTGGCTCCGGCCAGCATTTGCTCCGTCCCGTCGGCGAAAGCGGCGATTTGCTCGGAGATGAACCGGACGCTGCCGACGATTTCCGCGAAGACCCGTTCCGTGTCGCCAATAAGCTTCGTCTGCTCCGCGACGATTTGCTCGTTTTCGGCCATGGACGCAAGCGCATGCTGTATGCCTTGTTCGATACTGCGAACAAGGACGAACACCTCTTTGGTCGAGGCGGTGGCTTCCTCCGCCAGCTTACGGACCTCCTGGGCGACGACGGCAAAGCCTTTGCCGTGCTCGCCGGCCCGCGCCGCTTCGATGGAAGCGTTCAGCGACAGCAGATTCGTTTGTTCGGCAATATCCGAGATGGCTCGGTTCATTTGCGAGATGCTGCCGGTCTGCCGGGCGAGCGAATCGATCGTTTGGGATACGTTGGCCGTCGCAACGACATTTTTGCGCATGCCTTCGCTCTGGGTTTCGACCGATTGAAGCCCTTTGTTCACCAGCGCCATCATTTGTCTGGCCCGCGAGTTCATCTCCCGGGTCGATTCCGTATATTCGGTTACCCGCTGCTCGATATCCTTCGTCGCCGAGGAGACGCCGCCGATCTCTTCCGAGATCTGATTGGCTCCGGCCGCAAGCTCTCCGGCGGCGACAGACGCTTCCTCCAGCACCGTCTTCATCTTTTCGTTCTTAAAATAAATATCCCGGCTGGAGTCGAAAACATGCTTCGAGGCCCGTCCCGTTTCCTGCAGAAGCTCGCGAAGCTTCTCCGTCATACGGTTAAAGGCCGTCCCCAGCTCGCCAAGGGCATCGTCGGAGCGGATGTGGATCTTTTGCGAGAAATCGCCTTTGGAGATGCTCAGGGCGGCACGGGAGATGTCGCTAATCGGTTCTGTAAGCGCTCTCTCCAACCAGCGTATAAAAGGATAGCTGAGTCCTGCCATCGCAGCCAGAAACACGAACCCGAGAATGGGACTTAAGGAGGATTCGAACATAAGCAGAAGCATGGCGGCGGAATAGACGACAACGAGGGTGTAGCAGCCGATTTGCAGCTTCCTCTTGAACGAAAGACCCAGAAACCAGTTCATAAATTAACGACTCCTTTGAAGGTATAGGATAAAATGCTTACGTCATCGCCCTGATTGTATGGGTAATTATACCACCTGTGAGAACGCCGGGTCCATACTTTTCCAAAGAGGGAGCCGTTTGTTAGCCGGAATGGAAACGATGTCAATTTTATGGCGTCTTGTAATGTAAAATTTTGTTGAATTATTGTGTATTTTATGAAAAAAATTTGTTGTCAACGTGGTTATATTGTCCTATAATGGGTCTAGAGCCTCAGATATACATAATATTCCAATTATACTACTTGAAAGGAGGAATTCTGTGATTTTAGAACAATTGCCTTTAGCCAGACAGTTGGATTTGGTGTTTCGGGAATTGAGAGAGGAGCTGGCTCAGCTTACCTCGGGGACGGTTTTCGTCCAGATTCGAAATAACATGGTCGGGAAGTTCGGCATCCGGCATTTTCCTCTGGAGAGCAAGGGTACGGAGATCAAGATGGCAGAGCGCGGCTTGTCCGAAAGCCAGCAGCTTTCATTCCGCCAGACCGCTCTGGAATCGTTGAAGCTGAAACGTTGGACGCACGGAGAGATTCAGTTTGAATTCGCGATGCGCCAAGACTTGCTTTGCACCAGCGTGACCTTCGAATCGAATTATAATATGGCGAATTTGATTGGCGAGTCCAATAAAAACAAGCGTGATTTTTGATTGACCAAGCTTACTGCACTCATACCAAGGTTTACCTTTTATCCCAATTGTAACTTTCTTAATTGTTTTGTGTTTCAACTAAATTTAATCCTTCTGATGCTCTAATTGTTCGATATAACTTACAGCCTCCCTCGATCGCTTGATCGGGAGGTTTTTTTGATAAGGATATCATTTCGAGAAAAGCTTCCTCTAGGACACGAATGGTTCTTCTTCGAATTTTAAGAGGGGGGTCGTATGGAACTTTTTGGATTTCGGAGCGTATATTCAGGACAAGAAGAATAACAAGCCTAATCCGCCTGATGACACACCTCGTTAAGCGCTGCGGTGTGTGTTTTTGCGAATGAAGGAAAGGGGAAAATCGATTATGATCGTGCTCGAAACCGACCGGCTGCTCCTTCGCCACCAGACCATAGAGGATGCGGCGTTTATTCTGGAACTGATGAACGATCCTTCCTGGATCCGGTACATTGGCGATAAAGGCGTGAGAACGTTAGATGACGCGCGGAGCTTTATTCGAAAAGTACCGCTGGACATGTATGCCCGTTTGGGGTTCGGATTTTACTTGACTGCATTGAAAGATGAGGGCACGCCGATCGGCATCTGCGGATTTGCAAAACGGGATTTCTTAGAGGACGTGGATATCGGATATGCTTTTCTTCCCGAATTCCGGGGAAAAGGGTACGCCTTCGAGGCCGCTTCCGCCGCAATGGCTTATGCCCAATCCGAACTGGGGCTAAAACGCATCGTGGCGATTACCTCTCAAGATAATCATTCGTCGGCCAAGCTGTTGGAAAAGCTGGGATTGCGTTTTGAAGGCGTGATCCCTTATGCGGGCACGGACGAGGAAGTCCGGCTCTATGCGATTAATGTCTGACAGGTGAGGCCGCCCGATGAACGTTGCGCAGGCGAAATGCAGGCTATAACCATAGAAACGTTCCCCCCACTAATTCTGGCCGGTGGGGGGATCTTGCCATTTGCTGGACAGGCGGGCGTATTCGTTCAAGGCATCGTCCAATTTTTTACTGGCTTCGATTACTTCGGGATCTACCAAGGATGTCTTGTTCCGGGATAGGGCATTGAGCCCTATTCTAAGCTGTTCTATTTCTTTCAGTATGTCTGCAAGCAGCTTATTGATCTCGGACATTGTTACCGTTTTCGGCTCGACTTAAGCTATAGCTTAAGTTTGTGGCCGGAGAATGAGCAAAGCTAATTTGCTCTTTACCGTTTACCTGTCTCCCATTCCCATTCAAAAAGATCATCCATATAACAATTGAGGTAATCCGCCGCCATCTTCATCTTGAGAACGGATAGCTTGCTTTTCCCTTTGATGACTTGTGAAATGTAAGATTCAGTAACTCCCAAATGCTTTGCTAGATCTGCCTGTGTCCTGTTTGTCTGAGCCAGCAATTCAGGCAAACGGCTTCTCCCGAACCGGAGAGCCAAAAGCAATCCTCCTTTTGAGGGACTATGCTTCAATTATACTTAAGTCATAGCTAAAGTGGCAAATAGAAAGCAAATGATAGTTTTGTTATAATGAATGGCAACGGAAAAAGGCGGTCCCAAAGGAGCCGCCCGGTTAAGTATTGAGGTCGTGCATTATCTTGTGAACTTGCCTGCCAGCTGCTGCTCGGCGATTTGAACCAGACGACGAGTGATGTGGCCCCCGATTGCTCCAGTGTCACGGGTTGCCATGAAGCCATAGTAACCGTCTTGAGGAATCTGAATGCCCAGCTCTTGAGCAATTTCATACTTCAGCTGATCCAAAGCTTGGTTCGCTTGAGGTACGACCAATTGGTTGCTGCTGCGGGATTGTCCTGCGCCCATCGATATCACCTCCGTTCACTAGGTAGTATGTTCCACGCGAAAGAATATACACGGACTGAAAATTGGTAAATATGACCACCGGGTCGGGGAGGGATTGTCTTGGGATTTTTGCTAAAGTGCAGCAATTGGTCCTTTGATGCGGACCTGCAAATCGTACATGCCGACGTTAAACTGGAGATTGACGGCGAGTCGCTGATCGACGAACCGCTGTGCATCGACGTAGGGCTTCCGGCGCTGCTGCTCAGCGTCCATGAGGATGTGGAGCCGTTTCGGTGGGCGCCGGCGGACGAGTGGCAGCGCATTCCGTTCTTCTGCTGCGGCTGCGGCGATCCGGAATGCCGGGCGTTCTCGTTTATCGTACGGCACAAGACGGACGGCCGGTTGCAGTTGATTGAAGTAGAGGAGCGGGAAGGGAGAGCCCCCCGCCAATTGGGCACGTATGATATCGATCGGTTGGCTTACGCCAAGCAGGTAAGGGAGATCGGGGAGACGTTTTTGCGTTTTGTCGAGCATTTGGATTACCGGCCGTATTTCAAGAATACCGTCGAAACGGTAAAGCGGCAGCTTGCCCGGGGTTAATCGTTATTTTTCGGCTTCTTGAGCGCTTCCATCTGCTTCATTAAGGCCGTCATTTCTTTTTGCAGTTTTTCCATGTCGCTGAACATGGTCTTCATCGCTTTGTCCTCGGTCAATAATTTGGTAATTCCGTCGAACCAATCGGATTTGCTGATGCTCATCTGTCCACCTGCCTTTCTTCGTTCTTTTTATATATCGTACGAAGAAGAACGGGGCAGGTGTCTGTTTTGGACTTGTAAAGGAGAAAAAGGCTGATGCCCGAATCGGCGGCTCAGCCTTGTCCTTCTTCTTCCGCTTAATCGACGAGCAGGTCCGGGACCCACCGCCGCATATGGCTTGCGATCTCCTCCCGGATGCCGCGCACGCCGGGCAGCTCTGCACCGGAAGCTTGGCTTAACGGAATGACCCGATATCCCCGCCAGTTCTGAAACCGGACATAGGTCGGCAGAAAGCGGACTCCGCCGATCATGACCGACGCTTTGCCGCCGGCCGCTCCGCTTGGCTTCCGAAGCTCCGCCTTCAAAATGCCGCCGATCCGTACATACGGATGGGGCTTTTTTTGCGCAGCCAGAAAGTTGCCGAGGGAGTAAGCGACAAGCGTCCTCCCGCCGCTTCCGTTATCGATCCATTCCGGCGGCTGGAGCACGTGCGGATGATGGCCGAGGATCACGTCGGCACCGGCGGCTGCGGCCAGGCGGGCCCATTTTCGCTGCTGCTCCGACGGAAGCCGGGCATATTCGGTTCCGAAATGAAGGCTTGCTACGACGGCGTCGGCTTGTTTTTTCGCCTCGGCGATTTCTTGCTGGAAGGCCTGCTCTTGTTCGAGCAAATGCACCAAATAAGGCTTGCCCGAAGGCCGGGGAATCCCATTCGTTCCGTAAGTCCAAGCGACGAAAGCAAGCTTCAGCCCGTTGCGCTCCACGATCCGGAGACGCTTGCGGTCCGCCTCGTCTTCGCTCGCGCCTGCATATTCGACTCCAAGCCGTTTCCAATGCCGGATCGCCAGACGCACCGCCTGTTCTCCGCGGTCAAGCGTATGGTTATTGGCCATCGAGACGATATCGACCCCTGCGTCACGAAGAGCGTCGGCTGCCTCGAACGGACTGTTAAAGGCCGGGTAATCGGACAGCCCGAGCCCCGTGCCGCCGGTCATGCTTTCCTGATTGGCGAACGTGACGTCGGCCCCCTCCAAATCCCGCCGCACCGCCTCAAAGATCGGCCGGAAATCGTAGCCAAGCCGCGTACGTGCGTCCTCGTAGATCGTACGGTGAATGAGCACGTCGCCGGCGGCGGCCAAGGTAACCCGGCGTTCCGCAGGGGCAGCCGGTTCGGATGATGGCAGCGGGGGAGGAGCAGGCGCAGGGGGCGCTTTGGTACCGGTCCCCGTCCGGAGGCCGGTTGGAGAAGGCCCCGAAGGCGCGGGTCGGTCGGCCGCAGGAGAGGCGCATGCCCCCGAGAGCAGCACAATCAGTAGAACGGCATAACGGCAATATCGTTTGGTCATCGGGCGGGTCCTCCGGATTGCATTGTCCATGCTATTAGTTACTATTTGCTTACGGACTTGGAATTATAGACCCGCCTGGTTTGATCATTGGAAAAGGCCCGCGTCGTCCGGTTTCGTTCCGGGCTGCCCGCGAGCCTTTTTGCCGTTTGATAAGCAAGTTATTTGTAAGCTACCTCAAGCTTTACTTCCAGCTCCAGCGATCCTCCCGGCTCGATGGCGCGGAAGCCCGTTACCTCGGCCGGCTGATCGATATTCGGCGCGTTGGTGACCCAAGTGTAAGGCTCCAGGCAGATGAAATCCCGGGCTTCGCCCTTCGTATAAATGACCCATTGCTTGAACAGCTCGGAACCGCTGTAACGGATATCCGCCTTAGGGCCGGACAGCACGGCAAGGCAAGGGTAGTCCCCGATTTGGAACACGGTGTCCATGTCGTAGCCTTTCAGCACGTCGCCTTCGGGCAGCTTCCCGTACTTGTCGCCGAGTGGCGCGATATGGCCGAGAGGAACGTTCGTTTCGTCCAGTTCCCAGAAGCCGATCGCGGGCAGCTGCAGCGTCCAGTTCTCCGGCTCGCCGTCGAGCAAAAACCACGTATGCAGCCCGTAGCCGAACGGAGCGGACGTTTCGCCGCGGTTGGTTGCTTTCAGCAGGTGACGGAGCGTGGTCCCCTGCAGCACGTATGTCACTTCAAGCTCGAGCTCGTGCGGGAACTGGTGCTGCACGTGTGCATCGTCGGCCAGACGAAAAACGGACGTGATGTAAAGAGCCCCGTCCTTTTCGCCGGTTGCAAGAACCGTCCAGGGCTGGCTTTTGATCATGCCATGAATATGATTGCCCTGCACGTTGTTGATCTCAAATTGGTAGCTGCGGCCCTCGAACGTGAAGCGGCCTTCGCGAATGCGGTTCGGCGGCATCAGAATCGGCGTGCCGTACTGCACCGGCTCGGCGGCCATTGCGGCCGGAGAGGCCGGGACGCGAAGCATTTCGCGCTCCAGCGTTTTGTCCCAAATGCTGTAGACGTTGTTGCCGACGGCTGGACAAATGCTGACGATCAGGTGGTCGTTTTCGAGCGTGTAGGCCGGCGTTCCCTGCCAGTCGATTTGCTTAATGATCATTCTGTAAGATCTCCTTTGCCCGGTAAAATAATCCGATCGTAAATCGCTTCCATTGTACCAGAGGAGCCGGGGACTGTCACCCCGGGAAAATCGTCGGGATCAGGCGCCGAAATCGAAGTTCGGGTATACGTACGGCGCTTTGGCCGGCTCGGCTTTGGCGATTTTCTCCACCTTCAGCACCATGATGTCGGTATCGTTCAGCTTCGTTTTTTGAATCGTGCCGGTGACCGTGACCCAGCTGTCGTCCGCGAGCGTATTGGCCCGGTCGTATTCGGCCAGCACCCCGAACGGGGCGGCATCCGCGGAGCAGCATTGGATGGAGAAGCGCGCCACGACGAATTGGTTGCTCTTCATCTCTTCCTGCCGGTAAACGAAGCCGGTGAGCTGCAGCTTTTTGCCGACGAACCGGTCGAGATACAGATCGACGGATGTCAGCGTCTCGATGAACAATTCTTCTTTCACCGTAATCAAATCGGATTTATAGAGCTGCTTCGCATACTTGGCGTACTGCTGGGTAAATTTATCCGCGGGAAAAAGTTCCCCGTCCGCAGGCGCTGCCGCTTGGGCCCCGGGTGTTTGAGCGTTTGGAGCAGCGGGGGCTGCATCCGTTCCAGCGGGAGTCGGTGCCGGGGCGCTTCCGGTTCCATTCTCCGCACCGCTTCCTGCGGTGGCTTCGCTGTCTTTTTTGACCGAGCTTGCGCTGCTGAGGTTCATTCCTTTCTTGGCGGCAAGACTGCTGCCCATCGTGCTGTCCGGAAGCAGAAAGCCCAGCAGCAGCGGGAAGAAAAACAACCCGTACACGACGATGTTCTTGAACAGCGACCGCGACGGAGTGTGATCATGGTCGCAATCGCAGACGGCGGCGCCCCGGCCGCGCCAGGCGCGAAGCGTCAAGTAGAGCTGATAGGCGGCGACGGCATACAGGGCGACGGCCGACCATTTGACGTAGTCGACCATACGGGGTGCTATGTACAGCAAAATGGCGTCGGTTTTGACCAGATAGGCGATGTAGACGGCAAAGCCGAGCAGAATAGCGGTTTTCAAAGCATGATGCAGGGCAAGGACCCGGGAATTCACGGCACACACTCCTTTTTGCAGTTGGGTGTCAGCTTACATGAAAAAAATCCGTTCGTACAGCAGCGATGCGGCGAGCACGACCATAACCACCAGTGCGGACAGCAGGAGCACGAAGCGGGCGCGGAAGGCCGACAGCAGCATCAGCGTGCTTTTTAAATCGAGCATCGGGCCGAAGACGAGAAACGTCAGCAGCGAGCCGGTCGAGAAGGTTGCGGAAAACGACGAAGCGACGAAAGCATCCGAGGTGGAGCAGAGCGACAGAACGTACCCCAGCCCCATCATGAACAGATGGGAGGTAAAATCTCCTTGGCCGATCGACACGAGACTTTCGCGCGCGACGAGCGTTTGAATGAGTGCGGTCAGAAACGCGCCGAAAATCAAATATTTGCCCATATCGAAAAACTCGTCCGAGGCGTGTCCGAGCACGCCGAGCAAACGGCCGGCGCGGCTGCGTCCATGCCCGTGGTTGTGCGTATGGTCGTGATGCGTGTGGTCGTGCGCATGACCATGATGCGTGTGGCTATGGAAGTGCATATGATCTTGTGCATGATCATGATGCGCTTGGCTGCGGGCATCCGTATGCTCGCGATGGACATGATCATGGCTGTGGTCATGCTTATGTTTATGCTCGTGCTCATGCGCGCTATGCCGGGGCTCATGCCCGCCTTGAGGAGCGCCGTATCCGTTTGCGCCAAGACCGGTTGCCGCCCCGCGGATCGGATTGCGCTTCACGAACCGGTATACGATAAGGCCGATCGCCGCCGCAACGACGAAGGCGAGCGCCATCCGGGAATAGGCGATCTCCGGACGCGAGCGGAACGCCATGAAGGTCGCCGCGTACACCACGGGATTGATGATCGGACCGGCGAGGATGAAGACGACGGCCACATAGACCGGCATTCCCTTCAGCACCAGCCGGCGGATAACGGGCACCATGCCGCACTCGCACAGCGGAAAAATGATCCCGACAACGCAGGCGAACAGGATGCCGAGCACCGGATTTTTGGGCGTCAGCCGGCGGATGGTCTGCTCGGAAACGAACATTTGCAGCAGGGCGGACACGAGCACGCCGAGCAGGACGAACGGCAGCGCTTCGAGGATAATACTGATGAACAGCGTCTTGAAATTTTGCACGCCCGCGCTGCTTACAAAGGACAAGTCCGGCGGTTGCTTTTGCGTATAAATAAGAACCAGCATCAGAATGCATAAGACGGCGAGAATGTTCGTGACCCACCGTTGGACGATTGTTTGCAAGGGGCATGTCTCCTTCTTGTTCGTAATTATTATTATATAGTATGCTTTCCGCTTCGTACATAGGACAAGATTTTAGAGTTTGTGAAGGCCGGAAAAGCGCATGGCTGCGGCAGTTGTACGCTCCTGTTCCGATTCCGAGGTTGACAAGGGGGAGGGCGTTTAGGTACAATGACGTCTAATAAGAGCGATGACGGGAATAAGTAGGCGGCAGGCAAGCTCTGCAGAGAGCCGGTGGGTGGTGCGAACCGGCGGGCGGCGGCCGAACGAATGGGTCCCTGAGCTGAAGGTTGAACGTGCGCAGATACACCCGGGCCCGGGGAAGCTTAGTCAGCGTTGCGCGCCGGTAGGCCGATCCGGTTTCCTCCCCGTTACAGGAGGCTGAAGGCCCGAGGTGTCTGTCTTGGATAGCACGGTTGGGTAAATTAGGGTGGCACCACGGTCTCTCGTCCCTTGCGGCGGGAGGCCTTTTTGTATTTCGGGATGCTTACAGGCGAGATAAGAAAAGGAGGCGGACAGCGAAATGTCCAAATTAAGAGTATTGTCCGGCATGCAGCCCAGCGGTCAGCTGACGCTCGGCAACTATATCGGCGCATTGAAAAATTACGTGAAGCTTCAACATACGCACGATTGTTATTTTATGGTGGTGGACCTGCACGCCGTCACGGTGCCGCAGGAGCCGGAAAAGCTGAAGGATCAGTCGGAGGCTGTCGCTGCGCTGTACCTGGCGGCAGGCATCGATCCGAACGTAGCGACCGTGTTCCTGCAATCGACCGTTTCTGCGCATGCCGAGCTCGCCTGGCTGATGACGACGCTCACCTATATGGGCGAGCTGGAACGCATGACGCAGTTCAAAGACAAGTCCGCCGGCAAGGAATCCGTCGGAGCCGGTCTGTTCACTTATCCGTCGCTGATGGCTGCCGACATTTTGCTGTATGATACGGCGCTTGTCCCGGTCGGCGACGACCAGACGCAGCACTTGGAGCTGACGCGCGATCTGGCGCACCGGTTCAACCAGCGCTACGGCGACACGTTTACGATTCCGAAGGGCTACTTCCCCGAAGTGGGTGCACGGATCATGTCGCTGGACGACGCGTCCAAGAAGATGAGCAAGAGCAGCCCGAACGCCGGCAGCTACATTGCGATGCTGGATGCCCCGGACGTGATCCGCAAAAAAATAAGCCGGGCCGTGACCGACTCGGGGCGGGAAGTGAAGTTCGACCCGCAAACCAAGCCGGAGGTCAGCAATTTGATCAGCATCTATGCCCAGTGCGCGGACAAGACGATTGCGGAGATCGAAGCGCAGTACGAGGGGCAGGGCTACGGGCCGTTCAAGAAGGATTTGGCCGAAGCGGTCGTGGCCGCCTTGGAGCCGATCCAGCAGCGGTATGCGGAGATCCGCAGCTCGGGCGAGCTGTACGATATTTTGCGTCGAGGCCAAGAGCGGGCGGCTGCGCAAGCGGAGCAAATGCTGAAGCGGGTTAAAGAAAAAATGGGCTACGTGGTTTTGTAGCCCTTTCCTTAGGGCTTGTCCGGACGAACCTTCCTTCGTCCCGGGCAAGCTCTTATTCGTTTCGTTTTCTCAGTTTGGCTTTCACGATAAAGCCGGCTCCGATAAACAGCACCGACAACAAGCCGAACAGTGCAGCCATCCAAGGCTTGCCCGTAGCCATAAAGAAGCTGATGCACGCGAGAAGCGCCGTGCCTCCGAAGGCGAAAAACAATCCTAATCCTTTGGTCATGACGAGACCGCACCTGCCTTTCCGATAACATTTGAAACTGCGATTGATTTTTTCAAAAGGGAGTATAAGTTCAGGCATACGACACATAATAAGCTTGCAAGCTTGCAAATACATCAAAGACATCATCCCGTTGAAAGGAGTGCTGAACATGGGTGCAGGACAATCCCGCAGCAGCAATCAATTAGTTGTACCTCAAGCAAACCAAGCTTTGGAGCAATTGAAATTTGAGGTTGCTCAAGAACTGGGTATTCAAATTCCGCAAGACGGCTACTACGGTTACATGGCTTCCCGCGACACAGGCGCAATCGGTGGTCACATTACCCGCCGTTTGGTCCAAATCGCCGAGCAAGCCATCTCCGGCGGCGCAGTCCGCTAACCGCAAGCTTTGGAACAAAGCTTCATGAATATAAGCTCAAGGAGAAATCCTTGAGCTTTTTTCCGTGGCAGCAAAAAAGAGGAGGATGAGCCCGCTGTTAAGCGCCGCCCATCCGCAGCTTCTTTTCGAGCCGGGAATCGCTGACCCAGCCTACATACGAATCGATCGGATTCAGCTTTTTGTCCAGCAGCAGCACCGCGACGAACGGGTACTGCTTGCGGTGCCGGTAGCGCACGTCGGCCCAGCGCACCTCGTACCCCCAGGCGTGCTCCTTCAGCTCGGCACAGGCAAAGGAGGTAAAGTATAGGAAGCAAGCGACGTTCGGGTGCGTCTTGGACGCCTCCACGGCAGGGTGGACGGCGCAGGAAACCCGGTCGATCCAATTGATTTTGCGGTTTCTGAGCTCGCCCAGCTTGAACGAACCGTCCGGCTTCCGCTTCACGACCTGCCATTGATGGAGATGCACCGTCGGGATCAGCGTATACCGGTCGCCGGGCTCGTAAGTCGAATCCTGCAGGCGCAGCCCCGACTCGAGCCGATAATGGGTCCAGGAGCGCCATATATAATAGAGGGCGATGAATGCGTATAATATAGGAAACAGAATTTCCGGACGCATCAGATGAACCGACCATATAAAAATGGCAAGCACGTGAGAAGAGAAAATGATCGGATCGAAAATGTGAATGATATTCCACGAGACCCATCGCTCGGAAATCGGCCGAAGCGCCTGGGTTCCATACGTATTGAACAAATCGGTGAATACGTGAAACGCGACCGCGATAAACACCCACATCGTCACATGCGCCATAGGCAAATCATCAAAGATAAGCCAGAGAATGCCGGAGATGAGCGCCGTCCAAAGCACCAAAGCAGGCAGCGAGTGGGATAAGCCACGGTGATTTTTAATATAAACGGCGTTGCTTTTCAGCCGCAGCAGCGTATCGGCATCGGGTGCCTGCGAGCCGGCCACCGTTCCGATCAGTACGGCTGTCGAAACCATCGGATCTGCTGCCACAACCGGATCGACATAAGCCAGGCCTGCAAGGCCGAGCCCGATCACTAGGTGTGTTCCGGTGTCCATGGACTAACCTCCTGAACGTCTAATTTTTCAATAGTCTACTCTAGCCCATTACTATTAGTGTATCATTTTCTTGTCCAAAATAAAGCAAAGGCTGTGAAAAAAATGTGTATCGTTTTTGTCGAATACCGAATTGATGCGTCATATCGCCCTCAATACTTGGCATGGTCTCAGCGGCTGCGCGATGATTTCCCCCAGATGGAGCTGTACGAGGGGGCGGATCAGCCGGGGCTGTTCGTGGAGCTGTGGAGCGGGCTTAGCGACGAACAATACCGTTTCATGCGGGCAGTGCGTACCCGCAAGGACGAATATGCCGCTGAACCGGGAGCGTGGAACGGGACCGATCCCGAGCGATGGGCGCCACTCGAACAATGGGTGCCGGGCGGGTGCCCCAAAATTCATATTTGGCAATTCCAAAAAGTCAAATAGTCCATTTTTTAAGATAAACATATCCATGGCTTCTTCTTCCCGATCGCGGTACCCTTACAATAGTCTTCAATTGCGACGGAGGAAAACGGATGGAGAATAACAATATATTCTGGTCTCATATCAAGCGGAACCGTCTGCCTTACCTAATGGGCTTTGCATTATTGTCCATATCGTCCATCCTGCAGCTGATCATTCCCTGGCTGCTCGGACGGTTTACGGACAGCCTCCAAGCGGGAGGGCTGACCTACGATCAGGCGGTCCGTTTCGGCGTCTGGATGATTGCCGCAGGGTTTGGGATCGCTTTCTTCCGGTCCGTCTCCCGTATTTATTTGTTTCGGCTGTCGCGTCAACTGGAGATGCGGGTGCGCGGCGAGCTGTTCGTCCACTGGGAGAAGCTGTCGGCGCAATATTTCAACAATCAGCGGATCGGCGACTTGATGTCGCATGCGATCAGCGATGTCGGGGTCATCCGCGAGGTGACGATGCAGGGGTATTTCAACGTGATGGAAGCGGTGTTTCTGATCGTCGTATCCGTTGCGGCCATGACGAGCTCGGTCAATCCTTGGCTCACGCTCCTGACGATGCTGCCGCTGCCGCTGCTGAGCCTGCTCGCTTACCGGTTCAACAAGCGGATCATGCAGCAGTCGGCGGATATGCAATCCGCCATCTCCGATTTGACGAGCCGCGTGCAGGAGTTTACCGCAGGCATCCGGGTCGTGAAAGCTTTCGTACAGGAAAAAGCGGAGCGGGAGCTGTTCACCCGGGACAACCGGCGGGCCGTCGAAATGAACCGGCGGTACGTGCGCTCGAACTCGTTATTCGGGGCCCTCAGTGCCGGGATTGTTGGGTTCAGCTTTCTCGTTTCGGTCGTGCTCGGCGGCATGATGGTATTGAAGGACATCATTACGCTCGGTGAATTCGTCGCTTTCAATACTTATTTGTCGCTGCTCATGGGACCGATCGAAAGCTTGGGGCGGGTCGTCAATTTGCTTCAGCGCGGGAAGGCTTCGGAGCTGCGGCTGCTGGAAATTTTCAATACGCAGCCGGACGTGGTGGACGACGTGATGGCGAAGCCGGAGATTGAGACGATCGAAGGCGAGATCGATATCCGGGATTTGACGTTCGCTTATCCGGAAGCGAAACGGCCGTCGCTGCGAAACGTTTCGCTCAAGGTGCCGAAGGGCTCCAGTCTCGCCATCGTGGGCCGGGTCGGCAGCGGCAAAAGCACGCTGGTGCATCTGCTTGTCCGGCTGTACAACCCGCCGAAAGGGACGGTGTTTATCGACGGGCATGACATCCACGAAATTCCGCTGCGCACGCTGCGCGGCCAGATCGGCATCGTGCCGCAGGACCAGTTTCTGTTCTCGTCTACGATCCGGGACAACATCGGGTTCGATCCGAAGCCGTACAGCGACGAGCAGGTCGTCGAGGCGGCCAAAATCGCCCAAGTCTACGAAAATATCGTCGAATTTCCGAACCAGTTCGATACGGCGCTCGGCGAGCGCGGTATTTCGCTTTCGGGCGGCCAGCGCCAGCGGGTAAGCATCGCGAGGGCCGTCATCAAGAAACCGTCGGTGCTGATTTTCGACGACAGTTTGTCCGCGGTCGATACGATCACGGAGGATTTGATCCTCGAAGGGCTCAAATCCGTGATGAACCGGCGCACGACGATCATTATCGGGCACCGGATTTCGTCGGTGCAAAGCGCCGACCAAATCGTCGTCATGGACGAAGGCCGCATCGTCGAGCGCGGCAATCACGAGCAATTGCTGGCCGTAAACGGAATTTATGCCGACATGTATCATAAACAGCTGTTGGATCAGGAGGCCGAACGGGAAGACGGACAGGAGCAGGATGCTGCCGCTTCGCGGCTGATGCGGGGAGGGGCGGGCGCATGAATATACACGCGGAGAAAACCGTGAAGACGATGAAGGATACGCAGCTGCTGACGAAGCTGCTGTCCTACGCCAAGCCTTATTGGCGGATGATCGCGCTCTGCGTCGTTCTGGCCTTCCTGATCGTCGTCGCCGACTTGGCGCGTCCTTATCTGATTAAGGTGGCGATCGACGGCCATATCAACGGACTGCACAAGCCGATGCTGTCGGCGGTAGCGTCTCAGTCCGACCGTCTTCGGAGCTACGGAGATGTGACGGAGTGGAACGGCAGGGCCTACGTCCGGCTCGAACCGGATGAAGCCGAACGGGCGGCCCGCGAGCCGGAGCTTGGCATGCGGCAAGCCCAGGTTGTCCGGGTCGACGGCAAAGACTGGCTCATTGCCGGCTGGATCGCCAAGCAGCCGGAGCAGGCGACCGTAGCGGAAGCGGGCGGCAAGGCCGAGCTACGCGCCGGGGGACAGACGTTCGCCGCCGAACCGCTGGACACTGCCGCGCTGGAAGCGTTCCGCAAGCAGGATTACGCCGGATTCCTCTGGCTGGGCGCCGCTTTCCTTAGCGCGGTTGTCATCGCGGCGCTGCTCAGCTATCTGCAAAGCAATCTGCTGCAGTACACGGGGCAGACGATCATTTTCAATATCCGGCAGCAGCTGTTTCAGCATTTAAGCCGTATGTCGATGTCTTACTTCGACCGCAATCCCGTCGGAAGGCTGGTCGTCCGCGTCACGCAGGATACGGAGTCGCTCAACCAACTGTATTCGCAGGTCGTCGTCAACTTGATCAAAGACGTCATCGTGCTGATCGGCATCGTCGCCGTCATGCTTCAGCTCAGCGTCAAGCTGGCGCTGCTGTCGTTTGCGGTGCTGCCGTTTCTGGCCGTGCTGACGTTCTGGTACCGGTCGGTTATCCGGGACGCTCAGCGGAAATCGCGGGTGATTCTGTCGCGGCTCAATTCGTTTCTGGCGGAAAACTTGTCCGGCATCCGGATTACGCAACTGTTTATCCGCGAAGAGCGGCAGTGGGAGCAGTTCGATCATCACAATACGGAATATTACCGGGCAGGCATGCGGGGAACGGTCATCAACTCGATCTTCCAGCCGGCGATCGGGTTCCTCGGCAATTTCGCTATCGCACTGCTTCTCTGGTACGGCGGCGCCAGCGTCATCGACGGCGGCCTGACCTTCGGGGTGGTGTATGCCTTTACGCATTACGTGCGGCAGTTTTTCCAGCCGCTGCAGAGCTTGGCGGAGAAGTACAACCAGATTCAGACGGCGATGGTCGGCGCGGAGCGCATCTTCGAGACGCTCGGCGAGAAGCCGGCGATCGTCGACCCGGAGCAGCCGAAGCCGCTGCCGAAGGAAATCCGCGGCGAAATCGCGTTCGAGAACGTATGGTTCGCCTATAACGGAGAAGATTGGGTGCTGAAGGATGTCAGCTTCACGATCCAGCTGGGGCAGACGGTGGCGTTTGTCGGCGCGACCGGAGCGGGCAAAAGCTCGATCATCCAATTGATCAACCGCTTTTACGACATTCAAAAAGGCAGCATCAAGCTCGACGGCATCGATATCCGCGACATCCCGCTGGACGACCTGCGCCATT
The DNA here is from genome assembly GCF_004000785.1 of Paenibacillus ehimensis NBRC 15659. Classification (GTDB taxonomy): domain Bacteria; phylum Bacillota; class Bacilli; order Paenibacillales; family NBRC-103111; genus Paenibacillus_G; species Paenibacillus_G ehimensis. Next base: position 96,786 of record NZ_BILX01000008.1, on the reverse strand, counting down.
ACATCGGTATCGTCCAGCAGGACGTGTTCCTGTTCACCGGAGACATCGCTTCGAATATCCGGCTGAACAACCCGGAGATTACGGATGAGCAGGTCGTTGCCGCGGCCCGGATGGTGCATATGGACGAATTTGTCCGCGGCCTGCCCGGCGGCTACAAGACGCTGCTCGGCGAGCGCGGCATCAATCTATCGCTCGGTCAGCGGCAGCTGCTGTCGTTCGCCCGCGCCATCGCGTTCCGGCCGCAGATTCTCATTCTCGACGAGGCAACGTCGAACATCGATACGGAGACCGAGCTTATCGTGCAGGACGCGCTGATGAACATTTCGGAAGGCCGGACAACGCTGATCGTAGCCCACCGGTTGTCGACGATTCAGCATGCTGATCAGATCATCGTCATGCATAAGGGCAAGGTCCGCGAGACCGGAAACCATTACCAGCTTCTCGCGCAGCGGGGGTACTATTACCGACTGTTCGAGCTTCAGTACAAGGAACAGAAGCTGGTGCCGAAGGCGAGGTAAGGGAGCGAAGATGCGCTTCGGTAAATGGGTGTGTGCATGATGATTGAGAAAAATCGCATGAAACGTGAGAGAAAATAGCAAGGTTATTGAAAATATACGTAATAATGTATAAATATACATTTACAATACAGCGAAGACGTACTCAATTTTCATTTTAGTACGTCTTTCTTTTTATTTACTTTATTCAAAAATATAGACGCTTACGATTGTTATTAACTCAACTTTTGGTTGAGCAAACCTTTGATATAGCTGGGCAAACCGGAGATCCACTCGCGGAGTTGACAAAAAACAGTTGATTTATCCTTTATCGTCTTGGCTTCAGCCATCGGAAGAAATAACGTTATCAATTGCTGCAACGCGGTTTGGTAATCTAGGCCACGCACTTCGTCGGCAAATAGGAAAAATAAACCACCCAACGACTTGGGGTCGTTCTCTGCCGGCGGTCGAATTCCATCACCAAGTAGCGGCTGAATACAACCGTTGTATGGCTGATGAGCATGTCGAAGGAACGGCCCTGAAACTCGGTGCCGAGCTTAAGATAACTTTTTGTGAATTTGAAAAATGTCTCAATACTCCACCTCATGCCGTGAATCCGAACAATATTGAAGCCCTTGGTAAAGCGGCCGGTTGTATGGTCGAACACGCGGGCTAAGAGCTCGGCTTTCTTGCTGCGGTTACGGCTTAAGACGGAATCGTCGACGATGAAGACACGCGTGCGCGAAGACGAAATGAGCGACTCGAAGTGCAAAACGATTTTCAAAGCAAAGCGGTGAAGAAACTTCCGCCAGTTAAAAGAAGCCTGATTGAGAAAACGGTAGACAACATCTTTGCGGGGGAGCGACTTTCTGACGAAACCAGTTCCGGCCCTCGAAGACGAGTGAAAACAGATTTTGAAACACGGCCAAGCTGGAATAACCGAATGATTTGGAAATACCAGCCTTACGTAGCAAATGGCCGATTTGCAGGGTGGAAAACACGGCTGAAGTAGTATTAGATGATAAAGGGATTTTATATGGGGGATTTCGCTGAATTGAATATATAGGATTAGGAGCAGTCGAGGTAGGCGTGGCAAAATTGCTGAGCCGCCGGTACTCCGATTAATGAAGCCCTCGGCCAGCTTGTTAAAGGGACCTCTTAATTATTATAAAAAACGCCGACCTTTCTTGAAAGTAAGAGAGGTCGGTTTCTCTAACAGTACGGGTCCGAGTCTTTTGGCGTAACGTCTCTATACTCCGTGCTTCTTGTCATCCTGCGAGATTATCTTCAGTCAGGGCTATGCTACGCAAACCATAGGACTAGTTCCGAATTGAAGAGATTAACTGATATTCGGCGTAGATTCCCTGATAATAGGTTTTGTGTAGATATGGGAAACCTGGTAAGGCTGTTTGGGATCGTGAATGCGGGAGAGAAGCATCTCCGCACCTTTAATGCCCATTTCACTGCTGTAAATGTGGACGGTTGTCAGATGAGGCTCGACAAGGACAGATTCCGGCCCATTGTCAAAGCCGCAAATAACAACATCCCGGGGGACATGAATGTTCCGGTTCCGAAGCGCTTTCATAAAATTTGCGGCAAGGTAATCGTTGGCGCAAACAAAAGCTGCGGGAAGCTCGTTCATTTTGCTGACTCGCTCATCCATCCAGCCGGGCCGCGAGAAAAGGCAGTCATCATCGACGAGGCATTGGGAGAGGTCGAGGTTGATCCTGGCTTCGGCAAGCGCCCGGTTAAAGCCCGTCCATCTTTCGTTAAAGCTTCGGCAGTGGGAGTAGTTTCCGATAAAACCAAAGCTTCTGTAGCCGCCGTCAATAAGCCTCTTGGTAAGCTGATAAGTACTGTGTTCATTCTCCATCAGCAGAACATCGGCTTGAAAGTCGGAATAACAGATGGAGGCGGAGCAGTCGACAAATAGGGTAGGAATACCGAGACCTGTAATGAGCTTGCTGTATTCCATATCAAACAGCTCGATACAAATAATCCCGTCCACATTAGCGGCATCGAAATTGTTAGGCAACGACAAGGTGCTGCGCTCAATGTCTCTGACGATGTGAATGGACAGATTATAGCCTTCGCTGCTGATCCGCTCCTCCAGTCCGCTGATCAGGGCGGACCCGAAATGGGAAGTATTCGGCAGGTTTTCCGTTAAAAGCGCGATGTTCCCCGATTTTTTGGACAACTTGCTTTCGCTTTCCATATACGCAAACTGTTTATATTTTAACTCTATCGCTTTCTTAATGACCTTGTTGCGAGTCTCCTCCGGAATGCTTTTGCTTCCGTTCAACGCCTTGGAGGCGGTGTTGCGCGAAATGCCCAGCGCATCGGCGATGTCTTGTATGGTCACGCGTTCCTTCGTCATTATTTCACCTCAAGTTTCTCTCTACAGATCTCCTTCCAATTTATAATAGTTTGTGAAAAATAGCAACATGAGTTTACAAATGCACAAATAAATTTGCATTTAATAATTTCCTATATTTTTATTAATATGCATTTTTAACTGATTATAGTAGCAGATGAATAGGCAAGAACGTCTCTTTTGAATCGGCATTCCCATAAAATAATAGCTCTTAAACGATCTTCAAGGATTCGATTTGTGCAAATGTAAAGTTAAAACATATGAAATTCACACAAATTTGTAATCAAATTGACTAATATTAATTTACATTTTGTATTGACTTCTGACGAAATGAAGTGCTAAATTGTAAATGGATAGGGAAGCGGAGGGAATGGAACGATGTTGATGAAAGCCTTTACGGTTGGCAAATGTAAACTTTAAGGAGGGACGGAGGGTAAGAAATGCACCATGCACTTGGCTATTTGAAAAAGCATTATTTTCATTACATACTGCTTGCGCCGGCTCTTATATTAACCCTGATCTTCAAGTACGGTCCTATGTACGGAGCCGTTATTGCGTTCAAGAATTTCAGCCCGATCAAAGGGATTATGGGAAGCGAATGGGTCGGATTGAAGCATTTCGAAAAGGTTCTGTCCGCACCGAATTTTGAAGTGATTCTCATAAACACACTCAAGCTAAGTGTGTACGGTCTTCTTCTCGGCTTTCCCGTACCGATTTTGCTGGCGCTCATGTTAAATCAGGTGCGCAGAGCAGGCGTAAAGAAGAATATTCAATTATTTTTGTACGCGCCCAACTTCATCTCCGTCGTTGTCATCGTCGGGATGCTGTTTATTTTCCTATCGCCGACAGGACCCATTAACCAACTGCTTGTCTGGATGACGGGCGAACCGGTCATGTTTATGTCCCGTCCCGAGTACTTTAGGTGGATCTATATTTTGTCCGATATTTGGACCGGGGCCGGCTGGGCATCCATTATCTATGTGGCCGCGCTGGCGAACGTTGACCCCGAGCTGCATAATGCGGCCAGCCTTGACGGAGCAAATCTGATCCAGCGAATTCGACATATCGACCTTCCAACCGTCCGTCCGATTATGGCTATCGTCTTCATTTTGGCTGCCGGCGGGATTATGTCAATCGGATTTGAAAAGGCTTACTTAATGCAAACGGCTATGAATCTGCCAACCTCGGAGATTATTCCGACCTATGTCTACAAAATCGGATTACAGGCAGGGGACTATTCGTATTCCGCCGCCGTAGGGCTGTTCAATTCGGTGATCAATGTCGTCCTGCTCGTTACCGTAAACATTGTCGTCAAGAAGCTGAATGAGGGCGAAGGACTTTACTGAAGAAAGGAGCACCATCATGCCCATCAAACATTCCAGACTGGATCGCTATTTGCTGGTCCTGATCGCCGTTTGCCTGACATTGGCCGTCCTGGTTGTGGTTGTGCCGCTGCTGTACATCGTCGTGGCCTCCTTTATGGACCCTTCCGTTCTGCTTAGCCGGGGGCTATCCTTTAATGTCTCGGATTGGACCTTGGACGGGTACGAGAAGATTTTGACTAACCCGGCGATGGTTCGAGGCTTTGGAAACGCAGTGGTGTACTCGGCCGCTTTTGCCGCTATAACCGTCCTGGTGTCCATCTTTGCGGGATATGCTTTGGCGGATGGCCGCTTAAAAGGGCGCAGATTTATTATGACGCTTTTTCTCATCACGCTGTTCTTTGGCGGAGGACTGGTGCCTACCTATCTTCTTGTCAAAAAATTGGGGATGATCGATACCATTTGGGCGGTACTCCTTCCCGGCGCGGTGAACGTTTGGAACATTATTTTGTCCCGAACCTTCTTCAAAGGCGTGCCCCACGAGCTGAAAGAAGCGGCAAATGTGGATGGCGCCTCCGAAATGAAAATTTTTGCCCGCATTGTTCTGCCGCTCTCCAAACCGATTATTTTCGTACTGGCGCTTTACGCTTTTGTCGGCCAATGGAATTCGTATTTCGACGCCATGATCTATCTCGATAATGCGAAGCTGCATCCGCTGCAGCTCGTGCTCCGCTCTATTCTGATCCAGAATCAGGTTGATCCGGGGATGATTGGCGATCAGCTTGCCATGGCGGAGATGAAGCGATTGTCCGAGATTATTAAATATGCGGCAATCGTCATCTCAAGTCTGCCGCTTATCGTGATGTATCCGTTTTTCCAAAAGTATTTTGAAAAAGGTGTCTTGGTAGGTTCCCTCAAATAGAGGGCCGCATTACATAGATGCGATTTAAAATGGGAGGTCATTAGGATGAAAAAGTTTAAACAACCGAAATCTGCCTTCAAGGCCGCATCCGCATCCGTACTTGCTTCCGCGCTCCTGCTTTCCGCCTGCAGCAATAACGGGAGCGGCGGTTCCGCCAGTCCCGAGCAGGACCCAAGCGGGAAAGTCACGCTGAATGTGATGACGCAAAGCTCTCCGCTTGCCCCGGCCGATCCGAACGAAAAGCTAATCTTTAAGCGTCTTGAGGAAAAAACGAATGTTCACATCAACTGGAAGAACTTCACCCGGGATGTGTTTGTAGAAAAACGAAATCTCGCGATGGCGAGCGGCGACCTGCCCGATGCAATCTTTGACGCGGGGTACGGTGATTATGAGCTGTTGAAGCTGGCGAAGGACGGGGCCATCATCCCGCTGAACGATCTGATTGAGAAGCACATGCCGAACTTAAAGAAAGTGCTGGAGGAAGCGCCTGAATATAAAGCGATGATGACGGCCCCGGACGGTAAAATTTATGCATTCCCTTGGATCGAAGAGCTCGGCGAAGGAAAGGAGCGCATTCAGGCTGTCGACGCGGTTCCCTGGATCAATGTGGCGTGGCTAAAAAAACTGGGACTCCAAATGCCGAAAACGACGGAAGAGCTGAAAAAGGTGCTGATCGCCTTTAAAACGCAGGATCCGAACGGCAATGGAAAGGCGGATGAAATTCCGCTGTCCTTTATTAACAAACCGGGCGCCGAAGATCTCGTCTTCCTGTTCGCGGCATTCGGGCTTGGGGAGAACCCGGACCACGCGGTAGTGACGAACGAGGGCAAAGTCGTCTTTACCCCTGCTGAAGAAGGGTACAAGAATGCGGTAAAGTTCATTAACGAGCTGTATAAGGAAGGGCTTATCGATATTGAAGCGTATACGCAGGACTGGAGCACCTACCTGGCTAAAGGGAAGGATCACAAATACGGCCTTTATTTCTCCTGGGATAAGAGCAATATCTCCGGTGCCAATGACAGCTATGACGTCATGCCTCCTGTAGCCGGGCCAAGCGGTGAAACCAATGTCACCCGGACAAACGCCCTGGGTTTCCACCGCGGCAGAATGGTGATTACGAGCGCCAACAAAAACCTGGAGACGACGGCGAAATGGGTCGATCAAATGTATGACCCGATTCAATCCGTCCAGAATAACTGGGGCACCTATGGCGATGACAAGCAGCAAAATATTTTCGAGTTTGACGCTTCGAACAAGATGCTGAAGCACTTGCCGCTGAACGGTACGGCGCCGGTAGAGCTGCGCGAGAAAACAAGCGTCGGCGGTCCGCTCGCGATCCTGGACAGCTATTACGGCAAATATACAACCTTGCCGGACGACGCCAAAGAAAGAATGCAGATCGTCAAAAAAATTATGGTTCCTCACATGAAAGCGGAAAATGTGATGCCGAGCGTCTTTCATTCGATCGATGAGCTGGATCGCCTGACGACCATCGAAACAGACCTCTTCGCCTACGTGCTTAGAATGCGCACAGAATGGTACCAAAACGGCAAGATTGACGAGCAGTGGGATGCCTATTTGAAAGAGCTTGATCGGCTGGGGCTGAAGGAGTGGATTAAAATTAAACAATCCGGTTACGATCGGGCCGCAAAGCAGTAAGGGATGTCTAAGCGGAGGTTGTGCACCTTGCGGCGATGAAGGCGTTGAAGTGCGCAGCCTCCTACTAAATTGAGATATATAGAGACAAATTCCGGCACGACAGTCGGACGGATTTGATTTCGGAGAGAAAAGGAGAGCTGCACCATGTCTACCACGGTCAAGCACAATTATAGAGGTATGTATCATTTCTCGCCTAACGAGAAGTGGATGAACGATCCGAACGGGATGGTCTATTTTAAGGGCGAATACCATCTGTTCTTTCAGCATCATCCCAACGGGATGACTTGGGGCCCGATGCACTGGGGCCACGCCGTCAGCAAAGACTTGGTCGTCTGGGAGGAGCTTGATATCGCGCTGGCGCCGGATGAGAACGGTATGATTTACTCGGGGAGCGCTGTGGTCGATTGGCGCAATACAACGGGTTTTTTCGGGGATGAGCCCGGACTTGTCGCTATTTTTACGCATCATCTTCCGCAGGAGGGCGAACTCTACCTCCAAACGCAGAGCCTCGCGTACAGCAAGGACAACGGGAGAACCTGGACAAAATTTGAAGGCAATCCGGTATTGAAGCATGAGTCTTATATCGACTTCCGCGATCCGAAAGTATTTTGGCATGAGGACACGAATCGCTGGGTCATGGTCATCGCATGCGGGCAATCGGTATGTATCTACCATTCCCCCGATTTGAAATCGTGGACATTTGGAAGCGAGTTTGGCGCCGGCATCGGCTTCCATGGCGGAGTGTGGGAGTGTCCGGATTTATTCGCGCTGAATCTTGACGGAGATTCGTCCAAGCAAAAGTGGGTGATGCTGGTCAGCATCGGCGATGATCCCGCCTATAAGGAAGGCTCGCGGATCCAGTATTTTACCGGCAGCTTTGACGGCATCACGTTCACGCCGGATGAATCGTCCCATACGGTGCGTTGGCTGGATTATGGCCGCGATAACTATGCGGGTGTAACCTGGTCCGACGTTCCTGCGGAGGATGGAAGACGCCTCTTTATCGGCTGGATGAGCAACTGGAAATACGCCAATCTTACTCCGACGGAGGGATTCCGCGGTGCGATGACGGTACCAAGAGAGCTGCAGCTTCGATCCGGAGCGGACGGCTGCGCAACCTTGGTGCAGAAGCCGGTGCGTGAGCTCGAGTATGCCCGCGTTCAGGCGCTGGAGCTGACGAATGTGTTCTGGAAAGAAGCGGAAGAAGCACTCGCTTCCTTGCGGCTGGAGAGCTATGAAATGAAAGTGGTCGCGTCGTCCGGCTCATCTTATGCATTCAAGGTGAAAAAGGGCGATCAGGGAGAGACTGTAGTCGGGGTGGATGCAGCGCGTGGAGAAGTGTATGTAGACCGGACGAAGTCCGGATTGCACGAGTTCCATGAGCAGTTCCGAGGCGTTCATGCGGCAAAGCTGCAATCTCCGGGAGCGACGATCGATCTTCAAATTTATGTGGACCGTTCCTCCGTCGAAGTATTTGCCAATGGCGGCCAGGCGGTCATTACCGACCTGATTTATCCCGAAGGCGATGCTTTAGGAATTTCGCTGACGGCTGATGATGATCGGCTTCTGCTGGTTTCATTGTCGGTTTATGAAATGGCGCCGTCCGCCAAGGGCTCGAACTAAGTACGGAAGGGGGCAACCCGATATGCTGCGCATTGGAGGAATCGAAGCGGGCGGAACCAAGTTTGTATGCGGGGTCGGAAACGAATGCGGCGAAGTCGTCGACAGCATCAGCTTTCCGACGGAGGATCCCGAGACTACGCTCGGTAAGGCGATTGCTTATTTCAAAGAAAAATCCGTGGATGCGATAGGGATCGGATCTTTCGGTCCGATCGACCTTCGCCTCGGGAGTCCGACCTACGGATATGTCACCACAACGCCAAAGCCGGGCTGGGGGAATGTCAACTTTCTGGGGACTCTGCGGCGCGAATTCGATGTTCCCTGCGGATGGAACACCGATGTGAACGCGGCCGCCTTTGGCGAGGCGACCTGGGGGGCGGCCAAGGGATTAAAAAGCTGCCTCTATTACACGGTTGGGACAGGAATCGGCATTGGCGTCTTTTTGGAAGGCAGGCTTGTCCAGGGGCTGGTCCATCCGGAAGGCGGGCATATGCTAACGAGGCGGCATCCGGGGGATGATTTTGCAGGCTTATGCCCTTATCACGGCGATTGCCTAGAAGGCATGGCGTCCGGGCCGGCGATCGAGGCCCGTTGGAACGTGAAAGGGCATGAGCTCCCGTCGAGCCACCCGGCTTGGGAGATGGAAGCCTACTATATTGCGCAATCGATTACCGGGGCCGTTCTTTTAAATTCGCCGGAAAAGGTCATTCTCGGAGGGGGCGTCATGCAGCAGTCCCAGCTGTTCCCGCTCATCAGGGAAGCGGTGAAAGCGAATTTGAACGGTTATGTGAGCGCCGGCGAAATTGCGGAGCGCATGGACGAATACATCGTACCGCCGGGACTTGGACAGCAGGCCGGCTTATGCGGGGCATTCGCGCTTGGTCTTGCCGCCCTGCAGTCTCAGGTTCCTTCACTTTAACTTGAGGCTGCAGCTATAATGTTCGGCCGATTTGTCAAAAGGGGAGCTGGCTGTGCGGGCAGCTCCTTTATTCCCATGATTCAGGGAAGAGAAGGAAGTGACAGCGGGTTCAATCATAGACCCTTTACGCGATGGCATAGCTTATTGTTACCTTGAAAGAATAGAGGAGGCCTATGGATGAAATTCAAGAAAGGATTGCCAATTCTATTATCCTGTATGCTGCTTTTCACTTCGATTCCGATGTTGACCGCCTTTCCGTCAACGGGCCGGGCGGCCGGGGAGCCATCGGCACTTCAAACCGAAAAGGAGGAAGCTCTCATTTTTGAAAGCGCAACCAAATCGAATAGTGATCTATCGGGCTGGAGAGTCTCCGGGAAAGGGAGGCTGGAGAATACAGAGCAAGGGATTCGGCTGGCCTCCGAACCCCAAGAGAATGTTCTGGCCATCTCGGATACTGTGGCGGATGATTTTATTTATGAGGCGGATATCATGCTGACGGACATGAACGCCGATGCAACGCTGCTCTTCCGCTCCAACGAGGAAGGCTGGTCGTCTTATATGCTGCAGCTTGTGCCTCAAGCCGGTCTGCTCCGTTTGAAGGATGCAAACGGGAAGGGAACGCTAAAGGTGGAACGGCAGGTCGCTCTTGCGGCGGGCGAAATTTATCATATGAAAGTGAAAGTTGAAGGGGACAACATCAAGGTTTATTGGGGAGACCGGTACCAACCGCTCATCGATGTAAAAGATGGTGCCTACAGTTCGGGGTACCTTGGGCTGCATGTCTGGGACGGCTCGGCGCTCTTTCAGAACGTGAAAGTAAGCGGCATGAAAGGGAATCTCGGCACCCCGCAGCACCGTGCAGGAACTTGGCGGCCTGATCTTAGAGGCTATAAAGGAACGGGAGCCGCCGGGCAGCAAGCGCTGCAAATTTTTGGGTTGACCCATGGCGATGTCATGTTTGAAGGGGATATGTCCTTCGGCAGGGATTCGGCAGACGGTGCCATGCTCTTCAGGACCGATAAAACGGGGCATTCGGGCTATGCGGTTTCTTTACGGAAAGACGGCAATCAAGTCCGGGTCCAACTGCGAAAAGCGGACGGTACCGTCATCAAAACTTCAGCACAGTCTTATCTTACGCAACCGGACTCTAGACATCATGTCGAAATCCATGCCGTGGGCAATCGGATTCGGGTATTTGTCGACGGGTACGCCGAGGCAGCTGTCGATGTTACCGACAACAGCTTTAAAAGCGGACACGTCGGAATTTCCGCCTTTAAGGGAAGCGTTTACTTTCAAAATATGTATGCGACTGCGGCAGCCGACTATTACACGGAGCAGTTTCGCCCCGCCTATCACTACTCGCCTGCCCGCGGGTCCGCCAGCGATCCGAACGGGCTTGTCTATTACGAAGGCGAATACCATCTGTTTCATCAGGATGGGGGAACCTGGGCCCATGCAGTCAGTACCGATCTGGTGAATTGGAAGCGGCTTCCGATCGCCTTGCCGTGGAATGATTACGGACACGTATGGTCAGGCTCGGCTGTTGCCGATCTGGAGAATGCGTCCGGGTTATTCACGGAATCGGGAGGCAAAGGGCTGATCGCCTATTATACGTCCTATAATCCGGATTTGCCTGGCGGCAATCAGCGTATCGGGCTCGCTTATAGTACAGATCAAGGGCGCACCTGGAAGTACTCCAAGGAGCGGCCGATCGTGATCGAGAATCCCGGAAAGCAAGGAGATGACCCGGGCGGCTGGGATTTTCGCGATCCCAAGGTTGTCAGGGACGAGGAGAACGGCCGCTGGGTGATGGTCGTATCTGGAGGGGACCACATCCGTTTCTTTACCTCGACGAATCTGCTCGATTGGACGCTGACCGATAATTTCGGCTATGGAAATTATGTTCGCGGCGGGGTATGGGAATGCCCGGACTTGTTTCCTTTAACGGTGGAAGGGACGGGCGAGAAAAAATGGGTGCTCATGATCAGCACGGGCGCCAATCCGAAGACACAGGGCTCGGATGCGGAGTATTTTGTCGGCGAGCTGACTACGGAAGGGAAGTTTATCAACGATAATCCCGCCGGCAAGGTGCTGCGAACGGATTACGGCAAGGAATTTTATGCGTCCATGTCCTTCTCCAATCTGCCGGATCATCGACGGATCATGGTGGCTTGGATGACCAATTGGGATTATCCCTTCGCATTCCCGACCGTAGGCTGGAAGGGAGAAATTACGCTGCCGAGAGAAGTGACGCTAAGGCGGACGGAAGAGGGAATTCGGCTCGCTCAGGCTCCGATCGAAGAGCTTAAGTCTTTGCGAAGCGAGCTTTATACCGCGGTCCATAAAGAAGTGAACCCGAATGGGGCGAATTTGCTTCAGGGTATCGCTTCGGGAGCTTATGAAATCGAAGCCGAAATTGAAATTCCGTTGGGAAGCGGGGTGCGTGAATTCGGGTTTCATCTCCGCGAAGGAAACGACCAAAGAACCATCGTAGGATATCAAGTCGCTGAAAAGCAGATGTTCGTGGATCGTTCGAATTCAGGCGCATCCGATTTTTCACATTTATTTTCAACGGTTCACACAGCTCCGCTTCAGCCGGAGGGCAGACGTGTTAAACTTCATGTTTTCGTGGATGAATCCTCCGTTGAGGTGTTCGGGAATGACGGCAGGGTTGTCTTCACGGATGTCATCTTCCCCGACCCGTCAAGCCGGGGCATGAGCTTTTACACCGATGGCGGCAAGGTGAACGTGCTGTCCATGAAGGTGTATGCGCTTAAGAACGTGTGGAACCAAACGGCGGATGGAACAACCCGAATGTTGGCAGATACAAGCATCCGGGAAATGAATGTCGGGGACAGTCAAATTTTGAATGTCGCAGTAGAGAACGGCAAACGGAACGGGACGATGCCGATCAAATGGAAAACAAGCGACCCCAAAATTGTGAGGATCGAACAAGCCGACCATGCGAAAGCCGTTATTCGGGCGACCGGCAAAGGCGAAGCTGCTATTACCATTACTACTCTAAACGGGAAAGCAGCGGCGACCGTGCCCGTAAAGGTGTATGACGGCAAGTTCATGACGAATCTAACCGGCTGGACTTCCGATCCGGCTTCGTTAAAATGGGTAGCTGCCGAGCGTGGTATCCGTGGCAGTTATCCAAGCGATGCCCATTATATGGCACAGGAAACGGCGGGCAATTTCGTCTACGAAGCGGAGATGATGCTTGCCGAATCCGGCGGGGCAGGTTCCCTTTTGTTCCGGGCGAGCCGGGACGGACGCAGCGGATACTATTTTAATCTGGATCCGAATATGAAGGCCTTCAGGCTCTTCTACAAGATCGACGGAGGCTTTGCGGACAGACAGGTGCTGGCGAAGGTACCGGCTTTTGTACAGCCCGGGAAAACCTACAGCGTCAAAATCGAAGCCGATGGACCGTATATCCAAATCTTCGTGGACGGTACAAGGATCATGGACCTTAAGGACGGCACGTTTGCAGATGGACACTTCGGGCTGCATGTATTCGGAGGCCAGGCTTATTATCAAAATGTTAAAGCCAGCTCGATGCAAGCGGCTAAGCTGCAAAAGGCAAGATTCACGAATATCGCGACTAACGGATTTCTTTATACGTCCAAATCGGAAAACGGGGAGCCGGCCACTCTTAAGGTTGCCGGAGAAGGCGAAGCCGCGCAAACTTGGGTTTTGGTGCCTACAGGCGATGAGCATGGTTCCTACTCTATCCGTACCCTGGAAGGCAAAGCTTTGGATCTCGATACGGGACAAAACAAAATCCAGCTGTATAGCTACCTTGGCTTTAACAATCAGCGATGGCTGCTCCATCGGAACGAAGACGGCACCGTAAGCATATCTTCAGTTCATAACGGGAAAGTGTTTGAGGTTTCAGAAAACGGAAACGGGCTGAGCTTAAGCGAGCCTGATCCCGTACTTGACCGGCAAAAGTGGAGAATGGAAGTCGTCGAATAGCGTATGTCAGACTGTGAGTGTGTTTCCATGAGACATGCTTACAGTCTTTTTCAAATTGCGACGATTATTAACTTTTCCGTAGCAACTTTCCCTGCGCCGGCGCGTCTAGAGGATAAACGTTATCGACCATGAGTTGCGGATAAGTCGTGAATCCGGAGGGGAGAGGAGACAATGCTCCATCTACCGGCGAAAAGCGAGGTGCCGGGATGAAATTGAGTCGCCTTGGTTTGTTAGTTATCGTGAATTGGATCAACAAGCAAGGCAGCTGCATGATATCGCGAATGAAAACAGAACCTGGCGTCATTTGGACTTTTGGCAATATCAGACCATACTCCATGCACGACTGCCACGAATTCATTGTCGGCATTGCGATAAAATCGCGACCGTCAAAGTAAATTGGGCACGGGAACATGCATCGTTCAGTTGGCTGTTTGAGGCCCACGTGATGGCATTAATGACGGAGATGCCTGTTGCAGCTGTAGCTCGAAAAGTAGGCGAGCATGATACAAGGTTATGGCGCATTTTCCACTATTACGTGGAGCGAGCCATGAAGGAAATGGACATGACAAAAAGCGCTTGAACGTTTCGTTTCGACGAATCACTTGAACATTAAGGCGTACCAGTCGGCGTTGGGGAATGCCTATCGGGACGATAAGGTTGTTAATATGGGCGAAAATGTACGAGAAGACAAGAAGATAGTTCGCGACTAACCCGTTCGCGACGACAACGTTAATATCACTTGAACCGATGATGATTGTTCCGACGTTACCCTTCGTTTCGACTAGCGTTTGCATCGAACCGCTTTCGCCGTGGGCGTATTCGCTTGTGTGCTTATAAATGCCGACGCATTCTTCTTCAAACGAGAACTTCGGAAAGCCTTCAATATTCTTATCGGGGAACCCATTTTGAAGTTTCCCGGTATCGTCAAGGGCTTGAGCACGTTTCAATAACGAAGATATTTTTGCCCAATGAACCTTATTGCCCGCATGGGGATATTCGGCTTTAAAGTCACTACCCATGCGTTTCTTTCGACGGTCCTTACATAACCATAGATATGTCATGTCAATTAGCGATTTCAAGAATAGAACGCCCTAACACAAGGGCAGGGCTTCCGAATCCAGTCTTCGTTAATTGGTACGCACCTGCCCCTAACTGGAAAACGTGTGCCATTAGAAAGCGGCTAATTACTTGCAATTGATCGTACTTTTTAGCTTCCTTCCCTTAATCTCTGCGGTTAGGATTTCGCATGTTTGAAGAATCAAGATAAGATTCCGGTATTTGTCCGCATTAGCAAATGGTAAATTCTTTGCCGCTTCGAGTTCTTTTCCCCAACGCTCATATATTTCTTCTTGTTCTAATTGTTTCGCCACATGTATGCCCCCTTAAAGTCGTCTATAAGCCCAAGAATGTGAAAACAGGCGCCCCTCTTGGCGCCCGTACTGCATCGATACTTATTCGTTTGGGGATGGGGAATCTTCCGAAAGGGTCGATCTAGTCCCGGACGCTGGTTCCGCGCACATCGCGGCTATGGGGCGTCGGGCAAAACTGAATATTTCGATTATATACGATCATTAGTATCGAAATTCCGATGCATCTTCGGTCGCCGAAAAAAACGCACAAGGACGTTATCCTGCACGATCCGATCGGGACCGATAAGGAAGGAAACGAGATTACTCTGATTGACTTTGTAAAAACCATCTTCAAAATGATATAGTATTATGACCTAGTTAGAAATTTGTCGATCGATGTCGAATTTTGTGCATAAATACAATAGCTATAAAGGACGATCGATTCTCCGTTTGTGGATGAACAACTCCGGGCTTCGGTATTTTTGAACATTTTTTTTGGAAGACCGTATCGTTTGTTTTCAACAATTCATATCAAATTAAGAGCAATATATGTTAAGTGGGCACAATTTGAGTATGTTATATTTTGAGTGAAAAACATCACTGTAGTTATGCTTGGTGTTGAAAGGAGGCCCCAATTGGTAATTCATACGCCCACGAATCTGGCTCTTCGAAAATTAGGGATGCATGTAAGGGCGGACGCAGATGACTGGCAGTACAACTGGCCTGTTCATACCCATGAAGGACTCGAAGTTTATTATTTCATACGCGGGGATGCGAATTATATTATCGGAGATAATATATACGATCTATCTCCAGGAGATATGCTTCTATTTCGGGGAAGCACCATTCATAGGGTTAATCCGTCGAAAGATGTTCCCTATGTCCGCAGCTATGTAAATTTTACGGAGTCTTTTTTGCAAGAGCAGATGTCGGGAGAGATGTTTGAAAAGCTAATGTCTTTGTTTGAATCGCCCAGCGGAAGGTTAATTCGTTGGTCACTGGAAGAGCGCAAAGAAGTAGAAGCTTATTTCCGGGCACTGCACCGGGAAAACGAACGGGAGTCGTTCGGATACGAACTGATTTTGAAAGCGCTTTTGGTTCAATTGTTGGTTGCAATTTATCGCAAGGCCAAGCGTTTGCATGAAATTGCGCCTGCCGTACAGCCATCGCATAGCCAGGAGAATGTTCGCCGCATTTTGCAATATGTAAATCAGCATTTTACGGAGAATTTCTCGCTTCAGGAATTGTCGGGGGCTCTGCATTTGAACAAATATTATATTTGTCACTGTTTTAAAGAGGTTACGGGATATACGATTAACAACTATATCATCAGTAAAAGGATCGAGGAAGCCAAAAAAATGCTTCGAACGACCGATGAGCCGGTCGGGTTAATATCAGAAAAACTCGGGTTCAACACGGCGGTTCATTTCAGCCGCTCTTTCAAGAAGTACGCCGGAGTGTCACCGCAGAATTACCGTAAAAAAGACTTTGGCGCATAATGCTTTGAGCCGCAGAGAGCAAATGGTTCAATTATCCAGACGAAGAAAAGGGGTAGAAGCGATGAATAAGAAAATGAAAGTGATATCTATTGGCATGGTCATGGTTCTGTTGACGCTTACGAGTGCTGCTTGCGCCAAGAAGGAATCGGGTGGAGAAGCGGAAGCCGGCGGTAAAAACGTAAAGCTGGACTTTGTCTGGTTTTCAGATGGAAATGAAGGCGCAATCATGAAAGATATTATCAAAGATTACGAAGCTAAAAATACGAATGTCAAAGTAAATATGATCGAAGTCCCTTATAAAGATCTATCGACGAAATTGAAAACGATGATCGCAGGCGGAGAGCCTCCGGCATTGGCCCGAATCAGTACGACGGAGCTTGGCGGATTTGCCAAACAGGCGGTGGACTTAAGTGAGAGCAACGGCGGATTGGAGAAGTACACCGGACAGTTCGTCGATTCCCTTAAACCCTTCTATGTGGTGAATAATAAAGCGGTAGCCGCTCCTATGGATGTTACGGCTAACGGATTGATTTACAATAAAACCTTGTTTGATAAAGCCGGAGTGAAGGTGCCGTCATCTCCCGACAATGTCTGGACGTGGGATGAGTTCTCCGCCGCCTTGAAGCAGGTAATGGAAAAAGGCGGGGCTAAATACGGTCTTGTGTGGGATTTTACGCCGCAACGGTGGTCGACTATTCTGTACCAATTCGGAGGCAGCCTCATGAGCCCGGATGGAGCAAAAGCCACAATCAACAATGAAGCGGGTGTACAGGCGGTTGAATATTTCAAAAAGCTGCATACCGACGGCATTGCTCCAACATCCGTATGGCTTGGCGGGGAAAACCCGAATAACTTGTTCCGCAGCGGGACGGTCGCCGCACATTTGGCAGGAAATTGGATGATTAGCAATTATAAAGATATTTCGAACTTCGAATGGGGCGTAACGTACATGCCGAAAGCCAAACAGCGTTCCTCGGTACCGGGCGGCAAATTCGCGATGGCATTCAAAAATTCCGGCGTGGAGAAGGAAGCAACCGATTTCATTAACTATATCACCACGAAAGAAGTAAATGCGAAATATACCCAAGAGGCATTGTTCCTGAGCCCGCGCAAAGACAACGCGAAGCTGGACTATGCTTTCGGTAAAGAGATGATGGAAGTTTTCTCGAACGAACTGAACAACACCGTTCCGGCAGCAGCTGAGGATTGGTCCAAGCAAACGATTGTGCCCAAATTCAGCAATGAGTTGAAGAAGACGATTTCGGAAATTATTGTTGGAAAAATAACGGGACAAGCAGGCTTAGATAAAGTTGCGGGATTAATTGATAAAGCCATCGGCGAAGAGAAGAAATAATCCATGCATCGGTACGGTTGAAGGGAAAGGAGTAAGCCTGATGTCTGTACAAACCTCTGCCGTAAAGACAATAAGGAAGCCGGGACAATCTAAAAAATGGATTCCTTATTTGTTTGTACTGCCTAACTTGTTGATTTTTACCACTTTTATCGTGATTCCCATGGTAATCGGATTCGTTTATTCTTTCCACGAATATGACGGATTGAATCCGATGGAGTTTGTAGGCTTTGACAATTACAAAGAGATCTTTTCGAACAACGAGTTTTGGAGCGCACTGGGAAAAACCGCCCTGTATGCACTCATTGTAGTACCGTCGATTTACTGCCTATCCCTCGCCGTAGCGATGATGCTGATCCAGCAAATCCGGCTTAAAGGACTATTTCGCTCCATATTTTATTGGCCTACGATGATTTCGTATATCATTGTTGGTTTGACGTGGAAGTGGATTTTCGGCGATTTCGGTGTTTTGAATTACTTTATGACGATGTTCGGCCTGGAACCGCTCCATTTTTTATCGGATTCTTTTTTCGCGAATGTATCGGTGGTGATCGCAACGGTTTGGTCGCGTCTTGGCTTTTATATGGTCATTTTCATGGCCGGCTTGCAGGCCATACCGAATGATTATTATGAGGCGGCCAGATTGGACGGGGCATCCAAGCCTCGGGTATTCTGGAGCATTACGCTTCCGCTGCTCAAGCCTACGACCGTACTTGTCGTGATGCTGACGCTGATCGAGGCATTTAAGGCGTATCCGTTACTGTTTGCGCTCACGGGGGGCGGACCGGGTAAAGATACGACTTATATCGTGCAATATATATACGAAACCGGGTTTGCCAAGCAGGAGCTGGGCATGGCCAGCGCAATGTCCATGTTATTGTTTGTTCTTATTTCGCTGTTTACCGCTCTGCAGTTCAAACTGTCAAAGGGAGGCTCCGATTAGCGTGGAATTGAAGGCATCCGCCAAAGCCGTCTTGTATATTCTTCTTATTGTAATGGCTGCCATGTGGTTGTTTCCAGTGCTTTGGATTGTCATCTCGTCCTTCAAGACGAACAATGATTTGTACAGCTTTCCCCCGAGATTTTGGCCGGAGCCGATGACTTTCGAGCACTTTACGGCTGCCTTTCAGAAAGGCAACTTCGGACGATACTTCATCAACAGCGCTATCGTCACGGTCAGCTCAACGATTCTGCTGCTGCTGATCAACTCGATGGCAGGGTTCGCGCTGGCTAAATATAAATTCAGAGGGGCTGCGGTGCTGCTCGTCGGGTTCGTGTCTACCTTGATGATCCCTCTTGAGGTCATTATGATCCCGATCTTTAAGGTGCTCAGCTTCCTCGGATTGTTCAACAGCCTGCTGGCTCTTATCATTCCGCCAGCGGCCACCCCGACAGGCGTTTTCTTGATCAGGCAGTATTTGCTTACCGTACCGGATGAACTGCTTGAGGCAGCCCGGATGGACGGGGCATCGGAATGGCGGATTTATTCGCAAATCATTCTGCCGATCTGCAAGCCGATCTTGGCGGTGCTTGCGATTTTCTCCTTCATGTGGCGATGGGACGATTTCTTGTGGCCTCTTATCGGAATTAGCGATCCGTCCTTATATACGATTCAATTGGCCTTGTCCAACTTTATAGGAGAATTTAACGTTGATTGGGGCAGCTTGCTTGCCATGTCCGTCATTACGATGATTCCGGTGCTTGTGGTTTTCGTCATATTCCAGCGTCAATTCGTCAGCGGTATGGTGACATCCGGGATGAAATAATTGCAAAAATCTAATTCCCTTCCACCACAGGGGCTGGTTGTCTCTGTCGGTGAAGGGATTTTTTAGGGGAGTTTGGGGATGGAACGCTTCATATTGTCATTAGATCAAGGAACCACCAGTTCAAGAGCGATATTGTTCAACCATGACAGCCGGATCGTTTCCGCAGTGCACAAGGAGTTCACCCAGTATTACCCGCAGCCCGGTTGGGTTGAGCAGGATGCAGAAGAAATTTGGGAATCGGTAGTCTCGGTCCTCTCGTTGTGCTTGTCGAAAGCAGGTGTCGGACCGAGTCAAGTGGCGGCAATCGGTATTGCCAACCAGCGTGAAACGACGATCGTATGGGACAAAATGACGGGAAAGCCGATCTACAACGCTATAGTATGGCAATCCAGGCAAACCGCTCCAATCTGCGAGCGGTTAAAATCCCAGGGATGGCAGGACCTGGTCCATGAGAAAACCGGCCTCCTGATCGACGCGTATTTCTCGGCGACTAAAGCAGCCTGGATTCTTGACGAGGTGCCCGGCGCCAGAGCGCGTGCGGAGCGGGGAGAATTATTGTTCGGTACCGTCGATACTTGGCTGATTTGGAAATTGACCGGAGGCAAGGTTCATGTGACGGACTACTCCAACGCTTCCCGTACGATGATGTTTAATATCCGGGAATTGAAGTGGGATACAGAGCTGCTGAAACGGTTAAACATTCCGGAATCGATGCTTCCCGAGGTCAGGCCCTCCTCCTGCATCTACGGCGTAACGGATAAGGAAATCGTTGGCGGGGAGATTGCGATTGCAGGGACGGCCGGCGACCAACAGGCAGCGTTATTCGGACAAGCGTGCTTTGAGGAAGGAGCGGCCAAAAACACCTATGGAACCGGATGCTTCATGCTGATGAATACCGGCAGTAAAGCGGTGTACTCGAAACACGGGCTGCTCACGACCATTGCCTGGGGCATAGGCGGCCGGGTGGAATACGCACTGGAGGGCAGCATCTTTGTGGCGGGCTCCGCGATCCAATGGCTGCGCGACGGGCTTAGGATGATCAAGAGCGCCGAGGAAAGCGAAGCGTTTGCTTCACGTGTGGAATCTGCCGAAGGGGTGTACGTGGTACCGGCGCTCGTCGGGCTCGGACCCCCTTATTGGGACAGCGATGCCAGGGGAGCGGTATTCGGGGTTACCCGCGGAACCACCAAAGAGCATTTCATACGCGCAACCCTGGAAGCTCTCGCTTATCAAACCAAGGACGTACTCGCCGTGATGGAAGAGGAATCGGGGATTACTTTGCATTCGCTGCGTGTGGACGGCGGAGCGGTAAAAAACAATTTATTGATGCAGTTCCAGAGCGATATCCTGAATGTGCCTGTCGACCGCCCGGTAATTAATGAAACCACAGCTTTGGGTGCGGCCTATTTGGCCGGACTGGCCGTAGGGTATTGGGCCGATCAGTCGGACATCGTGAAACAATGGAAACGAGATAAAACCTTCATGCCGAATATGGACGATGCCAAGCGTCGTAACTTGTACGACGGATGGAAAAAAGCCGTTCATGCAACGAGGGCTTTTAAATAACGGATAGGAATGTGGAGGTAAATCATGAGAGTAAGCAGTAAGTTATTGCAGGCCGTGGAAGGTCATCATTATTTGGACCTCGTGACCGATGAAGCCAAGTATCGCATCTATCTGATGAATGATTATGTGATCCGAATCCGCTGCACGTTCGACGAACAGTTTGCCGAAGAAGCTTCGTATACGCTGACCATGACCGCATGGGATGACAAGATGGATGGGATGGTCGAGGATCGCAAGAGAGTGGAGGCTCTCCCGGCTCGGTATGAAGATTTGGGTACCCGCTTGCTGCTCCGCACGAATCAATTACGGCTAATGATACATCGGGAGCCTTTTGCCATTGAAATTACGGATGCGGAAGGCCGAGTGCTCCATGAGGATTTGAAAGAGCGCCCCTATGTGAAAGATAAGCACGGCCGATTGTACCATTATTCAAACCTGACGGATGAAGACCATTACTACGGCTTCGGTGAGAAAAGCGGGCATTTGAATAAAAAGAAGAGAAGGCTGCGGATGCATAATGTGGATACGATCGGTTACGATTCGGAACATACGGATCCGCTGTATAAGCACATCCCGTTCTATATTAAATTTAACGGAAAGACGCAGGCTGCAACGGGTTTGTTCTATCATAACAGCCATGAATCCACTTTTGATATGGGATGCGAACGCAGCGGCTACTGGAACAAGTATAGTTATTTTTGCGCGGACGGCGGGGAATTGGATCTCTTCTTCATGTACGGTCCGCAAATAAAGGATGTCGTCCGCCACTACACGGATCTAACGGGCAAAACGATTTTGCCGGCGCAATACTCGCTTGGATATATGGGCTCCACCATGTACTATACCGAACTGGACCGGGATTCGGATCAAGCGATTTTGAACTTTCTGGACAGATGCAAGGCGGAAGGAATTCCCTGCGACGGATTCTTCATGTCTTCAGGCTACACCTCTGGCGAAGACGGGAAAAGGTATGTCTTTAACTGGAATAATCAACGATTCCCTCATCCGCAAAGCTTTATCGAACAAATGCGAAGCAAGGGAGCGGCATTGGCCCCTAATATAAAGCCGGGTATGCTGCTTACTCACCCGTTATATAAACAATTTGACGAGGCGGGTGCCTATATAAAAGACGATAAGGGGGACAAATCCCAGACCGACCGGTATTGGGGAGGACAAGCTTCTTTCGTCGACTTCACCAACCCTAAAGGGAGACAATTATGGAAGGACCAGCTGAAAGCATCGTTTATTAACTTGGGCGTCACTTCCATCTGGAATGACAATAACGAATATGAAATCAACAATCCGGATGCGTTGTGCGAGTTTGAAGGCGGCAAGAAAGAAATCAGCGCCTTGCGGCCGATTCTTCCCAATCTTATGGCTCAAGCGGCCAAGGAAGCGATCGCCGAAGCTGCGCCGAATACGAGACCTTATATTGTCAACCGCGCCGGATTTGCCGGCATTCAGCGCTATGCCCAAACCTGGGCCGGAGACAACAATACGAGCTGGCACAGCTTAAAATTCAATATTCCTGTTATATTGGGAATGGGACTGTCCGGTGTAGCGAACCAGGGCTGCGATATTGGCGGCTTCTTCGGCCCTGCCCCGGAACCGGAGCTGTTTGTCCGTTGGGTACAGAACGGGATTTTCCAACCGAGGTTCTCCATCCATTCCTGCAACACCGACAATACCGTTACCGAGCCGTGGATGTATCCTTCGTATACTCCTTATATCCGGGAGGCGATTCAGCTTCGTTACCGTTTGATCCCTTATTTCTACTCTTTACTGTACGAAGCTTCCGTCCTGGGCTCTCCGGTCATGCGGCCGATGGTGTATGAATTCCAGCATGACCCCGCCACTTGGGAGGAAAGCTTCGATTTCATGCTGGGAAGGTCGATACTGGTCGCCAATGTTCTGGAAAAAGGGGCGGAAACGCGAACGGTGTATCTGCCGGAAGGCAGCGAATGGGTTGACTGGCATACAAGAGAGCGTTATGCAGGGGGACAGACGATCCAGCTTAAGGTTTCCTTAGATTCGATTCCGATGTTTATCCGCGGCGGAGCTGTTATTCCGCTCGCGCCGCATTTGCAGAACATTCATAACGACCGTATAGAAGAGCTGCATTTGCTGATCGAGCCGTCCGAGAAAGCAAGCTTCGTTCTGTATGAGGACGACGGGGTAACGAACAATTACAAGAACGGCGACTATCTGAAAACAACGATCAACGTCGAAACGGATGGAAACACCGTTATTTCTTTCAAGAAAGACGGAGCTTACGCCAGCACAGTGAAGCGAATCGTCATTGATTTGATATGTAACCAAATTGCTCCGGTTCGAGTGATGCTCCAGGGCAGAAAGCTTCCGATGTTTCTCGATCCCGCCGAGTGGAAAGCGAAGGAAGAGGGCTGGTACTACGATCTGGAGCTTAAAACGGCAAAAATCAAGTACGACAACAGCCAAGCCGATTATGAAATTGCAGTTAACTTCGATATAAAAGACTTGATTTCCATTTAACTCGTGATCATCGAAGGAGGGATGCAAGATGGGGGAAGCCTTTTCAAGTAACAGAAGGACAGAAATATTACAAGCCTTACCCAAGCAAACGTTCGATGTCCTTGTCATCGGGGGCGGGATTACCGGGGCCGGTATTCTGCTTGATGCGACGACCAGGGGCATGAACACGGTGCTGGTGGAAATGCAGGATTTCGCAGCGGGAACCTCCAGCCGATCCACCAAGCTGGTCCATGGAGGGCTGCGTTATTTGAAGCAGCTTGAGGTGAAAATGGTCGCCGAAGTTGGGAAAGAACGCGCGGTTGTGTATGAGAATGGCCCTCATGTGACCACTCCGGAGTGGATGCTGCTTCCGTTCCATCAAGGCGGTACGTTCGGAAAGTTCAGTACTTCTCTGGGACTGAGGCTCTATGATTTTTTGGCGGGAGTTAAGCGGAGCGAGCGGCGGAAAATGCTCGGCGTTCAGGAAACGATACGGCGTGAGCCGCTCGTCAAGCGTGAAGGGCTTAAGGGAAGCGGCCTCTACGTCGAGTATCGTACCGATGACGCCCGCCTCACCATCGAGGTGATGAAAGAAGCGTTCGCGCGTGGAGCGAAGGCTGTAAACTATGCCAAGGTGGAGCAGTTTATTTATCAAAACGGCAAAGTTGTTGGAGTGAAAGTCAGGGATACGATCCACGGAGCATTGTATGAGATCTTTGCCCGCAAAATCGTGAATGCCGCCGGGCCTTGGGTAGATACGCTTCGGGAGATGGATCAATCGAAAACCAAGAAACATTTGCAGCTGACCAAAGGAGTACATTTGGTGATCGACCAATCCCGGTTTCCGCTGCGGCAAGCCGTCTATTTCGATACGCCGGACGGGCGGATGGTATTCGCTATTCCGCGGGACGGTAAAGCGTATGTAGGCACCACGGATACTGTCTTCGAGGGAGATATCGCTCATCCGAGAATGTCTTCAGAAGACCGCAACTATATCATTAATGCCGTTAATTATATGTTTCCCACATTGAACCTTGGCATTCAGGATATTGAATCCAGTTGGACGGGACTTCGCCCGCTTATCTTTGAAGAAGGTAAAACGGCGTCGGAAATATCCCGCAAGGATGAAATCTGGCAGTCGGAGTCCGGATTAATTACCATTGCGGGAGGCAAGCTCACCGGTTATCGCAAAATGGCGGAAATGGTCGTCGATCTTTTGAACGATTTGTTCAAGAAGGAAGGAGTAACCCATTTTACCCCCTGCGTGACCAAAACCATGCCGATCTCCGGCGGACATGTAGGCGGACCGGATCAATTCCCAACCTTTATCGAGCGGAAAACGGCGGAGGGCATAAAGCGGGGGTTCAGCAAGGAGCAAGCGGAGAAGCTTGTTCGAAAATACGGCTCAAATATTGATCGTTTGTACGAGCTGGCTTCTATCCATGGAAAGAACGGTTCGGACTTCGGGCTTCCTTTAGACGTGCTGGCCATGATTGTCTACGCTATTGAAGAGGAAATGACGGTGAAACCGATCGATTTCTTTAACCGGCGTACGGGCGCGCTGCTGTTTAATATCTCATGGGTGCATGAATTCAAGACGACGGTTATTGCATTTATGGAGCAGTATTTGCATTGGAGCGAAGAAGAGACACGGCAGTACAGGGAAGAGCTGGAGAAGCGGCTTCTCGAGGCTGTTGTCCCTGTAGATGTTAGATAACAATTCAGATTGTGCAGTCATGGGCCTCACGTGAAAGCCTGCTTGGGGCTGTCAGTGCGCTGCGGGCGGAACGATTTTCAATGCTCAAACATCGTATATTCCGCTTGGGATCGTGATGATCAACCTACTGTCGTTTGTTCTTGTTGTCGCGGTTGTCCACCGAGAATTGATGCAGTATACTATGCCGCAATGTATAATTTTTATTATGATTATTGCGCTCCAGGCCTGGAGCCCCCCGCAGAAGTGCATCTCTAAAGCTCATCGGTTTGACCCAGAGGGGTTTCCAATACATAGGATGAACGGAGCCCAAACTGCAAGACAAGCAACCGGCATAAGTAATTCCTTGCTCACATATTTTGGATAAAAAGTAAAACTATCTTGTTATTTTTCATTAGTTACAACATGTGGAAGTAGCGTCCTTTGATCTTGGATACGTCTGAAGGCTGCCCTGAAGCAAATAATTGCTCAAGGTGCAGCCTTCTTTCTACTTAGTCGAAGCTGTGCCGGAACAATCCCCTTTTAAAAGTAAAGTAACCCCGCAGCGACCGGAGCAGGATTAATCCAGACTAAAAAAAGGAGTGTACTGTTTCACGAGGGTCTGGCATCATTGCGCGAAAATTCGCGTCATGTCCCCGAATGAAGAATAACTTTGACCGCTGTGGAACAAGGAGTCAGTGCCCGTTTTTGCAGATCGCACCCTAATGTACGGAAAGCTTCTTGGTATTCAGTTAAAGGAAAACGGTGCGTGATAAGCTTACCCACTGGAACGACCTTCCGTTCAATCATGTAATGAGCGGTGGCGAAGGTGCCAAGCGAATCGATGGAGCCGATAATTTTCAGGCTGCGGTCTACGATTTCCTTCGGATTGAAGGACGATTCGCCATCCCGCAGACCGACCAGCATCAAATATCCTCCATGGGCTAACGCGGCAATGGCCTGCGTGGCCATGATTCCGGTCGTGTCAACGATGATATCGACCTGACGATTGTCAGGGGACATGGCCGTCAATGCGTCCTCCATCGAAGCATAGACGTTCCAGCGCTCAGGCGCGACCGATGCAGCGATCTGCAGCCGGTGCTCCGATATTTCGACGATGCTCCCGCTCACGCCTTTGGACGCCAAAGCATAGCTGTACAGCATGCCGATCGGGCCGGCACCGAGGATAACCGCCCGGAAATTGGGCAGCAGCCGCATTTGATCGATGCCCGTCAGCATGCAGCTTAACGGCTCGGTCATCGTCGCTTCCTCATAGCTGACATGATCGGCAAGCTTATACAGGAAGCGGTCTTCCGTGACATAATAGTCCGTGAACGTGCCGTCGCTGCTTACGCCGGTCTCCGTTTCGCCTTTGCGAACGCAGTGATTTTGTCTGCCTGTTCTGCACATCGCGCATTGTCCGCAATAATAAGTCGGATCGATCACGACCCGGTCGCCGGGCCGAAGCGTGGAGACGTCCGGGCCGACGCGCACCACTTCGCCGGCGGATTCGTGACCAAGGATGGTCGAAGGCTTGGCGTGATATTTTCCGCTAATAATGCCCAAATCGGTCCCGCATATTCCCGTCGCCCGAATTCGGACCAGCACCTGGTTATCTTTTATCCGGTCCGGAACGGGTCTTTCCTCCAAAGAAACATCCCAAGCGGATCGATAGACGAGAGAGAGCATATTCTGGCCTCGCTTTCTAAGTTTTTATCCGACCTTTTGCAAAACGGCATCCAATCGTTCGACAATCTCCGCAATCTCGTCGTCCGTGGCGACAAGCGCCGGTCTCACCTTAACGACATTGCCGTAGCCGTACCGTGAATCGCGAAGAATTAAGCGTTGATCGGAAAAAGCGGTTTCGATAATCTCATTGGCTTTGTGGACGTCGGGGGCGCCGTCTTGGTCGACGATTTCAATGCCCCACATTAAACCGACACCTCGCACGTCACCGATGCACTTATGCTTGGAGGGCAGCTCGTTCAACAAGCTTCCCAGAATTTCGCCTTTCAGCTTCACATCATTCAGAAATTCGGGCTGAGCCACGACATCCAACGTAGATTGGGCAGCCGCCAGCGAGATGAGGTTACTGCCGGAAGTGAAGGAATGCTCGTGCTTTTTCAGTACGTTAAGCCGGGATTTCATCAGGACGGCGGCGATCGGGACGCCGATTCCGCCCAAGCCTTTGGCGAGCGTTATGATATCGGGCTGAATATCGAACAGTTCGCTGGCAAACATATAGCCGGTTCTGCCGATCCCCGTCTGCACTTCGTCGGCGATCAGGACCATGCCGTATTCGTTGCAGAGCTTGCGGAGCTGTTGAAAATAGCCCGGCGGAGGCACGATATTTCCCCCGTTGCCAAGAATCGGCTCCACGATCATGCAGGCGACGGAGCCGGAGCTGCCGTATTCGATGTGATCGGCGATCGCTTCCACGCACTGGAAGCCGCAGCCCGGGTAAGACGCTTTATAATGGCATCTGTAACAGTATGGAGCGGGGACGTGAAGGTGGTTGGGGGCCGTCGAATTCGGGAAGCCTTTTCGCCGGAAGGCGTTGCCGGATATTCCGGTGGCGAATTGCGTTTGTCCATGATGGGACAGGAACAAGCTGACGATGTCGGTCGATTCCGTATATTTTTGGGCGATTTTTACCGCACATTCGTTGGCTGTTGAACCGGTAATATCCCTCATCCAGCCTGCGTTCTTGGCCAAACGCCTTCGCTTTACGTTTTTATGATGTATAAAATGAATCAAAATGAACATTATATGGTGCAAGACTTGATCTAACACCCCAGGGGAAGTATGGATGCGAAACAATATGACGAGAATCCCTTTACATAAGAGACCCAAGCAAAACGGTTGTAATGAACCTTCAAAGTACGCTGATGTTGAAGTAACCTCTTCTTTGCATCATAACATCACGAACCTGGAAGCTGTTTTTCATCACTCCTCCGATATCGTTTTTCGAGAGTTTCTCGTTGGAGAACAGCAGATTCGTTCTTATATTGTTTATATCCAAGGCATGACTGATGAAAAGACCGTAAACGAGTATATCCTGGATCCGTTGATGAGGCTGCACCGGATCTATGTGGATGAACCTTCCATGACCGTGACAGCGAAATATTTCATCCGAACAGGGGAAACCAACGAGCTATCCACATTAGCTGAGCTTATTGACGCTCTGCTGGAAGGCAATACCGTCCTGTTGATGGAAGGAGTCCCCAAGGCGTTAGGAATTGGTACGCAGGGTTTTCCATCCAGGGACGTAACGGAACCTGAGACCGAGTCCGTCGTACGCGGTCCCCGTGAATCTTTTACCGAAAATCTGAATGACAATATCGCTTTGATCCGACGACGGGTGAAAACTTCGGATTTAATCATGGAGAAGCTGATCATTGGAAGAATTACAAAAACGAAGGTTACCCTTGCCTATATTTACGGGGTCGTCGATGAAAAATTGATACAGGAAGTAAGAGACAGGTTAAATCGGATCGATGTCGACTCTGTTCTTGATAGCTCGTATATTGAGGAACTCATTGAGGACAACCCCTACTCCCTGTTTCCGCAAGTGGAGAGTACGGAACGGCCTGATAAAGTAGCCGCTGGAATCCTGGAAGGCCGTGTAGCCATATTGGTAGATGGCACCCCGTTTACGTTAATGGCGCCTGCCTTAATGATTCAATTTTTACAGTCAAGCGAAGACTATTACCAACGATATCCGTTTACTACCGCAGTACGTTTCATTCGCTACTTATTCTTTATCATCGCTTTATTGCTTCCTTCGACATTTGTTGCTGTTACCACCTTTCATCATGAGATGATGCCAACTCCTTTGTTGATAAGCTTTACGTCGGCGCATCAGGGGGTTCCGTTTCCTACTGTTGTGGAAGCCTTTATCATGGAAGTCACCTTTGAAGCTCTGAGAGAAGCCGGCGTTCGCTTGCCGCGTACAGTTGGTCAGGCCATTAGTATTGTGGGGGCTTTGGTGATCGGTCAAGCTGCTGTTGAAGCGGGAATTGTTTCTCCGGCTATGGTCATCGTCGTGGCTTTAACCGCCATTGCTTCTTTTTCTATACCCGCGTATAGTTTGGGATTTGCTATACGCTTGCTGCGATTCGGTTTTCTCCTGTTAGGTGCCGTCCTTGGTTTTTACGGAATTTTGTTAGGATTACTGGGCTTGATGATTCATGTTACTTCCCTTCGCTCTTTTGGCGTACCCTACCTGACACCTGTTGCCCCATTCAAAATTCAGGATATGAAGGACGTCATAATGAGAGCGCCTTGGTGGAATATGACAACGAGACCAAGCTTGTTTGGAATGAACAATCGGAGAAGACAGAAATTCTTTTTAAAACCGCGTCCCCCTAAACAAAATCAATAAAGGATAATCGATCATGATGAAAAGGTGGAAAGTACTTCCTATTGTCCTTTCTCTTCTGTTTACCGGCTGCTGGGACAGAACAGATGTGGATGACATCGCCATTGTCGTTGGACTGGGTATCGATAAAATTCCTGAAGAGCATATGATCCTTCTCTCGGCACAGGTTGTGAATCCGGCTTACGGGAAATCCTCGGGCAGCGGGGAGGGAACTTCATTTACGGTGTTGACCAGTCAGGGGAGGACTTTCTCTGATGCCATTATTAATTTTTCCAAGTCGTACTCCAAAAGAATGATCTATTCACACAACAAATTGATAATCATGGGGCGGGATTTTGCCAAATCCGATTTTTCGGAGGTTATGGATTACCTGGAACGGGAGAGACAGTTTCGGGAAAATATGTGGATCTTCACAGCGGACAAATCGGCCAAAGAGTTGCTCCAAACCCAAATGGCTACGGAAAATTTACCGGCAAGCGGACTTGACGATATGATGGGGTTTCTTAGGGAAAACGCATTCACCGTCACCACGCAGCTCTATGATTTCATTTATCGCCTAAGAAGTGACGCGGGAGTCAGCACGTCTCCTTACATCAAGATCGTTGACGAAGAAAAAAGGATAAATGAAAAATTATCCCGAGCAGGTATGAAAATAACCGGATCTGAAGTTGAAATTCCTAAAAAGATCCAAATCGAAGAAACGGCGATTTACAAAGACAACCGTTTAATCGGGACGATTGATAAAAACGAGTCAAGGGGCCTATTATGGTTACGAAATCAATTAAAAGGCGGGTTAGTCATCCTCCTTGGAGAGGGCGGGAATCAGAAGCAAACTTCCATTTATATTAAGGAGGGAAAAAGCAAAGTTACTTCATCGGTAAAAGACGGACAAATTTTTATGAAAATACAATGTGAAGGCCAGGCTGATTTACGTGGTGTGGGGAATTTAACCATTGATGTCTCTGATCCTAAGGTCATGGAAAAACTGGAACGGCAAACCGAAGAAATATTATTGCATAGGGTAAACAAGGTAATTACGAAAGCTACAAAAGAATTCAATGCTGATTTTCTCGGATTTTCCGAGCATCTGCATAATCAGCATCCGGAAGAGTGGCATCGTCTAAAAAAGGGCTGGAATGATATTTTCCCTAACGTCCAATACGAGATCGCATTCCATATTAAAATTCAATCCAATGGTTTAATTAGAAATCCAACACAATAAAGAAAGAAGGAACGAATCATGGTTCTGGCATCCTTTGCCGCTTGCGCTGCCTTGTTTCTCATCGAAGGAGTTTCTCTGATGAAACAGAAGATGTGGAAAGAAACAATCACCCTTTCGTGTATCGTCGGCTTATCGTTTATGCTCATCGTCTTGTTTGCCTACGGCCTCCCTAGTCCATTAAAAATTTTGCATGGTTGGTTACGCCCAATTGGCGAATCCATTTTAAACTTCTAAGGATAAGGTGTTGATTATGTTAGAAAAAGGAATTATTAGTACGAGACAATTTATCTTAATGTTGTTTATCATCATTACATCCTTCACTGCTCTTCAAGTGCCAGGACTGCTCATCTTGACGGCCGGCAGGGACGCATGGTTAAGCACGATTGGCGGATGGCTCCTCGACGTCCTTCTGGCTATTGTATATGCCTATTTAGGCGTGAGGTTTCCCGGTGAAAATTTCGTTCAATACAGCTTGACCATCCTGGGGAAATACATAGGGGGCTTCTTCGGAATGCTGTTTCCGCTGTTTTTCCTTATGGTATGTTCCCTTCTTCAACGCGGGCTTTCGCAATTAATCAATTTTGCGTTCCTGCCAACTACTCCGTTTGCTGTTATATTGATCTCCGGGGCCTTGATCATTGGCTATAGCGCTCGCAAAGGCATTGAGGTCATCGGTCGGGTCTCCGAGGTTCTGGGACCGATTTATTTTTTCAGTATCCTTGTTCTAGTGGGCTTAATCATCCCGTCTGCAGATATACAACGACTGCAGCCTCAATTGGATCAAGGTTTTTATCCATTCTTGATCGGCAGCCCATTCATTTTAACTTTTTATGGCATTTGCATTATAATGGGGATGTTCATTCCTTTAAATAATCGGATTGAAAACGGCTTCCTTTCCAAATTTATAGCTGTCAGCATGGGGGCTTTTGTTGTCGGAGCTACTGTCACATTAGCAGTAGGCGTATTCGGGGATAACATTGCCAAAAACATGATTAGTCCCAGTTTGAACTTGACGAGAATGATCTTTGTCGGCGGGTTTATTGAGCGAATGGAAATCGTATGGATGATGATTGCCGTAGGGGCGGGTATTATGGCTTCCTCGATGATGATCTGGGCTTTCAGCTTAGGGATTTCGCAAATTTTTTCTTTACAATCCTATAAGCCGTTTGTGATACCGGGCGTATTTCTGTCATCCACTCTTGCTCTCACATCTTTTGGGGGCAATGCCGAAAACACCCAGTTTATACATTTTTCCTATCCCTTGATTGCCTTCGCGATTGAAACCGGCCTCATCCTCTTTTTATTACTCATGGCGCTTCTATTAAAAAAGCGAGGAAAAGCTTCATAAGCGATCCCCGCCATCCTTTTCTTGTTCCACCTCCATGCGAACATCCATGGTATTGTGAATTTTATTGCGGAAGCTGTTGAACAGGAGCTTTTGAGCTGCGTAAGCAATGGTACAGCATGATATGAGCATAGATGAACCGATGAGGATACTTAACATGTTCTTTGTCATATCTTTCACCTGTGTAAAGAAAAATTTGGAGCTAATCATACAATGCCCACAGTCCACGACAGGTTATGCAACTTACAGGCGAGTTTTTCTGGCGCAAGGCCGGAGACGCGGACGAGAAGCTGCGGAGCGATAACCAAAAGGCGAAGCTGCCCCCTCAGCCACGCTGGTGGGGGGCCTTTGTCGATGTTATGTATTATGTATTTTGTTTGCTAATACCGGACAGCTTCGCTTTGAAGAGTTTTGGTTTTTTGTTCTGCGAAATTTGATCTGGAGGTTATCCCAATCACAACAGAACCTAAAGTCACCAGAGAAGCTATGGCATATATAGTCTGAATACCGAAAGTGTCGGCTACCCATCCAAGAGAAAGCAAGGAAGCACTGAAAACCACATTGTTTATTACCTCAAGACAAGCCATAACCTTCGGCAGCTTATCCTTTTCAGCATTTTCTTGTATCAAAGTTCTTCTAATTACTGCCGTTACTTGCAGGGGGGGACCCATTATAAACATCAGAGCTATGGCCACAAAAGGGTTTCCATTAAATGCGAATGCTCCTGCTATGACCGCATAAATCGCCAAACCCCATAACATAAAGGGGAATTTCTTATTGTTAAAGTAATTCGACACGGAGACCACAAGCAACCCGCCTATAATGGACCCTGCAAAGAAAGATCCATTTGCTAATCCCCACCAGCTCTCATCTTTATGAAGAACCTGAACGCAAAACGCAAGCACAAAGGCACCAAGCCAAGCCGTTCCGCCAATTGTGTCTATGGCATCAACTATAAAGACAGTTCTGATTCGCTTATCTCGAAATGATGTCTTCCATCCTTCGGCAGCCTGTTTCCATTTTGAATCATATGATTTATTGTCTTGTTCGCTTTTATCTTTGATCAGAGAAGCAAGTATTGTTGCTATAAACAATGAAGCTAAAACGATAATCATGGAATTAAATGTTCCAAGCATAATCACCAAAACGCCGCTAAAAGCCCAACTTGAACATTTGATGATTTGGTCGCTCGTTGATACTAGCCCATTTGCCCTTACCAGCTCCTCTTTGGATACAATCCGAGGCATTAAAGAATTTCTACAGGGCTTCACCCAGCCGTCAAAAAAGGAAATAAAAAAAATCAGCGAAAACATTAGAGCTAAAGGGATTGATTGGCTCAATAAATAAAAAAACATGAAACATGAAAATATCGCAAATTGGGAAAATTGAGCAAATATCAAAATCTTTGCTAGTTTAAATCGTGAAACCACAACTGGAAATATTAGCCCGCTTATGGTCTGCGACCCGAACCGAATCAATGGAACAATGACCGTGGTCAGCAGAGAATGGGTAGTCCCGAACACAAAAGAAATGACTGCCATCAAATAAACGATATCAGCAATGTTAGAAATGACTTGACTACCCCACAACAGATAAAAGTTCCTTTTGATCATTTATTCAACCCATTTCCAAAATTTTTCTCCTTGAGCTACAATAAAACGATCAAGCCATGTTTCAAAGCTGGAAGTCGTCGGATAACTATCCCCCCTGTCATTTTCATTCAACCTATCCCTTAGAGCTTGGATTGTGCCATGGATGCGCATCAAATTAACCCTATTGTGTATTAATATGTAAATTATAACATAAAAACACCAGAAGATTTAACTTCCGGTGACTTTTGGCCGCGTATTCTCAATCTCCACAAACGTCCTGCTTATCCATACCCCAAAATCGTTGACCATAAATAATTTAAATAGTAACAATAAACGATTTCAATTTCTGAATCTGCTGAAGCTATGATACATTCGAGATATCATCGAGCAGCAGGATGACCTAAAAAGAAAGCGCTATTTTTTCTGAAAACATCATATTGTGGAAAAAAACTATATGAAACCGAGGGGTTCTCTATGATTGCTACAAAAAACAGCAACGATATTTCACTTATCGGAGTGCCGCTTCAACTTGGTGCCAATCGTTCTGGTGTAGACATGGGGCCGACTGCGATTCGAAGTTTAAATATTCAAGCAAGGCTGGAAGCGTTGGGTTTCCGCGTCAGGGATTGGGGCGATATCGAGGTTAACCGCTTGCAGAATAGGTGTGATTCCGATGAAAAATTAAAGTATTTGGCGGAAATCGCTCGCGTTAACACGAAATTGGCCGAAGTGGTGGCCCAAGAGATGGGAAAAGGACGGCTTCCTCTCGTTATCGGCGGAGATCACAGTATTGCTATCGGTACAATTAAAGGTGTCCTGCAGCATGTGAATAAGCTTGGTGTCATTTGGTTCGACGCGCATTCTGATGTGAATACGGAATTTACCACCACTTCGGGCAACATTCATGGAATGTCGCTGGCTGTATTGTTAGGTCACGGCCATCCAAGTCTTACTTCCATTGGTGGGGCCCATAAGAAATTAGATCCGCGCAACGTTGTTATTATCGGGGCGAGATCGATCGATCCAGGCGAAAGGCTGTTCTTGAAGGAGCAAGGCATTCGCGTATTTACGATGCATGACATCGACAAATATGGCATGAAAACGGTCATGGATGAGGCGTTAGAGCGGGTTTCGGCAGGCACGGACGGATTTCACCTCAGTCTGGATTTGGACGGGATGGATCCACGGGAAGCGCCTGGTGTTGGAACGCCTGTGGAGGGCGGGATTTCTTATAGAGAGAGTCATTTTGCTATGGAATATCTGCATGAACACGGCGCTCTTGTCTCGGCGGAAATTGTAGAGGTGAATCCGATGCTCGATGTGAACAACAAGACGGCCAAATGCGCTGTTGACTTGGCCGGCTCGCTTTTTGGCGAACGAATTCTATAAATAAAATCATTTTGATCGGGGAGGGGCCCTGCCATGACACAGACAAAACAAATTATTGAACAGACTGAAAAATACGGAGCTGCAAATTACCGTCCGCTGCCTATCGTGATCTCCAGAGCTGAGGGAGTATGGGTTGAAGATCCGGAAGGCAACAAATATATGGATATGCTAAGTGCCTACTCCGCGTTAAACCATGGGCACAGACACCCGAAAATCATTCAAGCGTTGAAGGATCAAGCGGATAAAGTCACTTTGACCTCCCGCGCGTTTCACAATGACCAGCTGGGGATATTTTACGAAAAACTGTCGCAACTGACGGGAAAAAGTATGATCCTTCCGATGAATACAGGTGCAGAGGCCGTGGAAACGGCGATCAAAGCCATTCGGCGCTGGGCGTACGGCGTGAAAAAAGTACCTGCCCATCAAGCTGAAATTATTGTTTGTGAAGGCAATTTCCATGGACGTACAATTACGATTACTTCCTGTTCCTCCGAGGAAGAATATAAGGCTGGATTCGGGCCTTTCACACCCGGGTTCAAAATTATTCCGTACGGCGATTTGGAAGCTTTGAAAAATGCGATCTCGCCGAATACCGCTGCATTTTTGTTCGAGCCGATTCAAGGGGAAGCAGGCATCCGTATTCCGCCAACCGGATTTATCGAAGGAGCGCAAAGGCTTTGCAAGGAAAACCATGTCTTGTTCGTTGCTGATGAAATCCAAACGGGCTTCGGGCGTACAGGCAAGCTTTTTGCTTGCGACTGGGAGAATGTGAAGCCGGATATGTACATTTTGGGTAAAGCATTGGGCGGAGGGGTGTTTCCGATTTCTGCGGTCGCTGCCGACCAAGACATTCTCGGCGTGTTTAACCCGGGGTCTCACGGTTCTACCTTTGGCGGCAATCCGTTAGGCTGTGCGGTTGCAATTACAGCATTGGACGTTCTGCAAGAAGAGGATTTGGTTCGTCGCTCCGAACAATCGGGACAATATTTTATGAATAAGCTAAAAGAGATCAAAAGCAGCAAACTGAAAGAAATTCGCGGCCGCGGCTTATTTATCGGGCTTGAATTGAACGAACCGGCGCGTCCTTATTGCGAAAAGCTGAAAGAGCTGGGCCTGCTGTGCAAAGAAACGCACGAAACGACGATTCGTTTTGCTCCGCCGTTAAATATTTCGCAAGAAAATTTGGATTGGGCGCTTGAACGAATTGGATCGGTTTTTCATGAAGTAGAAGCTGCAGCCCAGTAAGAATGAAACGAGGTTGCTCAAAGCCACCGAACTTGTTACGTCTTGCAGTGGATCACGGCTGTTTCCTGTACGATCTTTCAAGGTTGTACAGGAAAGCCGATTTATAAAAAACAGAAATGGACATGCTTGCCAAGTGAATTGAAAGCGCTATTATCTTTCAATCGCCGAAACCCATGAGTGTATGGTTCAGATTAAGGGGGCGAATTCATGATAGAACAGAAGGTTCATGGTGTGACCGAATTGCAGCGCACGATGAAGAGCAGGCATGTGTATATGATTTCACTCGGTGGAGTTATTGGCACAGGGCTGTTTATCAGTTCAGGCTATACGATTAGTCAGGCGGGACCCGGCGGTTCCATTCTCGCGTATTTGGTGGGCGGACTCATTATGTATCTCGTTATGATGTGCCTTGGCGAATTGTCGGTTGCCATGCCTGAATCAGGCTCTTTTCAAACGTATGCGACCAAATATATCGGACCTGCTACAGGATTTACGGTCGGTTGGTTATATTGGTTTGGTTGGGTGATAACATTAGGCTCTGAGGTTACAGCTTCCGGATTAATCATGCAGCGCTGGTTTCCTGACGTACCGACTTGGATCTGGTGCACCCTCTTTGTTATTGTGCTCTTTTTACTGAATGCGCTTTCGACAAGAGCGTATGCCGAGACGGAATACTGGTTTGCAAGTATTAAACTATTTACGATCATAGGATTTATTGTTTTAGGCGGTGCAGCTATGTTTGGGCTTATTCAGATGAAAGGCTATTCGTCTGCGCCAATGTTTTCTAACTTTACGGGAGAAGGCGGTTTATTTCCTAATGGTTTGAGCGGCGTATTGATGTCGATGGTCACGGTTAATTTTGCTTTTCAGGGCAGCGAGCTCGTTGGAATTGCTGCGGGAGAAAGCAAAGATCCGGAGACTTCCGTGCCTAAAGCAATTCGAAATACAGTCTGGCGAATTATTTTATTTTTCCTGTTATCCATTTTTGTTGTCTCAGGATTAATTTCGTGGAAGCAGGCGGGAGTCGTAGAAAGCCCGTTTGTTATGGTATTTGACAATATCGGTGTTCCTTATTCTGCCGACATTATGAATTTTGTTATCTTAACTGCTCTATTGTCCGTTGCGAATTCGGGATTGTATGCTTCATCCCGTATGCTTTGGGCTCTTTCAAGAAATAAAATGGCCCCTGCAGGTCTAGGAAAATTAACGGCAAGAGGAGTACCGTTAAATGCATTAATCATTAGTGTCGGTATTGCCTGCTTGTCGCTGTTATCCAGTGTTTATGCAGCAGATACCGTTTATTTATGGCTCGTTTCGCTTGCCGGATTGAGCGCTATAATGGCTTGGATGGCTATAGCTGCTTCTCAATATATGTTCCGAAAAAAATTTCTCAAGCAAGGGGGACGTCTTACTGACTTGAAATACCGTACCCCGTTGTATCCCTTTATTCCAATAGCGGCTTTCATTCTATGCACGGTTGCATGCATTGGGCTTGCCTTTGATCCGAACCAACGGCTTGCGCTGTACTGCGCAGTGCCCTTTGTTACTTTTTGTTATGCTATTTATCACGTGAAGTATAAGGAAAAAGCAGACGTCAAGGGTAACAAAATTCGCTGTGAAATTTGAAATCGCTTCCTATGGCTTTGATACATTTGGGCAGAAACAATGGTAGAAGGGAATGCATGCTCCTCCTGCCATTCTTTTTGCCCAAGCTGTTTTTAACCCATTTTTCCTGACCGCTGCATTCCATTTCAATCCTCCAAAGGCTTCCAAGCCTGCTTGAGAAGATCGCTAAAGCTTTGAATATTTGCTTCTTCCGACCTGGATTTGAGGTAAATAAGAGAGGTTTCGACCCGATGTTGAAAACGATGGATCGGGACAAGCTTACCCGTAGCCAGCTCCTCCTTGATTCCGTCCGAGCTTAGCAAAGCGACGCTTGTTTGATTGATGGCCGCATGTTTGATCGCTTCATCGCTGCCGGACTCAATGATGTTCGTAGGTTGATATTGTAATTCAGATAGACAGCCTTTAATGACGTCTTCTAAATTACAGCTTTCTCTATAGGTGATCAGCGGGTAATGGGAGAAAATCGTGGACAAGTCATGTTGTTGGGAGATCTCTTGGGTCGTAACCATCATCACCTCTTCGGTGTCCAGATTAATCGATTCCATTTCAGGCGAGTTATATTTTCCTGCGATGATTCCGATATCGGCTTGATGGGAGCTTACTAGCTTTATTGTTTCTTTACTATTGTAGCAAGCCAAATCTAATTTTACCTTTGGATGGTCTTTAATGAAAGAACTGATTAACAACGAGAGATGTCGGCCGTAGTAATATTCAGGGGCTGCAATTGCAAGTTTACCGTACGGTTCGTCAAGTGTTTTTAAGGCGGTCTCCAAATCGTTTAAAGCGTTCAAAATGATATCCGTATGGTGCTTCACCAATTTTCCGGTAGGGGTTAAAAACGTTTTTTTACCGACACGATTAAATAAGGGATGCCCCAATTCCCGTTCCAATGCTTGAATTTGGACAGAGATCGTAGGCTGTGTATAGGATAAAATTTCGGCTGCTTTGGACAAATTTAATTGGTCAGCGACGACTTGGAAGGTTTTAAGGTTTCTGAGTTCCATTTTATACCTCCAAATGAACTGCGAACAAACAAAAAAACAAGACAATGCCTTTTTTATTATATCAATGAAATACTTCCGTTGCCAGAACTCCGAATACTTGCAAAATTTTCCCTTTGGAATTCCAGTTAAAAAAGCCACTCTGACGTCGGAGTGGCTTTAATATTTCCATATATTTACACTAAGCGACAAGACTAATCAGATTGCCGTCAGGGTCCGTGCTTTTCTTCTTGGCTGCTGCCCGTTAGATCCGCGCCGCTGCGCGAGGAATAGCAATAGACCGGGATCGATTCCTTATCTATCAAGGCATCCCGGTCATCGAATATCTTTAAAATCATTATCTTAGGCGTCAGGCATTTCGTTGAAGAAAGCTACATCGTCGATGGGCAGCCTCACCGTCGGATGACCGGGCTTCGCCGCCTTGCCGATGGCGATCAGCATAATCGGAACGTACCGCTCTGATATGCCGAAAGCTTTCATGAACTTTTGTTTGTCATAACCGCCTATCGGTACCGTATCGTAGCCTTTGGCGCGGGCAACTAGCATGAGCTGCATCGATACCAGCCCGCTGTCGGTATATACGATTTGGCGGATAGCTTCGGACGGCATGCTCGAATACATATCGGTATAGCGTTCGACAAACGATTTTGCCGTATCCGCAGGCATAAAACCCGCATCGACAGCCAGGCCGTAAATCTTCCCGGCCATCCGGATGTTCTCCAGGTCCCCAAGAACGGCGATGACAGCAGAAGCCTCGATCACTTGTTGTTGATTGAATGCGATCGGAAGCAGTTGCTGCTTCAGCTCCGGGGAGTCGATAACGAGAAAACGCCACGGCTGCAAGTTGGCGGCTGAGGGAGCCAGCGTGGCTTGCCGCAAGATTTCGGTCAATTCCTCCCGTGAAATAACCTGGGGATCATAGCTGCGAACCGACCGGCGGTCTCGAATAACATCGAAAAAGAGTTGTTGCTCCAGTGTTTGTGACGGTTGCGAAACGGACATGGTTCTCTCCTCCTCTTGGCATGTGGATCTGGCAACGCAGTACTCAGTATCCAACATAGGCTGCTTAGACAACATTTGTTGTATTTGTAGGTTATAATAATAACAGAGCGGTGACAATCATCAATATAATGAAATCGTTGTTTAGACAACACCATTTCGATAATGTCGTTTTAATCAGGAGGTTTGACAATGAAAAAGAATGAGGCTGATCCTCGGGTGATACGTACACGGCGGCTCCTTCAAGACGCTTTCGCTTCATTAATTCAAGAAAAAAACTTCGAATCGATAACCGTTAGGGATATTACAGAGAGGGCCACTGTTAACAGAGCGACGTTTTATGCCCATTTTGCAGATAAATTCGAAATTCTGGAGTCCAAACTAACGGAATCTTTTATGACCATCATAAATCGCAGAATAAGCGGTCACGAAATATTAAATAAAGAAACCATTCGGAGTATTTTTCTGGCTGTATGCGATTTTCACGAGAATCTAAGCACCATGTGCAAAAGAAGCTATAAACCGCTTGGACCCGTATTCGAAATTCAAATAAAGGAAAAAATTCAAACGGTACTTCTTTCCTTTATAGACAAAGACAGGATGCTTTCGAGTCCAGACGCGCAATTAATAAATACAGCTTCGATCATGTTAAGTTGGGGGATGTACGGGGCCGCTTATGCTTGGAACAATGAGGGGCGTCGACTAAATGCGGAATCATTCGTTAAACAGACCATGCCTTTAGTAATGAACGGAGCCAAAGCACTGCTGGGCTAGGTCCTGTCGCTCAACTAGCGGTTGGATATACTTTCAAAAAAACGTCTTAGCGATAAATCTTGGTAAAATCGGTAGCTTATATGTTTCAGCGGACCCAGTAATGGGTAAATACCTTAGGAAGTGTGTCATTTGAACGAAATAACGAAGTTATTTGTAGAACTTACGGAGGTAAGCCGCATGCATCGCGTGAATTTGAACCAAATCACCTTCAATCAACAAGTGTTTGACCATGCTTCTTTTGGAATTTTTCTTGTGTCGCCCGATGGTCTTATTTTGACGGTCAACCCTGCAATGGAAAAGATGTTTGGATATTCCAAAGCGGAGTTTGACGGCAAGCGCATCGGCGACTTTACTCACCTCGATGAAGCCCAAACCGACATTGACGATTTAAAGGCGCTATTAAGCAATGAGAGTGAAGTAATGATTGAAGGCAGGTACATCAAAAAAAACGGCGAGACCATGTGGGGACTGCTATCCTTCAAACTTTTTTGCGACGAAACGGACAAACCTTTGTATTACATTGCCCAAATGATTGATATCACGAAACAAAAGGAATCGGAGCGACGACTCCAGGAATCCGTCGAACGCTATACTTCGCTCAAAAAATACAACCATGATGCCGTCATTTCCTTTGGCCTCGACGGTCGCATTATTAATGCCAATACCATGGCCGAGAAGCTGACCGGGTACTTGATCGAAACGGAATTGATCGGCATGAAGCTTGCGAATCTGATTGGAAATGAAAATGTAAGCAAGATCCTTGAGAAGTCCCTTTATGATAATTCGATTGAACATGACATCGACATGCTGGTTACCAAAGGCGGGAATACCGTCGAAGTGCTTGCAAGTATAGCGCCGATTTTTGTAGGCGGGCATAATATCGGGTTTTACCTGATTTGTAAGGACATCTCCGAACAGAAAAAATTGCTGCTTGCCAAGGAGGCAGCCGAGGCCACAAATAAAGCAAAAAGCGAGTTTTTAGCCATGATGAGCCATGAAATCCGTACACCCATGAACGGAGTGATTGGAATGACGGATATTCTGCTCGATATGACCGATTTAAGTGAGGAGCAGCGGAGCTGTATCGAAGTGATCCGCAAAAGCGGAGAGACCCTGCTCAGCATCATTAATGACATCCTTGATCTTTCCAAAATCGAAGCGGGGCGAGTCGAACTTCAAGAGGAGATATTCGATCTGCACAAATGCATCAAAGACTGCTTTTCCGTCATTTCCGGCAGAGCTGAAATTAAGAATTTAACCCTGACGTATACCCTCAACCACGATGTTCCCGACTATATTTACGGCGACCCCGAGCGGCTGAAACAGGTGCTGATCAACCTGCTGGGCAATGCCGTAAAATTTACGCCAAGGGGCAGCATATCGGTAAAAGTGGAGCAACGGAAAGGAGATCCGGACAAGCTGGCCTTTACCGTTACGGATACGGGGATGGGCATTGATCCCGCGTGGCTTAACGACATATTTGAGCCGTTCGCACAAATCGGCAGCTTGATGACCCGCAGACACGAAGGAACCGGCCTGGGTCTTGCGATCAGCCGCAGGCTGGTCAGTATGATGGGCGGGGAAATTTACGCCGTTAGTGACGGCATGAACGGCTCGTCGTTTATTTTCACCATCAGGCTTAAGGAGGCTCCAGGACTTCCCTGTGAGCAGGAGTTTGAGCAGATGCTGAATAGGGCGATTAAAACGAGCATCCTGCTTGCTGAAGACAATCCAATCAATCAACTTGTGATGAGCAAAATGCTTGAAAAAATGGGGCATAAGGTTACCGTCGTCTCCAACGGTAAAGAGGCGATCGAAGCCGTCCACAAAGATCATTATGATATCATTTTTATGGACCTGCATATGCCCGTTCTGAATGGCTTGGAGGCAACACAAATCATAAAAAACAGCCTTAAAGAGAAGAGTCCCCGAATCATTGCCGTCACGGCCAACGCCTTGAAGGGCGATCGGGAAAAATGCCTGGAGGCTGGAATGGATGAGTATATCAGTAAGCCTGTTAAAAGAGAGGCCGTTATGAAGCTTCTGCGTCAGACTTGGTAACCGAAGATCTACGTTGGTTCAAAACAATTTGAAAAGGCCGCCGCGGGCGGCCTTTTCCGCGCGAACCGGCCGTTTCATTTGGCAGTGTCTGTTCAGCCGCGCAAGAGCAAGCGGGTTCAGCATCAGGCCTGTTCTCGACCGCGCCGGACGTATCCAGCACTTCTTCAAAGAAAAAATGCGGCCCGGCAAAAGTCTGCTGCCAAAATACCTATGTGTGAAAGTTGCATAAACGTCACATATAGTTTTTTTGTTTATTGGAGATGTTTCATTTAAACTAGGGGTGGAAAGGAAGTGCATTGGAATGGACATGAGCATCTTCATTGTGGAAGACGATACCTCTATCTTCGATTCCCTGAAGGAAAGGCTGGAGAAATGGTCTTTTCGCGTCATAGGACCTGATCGCTTCGATGATGTTATGGGGCCTTTTTTGCAGGAGAAGCCTCAGCTTGTCGTTCTGGACGTTCAGCTTCCCAAGTATGACGGCTTTCACTGGTGCCGGGAAATTCGGGCGGTATCGAAGGTGCCGATTCTTTTTATCTCTTCACGCGATCACCCGATGGATATGGTCATGGCCATGAATATGGGAGCGGACGACTATATCCAGAAGCCGTTCAACATGGACGTGCTGCTTGCCAAAATCCAGGCTGTTCTTCGCCGCACGTATGCCTACGGGGAAGAAACGTCCGATCTTATCGAATGGAACGGCGCGGTGATCGATATGAAACGCGGCGTCATCCGCATGGACGGCAAAGACGTCGAATTGACGAAAAACGAATTTTTCATTCTCGCCATCCTCGTCAAGGCGAAGAACGAGATTGTCACGCGCCATGACCTGATCCGCAAGCTGTGGGAAGACGAGCAGTTCGTCAACGATAATACCCTGACCGCGAATATTACGCGCTTGCGCCAGAAGCTGGCCATCCTTCGGCTGGAAGACGCCATCGTAACGAAAAAAGGATTGGGCTACATGGCCATCACTCTATAGGGGAAGGGAGGAACAGGACAGGGGTGTTTATACGCTACGTCGGCAGTATGAAAAGCTGGATTCTACTGTTTATGATGCTGCTTGGATTGACAGACTTGCTCATTTTGCTAGATAAAGGAATCTATGTACAAACAAGTTCCATCGTGTATTTGAATGCCTTGTTTCTTCTTTCTTTTACGGCTTTTTTCCTGTGGCGCTAC
The DNA here is from genome assembly GCF_004000785.1 of Paenibacillus ehimensis NBRC 15659. Classification (GTDB taxonomy): domain Bacteria; phylum Bacillota; class Bacilli; order Paenibacillales; family NBRC-103111; genus Paenibacillus_G; species Paenibacillus_G ehimensis. The sequence goes on along the minus strand of NZ_BILX01000008.1, from coordinate 52,961 downwards.
CGGAAAGAGACGAAATATGCGGCGGCGCTTGCTGCACTCGCCGAAGAAATGAATGACGACTGGATCGAAGCCTTGCCAGTTGCCGAAACTGTTCGGGACGAGATCACGGGCGAGGCGTTGCGCGCGGCCGATCTTTTGTTCAGACGCAAGCTATCGGAATGTAAAATGGCACACCTCATCGAAAATGATTACACCGCCTCCTGGGTGCACGAAGCCAAAGCGCCTCTCACCGCCATGAAGCTGACCATCGATGCCAATCGCAGCGATCCGGCGATGCGCAAAATCGAAGCGGAATGGCTGCGGATCTACCTGCTTATCGATCGGCAGCTGTATATGACGCGTCTGCCTTCCCTGGAGTCGGATTATGTTTTGGAAGCAGCGGCCATTCAGCGGCTTGCAGCGAAAGAAGTTCGCGAACTGGCCTCGTGGTGCGTGGAGAAGAACCTCGCGGTCGAATTCGAAGGAGAGGATGCGGAGGTCGTCACGGATAGCAAGTGGTGCCGGTTCATGATCCGGCAAGTATTGACGAACGCCGTGAAATACAGCCCGGGTGGCGGGACGATCGTGATTTCGACCGAAACCGCGAAGGCCGGCAATGTCATACTTAGCATCAAGGACGAGGGGCCTGGAATTCCGGCGCACGATCTGCCGCGCATTTTCGACAAAGGGTTTACAGGAGGCAACGGCAGACTGCAAAATGCGGCGACCGGACTTGGATTGTATCTTGCGCAGACCGTTGCCGCCAAAATCGGCATTACCCTTGAGGCGCAATCCGAACCGGGGAAAGGTACCGTGATGCGTATGATGTTCACCGCGAAAAACGACTTCGAATCTATTCGAACCGGATTGCTGCCGTAACCTGAACGCTCCGTGGAACAGCGCCCTCTTTTCCGCTTTTTTAATTCGGCAATTGTCTTTTGCTCCAGCACATTAGCTCTTTATCGTCATGCGAAGGGTTTGGACAATTTTCCAGCTGACGCCGGTTGATGGCCGACGTCAGCTTACCGCTCAGGGTCTTTTTTCAATGTCTACAAATGGGGTCTTGACCACTTATTTTCCTTGAAGTCACAAAAAAGACCTTTCCCACACATATTTGGATTTAACAATACTTGCTACACCTCAGCCCAGAGCAATTGTGTCCAAGTATTTTCCAATCAGCTCTCGATGTATCCGATAAGGTTAGACCATTAAAGGCTTGCTGATAGTTTCAGACGAATTAAAAAAAAGCATGGTATCGAATTGTTCCCAATTCCGTAGAAAAGGGTATCCGCATCCAGTTCCGCAGGAGGAAAAAAAGCGAAGCGGGATTTCACCTCGTATCCGTATCAATTTACATTAAACATCGAAACACATTTTTGCCGTCGAAAAAGCGGAACATAGTTTGACGTTAGTTACTTTATTTAGAAATACATAGGCTAATACGAAACAAGCCAGTATTAGGAAAGCACCCGATACCCTCGTTAGCAATAAATCGAAATCACTGGGCTTCCTCACTTTTTTGGAAATAAATTCTCTCTTCCATACAACAGTTGGTTTAACAATAGCAAGAATTGCATAAGAAAGTGTTAGTAACAAAAGTAATACGATTAATACGATTAACGCTTTTTCCAACATGTTCATCTCCCTATTTTCTAAAAATGGATTCCCAGCTTTCTCCCTTGAAAAATCGTTCCCATTGTGCTGCTGTCGCTGGCTTCCCTTCATTTAGGTTTTGTTTAATTTTTCCCCCGTCGTAAAACAAAACAGCTCCATATTTTCCTTTTGCGAAAGTAGGTCCAAAACTACTCTTAACGCTACTTCCTATGCATGTGTAAATTTGACCTCTCGAATCGTCTTTTCGTACCTTACGATTCGTACGGTCACGCTTCGATAATAGTCATTGTCCGGCCTATACTCGGTAAGCGCCCATGTATACAGTGTATTGGAGTTGTCCGCCTCTTGTTCCACAGGGGGAAGCAGTCGAAGTGGAATCTCACCCCGGATCTGAATCGAGTGTACCACATTATAAGCTTTGGCAAAAAAATCCGCTGGGCTTGTGTTGATGTAGCTAAAGCCAGTAATTTGCCCATTGCCAAGCTCAATCGGCTGACCACCGGATTCTCGTTCAACCCTCAGCAATATATTCATACTGCATATCTCCCTTTTGGCTAACTACTCCTAGCTTCCTATAACCGATTCCTTATCTTAATATATATCGGACATCTTAATATTCCATTTAATGTAAATTATCACACTGGATATATGGGAATACAACTCAAGACATCCTGACTGCTTGTTTTATTCCCATTTTACATAGCGCAACATGACAATATTGTAACGTTGCCTTTCCGCTTTATCATCTAAAACGTGCGACAAAGCTGGAGGGACACTCTACAATAAGGCTATAGCAAACTTGGAGGTTAGGTATGAATCCAATATCGCAACAAACGATACTGCACGCTCAGAATGTTCGCAAATCATACGGGACGAAGGGAAGCGCGCAGCAAGTGTTAAAAGGCATCGAGCTTCGTGTCCTCGAGAGTGAATTTGTCGGAATCATGGGACCGTCCGGATCGGGAAAGACGACCCTGCTGAATGTTCTGGCTACCATCGACCGTCCGACAGAAGGGACGATTCTTATCGAAGACGCGGACATTTCCACGATGAAAGATGCCGAGCTGTCCGCTTTCCGCCGGAATAAGCTGGGTTTTATTTTCCAGGACTATAATCTGCTTGACACGTTGACGGTCAAGGAAAATATTCTCCTTCCTCTATCGCTTGGAAAAATGAATAAGAAGGAAGCGGAAGAAGAGTTCCATACCATTGCCAGTATTCTCGGCATCCAAGAGCTGGCGGACAAATACCCGCACGAAATATCGGGCGGTCAAAAACAGCGGACCTCCGCCTGCCGCGCCCTCATTCACCGGCCGGCCATCTTATTTGCGGATGAACCGACCGGCGCGCTTGACTCCAAGTCCGCTTCCTCGCTGTTGGGGACCATGGAAGCTCTCAATCAAAAACGCAGCGTCACCATTGTGATGGTCACCCATGATCCTGTGGCCTCCAGTTATTGCAGCCGCGTTGTCTTTTTGAAGGACGGGATGATCTACTCCGAATTATACCGCGGGGACAAAACGAGACAGGCCTTCTTCAAGGACATTATGGATGTGCAGGCGGTTCTCGGGGGTGACACGGTTGACGTTATTTGAGCTTGTCACCCGCAGCATGCGGAAAAATATTAAACACTATTACCTGTATTTTTTCGCACTCATCTTCAGCACGAGTCTGTATTTCGTCTTTGCCACGCTGCAGCATGATTCATCCATTGCCCGTACGTCGAGTGCGGATATGAAGTTCGCCGCTTCGTTCCAAGTGGCAGGCATTTTGCTGCTTCTGATCGTGGCCGTGTTCACGGTTTACGCGAACCGTATCTTCCTGAAGCGCCGCAGCAGGGAAATCGGGCTGTACCAATTGATAGGGTTGACAAGGAAGGGAGTGGCGCGCTTTCTCATCATCGAAAATGTGCTGCTGGGCGCAGGCGCGCTTCTGGCAGGTATCGGCAGCGGCGCTCTTGTGGCGCGCCTGTTCCTGCTTATTCTGATGAAGCTTCTCGGGTTTGAAGGATTCATCGAGCTGACGTTCTCCGCTCCGGCTGCGCTTCAGACGGTTATCGTGTTTGCCGCGCTGATCGTGCTCACCTCGATCCAGATGCTGCTAACGGTGTATCGCAGCACCTTGCTCCAACTGTTTCATGCGGACCAACAGGGCGAGCATCCGAAAAAGCCGAATTCTGCCGTTGCGGCGTTCCTGGCCTTATTGGGCATAGCGCTCATTGGTTTCGGCTATTGGCTTTCAGGGCATATGGTGAACGACATGCTGTTCTTTAACATGCTATTGGTTCTCCTGTCGACCATCTTGGGCACGTATCTTCTGTTCCGTGTCACGATTGGTTGGGCCTTCTATCTGTTCCGGAAGAGCAAAGACGGACACCTCGGACTGGCCAACAGTTTGTCCCTCGCGCCGCTTATGCACCGGATGAAGGCGAATGCCAACTCGCTGACCTTAATTACCGTGCTGTCGGCGATGACGCTCACGATGGTCGCGATGAGCTACTCGCTTTACTTTTCTGCGGAAAGCGATACCCGGATCTCGCTGCCGTACGATTTTATCTTCGAGAATAACGGGACGGATTCAAAGTCGTTCAGCGAGGAGCTGCAAAAGGAGGGGATCACATTCGTCCATAAGCCCGTGGAAGCCGTGCGGCTGATGGGAAAAATCCGCGATCCGGACAATCATTCGAAGAGCGATTACCGGGGGCTGCTCTTTCTTCCTGCTGAACAGCTTCTGGAGGCCGGGGCGGACATCAAGGTGCCTGGCAAAGGGGAAGCGGTTCTTTTCGACGGTCGGGCAAATCTTGCCGGAAAGAACACGGAAGAGAATAAGAAATTTCCACAGGAGATCGAACCGGGCAAAAACGGAGGTACGGAGACGCTTCGACTGACAGGACTCGTCGTTAAATTTGCCATGAATTTTAATGTGTATGGCGCTCAACTCGTGACAGATGAATCAACCTTTAAGGAGCTCAGGGAGAGCATGCGGACCTCGCCCGATTTTGAAGCGGTACGTTTCGACACGTACCTGATTCCCGACAAAAAGGAGCGTGCCAAGGCGTCCGGCCTCTATGCGAAGTATACAAAGGAAGATCGGTTTATGCCCGATTTCCATACGCAATATGAAGCTACACTCCAGACGTTCGGGCTGCTCATTTTCATATCGGGATTTCTTGGTCTCGTCTTTCTTATTTCGACCGGCAGCATCCTGTATTTCAAACAGATGACGGAAGCGGAGCAGGAGAAGAGGAGCTTTGTGACCCTTCGGCAGCTCGGCTTCGACGTGAATGCCATCATGAGGGGAATTGTACGCAAACAGCTGTTCGTCTTCGCCATACCGCTCTTGATTGGGCTTGTGCATTCCGTATTTGCCGTCAAAGCGGCATCCATCTTGGCGCTTTCCAGCATCGTCGTGCCGTCGGCGATTGCGATGGGGGTGTACGCCTTGATTTACTTTGTGTTTGCCGTGTTAACCATCGGTTATTACCAAAAGATTGTCAAACATGCCATGTAGAGCATGAATAAAGGGTACAAAAGGAAGGAGAAGACAAACCATGAAAAAAGGCGGCTCCATAGCAGCTTTAGTCATTGTGATTTTGGCGGTTCTGGTTGGTATAAAGTACAAAGACGTAGTCGACCGTTTCAACCCCTTAATGACAAAAGAATATGTTTATGTCCAAATTACTAAACCGGGAGAGCCCGATGAGGGCCGATACAAGTACGTGTTGGCCGGTTACAATGCCCAGGGGGAAAAGAAAGAGGTCACGTTCACGGCAAGCCTTTCCTTACTGCCGGGGACCTATCTAAAAGTATTGGCAAAAGGCGCTTACGCGCAAGAATGGGAAGAAGTAAAAAAAGAAGACATTCCCAAAGCAATCAAGTGGTAATACCTACAGCTAAGACGCGCCCGGGAGAAGCCTGCTCCATGAGCGCGTTTTCTTTTATAAATTTAAAAAAAGTGTCTTCACAAGGACCGGCGATGATGTTAATCTGGAAGTAAGTGGTTATGCGATCCGAGGTTAAAAGTGATTCGCTGTTGTACGCAACACGGGTCTGCTTTTCAAATACGACATCTCTTTTAGCCTAAAAGTATAAACGTTTATACTTTAGGGGGTGAGTCCCACTAAAGTGTATACGTTTATATATAAAATGAAGAAGGGAGGAAATGGCCTAATTTGTTAATCCGATGGGCTAACTGCTGTGCAAAAGTATAATCGTTTATATTTTGGTTGACGAAAGGAGAAGGATCATTAGATTTGAATTCGTCTGTGAGTCGGCAAGCCGCCCGTTGTTATTCATGAGGTCCATATTTTAGGAGGGATTACTATGCATATGTCCAATGGGAAACCATCCAAAAGCCCGGCAAGAAAACTGTTGGCATTCCTTTGTTGTTTTACCTTATTGGCTTCCTTGTTTGGCGCAACCGCTTTGTTCCAGCCATCCAAAGCGGCCGCAGCCTCTCCTGACGATAATTTCTCTCCGGAAACCCTGCAATTCCTCCGTGATCGTACGGGTCTTGATGGCGAGCAGTGGAACAATATCATGAAGCTCATCAATAAACCGGAGCAGGACGATTTGAACTGGATCAAATACTACGGGTATTGCGAAGACATTAATGATGAGCGCGGGTATACGATCGGCATTTTCGGCGCTACCACAGGCGGCCCCAGAGATACCCATCCCGATGGCCCGGAACTCTTCAAAGCCTATGATGCCGCCAAAGGAGCCGGCAACCCGTCGGTCGAAGGCGCATTGAAGCGCCTTGGCATCAACGGGAAAATGAAAGGCTCGATTCTGGAAATTAAAGATAGCGAGAAGGTTTTCTGCGGCAAGATTAAAAAGCTGCAAAACGATCCGGCTTGGAGAAAAGCGATGTGGGAAACCTTCTATAACGTGTATATCCGGTACAGCGTCGAACAAGCGCGTCAGCGCGGCTTTACCAGTGCGTTGACGATCGGATCGTTTGTCGATACGGCTTTGAATCAAGGCGCCACCGGCGACTCCAATACGCTCCAAGGCCTGCTCGCCCGTTCCGGCAGCAGTACGAACGAGAAAACCTTCTTGAAGAAATTCCATGCCAAACGTACCTTGGTTGTGGATACCAACGAATACAACCAGCCTCCTAACGGTAAAAACCGCGTAAAACAATGGGACACCCTCCTGGACATGGGGAAAATGAATCTGAAGAACGTCGATGCCGAGATTGCTCAAGTCACGAACTGGGAAATGAAGTGATCTTTTTCATATTATCATGTTCGTTCGTAAGGACGGTCGCATTTTGCGGCCGTTTTTTAGCTCTTTAGAGCTATCGTAAAGTTTATCGGCAAGAAAAAAGGGATTATCCAATTGGACTCCAAAATGGGGGATTTGCATGCCGATTACAGCTTTTCCGAAATAACTTCAGCCGATATTCTTGTCGTTCCCGGTTGCAGTCCGCCTAACTATAAAACTCCAATGAACGACGAAGAAACGCTGGATTGGATTCGCCAAACACACGGTACCGTGAAATAGACGACGTCGGTTTGTAACGGCTCTCTGATTTTGAGCGCCGCAGGCTTGTTGAACGGAGCGGCGGCAGCCTGCCATTGGGGTTCTTTTGACTTGCCCATCCAGACGATGGAGCTTCGTTGGACAAAAAAGGAACAATAGTGTTAATCTTACATTAGAAATGGAGGAGTAAATAAATTACAATCCTGTATGATATATGAATGTAATTTCGTTATCGGCAATTGTCCGCCAAATGGAAGAAGGATGAACGGGGGGGAGTAACGATGCAGGAGAAGGCGCAATGGCCGCAACGGACCGGCAACAAGACCGCATGCCCGAGGGAGAAAACGATTTTCCAACTGTTCGAGGAGCAAGCGGAGCGAATGCCGGACCGAACGGCTCTCGTATTCGAGGACCGGCAGCTGACGTATGCCGAGCTGAACGAGCGGGCCAACCGGCTGGCCCGGACCTTGCGGGCGGAAGGCGTGCAGCCGGATCAACCGGTCTGCATCATGGCCGAACGTTCCTTGGACCTGATCGTGGGCCTCCTGGGCATCTTGAAAGCCGGCGGCGCGTACGTGCCGATCGATCCCGGTTACCCGGAGGAACGCATCCGCTACATGCTGGACGATTCGGGCGCGAACCTTGTGCTCACCCGGGGCCGGTTGCCGGTACTTCCGTACTTTAGCGGGAAAACGATCCATTTGGACGCTCCGCAAGCATACGACAGCAACGGATCGAATATCGGGCCCGCAGCCGGGCCGAATCATTTGGCGTATGTCCTCTATACCTCGGGTTCGACCGGCAAGCCGAAAGGCGTTATGGTCGAGCACCGCAGCGTCATTCGGCTGGTGAAAAATTGCAACTACGTCGCACTGGATGAAACGACGCGGATTTTGCAAACCGGCGCGGTCGTTTTCGACGCCTCCACGTTCGAAATTTGGGGAGCGCTGCTGAATGGCGGCCGGCTTTATCTCGTCAACAACGAGGTCATCTTGAATGCGGCAAAATTGAAGGAAGCGATCCGGCGTTACGAAATTACGACGTTGTGGCTCACCTCGCCGCTTTTCAATCAATTGTCTCAGCAGGACAGCACGCTGTTCGGCGGCCTGCAAACGCTGCTTGTCGGGGGCGATGTCCTATCGGTGCCGCATGTCAATCTTGTGCTGCGCGATAACCCCGGGCTGGCTGTCGTAAACGCTTATGGCCCGACCGAAAATACGACATTCTCCACGACCCATCCGATCGTCGGTAGGCAGACGGAAGCGGTGCCAATCGGCCGTCCGATCAGCTATTCGACGGCCTACGTGACCGACCGTTCGATGAAGCTGCTGCCCATTGGTGCATGGGGGGAGCTTCTCGTCGGCGGCGACGGCGTTGCGCGCGGGTATTTGAACCTGCCGGAGCTCACGGCGGAGAAGTTCGTCGAGAGCCCTTTTCGGCCGGGAGAGCGCTGCTACCGCACGGGAGATTTGGTCCGGTGGCGCGCCGACGGCACGCTGGAATACAAAGGCCGGATCGACGGGCAGGTCAAAATTCGCGGATACCGCATTGAGCCGGGCGAGATCGAGTCGCAGCTTGCGAAGACGGAAGCGGTCCGGGAGGCCGTCGTGGTCGCCAGGGAGGACGAGAGCGGGCAGAAGCAGTTATGCGCCTACTTTGTGGCGGACCGCGCGTTCACCGCAAGCGAGGTGCGGAGCGCTTTGGCACAGAAGCTGCCGGACTACATGATCCCGTCCTACTTCGTGCAGCTGGAGCAAATCCCGCTCACCATCAACGGCAAGGTGGACCGCAAAGCGCTGCCGGTCCCGGAGGAAAGTCTGCATACCGGGACGGAACATGCCGCTCCCGCCACGGAGCTGGAAGCCGAGCTGGCGGAGATTTGGCGGGAAGTTCTGGGAGTTCCGAACCTTAGCGTGCTGGACGGCTTTTACGATCTCGGCGGACATTCGCTGAAAGCGTTGGCGTTAATGACAGAAATGGAGAAAGCGGGCTATTACGTTACCTTAACCGATATTTATCACTGCAATTCGATCCGGGCGCTGGCCGTTTACCTTCAATCGGCCAAGGAGCGGGAACGCGTTATCGAAACGAAAGAAGAGCTGACGGCCTGGCTGCACCGGGAAACGGGGGGCGTATACGAGCTGGTCTCGTACTTGGTGCGGGATTTTCTTCACGAAACGAAAGAGATTTACGTTCTCTACAGCGATGACGCAGAGGAGGACCGCGTCGAAAGGCTCGTACGGATGATGACCGGGAAAGTGGCCAAAACGCTCCTGCCCCACTATATCGTGCCTCTGCATCAAAAAATCGAAGCGGAGCCGCACGAAGCGGTCGAGGAAGAGGTCTTTTGCCGCCGTCTTGGTCTGCGACGGATGGGAGCGGATGAGGCGGAGGCTATTCGCGGGCGGCTGCAAGACGATTACGATCAAATGGACCGGTGGATCAAAACGGGGCAAGTGGCGCACGAATACCCGCTCGGGGCGATACAACAGATGCAGATTAAGTTCCAAACGCCTCCCAGCCTTGTTTTCTTCAAGCTGGACGAGTATGTGGATTGCGCGCTGCTGGACCGGGCTTACGCTTGGCTCGTACAAAACCAAGGGCAGCTGAGAAGCGTTCCCGTCCAAGGGGAGCCGTGCGTTTGCTGGAAGGAGTATGCGTTTCCTTCCGGACGTCCGCCGAAGCTTAGCCTCATCGACGTTTCGGGCCTCGATCCGAGCGGCCCGTTTATGGACATGCTGCAGGATGTCGTTGAAAACACCCGGTACGCCGGGGAGCATATTTTGTATCAAATGGTCGTGCTGAAACGAAATTTGCGCGAGCATTATGTGATCGGGGTCCTGCATCATGTCCTGTGCGACCGGGTGACGACGGAAGTCATCGAGCGGCAGCTGGTCTCCTGCTACAGAAATCTGCTTCAGGACCAAGCGCCGCCATTGGAGGAAGTCAAGCCGTTTGCTGCGTATGTCCATCAAATTCAACGCGGCCCCCAAGCCATCGCGGAGCAAGAACTGATCCCGGCCTTTGAATTGGAGACGTTTCAACGGAGCAAGCGGGACATCCTGCGTCGGCTGGCTCATCGGACGAGTGACGAAGCTTTATTGTTCAACGTGAATATACCGGCGAAGGAGCATTCTTTGGGGGCCGCGCTTTCCGTCTATGCCAAGGGGCTGCAAACTTATTTGGGGACGAATCATTTGCCCTTGCTGTTCTTATATGACGGACGAAGGTACGAAGATGCGTCGTATTACAATACGATCGGGGAATTTATCGATTTCGTGCCTCTCTTGATCGATGCGAGATGGAAGCAGGAAGAGACGATTCGTTCCGTAAGAACCCGGTTGGATCTTTTGAAGGACCACAACATCAATTTTATGCACCTGCTTACCGATCCCGCTTGCCGTGGCAGCTGGGACCGAATCAAGGAGCTCGTACAGTTTGGGGAGCAATACGAGCACCTCGACCTGTTCATGTTTAATTATTTGGGCAACAGCACCAAAGGGCTTTCGCAGCAAAACGTGTACGACGATACCGTCGTGAAGCAGCCGAATCCGCTGCCGATTTACTCGCTGTTTAATTGCATCGCCGCGTCTCACGCCGACGGCTTCATGTTTTCCATGCGATGCAGCTACAAGATTGACGTCGAGGAAGTCCGGGCGGCGTTCCATGAGGCGGCATGTGCGGAATATCAGGGGGAATCGCTCCCAAACTAGCAATTTGAGTTATAGGCTGACCGGAGAAAGGCAACGGTTCGAAGCGCCGTTGCTTGTTTCTTCGGTTCTTTTTTTATCAACGCTGCGCGGTGGAAGGAAGCGTTTATTATATTTTCTTGAACGGGATTGACTGGAAATAAAGGGATATGATACCTTACTGATAATGATTATCATTATCGCGAAGTCATCATGTGGATACTGGAAGGAGGGCTATTATGCTTCAAAAAGAAAGGCTGCCCAGAGAGCGAACCAAGTCTGCGAGGAGCCGGAGTCCGAAGAAGAGCCTGATTGAAATCCGCGAGTTTATGAACGAGCACTATAACGAGCCTTTGTCGATCGGACAGTTGGCGCAGATGGCGAATATTACCCCCAAATATTTTGTGGACCTCTTCAAGAAAACCTACGGGCAGAGCGCGATGGATTACTTGACGGACCTCCGGATTAGCCGGGCCAAGCGTTACTTGATGGAATCGGAGGAGCGGCTGCGGGAAATCGCCCAAAAGGTGGGGTACCGGGACGAGTTTTATTTCAGCCGCAAATTCAAGAAGGAGGTGGGCGTATCTCCCTCCGACTATGTCAAAAAAGCCAGGCAGCAAATCGCCGCATGCTCTTCCTCGGTCACCGGGCAGCTGCTGGCGCTGAATATTATGCCGACGGCGGCGCCGCTCGATTCGAAGTGGACTCCTTATTACTATAACGCCTATAAAGAGCGGATCAAGCGCCCCCTCAAGCTGACGGACCCTTATACGAGCTGGTCGTTCGAGGAAAATTTGGGGACGCTGGTGCAGGCGCGCCCCGATGCGATTATCGGCACCGACCGGCTGGGCGAAGACGAGAAACGGAAGCTGAAAGAAATCGCGCCGTCTTTGTTCGTTTCGGCGGAGCGGGACGGATGGCGGGAGCAGCTTCGCCTGATCGCCGGGTTCCTGGAGCAAGAGGAGAAGGCGGAGCAGTGGATCGCCGGCTACGAACGGCGGGCGGAGCTGGCCCGGGCGCACATCGGCGAGGCGCTCGGTGACGACCGGATTCTGGTCCTGCGTATTTTCGGGCAAGGTCTTCATGCTTATTGCAACCGCGGCATGGAAGACGTGCTCTGCCGGGATTTAAAGCTGAAATTGGTTTACCGGGCGGAGCCGTCCGGCCACCAGCCGCTTACGATGGAACGGCTTGCGGAGCTGAATCCCGACCGTCTGCTGCTCCTCGTATGTCCCGAAGCCGCGTCGCGGGCGTATTGGCTGGCGCTTCAGCATTCGGCGGCGTGGCGTCAGCTCAAAGCCGTCCGAAACGGGCAGGTGCATCTGATTTCCTCGGACCCCTGGTTCGAGTATTCCGCCGTGTCCGTGGCGCGGATGCTGGATGAAGCGCAGCTCTTGTTTACAGGGAATTGTCCAAATTCATTACAGGATAGCGTCCATGGTGCCCGCTTCGCACCATGATGTATAATCCTCCTGAATGAGAATTATTATCATCGAAGGAGAGATTCCATGCGTGATATGCTTCATCGATTAAGGCTGGCCGGCCGCATGCCGATGTCCGTCTTGCTGTGCCTTGTCGTGGCGGGCGGGCTGCTGTCCGGCTGCGGCACGGCGAACAATGCGGCAGCCCCTGTGCCGGAGGCCGATACAAACGACAAAAGCGCTGCCGCAGGCGGCCAAAGCCCGGCTCCTGCCGAAGAACAGGTCGTCAAGGACGAGCTGGGTCATGAGGTCAAGGTGCCTGCGGCGCCGAAGCGGATTTTTGCCCCGTATTTGGAGGACTCCTTATTGAAGCTGGGGATCAAGCCGGTCGCCCAATGGTCAAGCGGTTCGCAAGGGCAGGATTATTTGCAGCAGGAGCTGAGCGGCGTTCCCCGGCTCGATTTCTCGGGCGGCCCTCCTTCTCCGGAGGTGCTGATGGCTTATAATCCCGATTTGATCATTTTGCAAAATACCAGCTACTCGGGCAACGGCAATTACGAGAAGTATGCCAAAATTGCGCCGACGTACGCTTTTACGAATGCCTCCGGCGATGTTGAGAAATCGCTTACGACCCTGGGGAGCCTGCTCGGCAAATCGGCGGAAGCGGAGCAAGCGCTGAAAGCGTATCGTCAGAAGGTGCAGGAAGCCAAGGAGAAGCTGGATCAAGCCGCAAAAGGGAAAAAGGTGGCGGTCATCCGCTTCGCAGCCAGGGGCGTGAGCTTGATGGGCGGGAACTACATGAGCGGGCAGGTCCTGTACCAGAAGCTCGGTCTCGGCAAGCCCAAGCTTGTGGAAAAGGAGAACAGCGCCGCTATTTCCTTGGAAATACTTCCTGAATTGGATGCGGACTACATTTTCATCATCAATCAATATGGACAGGGGACGGAGCGGATCAAAGAAATTACGGGCAGCCTGATTTGGAAGGCGATGCCTGCCGTCAAGCAGGGACAGGTGTTCGAGGTGAGCGATAATTACTGGCTCGGGAACGGCCTGATCGCTTACGAGAAAATTATAGACGATACGGTCAAGCATTTGGTCAAATAAGCGAATTCGCCGATGAACGGAAGCGTGGCGGTTCAGAGCGTAAGCATTGAAGGAGATGGAAGCATAGTGACGTTCAAGCCGAACGAAAAAAGCGAAGTGACGCTGAAGGACCTTACGCGCAGCAAAGTCGATATTCCGTGGGCGGAGCAGTGGATCATGAAATCGCGCGATCATCACCGGAGGTATCAGATTCTTGTGGCGAAGCCTCCGGAGGAGCCGCCTCCTGCCGGATTTCCGGTCATTTATTTGCTGGATGCGAATTCGGTGTTCGGCACGATGGTGGAAGCCGTGCGGCTGCAAAGCCGCCGGCCCGACAAAACCGGGATCGTCCCGGCGGTGATCGTCGGGATCGGGTACCCGGTGGATGGGCCGTTCGCGCCGGAGCGGTTTTACGATCTGACGCCGGCGCCTACGATACAATATTTGAACAGATCGGACAGCATGCCGCTTCCCGAGCAAGGCGGAGCCGATTATTTTTTGACATTCATCGAGGAGGAATTAAAGCCGCAGATCGAAGGCGAGTTTCAAGTGGACCGCAGCAGACAGACGATTTTCGGACATTCGCTCGGCGGGTTATTTGTGCTGTACGCGCTGTTTGCGAGGCCGCATGCGTTTCAAAGCTATATTGCGGGAAGCCCTTCGCTTCACTGGAACGAGCCGTTCCTGCTGGAGGCGGAGCGGGAATTTGCGAGAGGCTTGCAGCCTGCGCCGAACCGGATCGAGCTGCTGCTCGGCGTAGGCGAGCTGGAGAAGACGCATATCTCGCGCAATTGCGACCGCGCGCTGGCGCTCTCGGAGCGCTTGGCGGCATTGTCCGGGCGCGGATTGGATGTAGAATATAAGGAATTTGAAGGCGAGGGGCACGTATCGGTGCTGCCCGTGCTGATCAGCCGGGCTTTGCGGCTGGCGCTGCGGCCGAAGCCGTGAACGGCGGCGGGAGCTATCGGGAAGGGGATGCGGGGGAGCAGAGGACGTTAAAGCGAATGGCGAAAGGACGGAGATGAAGAGGTGGAGCTTGGAATCAAAGGAAAAGTCGCGCTCGTCACCGGAGCGGCCCAAGGGATAGGGGAAGCCGTAGCGCGTGCGCTGGCTGAGCTCGGGGCTTCCGTGGCCGCCGTAGACCGCAACGCGGACGGGCTTGGCCGTCTTGTAGCGGAGCTGAGTGCCCAGGGCTGTCAGGCTGCGGCTTATCCGGCTGATGTAAGCGACAGCTCGGCGGTAGAGGACGCGGTGGAGCGCATCGAGCGGGAGCTGGGGCCCATCGGCATCCTCGTCAATGTCGCCGGGGTGCTGCGGATGGGGGCTATCGAATCATATAGCGACGAGGACTGGGAGGCGACATTTGCCGTCAATACGAAAGGCGTGTTTTACGTATCCCGCTCTGTGGTTCGGCGCATGGCCTTCCGCCGATCCGGGGCGATCGTAACCGTAGGGTCGAATGCCGCCGGGGTACCGCGCATGCATATGGCGGCCTATGCGGCCTCCAAGGCGGCGTCGACGGTGTTTACCAAATGCCTGGGGCTGGAGCATGCCAAGCACAATATCCGCTGCAATATCGTCTCGCCGGGCTCGACCGATACGGCGATGCAGCGTCTGCTGTGGGCGGATGAGTCCGGGGCGCGGGCGGTCATCGCGGGCTCGCCGGAGTCGTTCCGGCTGGGCATTCCGCTTGGGAAGCTGGCAAGACCGTCCGATATTGCGGATGCGGTCGTTTTTCTCGTATCCGACCGGGCAGGTCATATTACCATGAGCGATTTGTGCGTCGACGGCGGCGCAACGCTGGGAAATTAATTTCATTTCATTCTAAAAGAGAGGGATGATGGACATGGTGAACCTGGACACGGTTCCTGCCGCATGGGCTTCTGAACTTATCGATATGTATGAAGCCGGCTCGTCGTTTTTCCTGGCCTCGCCGCAGCGTACGCTGCTGGCGAAAGGGGAGGCGGCCAGACTGTCCGTACAGAAAGACGCGGATCGGCGCAAGAGCTTGCCGCAGCGCGTGGCCGAGCTGCTGGCCCGCACGCAATTTTCCGGAGGGGCGCCATCCGTTGTCGTAGGAGCGATTCCCTTCGATCCCGCGAAGCCAGCGGAGCTGATTGTGCCGCAGACGGCCCGGTGGGCCGGCAGGCTGCAGCTGCACGGCGAGGCTGCGGAAAAGCAGCTTGCCGCATCGGATTATCAGCTGCGTCCCGTACCGGAGCCGGAAGTCTACGAGCGGAGCGTGAGCCGGGCTTTGGCGTATTTTCAGAAGGGGGACCTCCGCAAGGTCGTTCTTGGGAGAACCTTGCATCTGACGCTTCCGGCGAAGGTCGATGTCAACCGGCTTCTCCGCAACTTGGCCCGGCATAATCCGCACGGCTATACGTTTGCGGTGAATCTGGCCCCGGGAGAAGCCCGGGCCGCATGGACTCCGAACGAAACGAACAGCCGGGAGCCGCGAACGCTGATCGGCGCCAGCCCTGAGCTGCTTGTGACGAGAACGGGAGGGCGGCTGAAGGCGAATCCGCTCGCGGGCTCCGCGCCCCGCAGCAGCGATCCGGTCGAGGATCGGCGGAGGGCGGAGGCGCTCCTTGCTTCGGCCAAGGACCGGCATGAGCACGCGGTCGTGATCGAAGCCGTCGCTGCAGCGCTGCGTCCCTATTGCAGCAGGCTGGACGTACCAAGCGAGCCCTCGCTTGTACAGACCTCCACGATGTGGCATCTGTCCACGGTCCTTACCGGAGAGCTGTCCGATCCTTGGGTATCGTCGCTGGAGCTGGCTTTGGCGCTTCACCCGACACCGGCGGTTTGCGGAACGCCGACCGATTTGGCGAGAGAGACGATTTGCGATAGCGAGCCGTTCGACCGGGGCTTCTTCACGGGAGCAGTCGGCTGGTGCGATGCGAATGGCGACGGGGAATGGGTCGTGACGATTCGCTGCGCCGAGGTGGAAGGCCGTGAGCTGCGGCTGTTCGCCGGCGCGGGAATCGTTGCCGGATCGAACCCGCAGGCCGAGCTGGCGGAGACGTCCGCCAAATTCCGGACGCTGCTGCAGGCGATGGGGCTGAATCAGCCGCAGCCGGCAGCCGTAAGGGAGGGATGAATGATGCGATCGCAATACCCTTCATGGCCGAAAGAGATGGCGGATTTTTACCGGGAGACCGGCTGCTGGCAGGGCGAGACGTTCGGTGAAATGCTGCGTGGGCGCGCTGCCGCTTACGGGGACCGCATCGCCGTTGTCAGCGGAACAAGCCGGATCAGCTACGCCGAGCTGGATGCGAGAGTCGACCGGTTGGCCGCCGGATTGTACAAGCTTGGCATTCGGCAGGACGACAAGGTGATTTTGCAGCTTCCCAATATAGCGGAGTTTATCGAAGTATGCTTTGCGCTGTTTCGGTTGGGCGCGCTGCCGGTATTCGCTCTTCCACTCCACCGCAGGAGTGAGATCGTTTATTTTTCCGAGTTTACAAATGCGAATGCTTATATTATTCCGGATGTCGAGGCAGGCTTCGATTACCGGGAGCTGGCGGCGCAAGTACAGGAGCAGGTGCCGACGCTGCGTCATGTCATCGTAGCCGGCGATCCCGGGAAGTTTACGGCGCTGCGCGACCTGTATGCCGATCCGCTGCCCGATTTGCCGGGGCCAAGCTCCGGGGATGTTGCGTTTCTCCAGCTGTCCGGCGGCAGCACCGGACTGCCGAAGCTGATTCCGCGCACGCACGACGATTATATCTACAGCTTGCGGATGAGCGCCGAAGTGTGCGCTCTCGACGAGCAGAGCATCTATCTTGCCGTGCTTCCTGCGGCCCACAATTATCCGCTGAGCTCCCCGGGCGTGCTGGGCACGCTATACGCAGGCGGGCGCGTCGTGCTGTCCCGCGGCTCCAGCCCGGACGAGGCGTTCCCTCTCATCGAGCGGGAACGCGTCACGATCACCGCCGTCGTGCCTCCGCTGGCTCTCGTATGGCTGGACGCCGCCGAGTCGCGCCGCAGCGACCTCTCGTCGCTTCGGCTGCTGCAGGTCGGCGGGGCCAAGTTCAGTGCGGAGGCCGCCCGTAAGGTCAAGCCGATTCTGGGCTGCACGTTGCAGCAGGTCTTCGGGATGGCGGAAGGGCTGGTCAACTATACCCGACCGGACGATCCCGAGGAGATTGTGGTGAATACGCAGGGAAGGCCGATGTCGCCTTATGACGAGATCCGCATCGTGGATGACGAGGATGAAGAGGTCGCTCCCGGTCAGGTCGGACATCTGCTGACGCGGGGGCCGTATACGATCCGCGGCTATTACAAAGCCGAAGAGCATAATGCCAGGGCGTTCACGGCGGACGGCTTTTACCGCACGGGGGACATGGCCCGAATGACGCCTGAAGGCTACCTTGTCGTCGAGGGCCGGGCCAAGGACCAGATCAACCGCGGCGGCGATAAAGTAGCGGCGGAGGAGATCGAGAACCATCTCCTCGCTCATCCGGGCGTGCATGACGCCGCCGTCGTTTCGATGCCCGATGCTTACCTTGGCGAGCGCACCTGCGCGTTCATCGTGCCGTATTCACCGGCGCCTGCCCCGGCCGAGCTCAAAGCGTTCCTGAGGGAGCGTGGGCTGGCTGCTTACAAAATCCCGGACCGGGTGGAATTTTTGGAGTCGTTCCCCCGAACCGGGGTCGGCAAGATCAGCAAGAAGGCGCTGCGCGAGCTTATTGCCCGGAAGCAGCAGGCTTTAGCTGCGCCTCCGATAAAATAACGAAAGAAAAGAGGAGATACGATGGCTCTTCCTGCCATAACGCCTTATCCGATGCCGACGGCGTCCGACCTGCCCGCCAACCGGGTGAATTGGACGCCTGACCCGAAGCGTGCGGTTTTGCTGATTCATGACATGCAGCAGTATTTCGTGGACGCTTTCACGGCAGGGGCATCCCCTGTCATCGAGCTGCTGGAGAACATCCGCGCGCTCCGAAGCGCTTGCCACGAGCTGGGCATACCGGTCGTCTATTCGGCCCAGCCGGGCGGCCAGACGCTGGAGCAGCGCGGCTTGCTGCAGGATTTCTGGGGTCCCGGGATCGACGACGGACC
The DNA here is from genome assembly GCF_004000785.1 of Paenibacillus ehimensis NBRC 15659. Taxonomy (GTDB): domain Bacteria; phylum Bacillota; class Bacilli; order Paenibacillales; family NBRC-103111; genus Paenibacillus_G; species Paenibacillus_G ehimensis. The sequence goes on along the minus strand of NZ_BILX01000008.1, from coordinate 34,622 downwards.
CTATCAGAAGCAAATCGTGAAGGAGCTGCTGCCGGACGAGCGCGATATCGTGCTGACCAAGTGGCGGTACAGCGCCTTTCAGAAGACCGATTTCCGCGCCAGACTGACCCAACTGGGCCGCGACCAGCTAATCGTATGCGGCATCTACGCTCATATCGGCTGCCTTATGACTTCCTGCGAAGCGTTCATGCAGGAGGTGGAGCCTTTCTTTGTCGCCGATGCGGTCGCGGACTTCTCGCTGGAGAAGCACCGGCTGGCGATTACCTACGCGGCCGAACGCTGCGCGGTCGTCATGACGACGGAGCGCTTGGTCAAGGCGCTTCGCGGTGAAACGGGAACCGCAGCCGAGCCGGAAGCCGCATCGGAAGCGGCTCCGGCGGCGGAAAGCGCGACGTTGACCAAGGACGGCTTGCGGGAGCTGGTGGCGGACTTGCTGCAGGAAGCCCCGACGTCCCTTGCGGAGCACGATAATCTGATTACGCAGTGGGGCTTGGATTCGATCCGCATCATGAGTCTGGCCGAACGGTGGCGGCGCTCCGGGGCGGAAGTCACGTTCGTGGAGCTGGCGGAGCGTCCGACGCTGGCCGATTGGTGGGCTCTGTTGTCCGGTCGCCTGAGCAGGGCTTTGCCGAACGGGGATTATATTACGACATGAAGGAGGGGGAGCATATGTCCGAAGCTCGGCAGGCCCGCCGGCCGTTGACGGGGGCGCAATTGGGGATTTGGTTCGCCCAGCAGCTTGACCCGGAAAGCCCGATGTTCAATACGGGGGAATATATCGATATTCATGGACCTCTGGACCCGGTGCGTTTCGAAGCGGCGCTGCGTCAAACCGTGGAGGAGGCGGAAACGCTGCATCTGCGCTTCGGCGAAGACGGGGATGGGCCTTGGCAGCGTCTTGAGCCGTCGTCCGACTGGGTGCTGCATCATGTGGACTTCAGCGGATCGGACCATCCGTTGGAAGCGGCCGAGGCTTGGATGAGACAGGACTTGGCCGAGCCGATAGACCTGACGCGAGGACCGCTGTTTACGGAAGCGTTGTTCAAGCTGGCCCCGGACCGCTTTCTCTGGTATCAGCGCATCCATCACCTCGTCATCGACGGCTACAGCTTTTCTTTGCTGGCCCAGAGAGCCGCTCAAATTTATACCGCCCTCACCCGGGACCAGCCGCCCGGGCCGGAAGCCTTCGGCGCGCTGCAATCGATTCTCCGGGAGGACGATGCCTATCGTGCTTCGGAGCAGCAGGAGCGGGACCGGGCCTTCTGGCTTGCCCGCTTCGCCGACGCGCCGGAAGCGGTTAGTCTGGGCAGCCGGGCGGCCAGAGCCGGCGCAGGCTTCCTGCGCCGGACCGCGCAGCTGTCGCCGGACGAGGCGTCCGCGCTGCGGAAGGCGGCCGACCGGACGGGAACGACTTGGCCCGATGTCATGATTGCGGCCGTAGCGGCCTACGTGCATCGGATGACCGGCGCTAACGATGTGATTCTCGGTCTGCCTATGATGTGCCGCTTGGGTTCGGCTTCGCTGCGCATTCCGGGCATGGTCATGAACCTGCTGCCGCTGCGTTTGGCCGTGCGGCCCGAGATGCCGCTGTCCGAGCTGCTGCGCCAAGTTTCGCGGGAGGTCTGCGAGGCCCGGCGCCATCAGTTGTACCGGCAGCAGGATATGCGGCGGGAGCTGAAGCTGATCGGGGAAAACCGCCGCTTGTTCGGGCCGATGGTCAACGTGATGCCGTTCGACTATCGCCTGAGCTTTGCCGGCTGCCCGGGCATTCCGCATAATCTGTCTGCCGGGCCGGTGGACGATCTGTCGATCCATGTCTATGACCGGTCGGACGGCAGCGGGCTGCGGGTAGATTTCGACGGAAATCCGGCGGTGTATGGAGCGGAAGAGCTGGCGGCCCATCAGCGGCGGTTCCTTGGCTGGCTGGGGCGCCTTGCCTCGGCCGATCCCGGGCAGCCGATCTCGCAGATCGATATGCTGCTGCCCGAGGAACGGGAGCAGGTGCTCATCGGATGGAACGAAACGGCCCGGGAATGGCCGGAAGCCTCCACGTCCGCGATGGTCGAGGCCCAAGTCGCCCGCACGCCGGATGCGGTCGCCGTCGTATTCGAGGACTCCGTCCTCACGTATGCCGAATTGAACCGGCGCGCCAACCGGCTGGCTCATGCGTTGATCTCGCGGGGCGTCGGTCCGGAAGGCGTTGTAGCGCTGCTGCTGCCGCGGTCGGCGGAAGCGGTTGTGGCGGTTCTGGCCGTCCATAAAACCGGCGCCGCGTATTTGCCGCTGGACCCCGACTATCCGCAGGACCGGTTGGCCTACATGCTCCAAGACGCCGCCCCTCTGTGCGTCCTGACGGACAGCGAAACGGCCGCCCGGCTTCCTTCCGGAGCGGCGGGGCCTCTTCTGGTGCTTGACGAGCCTGCTGTTGAAGCGCAAATGCTGCGCCAGCCGGAAACCTCTCCCGGCGACGAGGACCGTACCGGCCGTCTGTCGCCTCTTCACCCTGCCTACATTCTTTACACGTCGGGCTCAACCGGCAAGCCGAAGGGCGTGATCGTGACCTTCGGCAGCTTGACTAACCTGCTCACGGCCATGCAGGACCGGTTCCGGCTGAGCGTCCGGGACCGGCTGCTGTCGGTAACGACGATTGCTTTTGACATCTCGGTGCTTGAAATGTTCCTGCCTCTGATTGCGGGAGCCTGCATCGATATCGCTCCGAGGTCGGTGATCATCGACCCGCCTGCGCTGGCGAGGATGATTCATGAGTCGGGGGCTACGATCATGCAGGCGACGCCGACCCTGTGGCAGGCGCTCGCGTCGAGCAAGCCGGAGCCGTTCCCCGGCCTGCGGATCATCACGGGCGGTGAGGCATTCCCGCTGGGGCTGAAGCTCGCGATGCAGTCGCTCGGCTGCGAGGTTCATAACCAGTACGGACCGACGGAGACGACGATCTATTCCACCGCCGGGCGTTTGGGCGAAGAGCGCACGGGCACGCCGCCGATCGGCGGGCCGATTGCGAACACGCAGGCCTATGTGCTGGATGCGGGACTGTCTCCGGTACCGCCGGGCGTCGCGGGCGATCTGTATCTTGCGGGGACGGGATTGGCCCGCGGTTATTTGGGGCGGCCGGACTTGACGGCCGAGCGTTTCGTGGCCAATCCGTTCGGCCCGCCCGGCAGCCGGATGTACCGTACGGGCGACCTTGCGAGATGGCTTGAGGACGGCACTCTCGATTACATAGGACGCGCCGATCATCAGATCAAGATACGCGGTTTTCGGGTGGAGCTTGGCGAAATCGAATCGCTGCTCTCCCGGCATCCGGCGGTCGATCAGGTGACGGTCGTCGCGCGGGAGGACCGGCCCGGGGATAAACGGCTTGTGGCTTATTTCACAGCTCAAGCCCAGCATGGCCCCGATCCGGCGGAGCTTCGGCAGTATGTGGCCGAAGAGCTGCCCGATTACATGGTGCCTTCCGCCTTCGTGCCGTTGGCGGCCATGCCCTTGACGCCCAATCAGAAAATCGACCGCAAGGCGCTGCCTGCTCCGGATTTCCACTTAGCCGTCAGCCGCAGTCCGAGAACGCCGCAGGAGGAGCTGCTGTGCGGCTTGTTCGCAGAGGTGCTCGGCCTGGCGAAGGCGGGCATCGACGACGACTTCTTCGGACTCGGCGGCCATTCCCTGCTGGCAGGGCGGCTGGTGGGCCGAATCCGGGAAGTGTTCGGCGTGGAATTCGGCATCGGGGGGCTTTTCGAATCGCCTACCGTCGCCGGTCTCGCCAAGCGCCTCGATCAGGCGCAGGCGGCCAGACCGGCCGTGCGTCCGGCCGAGCGGCCGGAGGCGGTCCCGCTTTCCTTCGCCCAGAACCGGCTGTGGTTTCTATACCGTCTCGAAGGTCCGAGTCCGACCTACAACATTCCGCTGGTTGCCCGGCTGTCGGGCCCGTTAAACGCGGCTGCGCTGGAAGGGGCGCTCGGCGATGTGGTAAGCCGGCATGAGACGCTGCGCACGATTTTCCCGGATACGCAGGGTTCTTCGCAGCAGCTCATTTTGGATGCGGCGCAGGCCAAGCCCCGGCTGCTTGTGACCGAAGTCCGCGAAGACGAGTTGTCCGAACGGCTCGCCGAGGCGGTGCGCTACGGCTTCCGGCTGGCCGAGGAGCCTTCGCTTCGCGCCGAATTGTTCGTGCTTGGCGAGAATGAATACGCCCTGCTGCTGCTGCTTCACCATATCGCGGGCGACGGCTGGTCGCTGGTGCCGCTCACCCGCGAGCTGTCCGCCGCCTACGCCGCACGTCTGCGGGGAGAATTGCCCGCTTGGGCTCCGCTGCCGGTGCAGTATGCCGACTATGCGCTCTGGCAGGAGCGGCTGCTTGGCAGCGAGGGCGATGCCGACAGCCTAATTGCGCGCCAGCTCGCCTTCTGGACCCGGACACTGCAGGGCTTGCCGGACGAGCTGACGCTGCCGGCCGATCGTCCGAGGCCTTCGGCTGCAAGCTACCGGGGAGGGGTTGTCCGCTTCCGGATCGGCAGCGAGCTGAACCTCCGGCTTGCGGAGGTTGCCCGCGAAAGCAAGGCCAGCTTGTTCATGGTGCTGCAGTCCGCGCTTGCGGCGCTGCTTACCCGAATCGGCGGCGGGACGGATATTCCGATCGGCAGTCCGATTGCGGGGCGGAGCGACGATGCGCTGGACGGCCTGGTCGGCTTGTTCATCAATACGCTGGTGCTTCGCACCGATACGTCCGGCGATCCGTCCTTCCGCGAGCTGCTGGCCCGCGTCCGCCAGACGAATCTGGCCGCTTACGAGCATCAGGATGTGCCCTTCGAGCGCCTGGTGGAGGTGCTGAATCCCGTGCGTTCGCGGGCCCGGCATCCGCTGTTCCAGATCATGCTGGTGCTGCAAAATACGCCGGATGCCATGCTTGACCTGCCCGGAGTGGACGCCCGTCTCCAATTGGACAGCGCCGGCACGGCCAAGTTCGATCTGACCTTCGAACTGAACGAGTGCCGCAAGCCGGATGGCACGCCGGACGGGCTGGAAGGGCTGCTGGAGTACAGCTCCGATCTGTTCGAGCGCAGTACGGCGGAAAAGCTGGCCGAGCGGTTTGTGCAGGTGCTGGAGGGAGCGGCGGCCGAGCCGGATCAGCCGATCGGACGGCTGGAGATTTTGATGCCCGACGAGCGCAGCAGCCTGCTGGCGCAATGGCGCGAGCCGCTGCCTGTGACGCCGGGGGCCCATCTGCCCGCGCTGTTCGAGGCGCAGGCGGCCCGCAGCCCCGGATCGGCGGCAGTCGTCTGCGAAGGCGAGCTGCTCGACTATGCGGAGCTGAACTGCCGCGCCAACCGGCTGGCGCATCTGCTGATCGCCGAAGGCGTCGGCCCCGAGCAGATGGTGGCGTTGGCGCTGCCGCGCTCGGTAGAGATGGTGGTCGGCGTGCTGGCCGTGCTGAAGGCCGGAGCGGCGTACTTGCCGCTGGACCCGGATTATCCGGCCGACCGGCTGGCTTATATGCTGGAGGACGCCCGGCCGGTGGTTGTCGTCACAAGCGAAGCCGGGGCTCAGGGCTTGCCGGATACCGGGAGCCTGCCGCGTCTGGTGCTGGATGCGCCGGATACGGCGGAGCGGCTAAGGGCGTATTCGCCGGACAACCCCGGCGACCGGGATCGCACAGGGCCGCTGTCGCCGCTCAGCCCTGCGTATATGATCTATACCTCGGGCTCGACGGGCAAGCCGAAGGGCGTCGTGATTCCGCATCAGAACGTCGTGCGGTTGTTTGCCTCGACGCAGCATTGGTTCGGCTTCGGTTCGGAGGACGTCTGGACGCTGTTCCATTCGTATGCTTTCGATTTTTCCGTATGGGAAATGTGGGGGCCGCTTCTCCATGGCGGCCGCCTCGTGGTCGTGCCGCACACGGTCAGCCGATCGCCCGCGGAGTTCCTGCAATTGCTCGTACGCGAGCGGGTTACGGTGCTGAATCAGACGCCGTCGGCGTTCTATCAGCTGATGCAGGCGGACCGCGAGCATCCGTCGCTGGGCGGGGAGCTGGCTCTGCGCTGCGTCGTCTTTGGCGGCGAGGCGCTGGAGCTCGGACGGCTGGAGGAATGGTATGCGCGCCATCCGGACGATGCCCCGAGATTGATCAACATGTACGGCATTACCGAGACAACCGTGCATGTCAGCTACAAGGAGCTGGACCGCGGCAGCGCCGCTTCGGGCGCCGGCAGCCTGATCGGCGAAGCGATTCCGGATTTGCGCGTCTATGTTCTGGATGAGGCGCTGCAGCCTGTCCCGCCCGGGGTAACGGGAGAAATGTATGTCGCCGGCGCCGGGCTGGCGCGCGGCTATTGGGGACGGCCGGGGCTGACGGCGGAGCGGTTCGTGGCCGATCCGTTCGGCGCGCCGGGCTCCCGGATGTACCGTACCGGCGATTTGGCCCGGCGCCTCGCCGACGGTTCGCTGGATTATTTGGGCCGGGCGGATCATCAGGTGAAGATCCGCGGGTTCCGCATCGAGCCGGGCGAGATCGAGGCGGTGCTGGCAAGGCATCCCGGCGTCGCGCAGGTCGCCGTCGTGGTGCGCGAGGATCAGCCGGGCGACAAGCGGCTGGTCGCTTACGTCGTCCCCGCGCCGGACTCGCTCGCCGAGCCGGCCGAGCTGCGCCGGTATGCCGGCGCCAGCCTGCCGGATTACATGGTGCCGTCGGCCGTCATCGGCATGGACGCCCTGCCGCTTACTCCGAACGGCAAGCTGGACCGGAAGGCGCTGCCTGCGCCGGATTGGACCGTCGATCCCGACGGAAGAGGCCCGCGGACGCCGCAAGAAGAGGTGCTGTGCGATTTGTTCGCCGAAGTGCTGGGACTGCGGCGCGTGGGAATCGACGACGGCTTCTTCGAGCTCGGAGGGCATTCGCTGCTGGCGGTACGGCTGATGAGCCGCATTCGCGAAGCGATGGGCCGCGATCTCGGCATCGGCGTCCTCTTCGAGACGCCGACGGTTGCCGGGCTCGCGGAGCGGCTGGAGATGGGAACGGATCAAGGCGCGCTTCAAGTGCTCCTGCCGCTAAGGGCCCACGGAACCGAACCGCCGCTGTTCTGCGTGCATCCGGCGGGCGGACTGAGCTGGTGCTATGCCGGCCTGATGAAGCATCTCGGGATGGAATACCCGATCTACGGGCTACAGGCCCGGGGCATTGCGCGGACCGAGACGCTGCCGCAGACGATGGACGAGATGACGGCGGATTATATCGCGCATATCCGCACGGTGCGGCCAACCGGCCCGTACCGGCTGCTGGGCTGGTCGCTCGGCGGCAACGTGGCGCAGGCCATGGCCGTCCAGCTGCAGCAGGAAGGGGAGGAAGTAGAGTTCCTCGCGATGCTTGACGCCTTCCCAAGCCACTATTTGCCGATTCGCGGCGAGGTGGATGAAGAAGAGGCGCTGACCGCGATGCTGGCGCTCGGCGGCTACGACCCGGACAGTCTCGGCGACGTCCCGCTGACCATGGCCGCCGCCATCGAGATCCTTCGCAGCGACGGAAGCGCGCTGGCAAGCTTGGACGAAGCGATCATCCGGAATCTGAGAACGACCTACGAGAACTCGGTCCGACTGTTAGGGTCGTATGTGCCGAAACGGTTCGAAGGCGATCTGCTGTTCTTCCATTCCACGATCATCCCGGACTGGTTCGATCCGATCGATCCGGAGATGTGGCTTCCGTATATTAGCGGGCAGATGGAGCGCTATGATATTGCGTGCCGGCATAAAGACCTGTGCCAGCCCGGACCGCTGACGGAGATCGGACGGCAGCTTTCGGTGAAGCTGCAGGCGCTGAAAAACCGGACAGTCAAAACCTTTAGGGAGGAAATCAAACGATGACCAATCCATTCGAGCGAACGGACAGCGACTATCTGGTGTTGATCAATGAGGAGGGACAGCATTCGCTCTGGCCCGCTTTCATTCCGGTTCCGCAGGGCTGGACCGCGGCGTTCGGGCAGGCTGCGCGGGAGGCGTGCCTCGACTACATCGCCGCACACTGGTCGGATCTGCGGCCCCGCAGCCTTTATGCCGGGCCTGCCTACGCCGACACGAAGCAGGGATGACGGAAGGACCGAATCCCAAAGTCGTTGTGTGCATCGTCTATGTCGCCGCCATGTTCATGGTAGCGATGGACGCCACCGTACTTAATGTTGCGCTGGGCACCATCAGCCGGGAGCTCAATGTGCCCCCGGCTGCTTCCGGCGCGCTCAACGTCGGCTATCTGGCGAGCCTTGCCCTTGTTCTTCCCGTAGCCGGCTGGCTTGGAGACCGCTGGGGAACCAAACGGATCCTGCTGCTGGCGCTCGGCCTGTTCACCGGGGCCTCCGCCCTGTGCGGATGGGCCGGCAGTCTGGCGGAGCTTACCGCGTACCGGATGCTGCAAGGCATCGGCGGCGGCTTGCTGACGCCTGTTGGCATGGCGATGCTGTTCCGGGCCTTCCCGCCGCAGGAGCGGGCCAAGGTGTCGCGGGCGCTGGTGCTGCCCATCGCCGCTGCGCCTGCCTTGGGGCCGATCGTCAGCGGCTTGTTGACGGACCAGTTCTCCTGGCGCTGGATTTTCTACATCAATCTCCCGGTCGGCATTCCGGTTCTGCTGTTCGGACTGCTGTATCTCAAGGAGCATAAGGAGCCGGAAGCCGGACGTCTGGATCTGCCGGGCTTCCTGCTCTCCGCTCCCGGCATGGCGCTGACGATGTACGCCCTCAGCCAAGGGCCGGTTCTCGGCTGGCATTCGCCCTGGATTGCCGGCGCCGGACTTCTGGGCTTGCTTTTGCTGGCCGCTCTCGTCGCAGTCGAACTGCGCGCGCCGAAGCCGATGCTGGATTTGCGTCTGCTGTGCGACAGGCTGTTCCGCGCGGCGGGGCTCGTCGGCATGTGCTCGGCCGCCGGGCCTGCTGGGCATGCTCTACGTCTTCCCGCTGATGTACCAATATGTGCTGGGGGCTTCGGCGCTTGAGACCGGGCTTACGACGTTTCCGGAAGCGCTGGGGCTGATGGTGTCATCCCAGCTCGTGCCTTGGTCTTATCCGAAGCTCGGCCCTAAACGTATGATCATTACGGGGCTGCTCTGCACGATAGCGATCTTTGTAACGCTGAGCTTCGTCCGCGAAGGATCCGATCCGTGGCTGATCCGCGGTCTGCTGTTCGGCGTGGGCGTCTGCTTGGGCCATACGGTCGGCGCGGTGCAGATCGCCTCGTTCGCCAACATTCCTCCCTCGTCGATGGGGCGCGCCTCGACCTGGTTCACGGTTCAGAACCGGCTCGGTTCAGCCATCGGCCTGGCGCTGCTGTCCGGCATCCTTGCAGCGGCAGGCACGGGAGCGGCAGAACCAGCCGGAGCCATGGAGCCCGATCAGACAGCTTACCGGGCGGCACTGCTCGGGGCGGCAGGCTTCCTGCTGCTCGGGCTGTGTTTTGCGCTCGGCATGCGCGACTCCGATGCCGCCGCAACGCTCCGCAAGCGGGGCGCTCCCGGCAAGACTGCGGTGGAACGATAATAAACGTAACGTAAGCTATGAAATTCAAACACGGGCGGGCTTTGCGGGAGCGCAGAGCCCGCTTTTTCATGCCTTTACGGCCAAGATACGATCAGGATGCCGGCGAAGGTGCAGCCTACCCCGACCCATTGATTCCAAGCCGGCTTTTCGCCTCCCGCAAGCACTCCCCACAGCAAAGTGACGATGGCAAACAGCGATGTGGCCGTGATGACGATGGAGGTGTCCTCCAGTCCCAATCCGGTGTTGTAGCTGACAAGAGCGACCGCATCGAGAATGCCGACGAGGGCGACCAGCCCGGCGCCGTTCCTGCCCGGAGAGGTGAGCCTGATCTTCAGCAGCCGGTAAAGGACCGGAAGCAGGATCACGGCCTGCAGCCGTCCGATCCAGACGGTCAGCAGACCGCCAAGGGCTTCCTGTGCGAAACGCAGCCCGAAGAAGGCCGCACCGAGAAACAGCGAGGCCAGTACGGCCCAAAGCACTCCGCTCGCCAACGCAGTGCCGGGCCGCTGTTTTGACCTCCCGGACCGCCATACCATGGATGCCAGGATGACTCCCGACAACGTCATGATGATGCCGAGCCAAGTTCCCGTGCCCAACCGTTCCCCGGATAGAAAGGCCAGAGCGACGGTCACTACGGAGAAGCTGGAGGCGACAGGCGCGACGACGGCGGAGCTTCCGGTAAGCAGGCCTTGATAAAGAAAAAGAATTCCGATCAGATCAACCGCCATCCAGAGGCTGGCTGCGGCAGCATGCCGGAGCGACAGCAGGGCATCCCACTGTCCCTGCCAGAAGACAGCGGCCGTCAAGAAGAGGAGACCGACGAGCTGCATATAAAAGAGGGTGGAGAACACGCCGATTTTTTTGCTCGATTTTCCCGCGAAGAAATCGGCCGTTCCGAAGGATAAAGCCGACAAAAGTCCGAGAAAAATGCCATTCATGAGTCACCCCTCCTTTTCAAAATAGTTGTATAATCAATTATTTCCTATGCAACTAAATTAGCACGGTTTATTTGCTCCGTCAACGATGAATCAAGTATGATAAAATTATCCGATGGTTCAGGAGGAAGAACGGGATGCAACGACTTGAGGAAGACCAGCTTGCGGCTTGGCGCGCTTTTGTCAATGCCCACGCCGCCGTGATTAAACGAATCGAAGCCGATTTATCCGATCAACGAAGAGTGCCGCTTACGACGTATGATGTTTTGGTAGCCTTGTACCAGTCGCCGGATAAGAAGCTTCGAATGACCGACTTGGCCAACAAAGTCGTGTTGACCCGAAGCGGGCTGACCCGGGTGATTGAGCGGTTGGAGCGGGAGGGGCTTGTGGAGAGGGAAAGAACGGAGGAAGACCGGCGGGGGGCTTTTGCCGTACTGACCCGGGAAGGGAAACGGGAGTTTCTCAGAACCTGGCCGGTTTATTCGGAAGGCATTTACAATTACTTCGTAAGCGTGCTGGACGAAGAGGAGCGGAAGGCTGTCGAGAAGGCGCTGTCGAAAGTTTCCAACGCACTGAAAAAAGGGAAATGCTAGCGGGATTTACAAGCGGAACGGCCAAGCTGACACGGACATACGACGAAAACCGAATGAAACCCGGCATGGAGCAAGCGGCGAGCTGCTCTTTTTTTGTTGCGTCAGAGGGTTCCTGGGCTTGCGCTTTCTTCATGATTCCTTCATGTGACCTTAATCAAACCTTCATGCAATCTTTCTCCGGGGGAGATATGATAAAGCTTAAGGATAGGCTGTATGAAGGAGGAACACATCATGTACAATAGCGTAATTATCGGAACAGGCCCCGGAGGGTTGACGGCGGCGATATATTTGGCGAGAGCGGGATTGAAGCCTTTGGTGATCGAAGGTCCGGAGCCGGGAGGACAACTGACGACGACGACCGAGGTCGAGAACTTCCCGGGCTTCCCGGAAGGCATCATGGGTCCCGAATTAATGGATAACATGCGCAAGCAGGCCGAACGCTTCGGCGCCGAATTCCGGACGGGATGGGTGAACAAAGCCGATCTCTCCAAGCGGCCATTCACGCTTTCGGTCGAAGGCATGGGCGACATTCAAGCGGAAACGGTGATCGTATCCACCGGCGCTTCCGCGAAATACCTCGGCATTCCGGGAGAAAAGGAAAACGTCGGACGCGGGGTAAGCACCTGTGCGACATGCGACGGCTTCTTCTTCCGGGGCAAAAAAATTATCGTTATCGGCGGCGGGGATTCGGCCATGGAAGAGGCGAACTTCCTGACCCGCTTCGCTTCGGAGGTCGTTCTGGTGAACCGGCGCACCGAGCTTCGCGCGTCGAAGATCATGCAGGAGCGGGCACGCGCCAACGAGAAAATCAGCTGGAAGCTGAACCGGACTCCGCTGGAAGTCATCGCGGGCGAACGGGGCGTGACCGGGCTGAAGGTGAGAAACAACGACACCGGCGAGGAAGAAATCATCGAAGTAGACGGCATCTTCGTAGCGATCGGCCACACGCCGAATACGAAGTTTCTGGAGGGCCAGCTGACGACCGACGAGCACGGCTACTTGCTGGTGAAGCCAGGCACGACGGAAACGAACATTCCCGGCGTATTCGCCTGCGGCGACGTCCAGGACAGCCGGTATCGGCAGGCGATCAGCGCAGCGGGCACAGGCTGCATGGCGGCGCTCGATTGCGAGAGGTTTCTGGAGTCGGCCGAGCTGAAGGAGCTTGCTTTGTAATTGAATCGGAATGCAATGACCCTGGCGTCTGCAAACGGCGCCGGGGCGTTTATTTTTTTGCGAAGCTTCCGGGTTCTCCTTCATCGCTTGATACGGATTTTATTTGCTTTACGCAAGCAAATAAAATAAAATGATGATGCTAAAGAAATTTTTTTAAGAGAGGAGCGCATGAAGTCATTAATTGTTATTAAAAAAGAAAGGAATGATAAGTGTGAGGAAAACTGTAATCCTCTTCTGTAGTTTAATCTTGTTTATGTTGTTGAGCGATACTTCCTATGCAATGAAGGTGCCGAAAACCCAGGGGACATTTGTTATTCGCGGTGTAACGATTATTGATATCCGAAGTGGTGAACTCAAGCCGGATAGGGCCGTGGTCATTGAAGGGAACAAAATTAAACAAATTGTAAATCGTGCCGACGTTTCGATCCCTTCCAACGTATATGTCGTCGAGGCTAAGGGGAAATATATGATTCCCGGTCTGTGGGACATGCATATTCATATACTGGATAACTACAAAGTAGCCTTTCCGAGTCTTCTGGCTAATGGTGTCACAGGGGTTCGAGATATGGGGGCGCGATTTGAACAGATAAATCAATGGGAGAACGAAATGGACAAGGGAGCGTTAGCCCCGCGTATTGTGTATTCAGGGCCTATTTTGGATGGTGCTCCTCTTCCTTTGCATGAGAATATTCAAACGGTTCAAGAGGCACGGGAAAAGGTTAGAGAGCTGAAACAAGCCGGGGTTGATTTTATAAAAGTGTATTCATATCTTCCTGCGGATATATACACGGCCATAGTAGACGAAGCAAAAAAACAAGAGATGACGGTTGCAGGTCATGTTCCCAATAGTATAGGGGCATATCGCGCCTCTAATCTAGGGCAGAAGTCACTTGAGCATTTGCATGGGATTTCCATAGCTGCCTCAGACATCGAGGAGAAGATTCTGAATGCGCCGCCTTCCTACCGGGACGCTCCTTTTGCGGCAGATTTGCAAGCTATTGGGCAGCATAATGAGAAGAAAGAACAAATCCTGTTTGATACGTTCAAGAAAAACAATACGTGGCAAGTTCCGACCCTCGTAACCTTCAAGAGTTTAATCAATACCTCTCCGGATGAGCGCAGCCGATATGTGCCTACGGAAGTGCAAGCTAATTGGATCAAAGTGCAGGAGCACATGAAAACTTCAAATGACTATAGGGAACAATTGAACGCTGCGGAAAAGATATTTAACGCGCACCTGGCCTTGGCAGGTAGAATGCATAAAGCAGGAGTGCCTATTCTGGCCGGAACCGACGCAAATATGTTTGAAGGAGAAGCGCTGCCAAACTTATTTTACGGTTTCAGTTTGCATGACGAGTTAGAGCTGCTTGTCCAAGCAGGAATGACTCCATTGGAGGCTCTGCAATCGGCAACGATTCATCCTGCGGCCTACCTCAATATGACCGACACGCTGGGAACCATTGAGGAGGGAAAACTTGCTGACATGGTTTTGTTGAATGATAATCCGCTTGCGGACATAAATCATATTCGAAACATAGAATCCGTGGTTAGCAATGGTCACCTAATAGAGAAAGAAAATCTGCGGAAAATGCTGAAAACCTATCCTGCACCTGCCAGTTGGAGTAAAAATAAACCGTCCGCGCTTTATCCAATCCGAAATATTGGGGAGGAGATTGGAGCCGTTGTCCGTTTCGATGAGAATACGAGGACGGTATCCGTTCGCAAGAATAAATATTCCCTTGAATTTCAATTAAATGCCAAGGAGTATACGTGGAATGGGGAGCATTATTCTCTAAATGAGCCTATTCACGTAATCAATGGCAATGCCATGATCACAGAGGAGTTAGCTCAAGCTTTAAGAAATTGGGGGACAGAATAACGAATCGTGTATTTTGTTTGCTTTTTGCAAGCAAATAAAATACACTGTAAGTCAGTAAGCTATATTGGAGATGTCACATGAACAGAAAAGCGATTCGAGAACTTGTGCTGGCTCTCATGGGGGTCGTGAAAGAAGTGCAGATTATGAAGGATCGAACATTAGACCCCATATCCGTGGAGATTTTCCAACTTGCCCTAAAGCAGCCTCAAATTAGACCCTCTGATCTTGCTAAAGAACTCAATTTTAATCCTTCTTCCGTTACCCGCCGGATTCAGAGTTTAAAAAATGCAGGTTTTGTTCAAGTGAAGACAGATCCAGCCGATCAACGTTCTAGTCTGATATCGTTAACTAAAGCTGGTGAATTGGAGCTGCAGAGGCTGGATGAAAGTTTTGTTCATGATTTTGAGAAAGTGCTCTCGAATTGGAGTGAAGAAAATATGGAACAGTTAAAATCGCTGCTTTTCCTTTTATCCAAAGGGCTGCAAAGTCATCGGGAGTCAGATTCTGTAGAGGAAACTACGAAGTAGGTATCCTCATAGGCCCATAAATATAAACAACCATCGATTGATTTTCTGAAAATAAAGCCTCGAGAGGGTGTTGAAGTACCCCCTTAGAACGCCTTGGATAGGAACTGTGTTTACTCCAACGACTATTCTAAGGGATGCTACTTTGATCAAATGTGGGCCGATCCGCGCCGCTTGCGCGCTAGCCGCGCAAGTACCGGCCCGTCAGCGAATGTTCTGCGCGCAGCAGTTATTCGGGGGGGCCTTCGAACACGCTGTCCACCCGTCGCTTCATAATCTCCGGCAGATGCCCGATGTCCGACATGTGGGCAAATGAACGCTTCCCTTTTACCGCAGTTGTCTTCTTAGATAAACATACATCGTCAGGGGAGCGAAGACGACAGCCAGAAGCAGAGCGACGCCGATGCCCGACGCCAGGTCGGCTGCGTCCGCCGTGCCGTGCAGCAGTCCTCTTACCAAATGAACGGCGATACTGACTGGGTTCAAATCGATCGCCGTCTGCAGCCATCCGGGCATGGTCGACGTGTCGACAAGTATGTTGCTGGCAAACAGGAGCGGATACACAATCATCATGCTCGTGCCGGATACCGTCTCCGGACGCTTGGCCACATTGCCGATCAGCGCGAAGACCCAACTGGCGCTATAGGTGAAGAAGAGGGCGTACGATAAGGCCAAAGCGGTACCCGCGACGCCGCCACCCGGTCGGAATCCGAACGCAATTCCCATCGTCAGGACGACGAGCAGGGCAGCCAAATAGCGCAGGCCCTCAGCGGCAATGGAGCCCAAGATGGCGGCAGGCTGCCAGAACGGCATCGTGCGAAACCGATGGTAAATGCCTTTGGCGATATCCGTGCATAATGTGGTACCGCTGTATACCGTCATCGGTATTATCGTCAGCATGAGGATGCCCGGCAACAGGTATTGGATATACTCTTGGACGGAACCGGCGATGGCTCCGCCGAACAGAAAGGTGAAGATGAGAAGCATGACGATCGGCGACAAGATTGCCTCAATGGCGAGTCCGAAGCTGTTGTTCCCCATGTGATACAGCGTTCTCCGCGTAAACAGTGCCGTCGCAGCCAGGCGGCCCGGACTTCTCAGCGGCTTCCGCGCTTTTGTTGCCGGAGGGAAGTTCATGATGCCGTCTCCTTTCCGTGGGCAGCGGTCAGTGCGAAAAATACATCGTCGAGACTGGGCTCGTCTAAGGCGAAATCGTCGACCGTCACCGCATGGCGCAGCAGGGTACCGATTACGGAGTGGGCCAACGCGGTTTCCTGCACAGCGACTTTCACGATCGGCTCATCCCCGGCCGGTTGAGCGGTCAGCCCGTGCTCGCTTGCGAGCAGACGGCAGACGTCGGCCGGATCGGTTCCTGAAACCAGCCGAATCGTCAACATCTTGCCGCCGGTGGAAGCTTTAAGCTGCCCCGGGGTGCCGACGGCGATGATCCGTCCCTCGGCGATGAATCCGATCCGGTTGGCCAATTGATCAGCTTCTTCCAAGTACTGCGTCGTCAGAAGCACCGTCGTTCCTTGTTTCACCAAGCGGCGCACCAGTTCCCACAGCTCATGCCGACTTTGCGGATCCAGCCCGGTGGTCGGCTCATCGAGGAACAGCACCTCGGGCCGCGAGAGAATGCCGGCGGCAAGATCCAGCCGGCGGCGCATGCCGCCGGAGTACGTCCCGACCGTTCGGCTGCCGGCTTCCGCGAGGCCGAACGATTCGATCAGTTCCGCCGCGAGCGTGCGGGCTTCCTTGTGCAAATAGCCGTGAAGCCCGGCGAACAGCGTCAAATTCTGTATACCTGTCAATGCTTCGTCCAGCGCGGCGTATTGGCCCGTGACGCTAATGCGCTTGCGAACCTCGTCGGGGCTTTCCACAACGTCGTGGCCGCAGACGCGCGCCGAGCCCGCATCCGGGCGCAGCAGCGTCGTCAGCATGTGGATCGTTGTCGTCTTGCCGGCGCCGTTAGGGCCGAGGAGCGCGAACAGTTCCCCTTGCCGAATCGACAGATCCACTCCCCGCACCGCCTCGTGCATCCGGAAAGATTTGCGCAAGTTCTGCGCTTCGATAGCGTGGGCCATCTGCTCTTCCTCCTTACGTTTACAGAAAATCCCGTTTATGCTCGGCCGCCCACTCGGTGAACGTGCGGGCCGGCCGACCGAGCACCTGCTCAACCGTCGGCAATACGGTGTAACCAGCTTCAGGCGTTTGTGTCGCCATCTGTACAAAAAATTCGATGCTCTCCTCGTCGTAGCCCTGATCCCGCCATTGCCGCCGCGCCTCTTCCTCGGTCAGTTCGATGAACGGAATATTTTTCCCTATCGCCGCCGCAATCGCGCGCACCGCCTCCTTGCGCGTTATCGCTTCGGGACCGGTCAGCAAGTAGCTTTGTCCATGATGACCGTCCTCCAGCAGCGCCTTGACGGCGACTGCGGCGATATCCCCTTCGTGTACCTTCGCGCTGATCGCGCCGCCATAAAATTCCTGCACGACGCCTTCCGTACGGATCGCATCCCGCCAGTCCGACAGCGCGTTGGCCATAAATTCAACAGGTTTCACCAGCGTCCATTGCATGCCGCTTGCCCGCAGTGCTTCCTCGACCGGCCCTTCCTCATAGCCGACCAGTACGACGACACGCTTCACGCCTGCCGCTTCCGCCAGTTCCACTACTTGTGGATCCGTATTGAGGTCAGCGCCCGGCTCGTCGCTGGAAATGATCAGGAACATCGCTTCCACGCCTTGCAGCGCATCCCGCAGCGTCTCCGGCTTCATCAGATTTCCCGCCGAAATCGGCACGCCTTCCGGCAGCTTCGTTCTCGCTTGTTCGGGCTTACGCGACAACGCCCGTACAGGCGCGCCCCTCTTTACCAGCAACTCCGTCACGTGCTGTCCGACGGTTCCCGTTGCACCTGTCACTAAAATGGTCATGCTAAATCTCCTCCTTGTTTTTTCGGTAATGATGGCGAATGGCTTCGATATGGGCGATGACGTCGTCCCGCAGTTCGTCCGGCGACACGATGTCGACCTTCGTCCCGTAGCTGGCGATGACCGAGAGCGCATACTCCTTAGTGTAAAAAGTCGTGTGCACGTTGATACGATCCCCCTGATACGTGCATTCGCCCGGGAATTGCTCGAGCACGCGCGTGCATACCGACAGGTCGAATCGGAGATGGGCTTGGATCCCCTGCTCGGTTTCCTGCGCCGGCTCGTCCGAGATGCGCCGCGGGGCGAACGTCGTCTCTGTCACGTCGAGACGGGCGATGCGCGATACGCGGAAATACCGTCTCGCCTGGCGCAATCGGCAGTAAGCCTCCAGGTACCAGACGCCTTTCTCCCAAAGCAGATTGAGCGGTTCCACACTGCGTTCGGAGCGTATGCCGGACGCGCTCGTGCCCGTGTAAGCGAGTTCGACTACGCGGGATTGTCGGATTGCCTGGAACAGCCGGTGAACGATATCCCTGTCGTGCTCCTGCGTGCTCATATTTAGGATGACGGCTTTGCCGCTTTCTTCGTTCGCCGCCAGCGCCGGATGCAAGCTGGCCAACTTTCGCATTGCGGGCGCCACGGCACCGCCCATCGCCCCTTGCATCGCCTTCAAGAGCGTGTAGATTACCGACAAGTCGTCGACGGAAAAATGCTGCCGAGTCAGGAAAAATCCGTTCATCAGCTCAAATCCGCCGTCCGCACCGGTGAATGACGCGACCGGAATGCCGGCCTGGTTGATTAATTCGACATCGCGGTAAACGGTACGCACCGACACTTCGAACTTGGCGGCCAATTCTGCGGCGGTTACCCTCTGCTTGGCCATCAGTTCCAGCGTAATCCCGAGCAAACGGTCCAATCTCAAGTCATCACCACCTTTGTCGATGACCTCGTGAAGGTCATCTGGTTATGATCGTAATACAGTAATCCTGACAACATGGTTGGCAGGATTAGAAATTCTGTGCGCCCGGCTGAGACGTGCACAGGTGGACAGAGTTGACGCTTACGCATAGACCGTTTTCCATACGTCTGTTAGTCTCTTCCGGCCCGTAAACAATTATAGATATTAACTATATAGTTTATAAGTTTAATATATTTTCGTTATAAACATACTTTGCTTATACTATCGCTAAAGCAATCGATAATCTTTTTTCCGGAGGGAACCGAGATGGACCATACAAAAAAGCAGCTCGTAGAACAGTTTAACGAGGCCGCAAGCGCATACGACCGCCAAAGACGCAAATTGATTCCTTGCTTCGACGACTTTTACCAGACTGCCGTTTCATTAACGGATGAGGGGAACGATGCTCCGAGCATCTTGGATTTGGGCGCGGGCACCGGCTTGTTTTCGGCGTTCATGCTGCAGAAGCACCCTCGTGCCAAGCTGACTCTCGTGGATCTTTCCGGCCCGATGCTGGAGATGGCCCGGACGAGATTGAGCGGCGTGCCGAATGTCACGTACATGATCGGGGATTATACGACCTGCGAGTACCGGGAGAAGTATGACATCGTCATCTCGTCCCTTTCGATTCATCACCTGGCCGATGCCGAGAAGCAACAGGTATACCGGACCGCCTACGCCTTGCTGAACGACAACGGATTATTTATTAATGCGGATCAGGTTCTGGGGAGCACTCCTGCGCTGGAGCGGCGCTATAAGCAGGATTGGAGACGCAAAGTGGAAAGCAGCGGGCTGTCCCCGGGCGAAATTTCGGCGGCTTACGAACGGACCAAGCTGGATCGGATGTCAACCTTGGAGGAGCAGCTTGTCTGGCTGAAGCAGGCCGGATTCTCGGATGTCGATTGCTTTTACAAATATTTTAATTTCGTGGTCATGGCCGGTTGGAAAATAGATACGGAGAAGTGATTGACAAATCCGCAAACGGATATCATAATTTATATACATAAAAGTATATAAAGTTTATAAAATCCTTGCGAGAAGGGAGAGACTACCCTTATGGTACATAGCGGCGAACAGGCGGCACCCACGCTTCATGACCTGCCGGAAGCCGGCGCCGAACCGGATCATTCCGATGGCTCGGCAGCTTATCAATTTCTCGGAACGCGATGGAATCTGCAGATCATCTCGGCGCTGCTTGACGGTTATACAAGGTTTACGGAAATCGCCCTGCTGCTGAACCTGAATTCCCGCACCTTGGCCGAGCGGTTGAAGCATCTTGAGCTCGAAGGCATCGCCGTCCGACGGGGGCATAACCAAATTCCGGTACGCGTTGAATACGAACTCACGGCGAAGGGTCAGGCGCTGCGCGAGGTGGTGAGCGAAATTCGGAAATGGGCGCTGCAAGCCGACGGCCAGACGGCTATGGAGGTCATCGGTGAAACGAACGGCGGACGCTATGCGGAACACGATATTTTGCGGATTGGATAACGGTTGAAAGACGGTAGAAATGTATCGGACTGCTTCACTGCAAAAAAGAGTGAAAGCATTACGGCGTAGGCGTTATACAGCGAATTCGCGTTGCACTGCGCTCTTGCGGGGGTGTAGCATTCATGATAAAAAGATGAAGAACTACATCCAAGAGCAGGGAGTGTGCAAGGCAACATGAAACAGGATCGCGGCGCTTCCGGGTATGGCCGTGCGGCGGCCCTCGGAGTGCAGATGGCTTACTTGACAATGGGTTGCCTTCTGATGGCAATCAGCTACAATATGTTTCAGCATCCGCATCAGATTGCTGCGGGCGGTGTGACCGGCTTGTCCACCGTCCTCGAATATGTAACGGGCCTCAAGCCGGCGATCAGCCAATGGCTGATCAACGTGCCGCTGCTTCTGGCGGGAGCGGCGGTATTCGGCCGGGGCTTTGCGGTCAAAACGGTACTGGGCTCCGTCCTGCTGCCTTTGTGTATCCTGTTAACCGAAGGCGTGCCGTTGCTGACGGACAACATGCTGCTGGCCGCCATTTATGGGGGCATCGGGACCGGGCTTGGGCTAGGCTTGATTTTCAAAGGCAACGCCTCCTCCGGCGGGTTTACGATCGTGGCGCTGCTGCTGAACCGCAAGCTCGGTATCGGGCTGGGGAAGGCGCTGCTCATCCTCGACTTTTGCGTTATTTTTATGGCCGCAATCGTGTTTACGCCGGAGAAGGCGCTGTATGCATGGATCGGCTTGTTTTTGACCAAAAAGGCGCTGGAGCTGACCCACTCGGCCTCGGATTCCAAGGTAGCCTTTATCATTACGGATCAAACACGCGAAGAGACGCTGCGCGCTGCGATTTTGCTGGAACTGGACCGCGGCTTGACCCGGTTCACAAGCTGGGGCGGCTATACCGGGGAACCCCGCGGGGTCCTGATGGTCGTCCTGAGAAATGCCGACATTGCGCCGCTTAAGAAGATCGTCAGCACCGTAGATCCGCAAGCGTTCGTCATTCTAAGCGAAGCCAGCGAAGTGTACGGACAAGGGTTCCACAGCTATCCCTTGGTTCCGCGGGCAGGAAGGGACGCGTCGAAAGTCTTCTCGTGACCTATCGCGAAGGAGAGATCGAAATGAACATACGCGAAGTTATTTTGCACTCATCCAACTACGAGGCGACAAAACATTTCTATTGTGAAACGCTCCAGCTTCCCATACTTGAGGAGAATGCGGATTCGCTTGTGCTTCAGGCGGGAGAGTCGAAGCTTACCTTTGTTGCGGATGACCGGGAGCAGGCTTTTTACCACATCGCTTTCACGATTCCCGACAACAAAGCGAACGAAGCGCTGGCATGGGTTCGCAGCAAAGGAATCGAGCCGATTGCCAAAGAGGAAGCCGTACAATTTCCTTTCCCCAATTGGAATGCCACGGCCTTGTATTTCTACGATCCGGACGGCAATCTCGTCGAGCTCATCGCTCATCATTCCCTGAGCAACGGAACCGGCGAGCCTTTCTCGTCCAAGGATATTATACGTATTAGCGAGATCGGGCTTCCGGTCGAAGATCTGCCGGCTGCCCTCCAACAATTGAACGAATCGTTTTCGCTTGAAATGTGGAGCGGAGACGGCCGGCAATTTGCCGCGGTCGGCAATGTGGAAGGTCTGCTGATCGTTATCGATATCAAGCGCCCTTGGTTTCCGGATGAGCGGATGCCCGGTATGTTTCCGACAACGGTTAAGCTTCAGGCGGAACGTGCCGGCAGCATCGAGCTTGGACCCAAGCGGTATCGGATCGAGAGTATAAGCGGGCAGGCTTGATCGGTTAAATAAAATTAAACGTCGGTTAATTATTCAAAAGCGTAAGCCTCTCCGTTGTTACGGGAATTCGGCTGCGCTTTTTTCATTCGTTCATTCCAAAAATGCATACATATTTGAGCTGGCCGCCGCAATAAAGTAGAAGCGTATTACATTTCAAAACAAAAGGAGTGACATGATGAAAGGAATTTTTTGGTCGCGTATGCTTTTGGCAGCCAGTCTTTGTTGGGGGACGGGCACAGGACTCGCTTTAGCGGCTCCTCCGGAGGCCGGACCCGAAGACGCTGTTGTCCAGGGCTCGGCGAAAGCCATCACCGTGAATGGGGACGCCATATTCAACCATGTTTCGCGCTTGGCCGTGTCTTCGAGGGTAGCCGGGACGCAAAATGAGTACAATGCGGTGCAGTATATCAAAGGCGAGTTCGAAAAGTACGGCTACACGGTCACTCTCCAGCCCTTTAGCTTCCCCAAATTTAGCGCCCCAAGCAGCATTCAACTGACCATCGAAGGGACTCACGGATTGGCAAGCGAGCAGCTTGCCCCGCAAGCGCTTCAAAACACGCAAGGCGGCGATGTCAGCGGCGAGATTGTCGATGCGAAAAAAGGAACGCTGCAGGATTTGAAAGGTCTGGAGCTTAAGGGCAAGATCGCTCTGATCGAAGCAGGCCAAATCGACATCAATGAAAAAATCGCCAACGTCGCGGACCAAGGCGCCGTGGCCGCCATTCTCTACGATCCTTCCTCCGACGCCCCGGTTTCGGATACTCAATTCAGCACCCTGTCCCTTCCGACCGTCAGCCTTTCGGGCAAAGACGCGCAAGCCTTGAAGCAGAAGCTGGCGGCTAACGGCAGCCCCCGGGCGCGGCTCAGTGTTCAAGGGGTAGTCACTATGGCTGCCACCTCCTACAACGTCGTGGCTACGCTGAGACCTAATACGTCGACGACGACCAATGATCTGGTAACGGTCGGCGCCCATCATGACTCGGTTGCCGCAGGCCCCGGAGCGAATGACGACGCATCCGGCGTGGGCGTTGTGCTGGAGGTTGCGCGGGCCGTCGCGGGGACCCAGCGGGATTCGGAGGTCCGTTTCCTGACGTTCGGCGCGGAAGAATACGGCTTGTACGGCTCTCAAGCCTATGCCAATTCGCTCAGCTCCGCGGATATCGGCCGGTTCATCGGACATTTTCAGCTCGATATGGTAGGCAGCAAAAATTCGGGCACTTTGGTCATGTTCACCGTGAACGGACAGAAAAACGTAGTGACCGACTTGGGCGCGACCTTCGCCTCCAGATTATCCGGCGTCATTCCGTACGGCCGGTTCGGACGGAGCGATCATGTTCCGTTCTACCAAAGAGGAGTCGCAACGGCGTTGTACAGCCATTCCCCTGCCGAGCCTGAATACCATACCCGGCACGATACTATCGATAAAATCAGCAAGGAGAAATTGCTCAATGTCGCCACGATTGTCGGCAACTCCGTGTCGGAGATCTTGTCGCCGACGACGCCGTCGTTCAAGCGATACAAGGATTTCTTTACGCCGGTGAGCTATCCTTTCGACCCGAATCCGCCGGTTTGATCCGCTTCACAGGGGACTGGGCTTCAGCCCGGTCCTTTTTCTCATTTTCGGTTAACCGCCGCAAGCAATATTTTCCAGGAGGGGGGGATGTGGTACACTACTTCACAGAGATATAGCAGATTAAGCAGACAGGAATAGAAAAGAGACGGGAGACGGGACGAAATGGACATGCTTTACCGAAGGGCCGTGCTGCAGGATAGTCCGGAGATTGCCAGGTTATCCGGGCAATTGGGCTACCCCGCCAAGGCGGAGCAAATCGAAGAAAGGCTGGCTTCCATTCTGAATGCGGCCGATCATGTCGTGATCGTGGCGGAAGCGCAGAGCGAGCTCGTCGGCTTTAAGCACGCAGGATTCGAAAATACGAAAACCCAGCAAGTTTTCCGGAAAGAGCTGTAGCATGAAAAAAGCAATCGCATTCGTCACAGCCATGCTGCTTGCCGCAGTGGTCGTTTACGGTGTGATCCGGCTCGAAATCGGCAGCCCGGAGCAGCAGCTCGCCCGCGCCATTGAGAAAGCAGCGTCCAAGGCCAGGGAAGCGGGCACAGCGGTTTATTTGAAGGATCATACCGACTTCGCTTGGGACAAGATGTACGTCTTTGGGCCTTACACCGATCCGCAAACCATCAATGCCGCTGTAGGCTATCATTGGACCGATCGACATTTATCCTATGACGATGCCAACAGGATTATCGTTTTTTGCGATCAAGGCAAAGTGGTCCGGCATATCGTCTACTCGGGCTACATGAGCAATGATTTATACAACGGGCCCTTAAGTCCGGAAGAAGCGGTGATTTGGCCGTAGAGAACGAAGCGAATCGAAATACCGGAGTTGACACCACTCGTTCTTAAGGGTACGATTGGAGGAGAATTAGTACCTGATCCTATGATTACATACTAAACGTTCGGAGACTTCGCGTGGAGAGGGTGACTTAAGAACAAAGATTGGAGGAAAAACCGTGAGCCAGTCCAGTATTATGGAAATGATCGTACCCCATCCGCAGGAGGAGCTTGCCGATTACGCCATCGACGTGACGCCCGTCCGAAGGACGATTGCCGAGCGTACGCTGCAGAGCGTTACCGAGATTCCGCACGCCCTGACGGTCGTCGAAGCGGACGTGACGAATCTGGTCCTGCTGCGCAGCAAGCTCAAAGACGGCTTTATGCGGCAGGAAGGCGTCAATCTGACGTACTTCGCCTTTTTTATCCAAGCGGTCGTCCGGGCGATCAAGGACTACCCGATCATGAATTCCACGTGGGCGGACGACAAAATTATCGTGAAACGGGACATCCATCTCTCGGTCCTTGTGGGGACGGAAGACTCGGTACTGGCCCCGGTCATCCGGAGTGCCGATCTCCGCAATATCGCCGGCTTGGCGCTGGAGATCGACAGGCTGGCCCAATTAGCGCGCACGGGCAAGCTGGCGCCAAGCGACATGCAGGGAGGCACGTTCACGGTCAACAATACGGGGGCGTTCGGCTCCATCTCGTCTTTCCCGACCGTCAATTATCCGCAGGCCGCTATTTTGACCTTCGAATCGATCGTCAAAAAACCGGTTGTTGTGGACGACCGAATCGCCGTGCGTTCGATGGTTCGCTTGTGCCTGGCGCTGGACCATCGCATCTTGGACGGAGTTGTGTGCGGGCGCTTCTTGCAGCGGGTCAAGGAAAATCTGGAGGCATACGGTCCGGAGAGCTCCTTGGATTGATGAATAAGTGTGTGACTGAATGTGAATAAAAAGACAGCTGCAGCTTCGGACTTGATCAAAAGTCCTGGACTGCCGCTGTCTTTTATCCTTGTACTGTTGCCTTTTCGATTCTCTTCAACCGCAAAATTCGGGTCACGCGTAAAATCACGATAACAAGACTTTGCACAGAAGCTATGGCTAGCCATATGATAATGCTCGGCATCATTAAAAAGATTCCTTCCAAACTAAGCACTCGCCCGCCTCCGATAAAAGTGAGGATGTTCGGCAGGGCCAGGAATACGTACAGCGGGAATAGGTTCAAAATTAGATAAAGTATAATCTGCCATTGGGCACGATGCTTAGAGTTCTCTTCCCATTTTTTTAATCGTAAAAAACGGCGAATTCCCAAAAACACAGTAATCATAATAATGATACCCATACCAATTTCCATCATAGTAATGGAGAGAAGAGAAGCTTCCGGAGGATGATTCGTCAATATGCCGGATATACCGCTAATGAATGAATAATAATCGACAAACGCATTCAAACCGCTATTGAATAAGATGACAATGCCAAGTCCCTGTTCAGGTAATAAAAGCTCTTCCGCTTTATAGGTCCATAAAATTCCGCCATGTTGTATTTGTTTCTTTCCATCCTCCGTTTTCGGGATTTCCCACCCCAAGCCATAAGAATTCGAGGGACCTGTTGGAGAATGCATGGAACTAATCCCCTCGGGGCTAAGCAGCTGCGCATGACGGTACTTTCCATTGTTTTGCTGCACGATTAACCATTTTGCCATGTCGTTCACTGTGGACACCATTCCGGCCGCACCTTCCACGAACCATTCCGGCTCAGCAGTAGCTATCGGTTTGCCAAATAGCAAATAATGTCCCTTCGGAAGGCTGCCGTAATCGAATTGATTCGTATTCGAGACATCCAGAGTAGAGTTCATTTCAAGCGGTTTAAATATATGCCGCTGCAAATAATCAGGGAATTTTTCTTTACTCACCACTTCTACGATCCAGGCTAATAGTTGATAATTGGTGTTATTATAATGAAATTCTTTGCCGGGATCGCTATGAAGTGTTACTGCATGTAATCGCTGCACTACATCTTCCAACGAATCGGGTTGCGGGTTAACGGTCATATCAGGGTATACTGTATCGGTAATACCGCTAGTATGATTCAACAATTGTCGTGCTGTGATTGCCGATCCGCGGGTATCGTTTAGTTTAAACGAAGGAATATATTGGGTGATTGGCCTGTCCAAATCCAACCGCCCGGCCTCGACTAGCTGCATGACGGCCAAAGCCGTAAATGATTTGCTTAACGAAGCGATTGCGAATGGAGTATCTGTTGAGATCGGACTTTGATCCGCTGTTTTTCCATATCCTTTTGAAAAAATAATTTGGTCATTGCGGGTAATCGCTACGGCTAATCCGGGAATCTTATTTTTTTCCATTTTTAATTGAATATACCGGTCGATTTCATCTTCGGGAAAGCCGGCTTGTGCGAAGGCACTTTCAACAAATATGTTCAATAAAGTCAAACAACAGAAAAGAATCAAACTGATTTTGATATAGTTATGTCGATCTATTTTATATTTATAATATCTCAAAGTTTCGCCTTCTTTCCTCCAGCTTCCATTCACAGTTCATGGTGAGTAAATCCGCTTGTAGCTCGGCAGTCAGCTCCCCATTCATTTTAAGCATAAGACTCCTGGCAATGGTTAGGCCGAGTCCTGTGCCTTTGCCTGATCTCGCTGAATCAACCTTGTAGAAGCGGTCGAACAACTTATCCACATCTTGTTCCGTGATGTGCCGGGTCCTGTTGCTTATAGATAAAACGACGCCCTCTTGCCGTTTCTCAAGGCGGATCGATACATGACTGACAGCGTGAGCAGCGACATTGGCCAACAGATTTTCAACTACCCGCTGGATCGAGGATTCATCGCCGTACACCATGATTTTGTCATTCGGCAGCTGAATCGACGTCTCCAAGCCGCGCTCGTTGAACCGGTCATAAAAGCTCAGTAAAACGTCCGCAATCAACACATTCATATCCACTTTTTCCGGTTTTAGTTCAAAATCGGCAGATTCAATAACGGAGAGGTCTAAAAATTCGTTCAATAAAATTTGCAGCCGCTTCGTTCGGCTCTTGGCGATGGTCAAGTATTCCTGCCTCTCCGCCTCGCTTATATTGTCCGACTCCATAAGCTGAATGTAACCGAGAATGGATGTCAGCGGCGTCCGCAAATCATGCGAGATATTCGCGATGCCTTGCTTAAGCTCGTTTTCAGTCCTCCTGCGCAAAGCGTTTGCTTCCACAAGGAGATCAATCATTTTATTGATTTCCCCGGCCAGTTTCTCCAGATCTTGATCGAACAAGGCGATATCCACTTTTTTTTCGGTGAATCCCTGCGTATACGACTGCAGCTGACGGGTCACGAGCTTCAATTCTCTTTTCAAATAATATAAGCGGATCAGAGCGGCAGCCGCTATGGCCAATACAAAACATACCACGTAAAGCATCCTGATCTCATCCGCCTCTCCGTTACTTTATCTCTTTTCTGCTGAATACCCTATTGCCGAGAAGTCCACACCCGACAAACGTTAGGATCGGGACGATTATCAACCGCCACAATTCGCTTTTGCCAGGCGCAATCCTTCCGATGTCGCCCAATAATTTAAACACGGTATATCCATAGACGGTTCCGATGACAGAATGATAGCTTCCAATGATAGCGGAGAGGGAATCGACCACCAAAAAGAAGATCAGTGTGACCGTAATCGTCTTGCCGCTATCCGTCAGGATGATGGCAAACAATGCCGCTATGGAAGCAAATGCCGCTGAATACAGCGAGGTCAGGGCGAGCGATCTGAAAACGAATTCAATCACAGCTCCCTGATCCAATTCCCCAAATCCGGACAATAATGTACTCAACACCACATTAAAAACAGGAAACAGGAGAGACACAATCATCATGCCACAAGCATATACGGTTAGCTTAGCGGTGAAAATGGTTTTACGGCTATGTCCGCTGGACGCCATACTCTTCATGACGCCTGTCGAGAAATCGTTAGAGATGAAGAAGCCTGCCAAGATACACAAGGAGACTCTCATAATGTAGGCATTGCCTTCAAGTGCACCCAGAAAGGATTCAATCCCGGTCATTGGGGGGTCACCGTCCAGCAGGTTATCAAAATACCAAAAAAACGGCCAAAATATGGACATCGCAACGATGATGATCGTCAGTATCCGGAAGGAAGGGTTTTTACGCAGCTTGTACCATTCCGATTTAACGAGATTGTACATATCGTTCATCTCCGATCCGGCTTGCGAAATAGCTTTCCAAATCTTCGCCCATCGGCATGAACTGTTCGATAATGAGCCCTGCTCTGAAAAGTGCCGTAGATACCTTGCCGGAATCATGAACCAACTGATACAGCTTGATCGTGCCGTCCGGCATGACCTCAAAATCGGAGGCATGGAGCTCCTGATCGAGAACCGCAGCCGCATGGCTTGCATCGTTCACTTTGATGTGCAAGTACTGCTGACACTTTTCATTCAACTCGCCTGCTGTTAATTGCTCCAGCAGCTTTCCTTTATGGATGATGCCGTAATGAGTGGCGAGCAAATGCAGCTCGCTTAAGATATGGGTCGAAATCAAGATCGTAATTCCGTTTTCGCGATGGAGTCTTTTCAAGAGCTCTCTTATTTCCATGACTCCCATAGGATCGAGGCCGTTCGTCGGTTCATCCAGGATTAAAAATTCAGGATCGCCCAGTAAGGCGATAGCCATTCCAAGACGCTGCTTCATTCCTAGGGAGAAGTTTTTAGCTTTTTTCTTCCCGGCTTCTTGTAATCCGACCAGCTCTAGTGTTTTCTCGATGCATTCCTTTCCCGGTATTCCCCGCTGGATGCGATGAACTTCCAGGTTCTCCCGGGCCGTCATATGAGGAAACAATGCGGGGCTTTCAATAATGGAGCCGATTCGTTTTCTTGCAGCTACCAGCTCCCGATCGGCGGTTTCTCCAAACAGCTCAATGGAGCCTGATGAAGGAAAGGCAAGCCCGTTTACGATCCGAATCAAGGTGGATTTGCCTGCGCCGTTTTGTCCGATAAACCCATAGATCGTGCCCTTTTTAACACGAAGCGTAACTTTGTCCAGAGCAACGTCGTGCTTATATATCTTGGTCAATTCCGTCGTTCTAAGAACAAATTCAGTCACAATTTGAATACCTCCTCTCTTAGGTGATAGCTTCATTATCGATAGCACACCATAAGAGATCTCAAAGAGAATCTTAAGAAATGATAAAGTTCGTTAAATTAGACGATAACCCATACCCCATAGCGTCTCGATATATTCGTGATCCGGATTCGCTTTCGCTAACTTATTTCTCAAATTGCTGATATGTACGCCTACCGTATTGTCGTCTCCCATGAACTCTTCGTTCCAGATGCTCTCAAAGAGATTGGCCTTCGAGAATACTTTTTTGGGAAAAGCCATGAACAACTCCAATATCGCAAATTCCCGCGCAGTCAAAACAACCTCAGACCCGTTGACCGTAACGGATCGGGTTTCTTTGTCCAGGGTTAAATCCTTGAACGTTAATCGATTGCCGGAAGGCGGACCCGATAATCGGCGGTATCTTCGGATGTGGGAATCGATTCGGGCTGATACCTCCTCGATATCGAACGGTTTCGTTATAAAATCGTCTGCCCCGGTGCGAAGCGCTGAAATTTTTGTTTGTTGCTCGCCTTTGGCTGAAATGATAATAACCGGCACCCGAGACTGCTCGCTTATCTTCAGCAACAATTGCTCACCGTCAAGTCCGGGGAGCATCAGATCAAGCAAGACGAGATCCCATGCCTGTCTGTCCAAGTACAGCATCGCTTCGGTTCCGGAGTAGGCTGCCTGGGGGACGTAACCGCTCTTCCTTACAATGGCGCACAACAATTTGTTGATATCATTATCATCTTCCACAACTAATACATGGATGCTTTTATCCATTTGCTCACCTTTTTCGCGTAGTTAAATTAATCATAAAGGTTAGATATGGTGACAACAAGGTCGGCAAAGATACGGCAGAAAGTTGCAGCGTAACGTAAACTGCGTACACCAAGCATTTCTGATGTGGGTAAGTGGGAGGGATGAAGGGGCGGCTCGCCTGTTACTTGCCATAGGGCAAACCTGGCGGAGAAGCTTAAAGCGCGGGTAGGAAAAGCCGTCTGTCAAGCAAGGCGCTTGACAGGCTTCGTTCATATTAAAGTTCCGGACGACCGCCGCCTCTATTCCACTTGCGGCCAAGTTACAGCTCAACGATCCGGGTAGCCACATTTTTGCAAAATTCGCTGTCATGCTCCACAAACAGAATAGTCGGCGCGTGCTCAAGCAGCAGTTCCTCGATTTGCATGCGGGAAATCACATCGATAAAATTAAGCGGTTCGTCCCAAATATGCAAATGAACCTTTTCGCAAAGACTTTTCGCAAGCAGCACCTTCTTCTTTTGGCCGCCGCTGAAGGCTGACATATCCTTTTCGAATTGCACTCTGGAAAAATCGAGCTTTCTTAGGATCGATTTAAACAGGCTTTCGTCAATTCCGCTGCTTCTGGCGTAGTCCGATAAATTCCCCTGCAAATGCGACGTGTCCTGCGAAACATACGATATTTTGAGTTGGCTGCCCTTTCGGAACGTGCCGGTATAGTGTATACTCTCGCCGCAAATCAGCTTGAGAATGCTTGATTTTCCGGAGCCGTTCGCCCCTGAGAGCGCGATTCGCTCCCCTTGCTCAATCGTAAAGCTGACATCGGTGCAAACCTTCTTCTCCCCGTAATAAATGGCAACACGGTCCAGCTCGGCGAGCTGGTTTTTATGAAAAGCCAGTTGGGTAATCTTTAAGCTCTCGGAGCCTTCGATATTTTTCAAGAGCTTCGACTTTTCCTCGATCGCGGCTTGCTGCCGGTGCTCCATGGCTTTGGAGCGCTTCATCATTTTCGCAGCCTTATGGCCGATGTACCCTTTATCCACCTTGGAGCCGGAATTTCGGGTTCCGTTCTTCGTTTTTTCCACCTCGTGCGACCAGTTGCTCGTTCGTTTGGACGCTTCGGACAAGCGCTTAATGTCTTTTTTCAGCTTTTCATTCTCGCCAAGCTCAAATTGGTCTTGCCTCTGTTTATTTTCCCACCAATCGGAAAAGTTGCCTTTTTGAATTTCGATGTCGGTCTTATTGATGGACAGAATATGGTCTACGCAGCGATCCAGAAACGACCTGTCGTGGGAGACGAGAATAAACCCGCTTTTCGTACGGAGATATTGACTGACAAGCTTTCTGGCATTCATGTCCAGATGATTGGTCGGCTCGTCAATCAACAGAAAGCTGTTTTCCTTAAGAAATAAGGCGGCCAGCAATACTTTCGTTTGCTCACCATTGGACAAGGAAGCAAAGGGCCGGTATAGCACATCCTCCGACACTTTGAGCAGTGAAAGCTCACGCATCAATTCCCAGTGAAGGTAATCCGGGTAGATGCCGCTGATGACATCGATGGTGTTCTGCTCCTTATTCTCCACATGGAATGGAAAATACTCAAAGCCGACCTTGGCGGAAATCGTTCCGCTGTATTCGTATTTTCCAAGCAAAAGGTTGAGGAAGGTCGTCTTGCCTCGGCCGTTTCTTCCCGTAAATCCTAGCTTCCAATCGGTATCGATCTGAAAGCTTACGTTCTCGAATAAGTTATCGTAGCTGCCGTCATAGGCAAACGTCAGGTTCGTCACGCTGATTAATGACATGGAATAGATCCTCCTGTACAAAAATATAAAAGCTGCAAGAAAGTTACTTTCCCGCAGCTCAAATAAATACAGCAAATCCAACCCGGCATCAGGTTAGACAAGGATCTATTGATTGAGCGAAAAGATATCGTAACTTTCTTGCATATCAATAATAAAACATGCGTTCGTACCGCTTTTGTGTTTTACTATTTTCCCGGCAAGAAAGTTTTACATTATATCTTTTCAGCTCCCGTTATTAATTTAGAGCCATCTTACCATACCCGTTTGTACATTTCAACCGTCTGACCTGACGGGTATGTACAGACGACGATGCAGGAAATCGCCGAAGCTTGCAAAATATCCAAAGGCAGCGTGTATCAGCAGTTTTCCTCGAAGGAAGCGCTGTTGGTTGAACGCGAACGGCATCCGAGCCCGAGGGAACGCCTGGAGCGCTCCCCGGAACTGGCCGATTTGCTGGCGGGGCTGGAGGCGGCGTGCAGGCAGGCGGGACTCGTTCGCGGATGACGAAAGAAGCCTTGTTCTCTTCATGGAAAGAGGACAAGGCTTCGGTGTTGATTTTAAACGAAATGCGCTTAAGCCATAAATTCCGTGAACGCTCCGTCCAGCCCCTTCGGCCCGTAGTGCTGCCGAAACTCGTCGATGGAGCCCTGCCGCACCAATTCGCCGTTTCGCAGAAACATGGCCCGGTCGGCGACGGATTCGGCCACTTGCAGGTGGTGCGTCGAGAAAATCACGGCACGGCCTTCGCGCTTCACTTCTTCGATCAGATGCACGAACGATTGCAGCCAGTACGGATCGAGGCCGTTCGTCGGCTCGTCCAGCACGAGCAGAGGCGGGTCCCCGAGCAGCGCCTGCGCGAACAACAGCCGCTGCCGCATCCCTTTGGAGAAGGAGGTGACGGGCTTCTGCTGCACCTCGGCCAGACCGACCTTGTGCAGCAGTTCCTGAACGCGAGACGGCGGCACGCTGCGGAGCTTCGCCCAGAACGTGAGCGTCTCCCGGGCGGACAGCGCCTGCCCGAACACGTAGTCGTCGGGCATGTAGCCGACGGAAGCGGCATAGCGCATCCGGTCGGCGCGCCACTGGAGGCCGCACGCCTCGATGGAGCCCTCGGTCGGCTGCAGGCTGCCGACAATCATGCGCAGCAGCGTGCTTTTGCCTGCTCCGTTGCCGCCGCACAGAGCCATCACCTGGCCCGGATACAGATCCAGATCGACTCCCTTGACAATCGGCTGTTTGTTGATCGTTTTGCGGACATTCGTCAGCTTCAGCACCGGTTCAGCCACGCGACCGCCCCCTTTCCCAGAGGAGGACGGCGGCGCCCAGACAACCGGCGATCCAGACGGCCGACACGAGCAGGAACAGGAGCGTGCCGCCGGTCCCGCGAATCCATCCGATCCATTCGTAATATTCGGGCCCGAGTACGGACCCTCCGCTCAGCTTGACGACGATGAACAGCCGGACCAGCTCCGCCGGGTTGAGCAGGGTAAGCACGGCGAGAGCCGGCTTGATCCACAGATACGGCAGCAGGCCCAGCACGGCGACAAGCAGCGTCGGCCACCCGATGACGGTGAAGAACCAGATCGCCACGCCGTACGTCAGCGCCTGCCAGCGGTTTTTGGCGAGCGTGCCGACGATGGCGGCCACCGCCAGAAACAGCAGCACGATGCCGGCCGAGAAAGCCAGGAACAACGTGAAGGTTTTCACATCGAACGGCTTTCCGGTGAGCTGTCCGACGATGCCGGTCAAGCCGTAGCCGAAGGCGACGATGACGAGCAGCACGGCGGCAATACCCGCATATTTGCCCAGCACGAACGCAGGCGTGCCAAGCGGATAAGCGGAGAGCAGCTGCCAGCCGCCTTCCTCCTTTTCCGCGGTCAGGGAGAAGGAGCCAAGCAGCAGCGTCATGAGCGGCAGCAGGTACAAGATCAGGTTCAGCATCGTGCCCGTGACGCTGGAATAGCCTTCGACGACCCGACTGGAGTGAATCAGCAGCAGGGCTAGGCTGAACAGCGAAAAGAGCGCAAGGAACGAGTACGCCCACGGGTTGCGGAAGCCGATTCTCATCTCGCGAATCGCCACAGTCAGCATCGGTTTCATTAGTGCGCGACCTTCGGCTCTTCTTTCTTCGCTTCGCTGCCGCCATGACCGTCCTTCATGTCTTTCATCTCTTGCTTGCCTTCATCGCCGGGCTTGTGGCTGTCTTTCATATGCTTCATCTTGTCCGAATTGCGTTCCCACGTATGGGAGCCCAGCTCGGAGCCCGTCATCAGCTTGCCTTTTCCGTTCTCCGCGATGAATTTCTCCGCCGCCGCTTTATCCTTGAACGAATAGATGCCGTAAGCCATCGGCGATTTGAACGATTTGTCGTACACGTAGTAAGCCTTCTCCAGCTCGATCCATTCCTTCGAATGGTAGTCCCGGACGAACGTCGCTCCGACCTGCTCGGTGCCGTTTTTGCTCTTCCATTCGTTGTAGCAGCCGATATCGTCGAATTTGAGCGATTTGCCGTCCTTCAGGACCGCTTGCGTTGCGAACTGGTCGTCCTTCACCTGCATGTTGCACACGGCGCATTTGTCCGTCGCTTCGTTGATGGCCTGCGGCTCGTATTTTTTGGCTCCGCATGCCGACAGCACCAGAATGATCATGACGATGGCCAGGCTAAAAGTAAATTTTTTCATTTTCGTCGAACCCCCGTTACGAATATGGTTGTCACTGCGCTCCCCAGCAAGAGGAGGCTGATCGCCAGCGTTCCCGCCGTTTCAGATCCGGCGG
>NZ_BILX01000007.1 GCF_004000785.1 Paenibacillus ehimensis NBRC 15659 | reverse complement strand
TTTTAAGACATGAGCTGGAGTTTATTTCTGTCCGATGTTACTGTTACTTACCTGAGGTTCGTGGCGATGGAGTTAATAAATTTCTCTTTTTCAATACTGTTGTCTGCGGCAATTGCAGATTTTGGCCAGAAGTAGTTTTTAGCATAAACTGCGGTGGCCACAACAGCAAGGGCATAACCGTTCACAACAGCTGCCGCATTAACGGCAAGCGCATAGTTAAACACGCCGCCGGCGGTTACTACGGCAAGCGCGTATCCAACGTACAGATAAACGCAATCTCCCGTTACCGGTCCATTAGCCTGAATTCGAGCATCGGCTTCTTTTATTTTCAAAATATGGGCCAACATTTCACCGCCAACCGCCAATTGTCTGTCGATAGCTAAACGGTTACCGCTGTAAACTACTTTGGAGAACTCATCGAAATAACCCGGATTAATAGACTTCATTTTTTGGATCACGAAATCCACCGTTTTCTTTGCATCCTCGCTGCTGGCCTGCTCTAGGGCTTGTTTATTGAAATATTCAGGCAGCAATTGGGCTACTGGACCTTGCCCGAATACGATACCGCGATAGAGGGTTTCTCCATCATATTTTGTATTTTGTTTTTTTTGAATGCCGGTGGCAAAGGCCGAACTAGTAAACATTAGCACAAAAACAAGCAGTAAGGAAATGTGCCTTATCCATTTCATTTTCATTGCTCCTTCCACAGTTATATTTTTGGTACATCCCTCCCCGTTCTAATACTACGCCACATCCCCCCTTTCAAAAGCAATTCAAGGTTTATTTCGATAAGCCGGGCTGCCTTAACAATGGTTCCTCGGCCTTACGTTGGACCCATTTGAATCGACTAAGTAGTTTGAACTCTTGCTCAACCGGACGCAGATACAAAATCAAAGCCCCGGTCATCACCAGTGAAAAACTGATTAATCCTAACAAAAGGGCAATCATCTCATGCAGACACAATGCAGCTAGGAGGAAATACTTCCATGTTCTTTTAGGGGCCAATAAGGATAGAACAAGGCTCATCTGTAGAAGTAATGTACCCCAGGTAGGGATCACGATTAGTTCAGAAGTCATAACAGGCTTCAGGAGTTCTCTGATGACGGGGGGCAATCCAAGCATGGGATCATTCAAAAAATAGTATACTGCGGTGCCGTCAATCCAAGTCTTTTCAAAGAGCTTGGCAATTGTGGAGTGCAAATATAAAATGGCCATTTGAACACGTATTGCGTTGAGGGAAACAAGCGCCGTGATTCTTTTATAAAGCGATAATTCAGTTAAAGGCGGTGTCTCATTTTCCCTGATCCAATGCCATTTACGCGAATCGGTTAATGCAACGGGCAGCAGCAGAGCAGTTATAACTGTATGAACCTGCTCCCCACCATCAATTGTGATAGCAGACACATTTAAGGAGTACGCGATCCAAAAGTGAATTAGGCCAGTATACCGCGGTCTCCACCCCGAAGCGACAATTAGTAATAGGAACACAGCAACCCAACGGAGAAGATTTAATTCAAAATAATCGCTCGACAGTAAACAAAAGAAGCTCACGGTCCCCTGGCAGAACGGATACTGCTCTAAACCGCTTGCGGGGCGAAATAATAGTTTGGCATCGTTTATGGCCAGCGTAAAGGCAGCCGATAAGGCCATGATCGACCTGGCAAGACCATAGACATTTGACCATGGATTAATGTTTGAAGCCCAATGTAATGCAGTCACACCGATTTTTGAGAACATGCCACTTTCACCCTTACCAATTTTGATGGCATTACCGTTTCTTCTCCACCTTTGCTCCAAGCCCATGGAATCGGCTCCTGGTAAACAAATCCTACATCACCACAAATCGTAGGAAAGGGAGATGGATTTTCCACCTCAATGGCTTGTAATTGATTCAAACATTCAACAGGATTTTCCTTGCATTCCGTTAAACTGTTCGAAGGAATTTTACTTGTTAACAAACCGGCTTCCACACCCTGACTTCTTCCGAAACGAAGCAATCCAAACGCATTATCCACCCGATTATTAGGCCATTGCCCTGCTAATTTATTCCCCGGAACCTCGTAGACATAAAAATAAGGCTCTCTTGGATTTTTGCTGTAAAACCCCCATCCTTGCGGAAACCATTGGATAATCTTGAGTTCCTCTTTTAACGGCAAAGAAGTTAAGGCATTGGCAGGAAGCGCGGTATGTATCGCCAACAGAAAAATATAAATCCAAAACAACGTAATAAGAGAAGTAAAGATCCCTATTCGGATATGTTTGGACTTTTTCAATGAGACCACCTCGAATGCAATAGTGCTACGCTGTCCACGATAACCGCGGAATTGGAGCCCAACTCCAGTGTAACGCGCTTCAATCCGGCTTTCGCGCGGATACTTTCACCGACGTATGGGCTACCGGTGAACGTAATGACATCGAGGCGGGGGGGGGGACCCGACGAATTATCGCCGATGACTCTGCCGGCGCTGGTGACGACGTTCTGAGCTCCGACCGGAAGCCCGGCTTCCATAAACAGCTCCACGATGAAAACGCGGATAACAGCGTCTGACCCGCAGGCTTCAAGACGACGGTATTGCCCGCGGCAATGGCTATCCTAACTCTTTGCCTCACGCTGGCTGCTTTTACGTTTGGACCTTTCGGTCCACTTCGCCTAAATCACTAGTAGGCGTTTACTCAATTCAAGAAAGGATACGTTCCAGACAGCCTTTCAAATCGGCAAAACTCTGCTAAACGCGTCATACCTGGCACCCTACAAGCATTTCTCCATCATATTTGGTAAAATAATAATTATAAGGAGGCGATTGGAAATGAATCACAAACTTGGAGCCATTGCATTACTTATAGGGTGCGTATTATTGAATGGTTGCGGAGCCGACGATACAAATAATAAACCAACGGAACCTAACAAAGGTGATTCTGCTTCGAATACTGTTACGAATAGACCTAGTGAAAATCAGGCTAAACCGATTGAGAAGGGGCCAGGCCCGCTCACCAAAGAGAACACTTCCATTGGAGGTATCCGTATTGGAGATACTCAAGAGCAAGTCAAATCCTTGCTTGGGGAACCGACAAAAATCACTAATGGCGGCGGCGGAACTCCGGAAGTCGAATGGTATTATGAGAAGCAGAATACCCGAATCCTTTTTTATCGTAATAGCGAGAATGAACCGATCGGTGGTGTGGAAAATATTTTATTGGCTAGTCCTTCTACGCTGAAAACGGATAAGAACATTGGCATTGGTGACTCAGCCGAACAATTAATGAAAAGCTATAAAAAAATTGAAACCGATGGTAAAAAAACGTTAGGATACTGGGTAACGGGTGCTAATCATACAGAAGGCGTATATCATCCCTACCTCCTGTTTCTAATGGATGACAACAATCGCATTAAGAACATCCAGTTATCGAATCATTTTATCGATCCGGCTAAAACAAAATAATTGAAGGAGGGGAATTTCCCCTCCTTCTTTACCCCAGTACTCTTTCCTTGTCTGCCCAACCGGAGCTGTTTAATACTGCGTTCAATCTTTGCCCCGGATAGCTATCGCCATTTCTCATATAGTGTCCTTCATTCCATGGTGACGCTCCGAACATCTCATTAGCAGCATACGTTCCTGTTAGAATACTTCCGCCAGATTGCGTACTGCCGGCAAATGCTTGGCTGGTCACCGAACTTACGATAGCCCCATCGTCATTTTTTACATTGTAGGCTTTTAAACCACCGGGAAAACCATTATAGTATGCATCACTGACATTTGTCGTTTGCTGAAAAATGGTTTTTGTTGCAGTACTTTGCCCATTGTAACGTCGGCTAAAGAGAGCTGCAAATGCATTCGCGCCATCCTCAAGTGTTTGAAAGACCGGGAAAGACCCGCAATACCCCTGAGGCGTATAGCCTTCGGTTCCTTTGGAGAAGCCGGGATTATTAATTGGAATCCCCCATTCTTGATACCAAACCCCTAAGATGAAAGACCTTGATACTCCAAGCACGGGAACAATAATGTTAGCATAATAAAGATAGTCATTCCAGAACGTATCGTAATTTGGTTTAGACGGATAGCCTGCATTTCCCGGGCAAACATAACTCATGTATAATCTCCTCCTATAGTTTAGGTAAACTTATTATTTTTTTGTCATACTCAAAAAACCAGGGTCTGTGTAGCGGGATATCTATGATTAATCGTTCGTTAGGAATTTTAATATCATAGAATTTCTCTACCAATTCCCCGATTAGTATTGGGTCGTATCCTTCATACACACGCCCCCCGATGATAAAAGACGGAACCAGCTGAAGATTTAACAATTTAAAATCTCGGCGGGCCTCAGGATCATGGACAACGTTTTTTACAATATGAGGGACGGAAAATTCTTTAAAGAAAGAATGCACTTGATTTCCTATAGGAGATAGGTCATCTTTAAAGATTTCAATCCGGTACCCATTCCATGAAGAAGTCATGTATAAGTTCCCTTAATAAGTTTTTTGTTTTCAGTTCTACTAGGAGATAAGGAACAATCAGAGGATTATCTCCAAACCCTCCAGATGTACCTTAGTAGAACTTACACTATATAAAGTGACTTTCCCGCGAAAAAAATCAACCTACCCATCAAATAAATAAAAAAAAGAAAAAAACATGGTCTCAATGAACCATGTTCATTTAGAATATCCGCATTCAGCAATAAACGCTGAGAAGTCTGGCGTTTTTTGAGTGTCGTATGCAAGAATGGTTTTGATTAGTAACAGCATGAGTTCTTGTTCCATGTCTTCTTGCTCTTGTTTATTGCGGAATTTACTTAATCTCTTTACTTTGGGATAAAATCGTTGTAGTAAGTGGCTTAATGCTTCTTGATCACCATTCTGGGCTTTGATGACTAATTCCAGTAAATCCGAATCATTCATTTTTTCGCCTCTCTTCTGAGGATATCGGCAACCTCCCCAATAGTTTCATTTAGCATGTCAATTTTTTTCTCAAAACGTAATAAAAGATAGCTGGTTATCGCGATTGGAAATCCAAAGTTGCCAACAGCAGTAATGAATAATTGTATCAATCCTTGATCATCCATTATCGTTCCATCCTTTCTTTCAAGAATTCAGGTTGTTTAGATGAGATTTTAATTTTTTTAGAACACTCTTTTTTGTTTTTGAAACTGCCTGCGTTGAAATGCAAAGCATGCTTGCTATTTCCGTATCTAATAAACATTGAAAATAAGACAATGTAGCGATCATTTTTTGCTTTTGTGTCAAGTTCGTAAAAGCCTCATACAGCTTTTCATTTTCAATATGTGCATGAAATTCACTTGATCCTCTAAAGTATTGATCTTCGTAAGGATTTTGGTTTAACAATAAAAGATCTCCTAAAGTATCATTATTACCTTCCTCTATAGGTTTATCAAAAATAAGAAGATTCCTATTTTGATGTTTTCTTCTTCTCCTGTCACGATCAATACAGCCATACTTAATTGTTGAGTTAAGGTATTTGGTAAATCTAACTTCGAAGAAAAATTTACGAAATTTATCATCAAGTTTCTTTTTAATGGACAAATCCTTTGAGCTAATAAATCGATCAAACAAATTAATATTTTCAGCATCATCGAAGAACTTTCTAATCGTCCAATTCTCAAATAATGCGGGGGCCTCTTTTTTAAATTCTTCAAATGGCGAAACACGCGCTTTATTTCTTGTCATCTTTTTTCCTCCTCCTTGATCGAATAGTCCACGTTAATTAAGTGTATTTAAGAGACAAAAAAACAACCAGTTATACCCATTTTATCAAAAATAAACAAACATATGTTCTTATTTTTTTAGAAATATACTTGAATCTGGTAACTTTTAATAACAAAAAAGACGTTACTGGTAGGCGGTTCAGCCTATCCTGTAACGTCTTCATACTTCGTAGAGTGCGAATCGATAATATACCTATTCATCCCAGTTCAACGGTTCAATTGCTCAAATTGATAAGCAATTGTTCTTTCTGGTCCCTTTCCTCGTTTACCGACTCCGGTTAAACACCACCAGCTTCAGCTCCGTCAATTCCTCCACCGCGTACTTGACGCCTTCGCGTCCGACGCCGCTTTCTTTCACGCCGCCGTAGGGCATGTGATCGAGCCGGAAGGTTGGAATGTCATTGATCATGACGCCGCCGACATGCAGCTTATCGATCGCGTTCATGGCGGTGTGCAGGTTGTCGGTATAAATCCCCGCTTGGAGCCCGTAGACGGAATGGTTGACCCAGTCTACCGCTTCCTCCACCGAGCTTACCTTGTTGATCAGCACAATCGGGGCGAACACTTCCTTGCAGGACACCTGCGCGTCGGGAGGGACGTTCAGCAGCACCGTAGGCGCGAGAATCCCGCCTTCGGCCGTTCCGCCTAGCGCCACGGTTGCCCCCTGCTGCGCGGCTTCCTTAATCCATGCCACGGCCCGCTCCGTTTCGCGTTCGGAGATCATCGCGGACACGTCCGTATCCGCATCCAGCGGGTCCCCAAGCTTGAGCTGCTTGGCTGCCGCGACGAATTTCTCGACAAATTCGTCATACCTGTCCTCCAGGACGTACACCCGCTGCAAGGAGATGCAGACTTGGCCTTGGAACGAGAAAGCGCCAGTAACACAGCGCGCAATAATGGAATCGATCCGGGCGTCGCTGTCCACGATAACCGCGGAGTTGGAGCCCAGCTCCAGCGTGACGCGCTTCAATCCGGCTTTCGCGCGGATGCTTTTGCCGACGGACGGGCTTCCGGTGAACGTAATGACATCAACGCGGGGGTCCTCGACGATCTTGTCACCGATGACTCTGCCGGCGCCGGTGACGACGTTCAGCGCGCCGGCCGGAAGTCCGGCTTCCATGAACAGCTCCGCGATGAAAAACGCAGATAACGGCGTCTGGCCCGCAGGCTTCAGGACGATGGTATTGCCCGCGGCAATGGCCGGGCCCAGCTTGTGGGCGACCAGATTCATCGGGAAATTGAACGGAGTGACCGCCCCGACTACGCCCAGCGGCTCTCTTACGGTATAGGCAAAGCGTCCTTCCCCTCCGGGAACGGCGTCCATCGCCAACGTCTCGCCGTGAATCCGCTTCGCTTCCTCGCCGGCCAGCTTATACGTCTGGATCGTGCGGTCCACTTCGATCAGAGCGGCTTTGATCGGCTTGGCAGCCTCCAGCGCGATGAGGCGGGCCGCTTCTTCGCGGCGCTGTTCCAGCAGGCGGGACACGGTTTCCAGAATGCGGGCCCGTTGGTGGGCCGGCATGCTTCGCATGACCGGCTTGCAGCGGACCGCCGCTTCGATCGCCTGCTCAGTCTCCGCGAGGTCAGCCGAAGCGATGTCGGCCAGCTTTTCCTTGGAGTACGGCGCGTACAGCGGGGTGTAAGTTTTCGTCTCGACCCAAGTTCCGTCGATGAATGCATGCTTTTTCATGAAGTGAATCCGCCTCCTTATGCGATACGATCAGTCCGCCTTGCCCGCGCCGGCCGATACAGCACTCAGCTCCGCCATGGCCTCGCTGATAATGTCGAGCCCTTCTTGCAACTGCTCCTCCGTGATGACCAGCGGGGTCAAGAAACGAACAATATTGCTGTGAACTCCTGCGCCGAGCAGGACCACTCCTTTTCGGTAACAAGCTTGCAGCAAGGCTGCTACGAATTCTTTCGCCGGCTTGCCGGTGTCCGGATCGACGAATTCCACGGCGCACATCGCGCCCAGCCCGCGAACGTCTCCGATGATTTTAAACTCGTCCTGCAGCTTGTGGAAATAACTGCGGATCGTGTCGCCAATAACACGCGATTTTCCCGGCAGGTCTTCGCGCTGCATCTTCTCGATCACGGCCAAAGCCGCCGCGCAGCCGAGCGGGCTTCCGCCATAGGTTCCGCCGATTTCGCCCGGGTTCGGGGCGTCCATAATCTCCGCTTTGCCGACGACGGCGCTAATTGGAAGACCTGCGGCGATCGATTTGGAAAGCGTGATGAGATCCGGCTCGATCTCGAACAGCGTCGAAGCGAACATTTCTCCGGTCCGGCCAAAGCCGGTCTGAATTTCATCGGCAATAAACAAGATACCATGCTTCTTGCAAATCTGAAAGACGCCCTGCACGAACGATTTTGGCGGAACGATGAAGCCTCCCTCGCCCTGCACCGGCTCCATAATGACCGCCGCCAGCTCTTCCGGGGCGACCTCGGTCAGCAGGAAATCCTCGAACTGCTTCAGGCAAAACTCCCCGTACTCTTCTTCGGTCATCGACGCGGGACGTTGGTACGGATACGGAAAAGGCGCTTTATAAATCGCCGGGGCATACGGCCCCATCTGGTATTTGTACGGCTTCACTTTGCTGGTCAGAGACATGCCGAGCAGAGTCCGGCCGTGGAAGCCGCGGGTGAACGAGACGATGCCCGTTTTGCCCGTATATTTCCGGGCGATCTTCACGGCGTTCTCGACCGCCTCCGCGCCGCTGTTCAAGAGCACGGCTTTTTTCGCAAAATCACCCGGGGTGATCTCCGCGAGCTTTTCCGACAATGCCACATAAGGTTCATACATTCCGACATGGAAGCACGTATGAATGTACTTTTCCGCTTGCTCCTTAATGGCGTCTACGACCTCGGCCGGGCTGTGACCCACGTTGATGGTGCCGATCGCACCGACGAAGTCCAGGAACACGTTGCCGTCCACATCGTACAGCAGCGCACCCTGCGCTCTCTCGACAAACAAAGGATGGTTGTTGCCTACTCCCTTGGACACCGTCTGCTGTCTCCGCTCTAAGAGCGCTTTTGTCTTCGCTCCCGGCAATTCGGCTGCAACCGATACGAATTTTCGTTGGGCTGTCATTGGATTGCTCCCCTTTCGGCTTGAAAAATTAACCGTTCGTTTCGTCTAATCCGCACCATTGGATAAGCGTCAAAGCAATGATTTCCGCCGCTTCCGTCACTTTGTCCAGCTCGATATATTCGTTCGGGTAATGGGCGACCTCCGTAACCCCCGGCCCGAACACGATGGCAGGCGTCTTGCCCGCTTGAGTCAGCAGGCCGCCGTCGGTCCCCCACGGGGACGCCTCGATAACCGGCTCCGCTCCGGCGACCTTGCGGTACTGCTCCGCCAAGGTATGCATGAGCTCATGCTCCATATCCATCGACCCGGGAATCCAGCGGGCGCCGAACCATTCCAACATCGGAGCGTGCTCCTTGAACCACGGGTCCTGCTCGGCAAGCCGCTCCAGCCACTGCTCCATCTCCAGCTTCGCTTCCTCGATCGTTTCCTCGGGCGAGACGCCCATCCGGCCTTCCAAGCGGACGAGGTCGGGAACCGAGGACGGCCAATTACCGCCCTGGATGACCCCGATGTTGATCGGGATCGGAATCGGCGTATTTTGATACAGCGGATCGGTGATCCGGGCGTTGCGCCGTTCCTCCAGAGCTTGAATGTGGCGGATGACGAGCATGCTTTTCTCGATGGCGCTGACTCCCTCATACCGGGTTCCGCCGTGCGCCGCCCGGCCTTTCACTTGAATCCGGAACCACATCGAGCCCTGCTGCTTCGGAAAAATACGCATATTCGTCGGCTCCGGGATGATCGCCGCATCGGCCTGGTAGCCCCGCATCACGGTCGCGAGCGTACCGGCCCCGCCGCTTTCCTCCTCGACGACGCTCTGAAAGATGACGTCGCCTTTCAGCCGGAGGCCCAACCCTTGGATCGCTTGGATCGCCAGCAGCAGGGAGACGTTGCCGCCTTTCATATCCGTGACGCCGCGGCCGTACATTTTGCCGTCCCGGATCGCGCCGCTGTACGGATCGTCCGACCACTGCTCGCGCTCTCCCTCCGGGACGACGTCGATATGGCCGTTCAGGATGATCGACTTCCCGCCGCCGGAACCGCGCAGAATGCCGACCACATTCGGGCAGTTATCGAAATCCGGCCGCGAGGAGCAAAAGTACGGATGTTTCTTCAAAGCCTCCCCGTCCAGCTCCCATACGTCGACCTCTAAGCCCATCTGCCGCAGCTTCTCGGCGACCAAAGCCTGCGCCGCCGCTTCATGGCCCTGCGTGCTTGGCACCTGCACCAGCCGCTGCAGGAATGCCATGCCTTCCTCGCTCTGCGTGCGCATCCACTGCTTAATCCGTGCCTGGAGCTCTGACATGTTTCTCCTCCTTGTGCGGAAGTAAGGTGAATAAAAGGCCGCTGCGCGTGCGGATC
Source organism: Paenibacillus ehimensis NBRC 15659 (assembly GCF_004000785.1). GTDB lineage: Bacteria > Bacillota > Bacilli > Paenibacillales > NBRC-103111 > Paenibacillus_G > Paenibacillus_G ehimensis. The sequence continues at coordinate 151,485 of NZ_BILX01000007.1, read as the reverse complement.
ATTCTTCCGATCTCTCTTGTCCCCGGATTCTTTCATTCATTAACCCCTTAAGAGGTTAGAATCCGGAGACAAAGGCGACCGCTACGCTTCTCCAGAATGATTCCGCTCGCTCCGCTCCTTTTTCACCGAACATCTAAAAATTCGAAACCCTTTACGCCTCGCTCACATTCTCGTAGATCACCGTAAGGCCCATGCCTCCGGCCATGCACAGCGTCACCATGCCGTACTTCACGCCGGTCCGCAGCATTTCGTGCATCAGCGTCACGGTCAGCTTCGCCCCGGTAGCTCCTACCGGATGCCCCAGCGCAATCGCGCCGCCGTTGACGTTCACCCGCTCCGGGTTCAGCTTCAGCTCGCGGATGACGGCCAGCGCTTGCGCGGCGAACGCCTCGTTCAGCTCGATCAGCCCGATGTCATCGAGCGTCAGCCCTGCCTTGTGCAGCGCCTTATGAACGGCAGGCACCGGTCCGATGCCCATGACGCCCGGTTCGACTCCGGCGCTGGCGAACGCTTTGACCTTGAGCAGCGGCTGGATGCCCGCCCGCTCCGCTTTGCTCCGGGACAGCAGCAGCACGGCGGCCGCACCGTCGTTCATAGGGCAAGCGTTGCCCGCGGTGATGGTGCCGTCTGGCTTGAAGACGACGGGCAGCTTGGCGAGCTTCGCCAGCTCGATATCTTCCCGCAGCGACTCGTCGCTGTCGAAGAGCCGGACGCCTTGCCGTTCCTGCAGCTCCAGCGGCACGATTTCGTCCTTGAACCGCCCGCTGCGGACTGCGTCAGCCGCCTTGCGGTGGCTTTCGAAGGCAAACCGATCCTGCTCTTCTCGGGAAATGCCGTACTGCTCGGCTAATCGCTCTGCGGTCATGCCCATGTGCTCATTTCTCAACGAGCAGGTCAGCCCGTCAGCGAGCAGCGCGTCCTCCATCGCGACATGGCCGAACTTCGTGCCCCAGCGGTTTCGGACCAAATAAGGCACTTGGCTCATGCTTTCCACGCCGCCCGCAATGACGGCTTCCTCTTGCCCCGCCGCAATCGCCAGCGCCGCGCTTGTGATCGCCTTGAGGCCCGAGCCGCACGCTTTGATGACGACGTGACCCGGCACCGTCAGCGGAAAACCGGCCCTCTGCGAGCTGATTCGGGCCGAATTGAGCCCTCCCCCGTGCACGTAGCCATGGCCGAAAATAATTTCGCCCACCTCTTCCTTCGGCAGCGCCGTTTTCGCCATCAAGCCCGTCAGCACTTGACGCCCCAGCTCGGTGGCGGGCACATCCCGCAGCGACTTGCCGAAGGCTCCGACCGCCGTGCGGACCCCTGCCGCGATAACGACTTCATTCATCACGGATTGCCTCCCTTATTGAATCGTGGACACGACGGACGGAACGATCAATTCCGCTTCCGTCTGCCGGATGACATCTTCTGCTGTGTAGGGGGCCATCACTTCCCGCAAAACCAATCCTTCGTCCGTTACTTCCATCACGGCCATTTCGGTAATGATCATATCCACGCAGCGCGGCGCGGTTAACGGAAGCGAGCACTGCTTCAATATTTTCGACTCGCCCTGCTTGTTCGTGTGGTTCATCAGGACGATGACCTTGCGCGACTTTTGCGCCAGCTCCATCGCTCCGCCCATGCCGGGCACCCGTTTGCCGGGAACGATCCAGTTCGCCAAATCCCCGTGCTGGCTCACTTCAAGCGCGCCCAGAATCGTGATGTCCACATAGCCGCGGCGGATAATCCCGAAGGCCGTCGCGCTGTCGAAATACGATGCGCCCGGCACGATGGTCACCGGGAAGCCTCCGGCATTGCACAGCGCGGGATCTTCGCTCCCCTTGGCCGGGCTCGGACCGGTGCCCAGAATGCCGTTCTCCGCGTGAAAAAACACTTGGAGCTCCGGCGGCACATAATTGGCCACCAAGGTCGGAATCCCGATCCCGAGGTTCACGAGCATCCCGTCTTGAATTTCCTGCGCCGCCCGCCGGGCGATCCGGTAACGGCTGTCTTCTACTCCCACGCCCATGTCCAGTTCACTCCTTGACTCGGTATGACCATATCCACATAAATCCCCGGGGTGACGATGCATTCCGGGTCCAGCTCGCCGAGCGGCACGATTTCGTCTACCTCGGCAATGGTGTAATCTCCGGCCATCGCGACGAGCGGATTGAAATTGCGGGCGCTTTTGTCATAGATCAAGTTGCCGTACGGATCGGCCTTCTGCGCGTGCACGATGCTGACCTCGGCGGTCAGCGCCGTCTCGATCAAATACGGCTTGCCGTCCAGCACGATCTGCTGCTTGCCCTCTTCGGCAATCGTGCCGATGCCGACATCGACGAAGATGCCGCCCAAGCCGACGCCTCCGGCGCGGATGCGCTCGGCCAGCGTCCCTTGCGGGCTAAACTCGACCTCCAGCGCGCCCTCGTTCATGAGCCGGCCGGCGTTCGGATTGGAGCCGATGTGCGAGACGATGACTTTCCGGGCCCGGCCCGCCGTGATCAGCCGCCCGATGCCGATATCCGGGAACGCGCAGTCGTTGCCGATCAGGACGAGATCGCGCACGCCTTTATCCAATATGCCTTGGCACAAGGACGGAGGATTGCCCACGCCTCCGAAGCCCCCGTACATCAGGGTCATTCCGTCGCGTATATGCTGAAGCGCGTCCTCCAGCCCGGCGACCTTGCTTCGCTTTTTTACAAGCTCCATGCGTTTTCCCCCTTCCCCTATACCGCCGTTTTATTCAAATGGCCTTCCGCCCGCAATTCCTCTTGCACTTCAAAAATACTTTTTTCCAATATGTTTACCAGGCTATCGATTTGATCCGGGGTGATAATTAATGGCGGAGAGACGATAATTGCGTCTCCGGCCGCTCCGTCGATGCCTCCCGATGCCGGGTACACGAGCAGCCCTTTGTCGAAAGCGCGCTTGATGACCCGCGCTGTCACGCCGAGCGATAGCGGGAAAATCCCTTTCGTCCGCACATCCGGCACGAACTCCAGTCCGAGCAGCATCCCTTTGCCCCGCACGTCGCCTACGATGTCCAGCCGCTTCGCCATCTCCTGCAGCTTGCCGAGAAGATACTCGCCGTTCTCTTCCGCCTTGCGAACCAAATCGTGCTTTTCCATATAGTCCAGCACGGCCAGACAGACGGCGGCGGATTGCGGATTGGCGCTGTACGTATGGCCCGCCATGATCGACTTGGACCCTTTCAGAATCGGCTCCATGACCTTATCGCTGACCAGCGTCGCCGCCATAGGCGTATAGCCTGCACTCATGCCCTTGCCCAAGGCGACGATGTCAGGATCGACTCCCCAGTGCTCGATCCCGAACTTCTTGCCGGCTCTGCCGAGCCCCGTCATCACCTCGTCCGCGATGAAGAGAATATCGTATTTGTCGCAGATACGCTTGATCTCCTGATAATAGCCCTCCGGCGGCGTCACCGCCCCTCCCGAAGCGCCGATGATCGGCTCCGCGATAAATCCGGCGATATGCTCCGGCCCGATGCGCAGAATCGACGTTTCCAGCTCCTGCGCGCATTTCATGCCGCAGCCGGGATGCGCTTCCTTCAGCGGACAGCGGTAGCAGTACGGCGCGGAAACGGACGGATAATCTTCGAGCAGCGGGATGAACCGCTTGCGCCGCAAAATATTGCCGGACATCGACAAAGCGCCCATCGTAATGCCGTGATAGCTCATCCAGCGGGAAATGAAGCGGTTTTTGCGGTCGCGGCCTTTCTCCTGCCAATGCTGGATCGCGATCTTCATCGCCGTCTCCGTCGCTTCCGAGCCGCTGTTGACGAAAAAGGACCAGCTCCAGCGCCCCCCGGACCATTCGCTTAGCTTGCGGGCAAGCGCTTCGGCCGGTTCGCTCGTAAACTGCGAGCGGTACGCGAACGATACTTTTTCCGCCTGCGCCTTCATCGCCTCGACGATTTCCGGTACCCCGTGGCCGATGCTGGCCGTTACTGCGCCGGAGCAGCCGTCGATATACGTTTTGCCGTCCGTGTCATGGAGGTAAATGCCTTGTCCGCTGGCTACCGTTGGATAATCGTAGTCCAGAATCGGCTTGATCAAATGTGTATCCGTCATGTCGGTTCCCCTCTTTACGCTTGTGTTAAACCCAGCCTCTCCAGCGCATGGCTTCCGCCATTTTTCGGAGGCCTGCAATATAGGCGGCCAGCCTCATGTCCACCTTGCTCTCCAATGCAATTTGATAGACCCCGCGAAAGGCTTTGACCAAAATATGGTCCAGCTTCTGATGTATCTCGGCTTCGGACCAATAGTAGCCCTGGTTGTTTTGAACCCGCTCGAAGTACGAAACGACGACACCGCCTGCGCTCGCCAGCACGTCGGGAACGAGCAGCACGCCCCGGGAGGTGAGCATTTCCGTAGCCTTCGCGGTCGTCGGTCCGTTCGCCGCCTCGACAACGATTTTCGCTTGAATGTCGGCCGCGTTCTCGTCCGTAATCTGATTCTCGATGGCAGCCGGGATAAGAATGTCGCATGCTTGCACAAGCAGCTCCCGGTTGGAGATGGCGCTTGCGAACAGGTGAGTGACCGCGCCGAACGCATCCCGTTTCTCCAGCAAATAATCGACATCGAGGCCGTCAGGGTGATACAGAGCGCCGCCCGCGTCTGAAATCCCTACGATCTTCGCTCCCGCGTCGTGCAGAAATTTCGCCAGATAGCCTCCGGCATTGCCGAACCCTTGAATGATCACCTTGGCGCCGCTCAGCTCCACGCCGGCCACCTTCGCCGCTTCGCGCAGCACGATCGTCACGCCTTTGGCCGTCGAGGACTCTCTGCCCGCCGAACCGCCCAGCACAAGCGGCTTGCCGGTAATAAAGCCGGGGGAGTCGAATTCGCGGAGACGGCTGTATTCGTCCATCATCCAAGCCATCATTTGCGCATTCGTGTACACATCCGGGGCGGGAATATCCTTGGTCGGACCGACGATCTGGCTGATCGCCCGGACGTACCCGCGGCTCAGCCGCTCCAGCTCGGCGGCGGACATCGTGCGCGGATCGCACTGGATGCCTCCTTTGCCCCCGCCGTACGGGAAGTCGGTCAGACCGCATTTGATGCTCATCCACATCGATAGAGCGGACACTTCCTCCGGCGTCACTGTAGGATGAAACCGGATGCCGCCCTTGGTCGGTCCCACCGCATCGTTATGCTGAGCCCGGTATCCGGTGAATACCCGGACGGAGCCGTCGTCCATGCGTATGGGAATACGAACCGTCATCAACCGAAGGGGCTGCTTGAGCAGCTCGTAAAACGATTCCGCGTAGCCCATATGCTCCAGCGCCTTCTTGATGACCTGCCGCGTTCGCTCCAAGACGCTTAATTGTTCACTATGCCGCACCGTTTCGACTGCCATCGTTCCACCTCCGGCCTCTGCGTTAGGGCTGCGATTACTTGTAGTTTAAACCAGCTAAAGCGCTTGATCTATTCGACCGACGAATCCAAAATGAGCGCGCTTTTTTATACATAAGGTATAAATTCCAGCTTGCCCGAAATGACGGGCCGTGATATAACTGACTCAAGCCAATCCGCACAGAAAAGGGGATCATTCCTATGGGAATAAGCATTCAAGAAGCGATCCAGCTGCCCGTGATGTCGCAGACGAAATTGGTCGCCGGATTCGACGGCATGAACAATATCATCAAGTGGGTCACGATCGTCGAGGTCATCGAAGACATCGACCGGCTGCAGGAAGGCGAGTTCCTGATTACGACCGGCTTCGGCCTGATGGAAAGCGAAGAGAAACGCAGCCAGTTCCACAAGCTGCTGTCCAACAAGAAGCTGTCCGGCGTCGCGATGTACACCGGGTTTTACCTGCGCGAAATTCCCCAATCGTTCATCGACATTGCGAACCGCTCCGCCCTTCCGCTGCTGGAAATTCCGACGGATATCAACTTTTCGGTCATTACCAAGGCGATTCTGGAACAGATCGTCAACAACCAATTCCGCATGTTCGAGCATTCGATCAACATCCACAAGGAATTTACCCGTCTGGTCTTGGACAATCAAGGAATCCAGGCGATCACCGACACGCTGTCGCGGCTGACGGACGGCAGCATCGTGCTGTTCGATGCGGATGCTTCCATCGTCTCGGACCGGATCGTTCATGACGAGGTACGCCGGATCGGCCAGAATCGGCTCCTGCTCTTTTCCGAGCCGTTGCAGCCGCCTTTTGAACAGCAGCTTCTTCACTTCAACAATCATGAAAGCGAATACACAATTTCGCTCTATCCGGTCATGGCGAATCAGACGAACTACGGCTGGATTGCGGCCATCAAGGATAAAGACCTATGGAAGGACATCGACCAGATCGCGGTCGAGCATGCGGCCACCGTGTATGCGATTGAATTTCTGCGGCATAAAGCGATTCTGGATACGGAAATCCGTTTTCAAGGCGAATTTCTCGATCAAGTGTTATCCAAAAATTTTACCAATAAAGCCGAAGTGATCGAGCGCGGGAAAAAGCTGGGCTTTGATCCGAGCGGCAGTCAAGCCGTGCTGCAGATCAAGGTGGAGAACCTCCCGTCCGACCTCGAGCGCCGTACGCTGGACGACATGCTGGACCGGCTGTATCAGGTCGTGAATCAGGCCATGAGCAAGCATAACCGCCAGTTTCTGCTGCGCAACCGGCTGGACGGCTGCGTTATCCTGATGGGAACGGGAGGCAAAAGCACGGCTCCCGAAGCCGCAGAGGAAGCTTCGCTTCTGGCCGTACAGGATATCGCCGACAAATGGAGCGCGTTCTATCCCGGATTCCCGCTGCGGATCGGCATCGGCAAAAGTTACACCGATCTGGCCGACCTGGCCAAAAGCGCGCAGGAAGCGCACCGGGCTCTCGTCTTCGCCAAGCTGCTGCACAAGCCGAAGCCCGTCGTTCATTATGACGATCTGGGACTGTACCACTTCCTGATCCAAATGCAGGAGCACGGTATGGACTTGCGGCAGTTTGCCGAGGAGCAGCTCGGAGCTTTGATGCAAAACAAACGTCAAGGAGCCGACCTGCTTCAAACGCTCGAAACGTACCTGTACCATAACCAGAGCGTGCATGTGACCGCAGCCGAGCTGTTCATTCACCGCCATACGCTGAAATACCGGCTGAACCAGATCGAGAAAAAAACGCGGCGGAATCTTCAATCGTCGGAAGACCGCTTGAAGCTGGAGATCGCGATTATGGCCTACAAGCTGACCGTTTCTTCCGAGGAGCTGTAGCGGGCGCGCGGCTTGGCGCTCGCTTCCCTGCTTTTCGCTTTCGCGTTGACATCGAGTCTCGCTTCCAGCTTGCCTACCACAAACGTGAAGAGCATAACTAGAGCCAAGTAATATAACCCCGCCACCACGTACGTTTCGAGCTGCTTGAAGTTCGCGGCCGCTTCGCTTAACGCCGCTCCCCACAAATCCGACATGCCAACGTAGGCCACGAGCGACGATTCCTTCAGTCCCAATATGAACTGGTTGCCGAGCGGTGGAATGGCGATTTTGAACGCCTGCGGCAAAATAATTCTGCGCATCGCCTGCGGATACGTCATCCCGAGTGAGCGAGCCGCCTCCATCTGACCGCGGTCGATCGATTGAATCGCGCCGCGGAAAATTTCCGCGATGTACGCGCCGCCGTGAATCGCCAGCGCGAACACCCCCGCCCAAAACTGCGACAGCAAAATAATGTTGGAAATTCCGAAGTACAGCACGGCGATCTGGATAATAAGCGGCGTTCCACGGATTAGCGTAATGTAGAATGTCGCCACGGCGTTCAAGACGCGGCTCTTCGACAGCCGGAAAAAGGCAAAGATCAGACCGATGACGCTTCCGAGCAGAAGAGAAACCAACGTTATGCGAACGGTCAGCCAGGTCGCTTTCAGAAACACGTCGTAACTGGACAGCAAGATTTCGATCATCGGGTCACCTCATCTGAATATCGTTTCGTTACTTTTGCAAAATATTTCTGCCGAACCATTTCTCGCTCAGCTTGTCATACGTTCCGTCCTTGACCATCTCGTCGATGGCCTTGTTCAATTGATCCAGCAGTGCTTGGTCCTCCTTGCGGACCGCGATTCCCATCTCCTGCATCGTCAACGGCTCCCCGACGGCCTTGATCGCCGTGGCGCTTTCCTTGATCATGCGGAAGCCGACCAAATCGTCCGTAATGACCGCATCCACCCGCCCCGTCGGCAGATCCAGCAGCGCTGTCAGATCGCTATCGTACTCGGTAATGTTGCCCGCATCCGTCCGCTCGGCGGCCAGACTTTTGAATAAGCTTGCCTTGAGCACGCCGATTTTCTTGCCTTTCAGATCGGCCGCGGACTTGATCGTCTCGTTCGTCTTGGCGACGAAGATTTGCGCGCCCGACCGGTAGTAAGGCGTCGTGAAGTTGACTGTCTTCTGGCGTTCCGGCGTAATCGCCATACTGCCCAGAATCGCATCGTATTTCTTCGAGAGAAGACCGGGAATGATCGTTTCCCACGGGTTCGTGACCGGCTCGGCCTTCACGCCCATTTTCTTGGCCAGCTCACTCCCGAATTCGACGTCAAAGCCGACCAGATTGCCGTTTTCCTTGTAATTGAAAGGCTTGTACAGCCCGCTCATTGCAAAATGAAACGCTTTCACTTGTCCGGAATCTTTGCCGTCGGCAGAAGCCGCAGACGGGGTGTTGCCTGTCGAAGCACAGCCGGCGAGAAGCATAGCCCCTACCAGCATCGACAACAAGGAAACGATCAACCCTTTTTTCATCACACATTCCTCCTGTAAGTTGGTCTTAGGCTGCGTTGCTTTTTAAAGGATACTGCGCAAAAACTGTTGAGCCCGTTCCGTCTGCGGATTGACAAAAAATTGTTCGGGATGGGCTTCCTCCAATATTTTTCCGTCGCTCATGAAGACGACGCGGTCGGCTACCTCGCGGGCGAAGCCCATCTCATGGGTGACGACGATCATCGTCATACCCTCCTTGGCAAGCTGCTTCATTACTTGAAGCACCTCGCCGACAAGCTCGGGGTCCAGAGCCGAGGTCGGCTCGTCGAACAGCATCACTCTCGGCGCCATGGCGAGCGCCCGGGCGATGGCGACGCGCTGCTTCTGCCCGCCGGACAGCATGCCGGGATATTCATGCGCCTTATCCCTCAGCCCCACCTTGTCCAGCAAGTCGTACGCGGTATCGATGGCCGTTTTCTTTTTGATCTTCTTCACATGAATCGGCGCTTCGATCACGTTCTCCAGTACCGTTTTATGGGGAAACAGATTAAAATGCTGGAACACCATGCCGACCTCTTGCCGGATCTGATTCAGGTTCGACTTGTGAGGGTCGCGCTTTTCCCCAAAAATATAAATTTCCCCGTCGTCATAAATTTCGAGGAAGTTCAGACACCGCAGCAGTGTGCTTTTCCCCGAGCCGCTCGCGCCAAGCAAGACGACGACTTCTTTTTCCTGTACGTTTAAATTGATGCCTTTCAGGACGTTAACGGAGCCGAATGACTTGACCAAGGTGTTAACTTGAATCATGGATTAACCTCCTTGCGGGATAGTCTATGTTGCGAAGAAAGCGCATTCTTTTTGTCTTGCAGCTTGTCCCCAAAAAGTTTACCTGGTTAAATAGTAATATAGAAACCGCTTACAATCTATTCGCCGATAGAACGAAAAAAGCTTCTCCCTTTTTATACGCCATGTATATAAAGCATACCCGATTTTGAGGACCGAAGGCTGTGGAAATCATTGGAAAGGACAAAAAAGAGAGCCGCCGAGGCGACCCGCTGCTAAACCTATCGATTACACTTTTCCTGCGCTTTTGTCTCCCAGCAGCGAGTTCAGCTGCTCCAGCAGGTTGCCGCCGCCGGTGAGCGAGATCGTGCCGATCTTCTCGCAGATTTTTTCGAGGAACTCCAGCTCCTTCAACCGGTACAGCGTCTGGTTCTCGTCCATCAGCTTCGCGGTATTGAGCAGGCTGCGCGTCGATGCCGTTTCCTCGCGCCGGGTGATCAGGTTGGCCTGGGCTTTCTTCTCGGCGAGGAGCACCGTGTTCAAGATGTCCTTGATATCGCCGGGCAGGATTATATCCTTCACGCCGGCCGATACGAAGGCGACGCCGTAATCCTGGCTCTTCTCGTTCAGCCGGGACAGCACGAAGGCCGCGATTTCCTGCTTCATTTTCAGCAGATCGTCCAGCTTCAAGGTGCCGATATATTCCCGCAAAATGAGCTGCAGCTGGATATACATCTGCTCCTCGAACGATTTGATCTCCAAAGCGCGCAGAGGGTTCACGATTTTGTACTGGCAGACGAAATTGAGCCGCAAGGTCACTTTGTCTTCGGTCATCATCTCCTGGCCGGTCATGTCCATTTGCTGCTGGCGCAGGTCTACGGTCTTCACGGCGACGGCGGTAGGCCCTTTCCAGAAATAATATTTGCCGGGCTTGAGCTCTTTTTGCATCACATGGTTATAGAACAGCATGCCCGATTCGTAGCTCGCCACCTCGAACGTCTGGCAATAGGCCATTAGCTTGGGCCGGATCGCCAGATCGACCTCCGCAGGCAGCTCGGGCTGGCGAATGTCCACCCGGACATACGTGTGCTTCTTCAATATGTTCCAGAACACATATCGTCCGGCCGTCAGCAGCCCGGCGAATTTGCCGTCCTCGTAATGCAGCACATATTCGTGGTCCTGCACCTCAATGACATCCAGCTCCCGCAAGAGCCGGTCATCGTGAAGGAACAACTGCAAGTCCTTCCCCTCCACCGCAAAAGGCTTCGTTATGTCGAGAACGACAACCGTTTCATCGGAAAAAGGCGAGAGGCGATACGTGCCGGGCGGCAAATATTTATCGTAGCTTCCTTTGCGGAACAGTAAGCCACGCTCGTCGATTTGAATCGTTACTTTTTTAAACATGGTAAATCCTCCTTCATCAGCTCATACCTGAGCTGCCTTTCATTGGTTGGTGACCTGCGAAAGGAACCCTCCTGCGCCCCTGACGGAATCCCGCTTAAGAACGGAGGAGCCGAAGCTTCCGGCTTCGAAGCTGACGAACTTCGGATCGGCTCCATTGCAGCCGTTCTCCCGTTTGCCGTCTCCTTGGCGGTCGCCTTTCCGGTTGCTCCGTCCGGTATCCGCGGATTGCAAAGCCCGGACGCAGTGTGCTGTGGAAGCCACTAGGATTCCTTGTAGGTCACAGCATGTCATTTTCGCTCGATTAAAAGTCGAGTGCTCCCCACGGAGCTTAATCGTCCCACACGATTTGGGATTCGAACCCAATAGAATGGCAGATTCATGCCGGATCGGCCGTACAGGATACCGGCGCATAGGATGCGCGGGCACTGCGGGATCGTAGGAAATCCCTGCCTCGGTACGCCTTCCGTACATCAACCTAAATGTATGATAGAGCGTCTCAGACGCGTATCATCGTTAGTTCCCCGTTCCCGCCCTCGCCGTTTTGTCTGAATCAGCACCCGGTCGTTACAATCACAAGAATTGGTACGCTTGTAAGATGTTCTGGGCTTAAATCGTCAAGGCAGGAATCGAACCTGCGGACATGGCCCCTCACATCCACCCAGGAGTCCAACTTGCCCAGTTGGCGGGTGGCGCTCGCCTTCAGACAAAAGGCTACCTACTAACTCGTATGTTCCTTACAGCAGCTCGGTTTTCCAGTTCATTTCCTGTATGCCGGTATCCAGCTCACGGTAAGCTTTGGAGTACTGATCGACCTGCTTTTGCAGTTCGGCAATATGGACTGTCGGAATGAATTTCACTTCCGACCTGCTGTACCGGTCCTGCTTAATCGCCGCGGCATTAATGACCTCTTGGATCATCGTGCGGCGCATCGCCAGAATGTCCCGCTTCGCCAAAGCATCGGCAAGGGTAACTCCGTCGTGCAGCACCGTTTGGGCGTTCGTCCGGTTGATCGCGGTCATTAAGGATTCCAGCTCCTGCAGCGTGTCGTTCATTTCTTGGAACAACTCCTTCGGGTCCTCCGGCGGATGTTCCCCTTCCTGCACCTTGGCACTGCGGCTCAGGCGGACTTTCAATTGTTCGATGCGCTTTTGGCAATCGGCTCTATTCATTAAAGCTTCGGCTAATTTCATCGTTATCACCTTTGGGTATTGAATTTTAATCTTTATAGATGTCAGCGCCTTATGTATCTATCTTCGCTGATTTGCGCCGAAACGAACATGGCGAAAGTATTACAACGGGCGGAAAGTTTTTCATGAAAAAGAAAAAAGACCGGGGCAGCAGCTCCGATCTTGTCATCAAGGGAAACGAATCAGGATTCTAATCCCCAACTTCCCTTCCAGCTTCCCTTCCAATTTACCCTCAAGTCTTCCTTCTGCCCTGCCCCGCGATTCCGCATAATCCAGCGCGGATTGCTCATCAAGCAGCGCTTTTTTGCGCATCTCGTACAATGCCCGTGCTTCCTTGTTCTGGTTTAAAAACTCCAGCGTCGTCATTGCCTTTTTCAGCCCCGGTGTATCCATTGCTAGTTCCTCCTCAAAGTTTGCTTTAGCAAACTCGATTCGGAAGCATACGCTGCTCTTGGGGTGCGGCAGACCGTAGACGTATGAACCGCCTACGGCCTGCAAGGAATACCTCTACGCACAGGCGCGAACCAACCGAGGGCCTCCGCTCTCACAAGCCCGCCGGAGCCGACCCCTTCCCTCACAGCCTGGGATCGATTTCTTTCTCCCGGGCCACTTCAAACAGCAGATTGGCGACGATTGCGTTATACGTCTCATGGTCCGGCGCGATTTCATCGAATCGCACAGAGAGCATTTGGCTGCCGAGTCTATACTCGTTCATGGAGGTGCGCAGCTTCGAATGAATGTTTTTCTGCTTCATCAGCTTGCCATACTTATGCGGGAACCGGTAATCGTATCCATAGATGATCGATAAATACTCCGGATTGCGGACCTTCATATACGGGACCGACCGGTCTTCCGGGACCTCCGGCTTGATCACGACGCCTTCCATATGGTTCCCGACGGTTAACGTCGCGAAGAACTGCTGAGCCTTCTCGCGGCTTTCCGGCTCCGACAGATCGAGCACAACAAACTCGTCGTCCGACAGAAAACGGTACATCTCGGAAGTGCTCCAGTCCGGCAGCTGCTCCTCGCCGCTGTCGTACACGACTTTTAACAAGGCGAAAGGCTTGTACTCCAGCTCTCCGTCTTCGGCATATAGCTCCAACTGCTTCTTATACGTTTCATAGGCGGCCGCATGCTCCTCCAGCGGCACGTAGATTTCCAAAATGTCATGGACATATTTATAGTTTTGATACACGCTTGCCCCGTATTTGTCGCTCAGGGCAGCTTTAGCGAGGTGGAATTGATCCTTTTCAAACCCGCTGGCGCGGTACTCTTCCGTAAGCTTGCCAAAAGCCTGTTCAAAACCGTTGCGTTTCAGAAATTCCAACTCGCTCTCCAATGCCTTCGCGATCGGCTTGAACTGCCGCTCAATGAGTCCGTCTCCGAGCGCTTTCCACGGCAGCAGCTCTCCGTCCAAAAGCATCATAGAGACGCCGTTCTGCTCCATGTAGCCGCCGAATTTTTGCAGCAGCCGGTCGTAAATACCGGTCAGATCCACCTGATTGATCTTATACCCGTTCCGGCTTACGGCAAAGCATCGCTCCCGGTCCTTATGCAAATAAATGTTGCATCGGGAGCCCATATATTTCGGCTGCAGCACCACCTGACGGACTCCCCGTTCGGCAAAATAATCCAAGCCGCGCTGCAAAGACTCCAGCTCGCCCGCAGCTACGTCCTTATCGGCCGGGGACATCGTTCCCGAGATAAAGTTGATCTTATTGCGCGATACATAGCGCAGTCTGCGAATTTCCTCGTCGCCCAGCTCCTGCACGGATACTTTTTTCTCTTCCCGGAACAAGGTCGGAAGCTCGTCCGTCATGACCGCTTGCCCGGACTTGTGGGCTTTAAAGAAAGGCTTGAACGAAATGCTGACCGAGGTCAGCGCGTTCCCGTGCACGCATCCGGTATCGAGGTGAAGCTTGCTTTTGATCCGGAACGCCTGCTTCGCCGCAATGTGCCCGAACACGTGGTACGGATGATTTTTCGCCGCTTCTTCGTTCAGAAAAGCCAGCTGCTCCTCCAGCGGTGCCTCCCGGTTAATCCGGAAGCTGCGCTGATGACGCATCGAATTCGCATCCAGCTTCCCGATGTATTTGTTCCGGCACGGCGCATGGGTCACGTAGAAGGATGCTCCTTTGATGCCAATCGACCGGTAAAACGGCTTCGAAATGGAAACGAGATGATTGAACTTCTCCAGCAGCTCCGCATCATTCCGCAATACTTCCGTCGAATCGAAATACGTGCGAAGCAGCTCCGAATCGGCGCCTTGAATTTCGCCCCGCAAATATTTATAGACGAAATTCTCATGATTCCCCAGGACGAATAAGAAATGCTCCTGATTGTCGTACAAAAATTCTACGATCTCTTTGGTACGCTTCCCCTTATCGATCCAGTCGCCGGCTAACAGCACCTTCGTATTCCGCACTTTATCCGTTACGGCCAGCTTTCCCGCTTCGATCTGGTAGCCGTAGCTCAGCAGCAGACCTTGCAGCGCATCCACGCACTCGTGAACGTCGCCGACGATAATCACCTTTTGATCCTGCGGAAGAATGGTCGACAGGTACTCCTCTTTATCTTCGATCACGACTCTGTAGTCCGGATTGGCCCGCTGCTCCGTTACCGAGTAAAAATCTTTGGCGCGCACCTTATGAATTTTGGCATACTTTTCCTTGGCCAGCGAACCGAGAACGTCCTTGCGCAGCCGGTTAATGTGGCTGGTGATCAGTTTCTTCGATCGCTCGGAGGCGTAGTAATCCTCCCGCTTGCGGTAATCGAACAGGACGACCTCCAGGTTATAGTTATTCTCATGGGCAATCTCACGAACCTTCGCCCGGAAGTCCTCCGACAATCCGGTCGTATCCACGATCACGAATTCCGCATTGACGGGATACGAGGTCACCATCTTCAGCTTCTCGAACAACAGATGAAACGCCTGCTCGCTCGCCTCCAGCATCAATTGATCGTACTTATCGTAGGCAAAGCCAAGAACCTCTTGACGGAGACTGTCAGAAGAAAGATACTGCACGTTGGCTTTAAAAGGTTTCGACACGTCCTCGAACCGCAGCCCGGGAATCAGCACTTCGTTGGCGAACGTCGTTTTCCCGCATTCCGTCGATCCGATCATCATAAAAATAGTGTGAACCCTCGTTTGGATCTCCACTGGCTAGGCCCCCCTTTTCTTGAGAATGACGCCTTGCGTCGTCTGGATGCTGTTGACCCCGTCACCGACGGAGACGAATTCATAGTGCAGGCTCGTTTCCCGGATGATCTCCAGAAACCACTCCCGGAACTCCTCCTGCCCCATCTCCCACTTATGGTCGTCGTGCCGGAACCCGCTCAAGTCGTAGAACGGATTGAAATCCGAATTCGGCGTCGTAATAATAAAGTGCTCGAAGTCCACCTGCTTGCAAATCCGTTGAATCAGTGCCTTAGCCTCGTCCTGACTCATATGCTCGATAACCTCCGTCAGGATGACATCGACCTGCTCGCCGTTGTACTCCTCCAAGAAATGCTCGATCGAACGAAACGTGATCAGGTTATCGAGTTCTCGCGCTTGCGCCTTGCGGCTGACCGATTCCAGCAGCTGTTCGTCGATATCGACAGCGTAGTAGCTGCCCTCGATCTTTGCGGCAAAAGGAAGCGCATAAAAGCCTTCTCCGCAGCCAACGTCCAGGATCGATTTATTAAAAGGCAGGGCGCTGGCGATATAGTTTCTTCGTTGAAGAGCGGTGCTTCCATAATCGAACCGAATGGCGTACCGGCTTGTTTTCTCAAGCTCGCCTTTATATTTTTTGAACCGGTCCCTGGAAGATAAGAAATTCCGCGCAAACAAGCTGCGGATGTAGAACGGCGCGTCAATCGCTTGAATGCTCTTAATGTATTTGTCCAGAATGCTGTCGGAAATATCGATGTTTTCGTTGCCGAACATGGACAGGAACAAGCACAGCACGCTGACGACATGCAGCAGCTGATGGAGGCTTTTGCGCGTCGTAATCGTGAGCGAGTAGCTTTTGTGGGCCTGATGCTTCAGCTCAAACGTAAAGTCGGTCAGATGCTTCTCAAAAAACTCGATGTACCGCACCAGCTCGATATGGATCATGTTGATATGGAACGAATGCTCATAGCCATCGATATCCTGCTCGTCTTGCGATTTCAGCGGCGCGGAGAAAAATTCGTTCAGCGCGTTCAGCGGAAACAACGGCGTGTTATAGCGGGATACGTTCAAATATTCAAAATCCTCGTGCTCATGCTGCTTATAGGAAATCTCATTGTCCGCATCCTTAAAGTACACGTTGTAGGTGGAGCCATCCGCGTACCAGCCGTAGGCCATCCCCTTGCGGATCGAACGAAGAATCATGCCGGACTCCGGATTTTTTTTGATGATAAACGAAAGCTTCGGGTTGGTGGATCTCACTTGAATGATCGCCATCTGCATCTTCCCCTTGGAATAAAATTGTGCCCGGTCGTGGTTAAGCACAAAAAGACCACGGACTCAGAGGTCCATGGCCGGATTGGATAAATGAGCCTGATGTCAACTTGTTTGAAATCGGCATCAAGCTTCACTATTAAGACAGACCGGTAAGGCCGATGAGGGTGCGCTGCTGCGTATGCAATTGATGAAAGGTGTTGCGCTCATCTTGATTCAAGCTGGAATAAAACGATTGACCTTTAAGCACCCTCATCCAACCTCCTTCGATAATAGTTAGTGAAATCATAAGCGGCGGTCCATATTTTGTCAAGAAAATCTCTAGGTTTTAACATTTTTTCGATTTGATCTTGACACGAGGTGCTGTTGCCGTTATATAATGTCATTATGATATTATCAATTGGCAAATATCGAAAGACCAACAAAACTCAAGCGAATCCAAGGTCGTGCCCCTCCTTGTGAGCGCAGCCGATGAAGGCAGCGGTATTTTCTTAAAGCCTGCAATGCCGTCAGCAGTCCAAATTTAATAGTGAAAGCGAGAGCTGATGATGATAGAAAAATTTACGTTTTTTTACCGCACTGAGTCCCCTTTTTCTCAATGGCATCCGTCCCGGTTTGTCGTGGATGGAGTGGAATTCAACTGTGCGGAGCAGTACATGATGTATCAAAAAGCGATACTGTTCGGGGATCAGGAGACGGCGGAGAAGATCTTGCAGGCCACGACGCCCCGCGAGCAAAAGAAGCTGGGCCGTCTGGTCCGGAACTTTGATAAAGATCAATGGGACAACTACGGTAAGAAATTTGTGTATGACGGCAACTACGCGAAATTTACGCAGAATCCGCATCTGCTGGAGCAATTGCTTCAGACGAAAGGAACGACCTTGGTCGAAGCAAGCCCGACGGACCGGATTTGGGGAGTAGGGCTATCCGAAGACGACCCGAGGATTCAAGACAGAAGAACCTGGCAGGGCAAAAATGCGCTGGGGCACATTTTGACACAGCTGCGCGAGAACTTGTTGAAGGAAAATCAAGAAGCAACCTGAATAGAACGAACGGAGTGAACGAAGATGAACACATCTACCCATAACCGAGAAATCCGATCCAAGATCGCCCAAGAAACCTTGGACGTTTTGGAGCAGGGCTTCTACACCAGCCCCTCCGGGGCACAAATCACGATCCGGGACGAGGTCGAGGCGGCCGTTGCGAAGTCCGTCCTCTATGCGCCCGATCGGCTGCCGAATATTTTGAAAGAAGCAAGTGCTCTCAACGGTCGCTTAACGGGGAACACGTCTCGCATTGAGGTGACAAACGAATCGACCTTGGCAGCGGCACAACGGCTTGTAGCGCAAGATGGAATGGCGGAGACCGTCTGTCTGAATTTTGCCTCCGCGAAAAATCCCGGAGGAGGCTTCCTCGGGGGAAGTCAGGCGCAGGAAGAGAGCTTGGCCCGCTCATCCGCCTTGTATCCGTGCATTTCCCAGATGACCGAAATGTACAACCATAACCGAAGCCTCAAAACCTGCTTTTATTCGGATTATATGATCTACTCCCCAAAGGTGCCGGTATTCCGGGAGGATCGCGGTGGCCTCCTGCCGGAGCCTTACTTGGTTTCCATGATTACCGCTCCTGCAGTAAACGCCGGAGTTGTCCGGGAGCGCGAACCGGAAAATACGGCCAAGATCGATTCGGTCATGCTGGAGCGGATTCGCTTTATTTTGGCGGTTGCGGCTGCCCACGGACAGCGTGCTATTATTCTTGGCGCCTATGGTTGCGGCGTCTTCCGCAATAACCCCAAGGATGTCGCCCGCCTTTTCAAGCAAGCGCTAATCGACGAAGGTCGTGCCGCCTGGTTCGATAAAATCGTCTTCGCCATCTTGGATAACTCGGCAGATAAACGGACGTTGAACGAGTTCAAAAAGGCATTGGAGCCATAGTAACCTTGGAAATAAACGAAGGCGTCGGCCCGGGAAGTGCCGGCGCTTTTAATTTTTATTAAAAAGCATACGCTTTTTGCGTGATTGTACGCTCGCATTGTTCAAGCTCGTCTGCCGCACGGTGCAAATAATCGATGCATCTTCTCAAATCCTGATTATAGCCCACTTTGTAGTCGATCCAAGTTACCGATATACGCTGCTGCCAGTCGACAAGACTTGCCAGCGTATCGAGTCTGCGGTCCACATGCATGATCTGGTTCTGAACCGCTTGTAAGCGGGAAGCCCAATTTCTGAGCTCCATCATGTTCACGCGAATATCCTCATGCTGAATGCCGGATTGCTTCCACGTAGGCCAAGAATCCTTGACGAACTTCGAAACCCTGCTGACGATATCATGCACTTCGGCATACACCCGCTGCTTAAAGTCGTGAAACCTCTCTTTCAGGATGGCTCCAAGTCCGGCTTGTTCAAACAAATCGTCGAACTTATGCGTCACCCACGTTTTGAACTGAACGATCTTCTCATCTACAACTTCCGCAGCAATCTGGGCAGCTGTGACAAACGCGGTAGCGACAAACGTAATTTCTACCGCTTTGAGCATCGCTCCTACGGTAATCATGGTTTGAGGAACATTGGTTGCCGCTAGAATACCTGCCGTTTTCATTAATTGAACCTTATCGATATCGCCGTTCCAGACGGCGAAAATGAGCTCCACGGTTTCGTATAGCATCGGGTTAGGCAGCTTTTGAATCCCTTGCGTAAGATTGGACAGCATGCGATATTCAAACTCTTTACTTTGGACACTATCCCTTATTAAGGTACCATTATCGTTTACGAGGTGCTTAAGGGCATGATGGTCCATATTGAATAAATCAGGCAGCGTTCCTTTTTGGGCTGAAGTTTCGATTATGATCGGTTTCGTCGGATTGTAAAAAAGAGAAGAAACGGAATCATATCTGTTCTGAAACTCTTGAATTTTTCCCCTCATATGCTGGATTGAATGTTGATAAGTAATGGTAAATTCCTTGTTGAAGCCAGGGGCGTTAAATGTAGAACAGTTGGCTATTTTTTGTTGGATTTCACTAGTCGCTGTTAGGGTTGCATACAATGCAAGGTTTCCCCCGAGGGAATGACCCGTTACCGTTATGTTGTTGTACCGCTTTGCTTGCGACTCCATATACAATCTGGCTTTATATTGTTGGACGCTTTCCGCTTCATACGAAGTCGACGCATTGTTTTTCCAATCGTTCCGAAATTCTTTTTTGGCAATATCTTCGCTTCCCCGGAAGGCAAACACCGCTTGACCGGGCTCCGGCTCAAACGTGTACGCTACAAAACCTGTTGTCGCATTATCGTCATCGATATGACTTATTTTCCAATGATAATATTTCGAAGAATCCTGAGATAAACTTTCAATTGCGTGCTTAAATGCTTCAAACTGTTCCTTTGTTTTAAATTGGCCTTCTACCTCTTTAAATGACGATTCGAAAGCGTTCTTGTACGTGTTTACGAGTTCACCTACGGTGAGTGTCCCGGAAAGCAAACTTTTGTTTAAATCGGTATTATTTTTTATATTCAAGTACACCAGTTCAGAAAGGATTGCTTTATCTACTTCGGTAACGGTCGCGGTCATGGTATCCCCCTTCCTTAAAACTTCTTATACTCCCAGTCAAAATGGCTTAATATCTCTTGGACGGAATATACCTTCTTTGCCTCGGAAATTTTGGCAAACGTATGAGTGTAACTCATTTCTTTCCGAGTGTAATAATGAAGTGCTTCGCCTACCGTATTAAACTCCGTGCTAACCTGCTCAAATACGGACGGTTTTAAATAAAATACCGAAATAAACCCGTGCTTAAATTCTTCTAATGCCAATACTCGGTCTACCAATTTGTCTACTTTTTGGGCTTCGCGTTCCTTGTCAACATTGGGTTCGCTCTTCATAAACAGATCAACGGCTATTCCATTAATAGCTTCAGCCTTAAAGTAATCTTCAATACTCATGTTTTTGTTATTCAAATCGCGGGCTGGAAAAGATAGACCACCCGAGTCCAGATGTGTCTTAACCCATAATTCCTTCTGTCCAAAAACCTCTTGAGATACCTTCATCATCTTTTCATCGAACTTGTCGGCCATAATTATGTTCATATAGTTGTCCCATACTTTGCTAAAGTCCTTCGTAATTTCGGCTCTAAATCGATGCCTTGGGGAATTTGGGGGATAAGCCTCCGCTTTGATCGTATCGGTTGAAAATATCCCCGACCCATACCCGCCTCCGACGTTTTCAACCACGAACTCTTCGCCATACTTTTCGTTTAAATACTGCGTCATTTTTTCTTCGGCATCCTTATACTTCTGACCGCAGCCCATAAGCGATACAAGCGATAGCACCATCACGATTCGAAGCACCAGCCTTCCATTAAAGTTCATTCCCGATCCGTACCTCCATGAAAACAGACTGAATGAAGGGCTTTATCTCAATCGATACAGCATTTGAACGACCTCGCTGTACTCGCTTGAAATTTGTGTCAATCTTCTGGAGCAATAGTCGGCGCTGATTCCCTTCAAGCTTTTTAATTCCTGCGCTACGCTTTCCAGTTCCCGTCTAATTCGGTTGAGTTCTTCAATAATGGCGGTTGCTTCCCGATCTGCTGCCGCGTTCATGCGCATCCCTCTTCGTATCCATGGATTGTAGACGACGGAGAGCGACAGACTCCTGTCACCCTCCATACCGGATCAGACATTACTTGAACTGGCCGGCGTTGCTGTTAATGGTCGTTTCGGTTGCATCGTAGTTCGAAACCGTATTATCCAAAAAAGCCGCATAAGAGTCCACGACCGCCCGATAATCGCTAAACTTTTGGGCATTCGCGTTGAATTTGTCCTGGATGGTTCGGGAGGCATCGCTATCCCAAGAACTCGTCAGACCGTTCATTTCTTTCTTAATCTCTTCGAGCTTGGCGGTCAAGCTGCCGTTAAGTGTCCGGATCGTTGCCGCGGTTTGCGTGACCTCTGCGGTAGATATGCTGATTCCTTCGATAGACATCGTCGTTGGCCTCCTTAAAGGGAATGGATTAGTTCGCTAATTTTTTGGCGGAGTTTGCAATTTCGGTTTGCGTCGTCCGATACGTTTGGGCGCTATGCTTTAAGAACTCGGAATATTGCTCCATCAGCTTTTTCATATTTTCAAAATCATCGCGGAATCCTTCGATTTGCGTCGTATAAGCGATGTTATCCTGACCCTTCCACGCGTTGCCCATGGCCTTCACTTCGTTAAACAACTGGTCATACAAACGCTGATACTCGGCGGCATGCCCATCCATGTTTTTAGCTGCGGCTTCCAGCTTTGCGGGATCTACGACAATTTTTCTTGCCATGCCAACTCTCCTCTCGGTAATAAAGGTTTTTATATTAACATCAGCCTGGAACCGTGATGAAGCCCCGATTCTTGAGCTGACATGCCAATATCCAAAACGGAACCGGTTGTTCTCTCGCATAAAACGGTATCGCGGGTTGCGGCAAAATAACCGTTGGATAACTCGGCAATCGCGCCGGTTAATAACGTCTCGACTTCCCAAAGCTTGGTCGTGAGAGGGATGTATACGTCATAGGTCCTGGCTAAAGCCGGTACAAATACCTCAACCAATATTTTATCCATCGGAATCGTCCTCCTTGAGATGCAAGGGGGAAGTCACCAGCTTCATGAGGACCGGCTTCCCGTTCGTCACGATATAGCCGAAGTCGTCTCCGATATCCTGGTACAGCTCGCTTGTGAGCTTCCCGATCTTGAGCTGATACTGATCCGCTATGCCGTTCCCCAACCAAATCCCCTCATTGGGGATCACTTTCGCCTTAAACCAAGCTTCGTAGGATACGGACGAAATCGACGAAACGCGTTCGCAGATAATGAAATTCACCCGATACGCCGCCTCGCCTTTTTCCAGAAGAACCCGAAGCTTATCCTTGGAATCCTCGGAGATTCGCGAGTTCAAGCTTGCCAACGAGTGAATGATCCAAGTCTGCTTGGCAAACGCCGGAACCGGTTCGCCGGCTGCCATCGCATCCTTGTACGCATTGTTGCGGTGAACGAGGGTGTTAAATAACTGTGCCACAACTTGATCCCAATCCGATGGATTTCCATAATGGGTATAGTTCTTGAGCTCGTCATTCACTAGCTTATTGTCCGGATCGATGACGGCAACCTCGGCTTCCGCTTTAGCCGACAGGACCTCGGCCAGCCCTTGAATAAAGCCCGCGTTGTCGTTATTTTGAGACAGCACAAGCTGAATGTAATGCTGATCGAAGTGAAAGCAAGCCGTCTGCAGACTGTTCTTCTCCACGCCTACCGGAATCTTCCCGGTCCTGCCGTGCTTGATCTCTTCCATCAAGAAATTCGCATCAATGAGCTTAGGCAGGATCGGAATTCTTCTTGCGACCGGCTCCGTCCATCTCGCGGCGTAATCTTCGGCATACTTGCGAATATGCTCGAAGCGGCTTTCCACATCGCGATGCGTGTGCGCGATTTGAAATTCGTATACCCGATCGGATTTCATGATGCCTCTCCCCTTAAACTTGGAGGGGTAGACACCTTCCACATGACCGAGCACACTCGAATAGTCGGCGGCATCGTTAAGCTGCAGCACGTACAATTGTTTAAAATTTTGCAACACCCGGTACCGGACTGCGCCTGTATTCAATGCGGACAAAATAAAGTAAATACCGTATTTCAAGCCTTCCCTTGTTAAATAAGCCATCGCTTCTTCCTTGTCCTCGAACAGCTCCGCAAACGCCGAATAGTTATGAACGACAACGACAATAGATGGAACGGCATTTTGTGCTGATCTCATGTAAGACTGGTAATCGCCGCCATAATCTGCAAACCGCTTTTTCCGGTCAGCCGTCTCTTGATACAGCATCTTGAACAAATTATTGACTTTCTCCGCTTCGTGCGAGAGCAGGACATCGCCCACATGCGGCGCTTTGGAAAAGGCGTGCAAGGTTTCGGAAGCGAAATCCAAAATATAGACATGAAGCCCGGACGGCGTATGCTCCTCCATGAACGAGTACAGCAACGTGGTCAAGAAGGTCGTTTTCCCGCTTCCCGCCGCACCGTAAACGACCGCATTTCCTTCCTTGGACAGCGGAAATGTCATCGTAAACTGCCGCTGGTTGGCGGGATCGTCCACTTGGCCGATCAACGGATTCAGTATACCGCGGGCCTGTTGCGAAACCGGCTGGCTCTCTCTGAGCTCGTCGAGATAGATGAATTCCGGAAGCGGGTCCAGCCAGAGCGGACGGACGCTAATGCGTTCTTCTTCAGCAATGTCCGCCAAATAGCGGTTCACTTCATCCAATTGCTTGGCCGGGTTGTGGAACCGTGTCTTGCGTTTATCGATTTTGACTTGTTTCACGACGCGTCCCAGATTGTCAATGACGGTCACGCTCTCATCCCTTGCTTTCTCAACCCGATCCGTCGGGTAATAAGGTGCCCCTCCCCAGGCGGATTGACCAAGCTCGAACAGCTCGTTGAACCCCACCTGGACATAGAACCGTCCGGCGACGGACAGCTCGGCCGCATCCGGCCTTTTGATCACGTCCATACTATCGGCCTTTTCCTGCACTTTAAGACAAATTCGAAACCTGCTGTTGCTCCAAATCTGATCATCCACTACCCCGGATGGCTTCTGGGTCGCCAATATCAAGTGAATGCCCAAGCTTCTGCCGATCCGCGCTGCACTAACCAGCTGTTCCATGAATTCAGGCTGCTGCGTCTTCAATTCCGCGAACTCGTCCGATATGATAAACAAGTGCTGCAGCGGCTCCATGACTTTCCCATCCCGGAACAGCCTCTGATATTTGTAGATATCCATATTGCTCATGTTCAGCAGCTTGCCCGTTTCGCTAAAGATCGCTTGTCTTCGCTTTAACTCGCTCTGAATCGAAACCAAGGACCGCTTAACCGCCGCACCGTCCAGGTTCGTAATCGTTCCCGCCAGATGAGGCAATCTCGCAAACGCGCCGGCCATACCGCCGCCTTTGTAGTCGATCAGAATAAAAGCCACCTCGTGCGGATGATAGTTTACGGCGAGCGAAAGAATGAACGTCATCATAAATTCGCTTTTCCCGGAACCGGTCATCCCCGCAACCAAGCCATGAGGACCGTGGTACTTCTCATGCAAGTCCAGGAAAAAGCGTTCGCCGGTCGTATCGACCCCGATCGGAGTTTGGAGCGATAAGGCAGGATTGTTATCCCGCCACCTCGTCAGCGCATTCAGATGCTCGACCTTCCCCACCTCGAACAAATCGAGAAAGGTCAGCACGGCAGGCAGCGTATAGCCCCCTCCCGAAGTATCCAGTTGAATATTGGCCAGTTGCACGGCAAGCTGAAGCTCGTCCTGAATGGTATACAGATGAGGCTGAAACGCAATATGCTTCCCGGAAGTATCGTCTTTGTCATATATTTTCGAATGATTTCCTTCAAACTCCACGACCAGCGAGCACTCTTTGGGCAAGTTTTTCAGCTCGTCGTAAAGATGGATCACGCTAATGCCCGGATTTTGTTTTTGCTTCCGTATACCGTTCATCATCTCCGCCTTGCCGGTCAGGCTCTTATCGATCGCGAAGACGACGTAGTGCGGTACGACCTCCTTAAGCTCTTCCTCCGCAGCTATGCTCTCTCTTCTGGCAATTTCTTTTTCGAAAAAGACCGAAAGCTCCTTCACCTCTCCCGGCTCCGTCGCGATAAAGCGGATGGACTTATCTTCGCTCCAAACGTGAGGCAGCCATTTTGCAAACTCCCACGTTTTGTCTTCCTTCTTGTCATAGATGAAGACAAGCTTTAATTCATCATAGCTATGGAGCGCCGCAAGCTGGACAATCAGCCCCTTGGCCGCATCGATAATTTCAGCCCTCGTGCCGATCATCCCGCTAATCCAATCTTCCGTAAGCGAAAGCGGTATAGGAACCTGCTCCAACATTTTCGGCTCCTCCATGAGCTGGTACAGCTCCTCTTGAAGCCCGTCGTCTTCGACGGAAAATCTTCTCTCGGGAAATTTCAGCAGGACCTGAAGCGGCAGATTGCCCAGTCCAAGTCGAACCTTCAAAAAATCGTCCTGTCTGCGGGTTCGCTCCCATAGAGTCCGCTTGCGCAGCTTGATTCGCGAAACGCATTCCTCAAGAGGAATCAGATTTTCGTGCAGGACTTGGCGCTGGCGTTCTCCGGCATCCCGGATCTTTTGTCGAACCTCTTGAATATAAAGCTTGTATTTCTCCTGCCGGATTCTCTCCTGCTTGAGTCTCTTCTTGGCTTCATGCCGTCTGGTCAAAACGGGCCATAGAATCGTACCCAGCAGGACGCTGAAGGACATAACAAGGGTCGGCATGGCGTTCATGATTTTGCCGTTGGATTGCAGTGCGTTGTGCAGAGAATACAGCCCGGTGAACAAGGAGGCCATGCCCATCGTAATGGACGGACCGAGCATTAACATAAGCGGAGATTGCTCCAGGTTCACCTGGGGCGGCGGAGCGTCAATCTTGATCTCGACACGGTCGATTTCCTTGATAAACCTTGGAGAACGGTAAAACAAATCGCCTTCGGGCACTTCTTCGTCGATTTCATCCTCCGTATTTGGAACCGTAGGATACGGTTTAACGCATGGTCTTAGGACATCGGGATTGCAGCTCAACTGGCCGTCCGGATTATTCGTAGCAATAAATCCGCTGCCGACAATGATCTTCAAGCCGATGATATAAATCATATCTCCCGGTTTAAGAATCTGCTCCGTCGTCCTCTTCCCGTTCACAAACGTTCCGTTCGAGCTGCCCGTATCCCGGATCGCGATTGACGTTTCGGAAACGAACAGCTCCGCATGTACGGAGGAGGTATACTTATTCGCATACCTGATCTCGCAGCCGTCCGCGCGGCCGATCTTTATTTTCCCTCTACTGGGCAAGCTGTATCTTCGGAATACTTTTCGATCGGCAGATACCGGTTCGGCGAAAAGAATCGCAATCTCATCTGTTTTCTTCAAAAGGATGCTGTAGATCGTCAGGGGCTCGACGGCAAGCTCCTTTACTTTGCGGCTGTTGGCATCTATGACGACCGCATGTTGATTCGACTTGAGAATCCATTGATCTTCCGCGCCTTCAATGCCGATCACCCGTTCCACATACCCCAGAAGGTTCGTTTGAGTGACCCAATACTGCCCGGACTTCTTTTCAGGCAGTACGCATGTATGGACTTCATTTTCCTTTAGCAACGATACCTGCATAGGTCACCCTCCTTCTTTCGAACAGACAATCGGACAAATATTTACAAAATTTCCCACATAGAGCACAAAAAAAACCGCCCTATCCATGGTCAAATACACATGAATAAGGCGGTGCTTCCGCTTCGATCATTGGTTGTATAATATCATTTTCTGCCAAAATCTGCAATAGATAATTTTGTTCGACAAATAGCAACGAATCATCTTCAGATGAGCTTCTTTTGGGCCGTCGATTTCAACCTTAACCTCAGGATGGCAGATTCTATTCGTCCGGATGGTACAGAATTTATAGAAATTTTATACAAAAACCGACGCTAAGGCTGCGAATCGGGCTGGAATAAGAAGGAATTTACCATTGGATTGTCGAATTGGTTTTATTCTGAAAACCATATCCAATATAAAAATAGCATAGCCGAGGGGGCTCGTTCGATGCGCTGGACTGTCAGTAGAAAGCTTTCTTTGGGTTTTATTACCATGTTGCTCCTTACTACCATCACCGCCGTTCTTGCTTTAAACCGTATGATGTTTATCCAAAACCGCGTAGAGCAAGTTACCGAAAACTCGATGCCCAAGGTGAAAGAAATCAACCGGATTTATTTCGAGACGGAGCATGTGCTTAATTTGGTGTTCCGCCACAAAGACAGCAGCGATGCTCAAGCGCGCAAAACCCTAGAGGATGAAATCGGCGCAAGCTACGCCTTGGTCGAATCGACGGTGCAGCAGTACGAGTCCCAGATCACAGCCGACGAAGAACGAAGCAACTTTGCTTCCTTCAAGGAAAGTTGGGACGAATTCAAAAAGAACACGCAAAAAACGTTAGTCACCAGCCGCAGCAACCCCCAGCAAGCCATGATCCTGATCGATGCCGGCCACCGTATTTTTGACGAAATGCAGAAGCATTTGACCAGTTTGGTCGAATGGAACCACAAGCAGGCTGAAACCTCCGCACTGGAAGCAAAAAAAGCATATCGCGATAGCTTAATATGGGTGTATGTCATTCTCGGAATCAGCGTGGCGGTCGCCATCGGCATCAGCACGCTGTTCCTCCTTCTGATTGCCCGCCCGCTGCGTCTGGTCACCGGCAGTATCGTACGGGTCGCGGACGGCGACCTGACCGTTCCGCCGCTTTCCGTGAAAAGCCGCGATGAAACCGGCCAACTGGCCGACGCCCTGAATCGCATGGTCCGCGAGCTTCATACGGCGATCAGCCGCTCTTCGGAAGCTTCGCAGCAGGTCGCGCAGCTGGCCGATTCGCTAGCGGCCGACGCCAGTCAAACGACGATCGCCGCGCAGCAGATTGCCGACGCCTCCCGGCAGGTAGCCGGAGGAGCGCAAGCGCAGCTGACGACCTCGAAGGAAACCGCCGTCGTGATGGAAGAAATGGCCGCAGGGATCGGCCGGATTTCGGAGGCAACCTCGGAAATGGCGGAGCAGTTCCAGCTGACAGCCGCCAATGCGGTGAAAGGCACGGTGTCGATGGACGAAGCGGAAGAGCAGATGAACGCCATTTCCACAACAACCAAGCAGACCTCGGAACGTATGGAACGGCTGAGCAAACGTTCCGACGAAATCGGAGGCATTGTGAAATTAATCTCCGAGATCGCTTACCAAACGAATTTGCTGGCATTGAACGCTTCGATTGAGGCGGCAAGAGCCGGGGAAAGCGGCAAAGGCTTCGCGGTCGTCGCGGCCGAGGTAAAGAAGCTGGCTACCCAATCCGAAGCGGCCGCCAAGGAAATTACCCAGCGCATCCACTTGATTCAAGGGGAAACGAAAGATACGGCCGGAGCGATCCGCGAGGTTACGGAGCAGGTTACGGCAGGCATCCATTTGGTGAGCGACTCCGGCCGCAGCTTCCGGGACATTGCCGCTTCTATCGAGCAATTGAACGGTCATATTCAGGAAGTGTCCGCCACGGCGGAAGAAATGGCGGCGACCACGGAGCAGATTACCGCCTCGGTTACGTCCACGGCGATGATCGCCCAGACCTCCAGCGACAGCACGGAAAGCGTCGCCGCAGCTTCGAACGAGCAGTTCGCTTCGATGGAACGCATCTCCGGCAGCGCGGAGTCGCTTACGCTGCTTGCAGCAGAGCTTCGCGAGAGCATTCGCCGCTTCCGGCTGTAAGACTGTTCGCAAAAAAGCACCTGCTTAGGCAAGCAAGTGCTTAGACCAACCTATAAAACTTCCGACAACATAGGGATCGCGTCCTGCGCTCCCAAGCGTGTCACTGCAATGGACGAGGCGCGCTGGGCGATATCCACCGCTTCGTCCATGCTTTTGCCGGCGATAATCATCGCGGCCAGCGTACCGGAGAACGTGTCCCCGGCCGCCGTCGTATCGACGGCTTGAACCTTGCGCGCTTCCTTGTATACGTTCTCCGTTCCGTTATAATACACGATGCCCTTTTCTCCGAGCGTAATGAGCGGATAGCGGATCCCTTTGTCCCGCAGCTTGTTCAAAGCCTCGAAAGCATCGTCGGTGCTCCGGATCTCGACACCCGTGTAGAGGCGGCATTCGATTTCGTTCGGCGTAAAATAATCGACTCCCTGCAACATCGCATCCTCGGTCGGAACCGCTGGCGCGGGATTCAGGAAAATCGGCACTTGGCCTTTCACCAGACGAATCACCTCGTAAACCGTCTCCATGGGTATTTCCAGCTGCAGCATCACAGCCGCGGACGAAAGCAGCTCTTGCTTGTAGCCTTGGATATAACCGGGAGAGACTTCGTTATTGGCGCCGCCGTCGAGAAGGATGCTGTTATTTCCGTTGCATACGGTGATGGCTGCCACGCCCGTCGTGACGCCCTGCTCGCGCTTGAGGAAGTCCGTGCGCACACCGAAGCCGCTAAGCCGGTCGATCAGGGACTGGCCGAAAATATCTTCGCCCACCTTCCCCATAAACCACGTTTCGGCGCCCATCTTGGCGCAAGCTACCGCTTGATTGGCCCCTTTGCCGCCGGGCGCGAGGAAAAATCCGTCACCCCGCATCGTCTCCCCGATCTCGGGAAGACGGCTTGTCCGCATAACCATATCCATATTTGCACTGCCGACAACCATAATTTTCATCGGATTCCGCCCTCTTCGTTACAAATTCACCGGACCGGACTTCTAGAGCTCCGTGACTCGAATATTGCTGTAGTAGGCCCTCGCCGCGCCGAGGGTGCTGACCCCGTACATGCCGTAGCCGAACGTACCGTCCGTATGCTGCAGAATTTGCTCCCCGTTGATGAACAGCGTGATGACCTGCCCTTGCACCGTCACCTTGAATTCATAGTTCTGACCAAGCTGCCAGGGGTAACTGGCTCCGGTTAGTTTAGTATAACCGAAATCGTTCAGGTAGAGGGAGACTTGATCTTTGCCGTCAAAGCCTGCGTGATACCCGCGCATCGCTCCTTGGGCGCGAACCGCCACCAGATGCGAATCGCCAATTTGCGGGTTGATGTTCACAGTTACGGTATAATCCGTGGCAAAATAGTTGCCCGTATACGCTTCGCTAGGCTCGGCGGTCATCAGATACATCGAGCCGTCCACCAGGCTCCAGGCGCCGTGATTATGGGCAAAAGGCGTCACGCAGCCGAAATCGCCCGACTGTTTATGGAAATCAATCGTGTAGTCGGCTTTGCCGGAAATCCGGAATTCGTCAATAAAGATGCGGCCGAGGCTTTTCGGCTTGCGCGTCGAATACGATTCGAGCACGATACCGACCTCGTCGATCAGCTCGCCTTCCGAATCGGGAATGACGAACTCCACCTCAATCCACTCTTGGTTCACAAGCTTGATATAGCCTTGGACGAGCTCTCTCTTGCTTTTATGCAGCCGGACGTAAGGAGCGATGCCCATCGTCTCGTTGCCGCCCCATTGATCCAGATAAATGCTCATCGATACTTTCTGACCCGAATACGCTCTCGGCGCAAACGTCGGCGAATACCGCTCGTCGCTGAAATCGGCGCGGGTGTAGAAAGGCTTGTAAAAGATTTTCGACTTCTCGCCGCGGGTCATGCGGTCAAACACAACTTCGAGCGAGCCGGTTCCCCGGAAAGCTTTCTCCGTCGAATGCCGCGCCTGGCAGAAGAACGGATCGGATACCCGGATATTGTGCGTCGAGCCCGGCAGCTCGAAATCAAAATAAACGTCGCGTTCCGTAAAGCTGTCGACGATTTCCTGCGGGCACGGCTCCTTCGCGAGACGGTAGCCCAGAATCGTCAATTCCTTGGCATACGTAGGAATATCCAGTATGTTCAGGTAGCCGGAGATGCCCGACATCACGATGGAATCATTGATCGGCTTGCGGTACTTGTCCGCAATGCCTTCCAGGCCGCAGGCGACGCCGAGCACAGTGCCGACGTTGCCCGCATTGCAGTCGGTGTCCCAGCCGCACATCGTGGCGATTTCCACCGTCCGGTTGAAGTCGCCCTGGCCGTAAATCATCGCCAGTACGCAGACGCCAGCATTTGGAATAATATGACAGACGCCGGTATATTTGTCGTAGCCCCAGTCTCTTTCGAGCATATCGCGGCATGCCCGGAAATCGTCCGGCTGCTGCGCATGGAATTCCAGCACCGCTCTCGCCACCTGCGCATAGAGCGAATTCGCAGGAATTTGCCCGAGCCCCGCTTCGATAATCTCGCGGATATCCGATGTTTCGAACGCCTTGGAGATCGCCGCGCAGAAAAATCTCGCCCCCAGCACCCCCTCGCCATCGTGCGAGACGCGGGCCGCAGCCTCGCCGAAATCGGCGGCTTTCTTCGGATTGCACGGATTGACCAAGCCCCACGTATCGATAAAAATTTGCCCGCCGATCTGCTCGGCGATGATGAGCCCGTTCTGCTCGATCGAGCCGGATTGCGGGGCCGGAATTCCTTTCTTCAGGTTGATGTAAGCCGTATGCTCCGTGCTGACGCCATAGCCGCCCCACCAGAACATCCCGATGCCTTCGCGGGCGTAGTTCAGCCAGGCGCGGGCCACGTCGTTTGGGGTAATATCGCGGTCGACCGCATCGTCATACAAGGCCCGCAGAAAATAATACGGGCCGTTCGCGTCGTCATCGGCAGCGAAATTTTTGAATTCCTTTACGTAGTCCGTTATCTCGCCGTACGTGTTTTTAATCCGCTCATAAGTCCAGATCGTCGGCTCCACCGGCGCGCCCAGCCTTATGCCGATATTCATGCCCAAATACCCTGCGTAAACTTTCTCTAAATAATTCGAAGGAATCATGTTCCGTGCACCGCCTTTAAAATAATGTTTACCGGACTTCCAAAAACTTCTGCCGCTTGCTGTTCAATTCCAGATCCTCCTGGATAATCGCCGCGGCTGCTTCGATAAACCGGTCGCAGCTCCCTTCGATATCCTGCTTATTGACCTCTTCCAGCACCGCGATTTCGTCGGCCGGAATCGCCCGAGCGCCCTGCATCGCGCCCAGAATGGCGCCGATCATGACGCCGATCGAATCGGTATCGCGGCCGGAGCTTACGCCGTCCTTGACCGCCTCAAGGAAATCGCCGTCGTGCAGGACCATGTAAGCCAGCGCCAGCGGCAGCTCCTCGATGGAGAACAACCGGCTTGGCGTGTAATGATTCGAAGGGATGCCGACTTTATCGATGCTCCGGTTGACGTCGTCGCGCATCGGAGAGTAGACTGCCATCACTTCGTGTAAAGCATGGACAACCTTGTCCCGGTCCGCTTTATCCGCTTGCAGAAGCAGGGCCTTCTCGCAAAGAGCGTAAATGGCCCGCTTCGTGCCATCCTTGGCATACCGCACCGCGGTCTCCGCCACATCATGCACCGTGACGCCCGGCTCGAACGCCTTAGCGACGCAGCAGGCCATCACGCCCGCCGCTTCCAGCCCGTAGCTGATTTGATGGCCGGAGGCGAACAAAATCGCTTCGTCGTATGCGCCCTTCGGGTTGCAGGCGTTCACGATCCCGACAGGAGCGATGTACATGGCCGCTCCGCAGTTGACCATATTGCCGTAACCGCCCTCGCGGGGCTCGCAATTGGCAAGCACGTGCCGGTTGAAAATATGCTTCTCGGGATAAAACAACCGGTCCAAAATAAGCGCCTCTCTGCCGAACTCCGGAATATACCGTGGCCGGAAGGCAATTTCCTTCACAAATTCGTTCGCCATATCGTAGGCGTCCAGATGACGACGCTCCGTGCAGTACACGTTCATCAGCGCCAGCGTCATGAGCGTATCGTCCGTCACGATGCCTTGGCCGCGCATTCGGCCGAGCCGCGCCGTCTCCGGCCAATCCGCCTTCCACCACTTCGTTTTCGTCGTTTCGACGCGGCCGTATTTTTCTTTAATTTGACCATAGGTCATTTTCTCCACGACCGCGCCCATCGCATCGCCGTACGCCGTCCCGAAGACGACACCCTTCACCCGATCCGCAAAAGACAGCATCAGTTCCTCTCCCCTCCGCAGGAAGTGCGTGGCTCCCGCCCCGCACTTGACCGGCCGTTTATTTTATCGTTTGATTGGCGTAATCCGTTATTTCCTTGCCGCCTGCGGCGTTCCAGGCTTGCACGAACTGGTCGAAATCCGCGATCGTTTTCTTGCCCGTCACCACGTTGGCCGCAAATTCTTTGTAAAGCGCGTTGCAGGCGTCCCATTTGGCTGCAAGCTCCGCAGGAATGATGAAGCTGTTGTCTTTTTTGGACAGCTTGGACATCATCTCCAGCGATTTCGCCGCCGGCTCGGACAGGTAAGGCGTCGACGGGTCGAACTCCGGCTTGAAGTTCACGGTCGACTCGACGAACCGCGGGTACCATTCGGCCGACTTGGCCGTCAGCTTGATTTTGTTGTCGACGACGGTATATTGCTCGCCTTCGATGCCGAGCTTATCGAGCAGTTGGCCTTTCGGGCTGGCCAAATACTCCAAAACGGCGAACGCCATCTCTTTGTTTTTGGCCGTTTTGGCAATCGCGAAGCCGCGGCTCTCCTTGCTTACGTCGACCGGGATGTAGCCTTGCCCTTTCCCTTTTGCCGGCGGCAGAGGCATTACCTTCGCGGCGGCTCCGTTCTGCGACGTCGATTTCGTGTTGTAAATGTCGATGACTTTGCCCTGCGTTCCGGCGATAATCGCCGCTTGACCGTCGTAGAACGCTTTCTCTTTCGTGTCCCATTTCTTGGTCAGGAATTCGGGATCGAGCAGGCCGTCCTTGTACAGCTTCGCGTAAAACTCCAGCTTGTCTTTTTCGAAGGAGGTCGTTTTGCCGAATACGTACTTGCCGTCCTCGCCTTTCAGCCAAGTGGAGGTCAGTCCGAACGCCTGCCCGAACATCGCATCAAGCTCGTCGAGCGTACCGGCTGTCGTATAGGCGAATTTGGCGCCGTTCTTTTCTTTCAGCTCTTTGAAGAAGTTATAGTAGTTGTCCACGGTCGGGTTAACCAGCAGCTCCTTGCCGGAAGCCGTCTTGTCAAACCAATCCTGGCGCACGACCGGAACCGAGCTGCTCGTCGGCGACAGCCATACCAGATACGGATAGTTCTTCGTTCTTTCCTGGTTGTACGGGTTCATGGACGCTTTCACGTGCGTCGATTTTTCGATGTACGGCGTCAAATCTTCCAGAATGTTTTGGGTAACCGCGAACTGGTAGTCGCCGCCTTGGAAATAAATCAGATCGGGAATGTTGCCGCTTTGCAGCAGCAGGCCCAGCTTCTCGGAGTACGTGCCGCTCTGCACGGGAACGAGCTGCAGCTTCACGTTTTTGCCTTCGGCTTTCATGCCTTCTTCGATGCCTTTGAGCAATTTATCGTCGGGCTGCAGGTCCTTGTCGACAATCGTAATCGTGACCGGCTGGTCGCCCGACGGCGCCGCGCCCGAACCGCCCGGAGCTGTCGAACTGCCGGAGCTGCACGCGGTGGAGACGACCAGCAAGCTTGCGGCAAGCAGGGTGAACATTTTTCTCATTTCTATTTCCTCCCCAATGTCTTGTGTGGTTTATTCTTTGACGCCGCCATCCATTACTCCGCTGGTGTAATACTTCAGAATAATAGGATAGAGCATAAGAATCGGAATCATGGCAATGACGATTGTAGCCGCTTTCAGCGAAGAGAAATCGAGCTGCGCGATATTGTTGTTTTGGAGCAGATTCGCTGCGCCGACCAACGTCGAAGTGTCCCGTTCCACAACGAATTGTCTAAGCAGCACCTGCAGCACCGTGTTCTCGCGGCTGGACAAGAAGATGCTGGATTTGAAAAACTCGTTCCACTTCGCAATCGCGTAGAACATCCCGATCGTCAGCAGCGGTATGCGCGCCAGCGGCATAACGATCCGGATAAACAGGGTCATGTGCCCGGCGCCGTCAATTCTGGCCGCCTCCAGCAAGGACTCCGGAATTTCTTCCAGGAAACGCATCATAATAATCAAGTAGTACACGTTGATCATCCGATAAAGCACCATCGACCACAGACTGTCGAGCAGATGCAGATCCTTCATGACCATATATTCCTGAACGATCCCCGGCTCGAAAATCATGATGATAATCAGAAAAATCATAATCGGGGTTTTGCCGACCAAGTTTTTCCGCGTTAAGACGTAAGCCGCAATCGTCGTAAAAAAGATGCACAAGCCCGTACCGACCACGGTAATAAACAGCGAATTCAGCAGCGCCTTGCCGACAATCGGATTGCCGAGAACGACTTGAAAATTGATCAGCGAGAACCCCTTAGGCAGC
The DNA here is from genome assembly GCF_004000785.1 of Paenibacillus ehimensis NBRC 15659. Taxonomy (GTDB): domain Bacteria; phylum Bacillota; class Bacilli; order Paenibacillales; family NBRC-103111; genus Paenibacillus_G; species Paenibacillus_G ehimensis. The sequence goes on along the minus strand of NZ_BILX01000007.1, from coordinate 116,110 downwards.
AGATCATAGCCTTTCAGCTGATGAACGCGGTCCGGATGCGATAACGCTCTGGCAAACAAGTTTACAATCGGCACGAACATCGTCAGCGTCAGGAGCGTCAGCAGCAGGCCGATCACTAGTTTGGAAACGGTTATTTTTTTGCCTACCATCTTGGCACCCCCTTACCATGCGCCTTTCGAGGTCAATTTCTTCGAGATAAAATGAGTGGACAGGACGAGCACGACGCCAATCAGGCTCTTGAACAGGTTGGCCGCTGTAGCGAACGAATACTGCCCGTTGATCAAGCCGACACGGTACACGTACGTATCGATAATATCGATCTGGCTGTTGACGGAATCGTTGGTGAAGTTCAGCACCTGATCGAGCCCGGCGTTCATAATGAAGCCGACATTCAGGATAAAAATCGTCACCATCGGGACGTACAGATGCGGCAGCACCACCCGCGTCACAATGTGCCAGCGGGTTGCCCCGTCGACATAAGCCGCTTCGTACAAGCTGGGGCTGACGCCCATGATCGCAGCCAGGAAAATAATCGAGTCCCACCCGATACTGCGCCAAGCTTCGCTCGCAATCAGCACCCACCGGATACTTCCTTTATCCGTCAGGAAATCTTGCGGCGGAAAGCCGAGCGCCTTGATCAGCTCGTTCACCGCTCCCGTAGACGGGGAGAGAAATTCGAACCAAATCCCCGCAATAACGACCCACGACAGGAAGTGAGGCAAGTAGGAGACGACCTGCACCGCCTTGCGGAATTTGCCGTTCGCGAACTCGTTGAGCATCAGTGCGAACAGGATCGGGATCGGAAAAATCAGAAACATTTTCATCGCGCTAATGATTAATGTATTGGCTAGGACATTGGAAAATATGGGCGTGCTGAACAGCTCGCGGAAATATTTAAACCCGACATACACATGATCTCCGAGAATCCGGTATTCGTAAAAGGCCAGCTTCATGCCGATAATCGGCCACACATGGAAAATGACGAAATACGCGAGACACGGGAGAAGCATGAGATAAAGCATTTTATCGGCCCATATTCGATTCAGCTTCGAATACGCTTTCATCCGTTACACCTCCTGACGGATCACAAGTTGATCTCCAGTTCCATCAACGGCGCATGCTGCTGCGCCCCGTACACGTCCCGGTCCAGGAAGGTGCCCGACGAAACCTTTCTCGCAAACGTTATTTTGAATCCAAGCGCCTGATCGAAGAAGACGATCTGCGTAATGTGATGCCGCTCAATATTGTAGAGCCGCGAGACGAGCTCTTTATTGATCAGGCCTTGCTCTTTGATTTTGTAATAAATGGCCGGATCATCGAACAGCACGTCTACCGTAATTTCAAAGGGACCGCTGTTTTTGCTGCGCAGGACGGCCGCCGCATCGAATAGCTTCATAGGTTTACACCTCTTCATAATCGGTCGGGAACATTTCGAGTCCGTCCGAGACTTCCATCAGGTGGTAAACGGAGAACTCGTACACCGCGCCGAACGGCACGTCGCTCGGGGCGAACGGAAACGCCAAGTTCCCTGCCGTCGCTTTTCTTCCTTCATACCCGTAATGCAGGAAGGTCGATCTGACCGAGCTGCATACCGCATTGGCCAGCTCCTGCGTCTTGGCGACGACCTCGAACACGATCCCCAGCTCATGCGCCGGCTTGCGCTGCGGCTCCAGCTCGCCCAACACCCCGTCGAGGCCGTAGTTGATGAAATGAATCTTGTAGTCGTCAGGCGAAACCTCGCTGTAATAGTCGCGCACCTGCTGCTTGACCAGCTCTTCGACCTCTTCGATCTTCGCGATCAGCAGCGGATCGCGGACTCCTGCGACGACAAACGTGCGGTAAGCCACCTTCATCGCGCCTTCCAGCTTGATCTTGTACACCGGCGTCTCGGAGATCCGGCTGCCGCGCACTTCGACGCTGCCGTCTCCAAGCTCCGTAAAAACGCAATGCTCCAGATGGAGTACCAAGCCCGGTCCGTGCAAAATGTACGGGTGATCCTTCTCATAAAACGTGTGCGCTGCCACCGACACCGCGGTACATTTACGGGCTTCATTGAGCGGCCGCACAATAAACGAATCCGCTTTCAAGATACCGAGCATGCAGTCCTTCGTCGTTCCCGGCTCCGCGGAAAGCGCGGCGCACTCCAGGATTTTGCCGAGATGGTAAGCAAGCGCCGGATCATAGCCATGATGCATGGCCACAGCCGCGAAGGGCGACGGGTCGTACGCGCGGCCGCAAATAATAATGTCTGCCGCCTCCTCCAACGCCGCAATAATCGGTTCGTGCCCCATCTGCGCGACAATGCGGCTGGTAGCCGCAAGCCGTTCCGGCGTCAGCGGCGCAACGGTCAGGCCCAGCGGCTCGCATTGGCCTGCTTCCAGCTTCGACGCCACCACCTCGTGAGGAATGTCCGCCCAGATCGTCGCTACCTTGATGCCGCGGATCCCGTGCTCTTGCAGAATTTCCATGACGATCTCCCGGGTCCACTCCACATGAACCTGTGCGCCGCTTCCACCGGCCGACCCGATAATGACCGGGATGCCTGCGTTGACTCCCTCGGTTATGATGATTTCGAGATCCTTCTTGCAGGCCTGCTTGCTGACAATCGCCGTGCCTGCGCCCAATTTATGAGGCCCCGCGTCGGTGGAGCCGGCGTCCACCACAATCGCATCCGGGCCGCAAGCCATCCCGTTCATAAAGGAGGACTTCGGAAACCCGTAGCCCAGCATCCCGCAAGGGGCCAAAATTTTGAACTCGTCCTTTGCCATATGACTCCTCCGTCCTATCCGCTACGTTTATCTGTATTCCACCATCTCACACATATTTTGGATATTGGGTAATTGGGTGGTCCAATTTAAACGTCAAAAGGATGCTGATCATCCGTTTGACTCCGCTTTGTTCGCAGAAACATTTTGCTTCACCTGCTGGAGATGATGCAGGAGCGCCGCTTTGGCTTTTGCCGGATCTTTTTCCTTGATCGCTTGAAGAATGGCGTCATGCTCCTTGTACACTTCGCTTTTGCGGCCCGGGATATCGACCGTCTTGGTCAGCGTTTTTTGCAAAAGGTCCATGTGCAGGTCGATCAGGTTCACCAGCACGACGTTGTGCGTCGCTTTGGCGATCGAGAGATGGAACGCCTGATCGGGATTGACGGGATCGTCGGAGTCGCTGTCGATCGTCCCCCAACGCTCTAGAGCGCTTTCAATTTCCGCAATATCCTGCTCGGTCGCCCGGACCGCCGCCAGCTCCACGATGCCTGTCTCGAAAATTTCCCTTGCCTCCAGCAGCTCGATAATCGTCGCCCGCTCGATATTTTCGAGGATGCGCTTCGTATCTTCCGCCTTCGCCAGGTTTTTACTGAGGAAACGGCCGCCTCCCGGACGGGTTTCGATCAATCCCTCCCGCTCCAGAATGCGGAAAGCTTCGCGCAGCGTGCCGCGGCTGATGCCGAACGCTTGGGCCAGCTCCCGTTCCGTAGGCAGCACGTCCCCCGGAGCAAGGTTGCCTTCGAGAATGATATTTTCAATCTGCTCAATGACATCTTCATAGACCCGGTGGTATTTTATTTTTTTAATGGTCATTGTCCATTACCTTTCCATGAATAACGTTACTTTCGGATAATTGGATCACCCAATTGCCCACACCCTTATACTAAGCCTAATGATTAGACGTGTCAAGAAAAGATTAACGGCCAATAAAATTTGAAGACCATGGCGCAATCAACACTTTCAAAAAAACAACCACCCCCGGTCTTGAAGCCCGGCAGTGGTCGTTTAGCTTACAAATCAATCGATAAGATGCGTTGTTCTTAACAGCCTTTGAATAAGTGCGGCGGTTTCCGCACGCGTCATGCTGTCTTGCGGCTTCAGCAGCTGCCCGTCTTTTCCTTCGACGATGCCGGCTGCAACCATCATAGCTACAGCTTCCTTCGCCCAAGAAGAGACGTTCTTCGCATCACCGAACGACGAGAGTTGCGGATCCTGCTCACCCGGAGCAATCGTTTTTTGCGGATCGATCACACGATACGCGCGGGCAATCATGGCAATCCCCTGCTCTCTGGTGATCTGCTGTTCGGGTCGGAATGAGCTATCTTCATAGCCAAGCACGATGCCGAATTCATTGGCAATGGTCACGGCATGATGGTGCCAAGCCGACGAAGAAACATCATGGAATGTGCTCTGCGGCGCATCCTGGCGCATGAGACCCAGACCGGAGACGACGATGGCCGCAAACTCGGAACGGTTCACACTGCGATCCGGCGACCACGTATTGTTCCCCGTTCCCGCAAGATCCAGTCTCGCTGCAATATTGTTCACTTCCGCTCTCGCCCAATGGTTCTTCACATCATCGAAGTCCTGCGGATTCCAGATGACGGAGTACGTGCCATGGCTGCGCAAATCGTTGATCATGGCAAAATATCGGTTGTTCATTTTCGTAACGACCGTCGGAACGTGGAACACGGTTCCGTCCGGGTTGACGATAACGCCTGTCGTGATGCGATTCGGATCGATGCCTTCAGGCAGCGCAATGTATTTCGCGGCATATCCGCTCAATTGTCCCGCTCTGACCGTCCTTCCCTCGCGGGTAAAGGTCAAATCGAGATCGACCGGATCGACGAGCAGCTCGTATCCTTCTGCCGTCGCCTTGCTGCGGGCACTTTCGATCTGTGTGGCCGAAGAACGCTTAATATCAACATGGACCGCAATATCGCCAAGCGCTGCATGATTCCATTGCTTCGCAATGGCATCCAAGTCCAATTGTTTGCCGGGAACCGGATAAATCGCGAGCAAACTGCTGATTTCCAGGCGCGAGCCGGTATCGGCCAGACGCTTGACCATCTCAGCCGTCAAGCCATCCACCCGGACATCGCCTTCCTTCGGAATGCGGATGGCGAGCTTCTGTCCTTGGCCTTGCGACAACAGATCGTTCAGCTTGCCTGCGTCGACTTGAATCGTCGTACGCGTACGGCCGTCGGATTGCTCCGTCGTTCCCGTAGCAAACGAAGCGTCCTTACCGTTCACGCTCGTTTCGATACCTGCCGGGTTAGAAGCTACTCCGCCTCCCCAGTACGAGCCCCCACCGTTTCCGCTTGATGTGGTGGAGTCGGACGCTCTTGTTACGGTAATCGTATACTGCTTCACTTCGCCGTTCCGGTCGGTTACCTTGACGACGATCGTGTTGGCGCCAACGTTCAGCGCATAGTCCGGGCTGGCCTTTCCGTTAGTCAAGGCTGTAAACGCCCCACCGTTGACACTGATTTCGATGATTGCATTCGGATCCAGCGCCACCGGTGTCCATCCAAGCTGATAAACGCTGTTCGGTACGCTCATCGTGTAGGCTTCTTTGTCCGGATCGAAGGCCGGATTCAGACTTCCGGTAGAAGGCGTCAGCGAAGCCAGCTTGCTGGAGACGCGCAAAATTTCAATCGTGTAACTATTTTTCTTCCCGTTCGGGTCGGTCACTTCCACCTGGATCACATTCCGGCCTTCCTTCAGAGGCAGGTTATCCCAAGCCGCTGCGTTAACCTCTTGGCCGTTCAAGGTGACCGTAATCTTGCTATTCGGATTGAGCGCTTGCGGAGCGATGCCGACACCATAGACGGCATTCGATACCACAGCCTCATAATTCAAGGATTTATTCCCGTCAAACACCGGAGACAACGCGATTGGATTGCCGTTCTTCGAATCGACCACATCCAGCTTCCCAAGCACGGCATCCGACCGGTTTAATTGATTTCGTGCAGTTACCAGCGCAGCCAAGGCCGCGTCAACTTCCGCTTGTGTAGCGTTCGGATTGCTCAGCACCGCCTTGGCTTCGGCCAGTGCCTTTTGCAAGGCCTGCCAGCTTTCCGGAGTGAAGTTCGCTTCTACCAGGCCCTCGCTGTGAATTTCATCCGCTTTCGCTTGCAGCGCGGCTTTGTTCACTCCTGCATCTACAGGGACAAGGCCGGCTCTTGCCGCTTCTAACGCAGCCAGGGCCGCGTCAACTTCCGCTTGCGTGGCGTTCGGATCGTTCAGCACAGCCGCTGCGTTCGCCAGCGCCTGTTGCAAAGTTGCCCAGCTTTCCGGAGTGAAGTTCGCTTCTGCCAAGCCTTCGCTGTTGATGTTGTCGACTTTCGCTTGCAGAACGTCTTTTCCAACGGCCTCCAATGCCGCTCTTGCTGCTATCAGCGCGTCCTTCGCAGCATCAACCTCCGCCTGGGTCGCATTCGTCTTAGCCAATACGTTCCGTGCGTTGGTCAACGCATCTTGCAGCGCTTGCCAGCTCGCTTGGGTGTAGCCGTCTGCCGGCAGCTTTTCGGCCGTAATCTCGGCCTCTTTGTCGCGCAATTGGCTTAAGTCTACCAAAGTCTTTCTTGCCATCTCCAGCTTCGACAACGTTTGTCCCAGCTCGCTCGGGGTTGCCGACGGCGTTTTCTTCAACAAAGCGTTCGCCTCGGACAACGCGGTCGTCAACTGTCCCCAGCTTTCGGCCGTATAATCTCCTTCTTTCAAGCTTCCGAGATCAAGCTCGCCCTTGATTTCGTCCGCTTTGGCTTGCAGCTTGGCATAGGTGCTCTCCAAGCCTTGCCGTGCGGCTTCCAAAGCAGCCAGCGCCGCATCGACCTCTTCTTGGGTAGCGTTCGGGTTAGCCAGTACGGCTGCTGCCGACGTCAAAGCGTTCTGCAGCGCAGTCCAGCTTTCCGGGGTGTAGCTTTCTTTGGTCAGGCCCTGAACCCCGCTGATATTGACTTGCAGCTTGTCTTTGTTCACCTTCGCAAAAGAGAACAGAGAGCCATTGGCAAGCTTGCTGCTGTCAATCGTCGCTTCACCCGCCGTATTCAACGGAATAAGCTCTGTTGTCGTCCCGGCTGCGTCCCGGATGACCAGATAGTACCGGACAGCCGGGTTGTCCGCTGCCGTATCCAGCTTCAACGTGATGTCCGCGTCCTGCCAGTTCGTTTTCTCTACCTTGAATTCCCGCTTCATCAGCTTCAAATCATGCTGCTGCGTTTGTTGATTTTCCTTGATGACATCGTCATACTTGATCGTTCCGCCGTTGTCGCTGAACGCGAAGAAGGATAAGTCCGCTACGGAATTCGTATTTTCCGCATTCGTCGCTTTAATCTCATTGCCCAAAGCAATGGTTACCAAAGCGCCTTCTTCCTGAGATTTGGATTGCTTTTGCAGCAAATTGCTTCCATTATCGCGGCCGATGCCGGTAATCCGGTTGCCGTAACCCGCATTGCTCGAAGCCGTCCATATCTTGTCCGACCCGTTGCTGGTTACATAATCCGTTTTGCCTTTATTCAGCGTCAAACCGTATTTCAGTGCCAGATAGCTTTCAACCCGCTGCTTCTCAAGCTCGGTTTTGCTTGCGGGAAAAAGGACAACCTCAGCCACATCGCCTTTGTAATGATCCCAATTGTTCGTGCTTCCCCCGCCGAAAGTGCCTCCGATGACCGGGGTAAATGTAATCTCGTTGAATGTCTTGTTTCTGGTCATGGGTTGGGGCACGCCATCCAGTCTGCCCTGAGAGTCCCCCGAATTGGCCAGATCAAAACCGGCCAAATGATATCGGCTTGCATCGCGGAACGGAAAACCGTGATAAGTGACGAGCGCTCCGTTACCGATCCACAATTTATTGCTCCAGCCCGCGAAGAGACCTGCTCCATAACCGCCTGGACGAGGAGCTGCGGAACCTACGACCGTCCCCGCTCTCTGCTTGAAAACCGCATACCCTTCTTTGAAACGAATTTCCTTGCTGCCGATTAAAACCTCATTCGGATTTTGACTGGCTTTCGCCGTATTCTCAAACGTGACAGCCGGATTGAAATTGACTGCGCCAGTCTTATATTCCGGTGTTCCTACAATCGTAAATTGGTTCGTATTCGTCTGATCGGTCCAGCCGGTCAGTTGTCCTCCCGCCGCCGCGGCGTCTTTATCCGCTTTCAGCCATAACGATGCGCCGCTTACTCCTCCCGGGGCATTCGTGATACGCTCTCCCTCAGCGAATGTAAAGTACGAACCGTCTTTTAGCGCGTCGCTGTTGATCGTCACTTTTCCTGTTGCATCCAGCGGAAAAGCAGCCGTCGTCCCCGTGAATCCGGAATTATCGCTGATTACCAAATAGGTCGGCTTCGTACCGATCCCATCCAGCTGCAAGGTGATTTCTCGATCGGCCCAGTTCGTTTTAGCGAACTTGAAGACACGTTCCATCCGCTTCAGATTCGAATTGTCGACATCCTTACTGTAAGTTGCAGCGCCATTATTATCGCTGAACATCAAGAAGGATGTGTCATTAACAATACTGCCGCTCGCAAATTCTTTATTGGAGGCCAAGATTTCCGTTCCTGCCGCAATCGTAACCAGAGCTCCGTTATCCTGGGACTTGGACTGCTTTTGCTCCAGCCCGCTGCCGGAATCTTTGCCGATGCCTGTGATGCGATTGCCGTAACCGACATTCGCCTCTTTAGACCAAAATGGGCTGCCTGCGCTGTCAACGTAGTCCGACTGGCCTCCGTTCAAGGTAATACCATATTTCAACGCGAGATAGCTTTCAATTTTGCTTCGGTTTGCAGCGGTGCTTTCGGAAAAAAGGATTACCTCTGCAATCTCTCCGTCATAATTCGACCAGCCGCTGCTAGTGCCTCCAATCATTGGAGCGAATTCTAACGAAGCCGGCACGGGATAGCTTCCATTATTTAAGCTCGCCTCTCCGCTTTTCCCGTTCACACTCACATCAGCTTTAGATTTCTTGGAGCCGGTTGAGATGTCATATCCGGCCAAGTGATGGCTGGCCTTAGAAGTGCCGGTGTTAAAAGAATATTGATAGTACGTGTAATTCGTACCATTACCTACATAAAGCTTATTGTCTTGACTTCCAAAAACGGCAGCTCCATAGTTCGACAAATTGTACACGGAGCCTACGACGGTGCCGCTTCCCTTGAATACGGCGTACCCATCGGCATAATTAACCTTTTGCTTACCGCTCAAATAGCCATCTAGAGCGTCCTTGTTCGAAAAGGTAACGACGGGATTAAAGTTGACGCCGCCGGCCCGATAGCCCGGCGTTCCGTAGACTTGAAAACCGACCGTGCCCGTCTGATCCTCCCAGCCGGTTAGCGTGGAGGCCGGATCGGAAGTCGCAGGAGTGACACCCGCATCCGCTTTAAGCCATAAAACCGCTTTGTCCGCCCATGAAGGGAGGACATTCCCTGGAGCCGCATCCGCTTTCAGCGGGGCGATTCCGCCGGAGAAGCTCCCGAACACCAGCGCCACAATGAGCAGCAGGGCCATCCGCTTTCTCCAGTAAAACTGATTTCGTAAAAACACGCTTTATCCATCCTCCTCACTTTTCCGCATCCGGTGCTGTAACGGCCATTTGCCGAAAACAACACCCGGCGGATTTCTACATTTTCCCTGCCTACATCAGTATATCAACCCAATCTGTACAAAAAATGTACAAGTCTAAGGGTCTATATATAAATACTTCCTTTTAAGTAAAATAATCTGCCTCACGTTTAACCACGTCGATCCGTTTGGGGCGTTCGGCATGATTTGCGGACGGGTTTTGACTTTCTATTCGAAAGCGCCCGGTTCCGTTTTGCGTATGGCCTAGGAAGTCGTTCATTCTATAGGACAATTGTCTTCGCGCTGCTTAATGAAAGAACGCCAAGCTGCAAAATATTTTGCGGCTTGGCGTTGGCGTTTATATGAATTGGCTCTGGCGGGCTTGCTTCAACTCAGCGCGCTCCCCCGCTCCATAGCGCCTTCAGCTTGTGCGCCGAAAGCTTCGGCTGCCGGTCGCGTGTGAACACGCCCTTGCGGTTGACCACGACCCGCGAAGGGGTCTGGCTTGTCTTAAAATCGGCGAACGACCATACATGAGCTCCGATCGTATACGGTTTTTGCCGGATGATTTCATACTGCCGGGTAACCATTTCCGCCTGATACTCCTCGGAAAATACCTCCGGCGGGTCGACATGCACGCCGGCGACTGCATCCGCTCCGAACTCCGTCACCATCACCGGCTTGCGGAGAACCTCGTAGCAGCGGTCCAGCTTCTCCTCCAGCACGCGGCAGCCTTCGTCCAAGCGGCCGGCCTGCTCGTACCAGCCGTGATACCGGTTGAGACTGACAAAGTCGTAATGCTTCAGCGCGACGTCCTTTTCCACATCGACGCAATTGACGATCGTAACCGGGCGCGTATCGTCCAGCGATTTTGCATGGCTGTACAGCGCTTCATAGAAAGCATCCGCCTCCGGTGCCAACGTATCTCCTTCGTTCGCCAGGCTCCAGGCGATAATGCACGGGTGATTGACATCGCGTTCGATCATTTCGGTGATCACCCGCTTCGCTTTATTCAGGATGGCGGTTCCCTGATAATGGCTGCGGACGAAGCCGACGAAAGGCGTTTCGCCGATGACCAGCAGGCCGTGCTTGTCCGCATAGCTCAGAAATTCGTCGCTGTACGGATAATGCGACGTGCGGACCGAGTTCGCTCCGATCCAGCTCAGCAGGTTGAAATCTTTGGCGATGACCGCTGGCGAGATGCCTTTGCCGAGTACCGGGAAATCCTCATGCATGCCGAAGCCGGTGAGAAAGACCGGCTTGCCGTTCAGCAAAAGCTCGGTGCCCCGAATCGACACGGTTCGGATGCCGAACGCTTGCACGTACTGATCTATCACCTGGCCGTCCCTGTCCGTCAAGCGGACTTCCAATTCGTACAGGAAGGGGTCCTCCGGACACCAAAGTCTGGCCGCCGGAACGGTGTAGTCAAAAACAACCGAAGGCCCGACCTTTCCGTCCCGACGAATCTCCACGGACGAACGGCATTGCGTGCCCCGTATGCTAACGGTGCAAGCTCCTTCGAAGCCTTCGCTTAGACCGACCCGGGCTTTGACTTTGCCGTCCGCACCGTCGATCTCCGTCGTAATCCGAATGTCGCGGACAAAGGACACCGGGGTCGTAAACAACATCACCGGACGATGAATGCCGCCGTAAGGAAAAAAGTCGTAGTAATTGTTCGGATACTGTCCTTTAAATCCGACGATCTGCTCGTGTTCCACGTCTCCCGGCGGAAGACGGTCGGCCGCGATGGCGGCGTCCACCCGGATCGTAATGCGGTTCGGGCCGTCCCAACGGACTTGGTCGGTAATCTCGAACACGAAGGGAAGATGAGCGCCTTCATGCCGCCCGACTTCCGTCCCGTTCACCCAGACGGTCGACAAGTAATTGGCCGAGCCGACGCGCAGCCAGATCCGTTCCGTGCGAAGCTGTCGGGAAAGCTCCACCTCCCGCTCATACCAGCCCGTTCCGAAAAAGTACATCAAATCTTGAAACTGCTCGTTCCAGCTGGCCGGCACCGCGATTTCCCTGTCGGCCGGCACTTGAATCGGCCATCCCCGTTGTTCCCCGTCATCGTTAACATCCGGTGCAAATTTCCAAAATCCGTCTAGCGAAAGCACCGCTCTGGAACTACTTGATTGTGGATACAGCATAAGCTCCCTCCGCCCTCAAAATCATCTCTGGTTGCATTCCTACGAACCATCGTAGCACGGAGCGCCTGCAAAAGATTTGCATGATTTTTACCGGATGTGTTCATTATTTTGACTTATTGGCATATGGGGGCAAGCTAACGCACGGCAATCTCGTCATACACCTTAGGATGGATGACAAGATGCGCATTTTCCGCCGTCTCGATGACCTTTTTTTCCAACTGCTCTTCGGCGTACTTCCATTTCAGCCGGTCTTGGACATCTTCAAATCCGAGGTCCCCGCCCGGTGTGCGGTCCGTACATTGAAGGACGAATACCGATCCGGCCGTTTCGAATCGTTCGCTGACTTCGCCCGGCTTCAGCTTTCGGACAGCAGCAAACACCTTCTCTTCTTCTTCACTGCTATCCACAGCATAGGTCGATTCGTCAAATATTCTTTCCTTCACCGACGCGTTTACCGCAAGCTGCCGGACAACCTCAGAAGCATCTTTACCGCCCGCCAGCCCGGATCGGATTCCATTCATCGTCTCCATCGCGGCGCTTCTTGTTAAGAAACTGGAGCCGTCTTCGCTTCCAAAAGCCAGTTCAACGACTTGCGTACGAATACGGTCGGGCTTCTTGAGTTCCCCTTTCTTTCGCATATACTCATACTTTGCATACAGCGCCTCGCTCGCGGCCCGAGCTTCATGGTTCGCCACATAGTCAAGAAGCAGCCGTTTGATTTTATCGTGGGTGTGGTTAAAATAAGCGATCTCGCTATATTCGCGGGGGCCGAATACTGGCTGGCCCTTCTTCACAGCTTCTGCTCTGCTTTCGTTTTCCTCGGCCAGCTTCTCTTTAAAGCTTCTGTAGCTGACATCGCCCGTCAGTCCGTATTGCTTGGCCAGAAGCTGCTCCGTCTTTATGATTTTAAGCTTTTCCAGCGTTTTTTTCTTCGCCATCTCGATTGGAATTTCTCCGTTGAAGCTTGTCGTCCAAAATTCCGCGCGATCTTCCACGCCATAGGTTTCATGAAATATCCGTACACTTCCGCTACCCGATCCTTCAGAACCATTTCAAATTCGCCCAATACAACAGGTTCGCCGTTGATCGTCAAGACCTCCGCATATGAATCGGGGCGGGACGACGGTTTGAACAAGAAGATCACTACAACAAACAAAGCTGCGAGCAGCACAAGGAAAAGCGGCATCCGTTTCTTCATGCGAAAAGCCTCCTAAAACATCAAGGAAATAGCAGAGACTCCATCATCCAGCAGGCTGCTGCTATTTCCCGATGATCCTGACAATCCCTCTGAGTAAGGGAGGTTACTGCGTCAATACGAGCTGCGGCTTATTGCTCGCGGCCTCTTTGGTATTGAAAGAAACGTCTCCCTTCGAGCTGGCCGCGCCTTCGTTCACCAGCAAGAACGACACGAGCTTGTCCGACATTTGGCTGTTAATATAGCTTGTCACATCGAATTCATACCATGTCCCGACCGTATTGCCCATGACCACGCTGCCAATGAGTGTCGTACCAGCCGGAGCGTTGTTCCAGGTGATGCCTGTCTCGCTCCAGCTTTCATCCGCGGTGCCGTATAGCTTCACCGTTCTTGAAGCGTCCGTATTGACGGCCGGCACATACACCTTCACTTTGGCAGAGGCTGCGCTGGAACCGCCAAAGGTTCCGTAATTGAACTTGACATAAGATTTTCTCGCATACCCGGACGCGTCGGCCTTGACCATCATTGTCGCCTCCGTGCCGTAATTCGTACCCGCGTAAGCTCCGTCCCTGACATAGGAATCGGCAATTGGCTCATAGCTTACCGAAGGCGGGATCGGACCGCCCGACGCATACTCGAAAGCGCCGATATCCGGATTGCCGTTGTACAGAGCCGTGCCCCAGAAATCTCTGCCGCCGTTATTGGCTACGGAGACCCCGCTGTTAATGAGCGGCGACGTCGGCTGAAGCTTGTAGCCGTTCAACCGGTTCGGATCGTTCATGTTGATATTCGTTTCGCCGGCCCCGGGATTGACGAGCTGCGGATCGGCCGTTACCAAACCGGGGTGCGACGCAGGACCATTGATGTCGTCGATGGTTGCCGGGTAGAAGCTGTTGTTTTTGAATACGGCCGACGTGCTCCAGGCCTTCTCCGCGAACTTCGTAATCGTTCCGTCCGCTTTAATGATATTGTTATAAAATTTGACCATATTGGAATCGTTATCAAAAATTTGGGTCGTCACGTTGGGTCCCACATAAACGGTATTGTTGTAAATTTCGTTTCCGGCATTGGTGCTGTGATAGAAAAAGATTTCCTGGCCTGAACGGTAACCGTCGTTTTCACTGATGTTGTACCTGAATTTCAAATTGCTCGCGCTTGGCATGACCAACAAAAGCCCGCCGGAGTTATTGTGGCTGTAGTTATACTGAAACACGTCTCCGACGCAATTGTTGTCCGAATCGAAGGCTTCCCCGTCGTTGTTGCCACCGCTTCCGCCGTACACTTCATTGAACTGGACGACGGCTCCCGTCGTATAGTGCGTCCATAGGCCCGCGTAATTGCCGGAAGACGTTTTGCTATGGTTTTTCACCGTGTTGTATTCAGCCAGAGCGCCGGAGAGCACCTCCGCAAGCACCATGCCGTCTCCCCACACCTCTTCGACAAAGTTGCCCCGGAATACGACATTCGTGCTGATCTTCGGATACCCGTTGCCCGCATCCGATTTCGTGCGGATCCCTTCCTTGGTCACATTGGCGACATGATTGTTCTCCACCAGCACATCGTTAAATCCGGCCTGCAAGCCTACCGTAGCTTTCCCGTCTTTGTCAATATGCGTGCCGAAGAAGATGATTCCGCCGCTGTTTTTGTTGCCGTTCACATCCGAATTCACATCGTGAACGTAGCAATTTCTCACATAAATATGGTTTTTCAAGCCCGGCTGATTGTTGTATACCAGAATACCGGCCCTTGAGGACACAATGGACGAGCTGAAATTGGTCACCTCGAGGTTATTAATTTCCCAATATTCTTGATTGTACAGCATGACAGCGCCCGATGTGTTCGCGGGATAGCTCGTGCCCGCTCCGTTAATAATCGGCTTGGCGCCGCTTCCGTAGCTGTCGATCACAATCGGATTCCCGTTCGTTCCCGATCCCTTCGGCCACAGCTGGCCGGTCCAGACGCCGCCCGACTTGAACAAAATTTTGTCGCCGGGCTGAAATGTCGTGCCGTTGACTTTGGCTAAAGTCGCCCATGGCGCGGAAGCGCTTGTTCCTGGGTTCGTATCGTTTCCGCCCGCCGAGTCCACATAGTAAGTCGTTCCGGCCGCATGCGCAGGCTCAGGGGCGACGTACAATACTCCTGCCATGTGCAGCAGCATGGCTGCAATGAGGAGTACAGCAAAGCTTGATCTTTTACGGGGAAGGCTCATGATGAAATACCCGCCTTTCGTCTAAAATAATTTCCCGCTGTTAGCGAACGCTATTTCAAGAAAGCGCACTCATTTTCATCCCTCCGTTTCCGTCCGCTAACCCCATATTATTGGGCATGGCCCTCCCCTAACAGGCACGATTTATACCACTTTTACTCATTTTTTAATCCGTTTGCCCAGGGCCGGACGCAAGACGGCGGTCTCATCCTTTGTTGGACGAACGGTAAGCGCTCGGCAAAGCGCCGGTATGGGCTTTGAACAGCTTCGTAAAATAATTTTTGTTCTCATACGAGAGCATGGCGGCGATCTCTTCGACGGTTTTGTCCGTCCGTTCCAGAAGCTCCTGCGCTTTCTCCATCTTCGTCCGGGTGACGAACTCGACAAAATTTTCTCCGGTCTCGCGTTTAAACAACCGGCTCAAATAGTTGGGGTGGAGGTGCAAATGCGCGGCCGCATCCTCAAGGCCGACCCGTTCCTGCCACTTGCTGGCGACAAACCGCTGGCATTCCAGCACCTCGCGGCGCTTCGATTCCTTTCTTATCCTTCCGGCGCACTCCACGGCTTGGTTCAGGAAGTGTTGGAGCCACTCGCCCAGCTCCTGCAGGCTGGCCAGCTCCATGACATCATGATGCAGAAGCTCGGAGGCAAAGCTCGTTTGTGTCATTTGAAGAGACTTCAGCCGCAAGCGGATCTCCAGCACGATTTTGAGCATCCATTCCTTCACTTCCACAGGGTGAAACCGGTTTTCACTCATAACCCCCATCCATTTACCGACGGTTGAGACGATGGAATCCGTTTTCTCTTGCAGAACAAGCTGCCGGAAATCCTCCAATGCCGGTACATACTGGGCCAACAGCTCATCTCCCAAGCCTCCGACGGGCAGCGCCTGCTCGATTCGTCCGACCGATCCGTGCGGCATGTAAAACCGTTCTTTTCCCAGCTCGACGAGCGCCGCGAGGTTCTCCTTGAGACGGAGCGGCTCCTTGCAGGGCAGCCCGACTATAAACGAATAAGACACTTTCGCGTATTGAAGCAGGCACTTTTGCTGGGTACGAAGCAGCTCCTCCACCTGCTTCCAGCTCCCGATGCGATGTTCGGAGGAAAAAGGAAACAGCAGCAGCAGCTCCCCCTGCTGGTAAGGGAACACCTTGCAGGCTCCGGTGCCGAGCGCTTCCGCCAATATATTCTCCGCCGTATCCCGCAGCAGCTCGGGGGTACGAAACCGCGCGACCGCTTCCCGGGGACGATCGGGAAAGGCCAGCACCGGCACCCACTCCCCTTGGGAAAAGCCGATCCCGTATTCCTGCGCCCGCCGCTCCCATTCCTTGACATCAAGAAGGGGACTCTGTATGGTCTGGAGCATGAAGGCTTGCCGAAGCAAGCTGTCGTTCTGCTTCACCTTCGCTTCCATGTCCCGTTTCTCGGCTTCCGAGCTTCTCTCCGCATCAAGCACCTCCTTCATCTGCTTAAGCAAATCTCCGATCAGTCCGGCCGTCATCGTTTCTTTCAGCACATAATCGGTCACATGAAGCTTGAGCGCTTGTCGGGCATAATCAAATTCGTCGTGACACGAGAGAATGACGACCTTGAGCCCCGGATGCAGCGCGCGCATCGCCCGGATCAGCGCCATCCCGTCCATTCCCGGCATCCCGATGTCCGTCACCAGAATATCCACCTGCGCTTCCCCGGCAGCAGATAGCGCTTCCTCCGGATCTTGAAAGCAGCCGCCCAACCGGCATTGAACCGCTTCCCATGGCAGCGATTCCTTCAGATATTGCAAAACCGGAAGATCGTCGTCGACAACAAAGACGGTATACATCCCTTACTCCTCCTCTCGCTGCTGCGGTACAATCAAGGTCACGGTCGTGCCTTGGCCCAGCTCGGAATCCATGACAAAAGAACACTGCTCCTTATAGATGAGCCGAAGCCGCTCATAAACGTTTCGGAGCCCAATGCCCGACAGCCCCGCGGACGCCCGTTCCTTCGCTTCCTCTCCTCCCCGCAAATCGGCGCGAAGCCTTTCCAGCCGCTCCATCGGGATCCCGACGCCGGAATCCGCAACCGCGATGTTCAGACGTCCGTCTGCCAGCAGGTGGGCATGAATCGTGATCGTTCCTCCTTTGCGGGCGAATCCATGCAGATAAGCGTTCTCGATGATCGGCTGCAGCACAAACCGGGGCACTTCCGCCAGCACGGCGTCCGAAGCGATCGACAGCTTCAAATGAAGCCGGTCTCCGAGCCGGACATTAATCAGCCGGACATACTGCCCAATCATCTCGATCTCTTCATGCAAGCTGATGAACTCGTTGTTGCGGTTAATCGTCATTCTCAGCAGCGAAGACAAAGAACTGATGAGGTCCGCATTTTCCGCGTCTCCGCGCAGCAGAATTCTCATGCGGATCGAGTTCAAAATATTAAATAAAAAATGCGGATTGATTTGAGCCTGAAGCATGGCCAGCTCCGCTTTTCGTTTATGCTCTTGCTCGCGGATGATGCTTTGGACCATCGTCTCGATCCGATCCAGCATCCGGTCGAAGACAAACCCAAGCCGGCCTACCTCGTCCCGGCCCCGGATACCGGATCGTTCGCCCAGATGCCCGGATTCGATGCGGACTACGGTCTGCGCCAGCCTTCGAATGGGGGTGGTCAAAGCTCCTGTCCAATAGAGCAGAACTCCGGCGAACACACTTAAACACAGTGTTTGAACAAGAAAATCGATGCGGCGAATCGCCTGGATCGGCTTGGACGCCTGCTTATAAGGACTCATGCTGACGAGCCGCCATTGCGGATTGAGCTCTTCCGCGATGAGAAGATTGGCTTCGCCGTCGACCTCGATCAAGCTGGCCTGTCCTTCGGATGGCAATTGGTCGCGAAACGGAAACAGCGTGCCGATACGGTCCATCTCCTTGTCGAATACGATCCGGCCTTCCCGGTCCGTAATGAGAAGCGTCTCTTCCTTCTTCGAGCTGGAAAACAGCTTTTGCAAAGCGGCCGCATCCAGACTGACGACAGCCACCGCTCTGAGCTGATCGCCGGAGCGAATAGACTTGGCGAGCGTAAGGACGTAAGGGTGGCGGACGCCATCCGTATTGCGCACATAGTTCGGTTCCCCGCCCACCCAGCGGGTCTGATAATGCGCCAATTCGCTCGTTTCCTGGTACCAAGGCTTGTCGAACAATTGCTTCGGGTCGAAGTCAAAGCTGCTGTAATTGGCCCAAAAGTCCCCATTCGGCAAAAGAATCGTCAAATACAGCGGATCGAAGGAAGCGAGAATGGCGTCCAGCCTTTTGTTCAGCTTAAGCTTGGTTTGAACAGTTTCGTACGGCTGGCGGAGCGGGTCCATCTGGCCGAGCTCGGTAACGAATAAATGCAGGTCCGGATCAAACTGCAGCAGATTCAAAATATACAGCATCCGATCCAGTTGATTCCCTACGTACTGGTCCACAATCTTTAACGATTCCTGCGAGTTTCCGGCTACTTGCTCTTTCATCACGTCCTGCGTAAACCAGTTGGAAACAAAAAAGGAAACGACAGCCGGCAGCAATAAGCACACGACGATGCCCGCCATCAGCTTGCCGCGCAGCGAAAGCGCTTGAATCCATGTCCGCATGGGAAGTCCTCCCCGAACCGAAGGTGAAAAGGAGAACATTCGTCCTCCTTGCCTTCATCTTACCATAGCTTGGGAAGCGGCGGATCGTTTCTCATTACCCATGACAATACGAAAAAACGCCAAGCCGCAAAAGATCGACCTGACGTTCGTGTACGTCTTATTCGTCATATTGGTGAAGCAGCGCCTCTTCCTCCGCCGCGCTCTGCAGATCGTACGCCGTGATGCTCTGGATCGGATAATACTCCTGATCCGCCAGACGCAGCGCTTCCTCCCGGATGAACTTGGGCGAGCCTTCGTTCTCGTCGTCATAGACAAGCAGCAGACCGTCGGAATTGCGCAGCAAAAATTGATCCCGCGCCCGAAACTGCCACGGCCCGCTATATTTGCTTTTCGTGACGCTGTTCACATAGTCCGCGCCCGCCAGCACCTGCTGGTAAGCGGCCTGCTTCTCTTCGCTCCAGTTCTCCTCCTGCTCCAGAAACGGGGTAATGACAGCGAGCCTAAGCTCGAAGCCCTGCGACTTCATTTCGAGCGCCGCCTCGGCCGCCCACAGCTCCACGCCCCATTGGCCGCTGACGATCACCCATTCGAGCCCTTCGTCCAGCATAGCGGCGAACCGGCTTTTCAGCGCCTTCTTAATAATCCCGATCCCGGGATGCTTCATGGAAAAAATACCAAGCTCCGACGCCTTGTAGCCCGTTACAAGCAAGCTTTTCACGGTATCGGCCTCCTTGTGACTTGTACAGCGGTTATTTGAACCATCCTTTTTCCTTAAACCGCATGATCGCCTCGATCCGGTTGCTGACGCCGAGCTTATCCAGAATGACGGAAATGTAATTGCGGACGGTCCCGGTGGTAATATACAGCTGACTGGCAATTTCCTTCGTATTCTTCCCGTCGGCGATCAGGTGCAGCACCTCCTGCTCCCGCTCGGTCAGCGGATTCTCCTCCCCGTCCGCCTCGTCGACCAGCTCCGAGGCGTAGATGCGCCGGCCGGCCATGACGCTGCGGATCGAATCCGCCAGCTCCTCACTGGGGCTGTCCTTGAGCAAATACCCGTGCACCCCGGCCTTCAGCGCGCGCTCGAAATAACCGTAGCGGGCAAACGTCGTCAGGATGATCACCTTGCAGCCGAGGCCTTTCAGCTCCTCGGCCGCCTCCAGCCCGCTCTTCCCCGGCATCTCGATATCCATGATGCAAATATCCGGCTTATGAAGGCGGACCAGCTTGACCGCATCCTCGCCATGGCTGGCCCGTCCGACGACCGTCATGTCCTCTTCCAAGTCGAGCAGGGAAGCCAGCGCGCCCAGCAGCAGCCGCTGATCCTCGGCAATGACAATGCGAATCATCCTCCCGCCTCCTTTTCCGGTTGTTTGAACACATTCGGCACTTTGATCACGATCATCGTTCCCGGACCCGGACCGATCTCCAGGCTCCCGTTCACGAATTCGAGGCGCTCCTTCATGCCTCCCAGTCCGTTGCCCCGCAGGCAATCCGCCTGCGCTCCCAGGCCGCATCCGTCGTCCCGCACCCGGACCACCAGCTCCGTCCGCGACGGCTTGATGGCAATCCAGCAGGTGGAAGCGCCGCTGTGCTTGACAATATTGGTAACAGCTTCCTTGATGCACATACTGACTACATTTTCGTTCAGCAGCGAGGTGTTGGTCAGCTTCGGGCTGCCTTCCAGGACAAAACCGATCTGCGCCGCTTTCAGCATCTGCTTGACCCGAAACATTTCATCCTCCAGCCGCGTGCCGCGCATCTGAGTGACCATCTCCCGCACTTCCTTCAGCGCGCTTCTGGCAGTCTGGTGAATGTCGTTCAGCTCGGCTTGGGCGCGGCTCGGGTTTTTGCCGATCAATTTCCCGGCCAGATCGCTCTTGAGGCCGATGAGCGAGAGCTTCTGGCCAAGCGTGTCGTGCAGGTCGCGGGCGATTCTTTGGCGTTCCTCGAGCTTGACGAGCTCGGAGATCTTCTTGTTCGCCACCTCCAGCTCGTCCTGCAGCTTCTCCCGCTTATTCCGGTTGTACGTGTTCACCGGCAGCAGAATCACGCCGATCAAGCTGACCAGCACAAACGGCAGCTGCGTAATAATGACCGGATTTTGCGTCACGAAGCCGTAATTGATCGTGACCAGCGTGCTGACCAGATGGATCGAATACAACGTGAAAAATCCGACCCGATGCTGAATATTGCCGATAAAAAACGCCAGAAACAACGAGAAATATACATAGCCGAACAGCAGGCTCATCGTAATGGAAATGCCGATCTGCACGCTGGTCCAGAAGTACACCAGCCACCCTTTGGACACAAAGGTAAGCACATAGCATATAAAAAAGCCGATGATCATCGTAATGCCGACGGCTACTTCATACGTCGAAGAAGAGCTGAAAATGAAATAAAACGGAAGAATATAAAAGACGACCCATACATAGGGGCTAAGTCCCGTATTTTTGTGAATAATTTGAATCCACTTGCGCATGGCGTCACCCTTGTCTTTGGAAACAGGCTTTTATTTTCCTTGCAAGCTCGGACTGGGGCTTTTCACCTGGCTGGCCGCCGCCGGCTTGCGGAGCAAATGCTTGATGTCTTTAAAGCCCACAAACGTCTTGCCCTTCTCGTCCCATAAGCGGAAACGCAGCGACTGCAAGCTAGTGCCGATCGTAAGCGTCGTGACCTTCTTCAGCTCGGGCGTGGCCTCATGCGCCTTCTCCAGGTTATAGTTCGGCACCTTCGGGCTCAAATGATGCACGTGATGAAACCCGATATTGCCGGTAATCCACTGCAGCAGCTTCGGAAGCTTGTAATAAGAGCTCCCTTCCACGGCCGCTTTCACGTAGCTCCACTGCTCCTCGTTCTCGAAGTAGGAATCCTCGAACTGATGCTGCACGTAAAACATCCAGATCCCCAGCAAGCCGGAGACGAAAAAGACCGGACCTTGGACCAGAACAAACGCCTTCCAGCCGATCGCCCAGATCAGCAGCGCATACAGAGCAACAATAGCCAGATTCGTCACGTAGGTGTTGATCCGCTCTTTGCGTCTCGCTCCCCTGCGGTTAAAGCGGTATTGAAGCAGAAACACGTAGACCGGCCCTACGACGAACATCGCCAGCGGATTCCGGTAAATCCGGTAAGCGATCCGTCTCCATAACGGAGCGGCGACATATTCGTCCACGGTAAGAATCCAGATGTCCCCGACGCCGCGCTTATCGAGGTTGCTGCTTGTGGCATGATGGATCGAATGGCTGTATTTCCACTGCTCGTACGGACAGAGCGTCATGACACCCGTGATAGTTCCGAGTATATCATTTGCGAGCCTGCTTTTGAAGAACGATTGGTGACAACAGTCATGGAAAATAATAAAAGTCCGGACCACAAAGCCACCGGCCACGATGGTCAGAGGAAGCGTTAACCAGTATGAAACGGACAAGCTGGCATACGCCGCATACCAGAGCAGCAACAGCGGCCCCAGCGTATTCACAAGCTGCCATAGGCTTGATTTCGTATCGGTTTTCTCAAAGGGACCGACGTTCTTTTTCAAATGGGCAATACTTTCTTGGTACATTCGTTGACTTCCTCCTCGATAAGACGCGCGGGGAACGTTATAGAACGTCGGACGCAGGTTTTCTATTGTCCATTATAGAAAATGCGCCCCGCCGGCAATAGTCATAAACGTCAGATCGAGGGTATGACAATCGTCATATAGCGCTGGGTTTAACTGGAATTTGATACAGCCGTATAGCCAGATTTAAGGAAGCGTTCATCTCTCTGATTCTCGCAAAAGCCGGTTCGAGCGTATCGACGACATCATCGACAAACAAATCGATATGGAATTTCAAGGTCGTTCCGAGCTGCCTTCCATACGGCGTTTCCGGCGGAAGCGCAAAAGGACGCAACTGGATGGTATTCCCGCCTCTGGCTTGGTCTCGGACAAACCATGCAATAAACTCCAGGGCGACTAGGCCCTCCTCGGACCGTTCGATCTCAAATTCAAACTGGAGGAACACCTCGTTCTCCAGTCCGCCGTTGGTGCGCCTTAAAGTGCCGTGCGGCAGGTGGGCATACTCAGACAAGGAAAGCATTTCGCCGTCGACCGGCTCCAAATTCTCCACGCTGCTTTCCACGCTGACAATTCCTTTTAACCGCAGTAAGGTATCATGAAAATGGCTGACATCGACAGGGTAGTTGCTCATACGACATTCCTTCTCTCCAAGATGATGACTATAGATTCGACAGCGGGGGAGGCGATCCTTTTTCGTAAAAAGGGATATGGATACGGAACGTGGAGGCGATCATACAAAAGGTCGCAGCTGGCCGGCCTGAATGCAGCAGAACCAGTCGGCAATGATCTCTCATTTTTGCCGTCGTTTCTTATGCTTTCGTTTACCCGGGGGGGCTTGCCGACCAGTACGACCGCAAGAAGATGATGATCCTGGGGATGCGGGGGCGATAAAGCAGGTCTCTTATTCATTTTGTTGGTCCTTCTATCTGGAAACGTGGAATTATCGCATGGCAGGATATCGGGAGTGCAAGGAAGGTTTAAAAAGAAACAACTCCCACAAAAAAGAAGAACGGCAGGCCACTACGTTTGGCCCAATGCGTTTATTAACCAAGCCGGCCAGTGTTTCACTTGATCTGTAATAACACCGTCTGTACACTCTAAAAGTATTCTTGGAGTGCGGTCTGTGTTATCGAGAACGACTGCATAATCGGATAATGAAATCGCTCTTTTTAGATTTGAAAGAGAGGCATCATAACGGCGTAGAATGTCATTGGTAGCGATAAAATGGCCCCCCTCTATTACACGAGTGCGAACTCGGTCAACATGCAACTGAACATCTTGAAGACCGACGTAATATAGGTAGACACGATAACCACGCGACTTCGCTTCTTCCATTCGCTTCAAGTAAAATTCGCTAGCCAAAGTCGTTTCCACTGCAAAGCTTCGGGCACTATCCAGACAACCCCTGATCTCTTTCAGTGCCTGCTTACCGGCTGAGAGATCGGCTTTTCGTGGATTCTCAGGATTTAATACCCTTGCAAAGAGATCCGGGTTAATAATAGTTTCGAACTCTTCGCCATAATGCTCAATGAGAGTCGACTTGCCGGCTCCGTTACAACCCGCAAACACAGTCATTTCAGGCATAAGGGTCTCCTCTTAAAGCTTAATATCGGCCGGATTACCATCCGAGTCAATAATTTGGACAAATTTTTCACCGGATGGTTCTTGTCGAATACGTTTTCCGTTCTCAATATAATATAGCGGAGCCCCGGCTTTTTTGGCCTTCATCTGAACAGACCGCTCCATATGTTTGAGCACTTCCTTTAGTTCGTTTCCCTTTTTCATTCGTGTTCACCCCTGGTTCGAAGTTGCGTCATCTTCATTATAACACACAGCATGTGAACATAATCATGCCAGCTTGCTTCTGAAAGGAGCTCGTCTTGCATGAATACGATTTGCTAAAGGTTGAAACGTGAAGTTTTTCATTCGCTCGAAAAAGCAAAATCTTAAACCGGTATTGCCACTCTATTATCTCATTTTGGATAAACGGTCTTTTTGATATTCGACGTTATGTCTTGGAAAAAGTCGATGCGGCGTTCAGCCTCCCCGCGTTGCGCTATACATTAGATCATATGGAGGCCGTGAGGTTCAAAGAAAAAAGAAACGCCCCATAAGGCGTTCCAATATACGTCCATTCATACCACGAACTCCGACATAATCGTGCTAATATCATAAGGCGTAACGCCCCGGTCTACGGCAAACACCGTGTCGGCCTCGTCCGCCTGCTCTACCTTACGGCCTCTGGCCGTCGCGTGCAGCGTGAACAAATCATATAGGGTCGGCTTCGTCAGCGTGGTCATGGCTTTCCCCATCACGACCATCCCTTTTTGATTGCCCTCAACATTGTTGTAGTAATACGGATACTTCTTCAAAGCCAAATCCGTCCAGATCACGGTTCGTTCCATTAGATCCAGAATGACCGGAATGGCGATCCGGGTATCTGCGGTGAGATCGATTTTATCGGCCACGGTCGAAGGCTCGAATACCTCCCCGGTCTTCGGGGACTGCCGCATCATCCAACCGGCATAGCATTCCGGCAAGTTGCAATAGGGCTGCTCCGTGAACGAATTCAGCGAAGCGACGATGAATCGGCCGCCATACCGGACGATCGAAGGAATATGCAGATCGATAAACTCGCAAGCGCCTTGGGGAGCCGATGTAATATCTCCGCTATGCGCGGCTTTGTATTTGTCGGACCGCAGATTCGTGTACGAAATATGCTCAACATACTGCCAATTCTTATCATACATCACCGCCGACAAGTCGATATCGACGCGCTCCGTATGCTTACCGTTGACCATCCCTTCCTTCCACCAGAGGAAAAAGCGGATCGTATCCCCTTCCGGCATCCGAACCCGGCTGCCTCGAACGATGGTACGCAGCGCTTTGCTGGCCGACCGCTGCGAGAACGGCATCAAATACTGCTTCAAGCTTTCGTCGATATAAACGTCTCCTAGCGGCGGAAGCTCCGAGAAGCGGCGGATTAAGGTACGTCTGCATGTGTCGACCACTGCTTCACAAGCATCGGGATGAATACCCGGCAGTATATTCGGAATGGCCGCGGCCTTCGCCACATTTCCTTTTGGGAAAAAGGTGCGCAGCTCGCGCCTCTCCTGCCGATGGCTAAAATGAGCCATGACCTGCAGCAGCACCGGCGTGGATGCCTGATCGGCAACCTCGGCGAACTGGCCGATCACTTGCGCGGTATCCTCGGAGAGCCGCAGCAGATGATCCAACCGTCTGGCAAATTCGCCCGCGCGCGTTTTCAGCAAAGCTGCCGCGAGCAGCGTATCCTTCCGGCGAAGCGCATGCTCCACTTTTCCGTTGAACGTTTCATACGGTTTATCGTTGCGGACAATATCGAAGGCCTCTTGGCAGCGAGCGTACCGGTTTTTGTATTCGGCGGGGTGCAAAATTTCTCCAAGACGTATCCAGCGATGCTTATAGCGCAGCATATCTTCGACGATATTGCCGCACCGGTTCAGCAGCCCGAGAAGCAAGCGCCTTTCGGCACGCTTGAATTTGCGGAACTTCGTGTTCGCCGCCAGACTGACATCCCCATCCGAGAGCGCCGCAGCCAAACGCAGCACGTCCGTTGCGGTCTTCACGTATTTGCTGACGAGGTCAAGGCTGGCCTTATTGTACTTAAGCAGTGCACCGACCACAAAGCCTACATTTTCTTTCAAAGGAATCTCGCCCGGCAGCACGGCGCCCAGATCGTCGTAGGCTGCGATGACCCATTCGATATCTTCCTTATCTTGCTCGGAAATCGAGCCGTTCGCCGCGATAAGATTGCGGATCGTTTGATCAAACTCTTCCGGGCTTCCCAGATCGATGATTTTCAAATCCACTTGATCCAGCAATGGGAGTCTCTCGATAGCCTCGTGCTCGGGCAGTTCAAGGGTGATGTAGTGATAGATGGCGTTCAGATACAGCTCGGCTTGGCTGAGCAGCATCATTTGCTCGGGAAAATTGGGGTACATCGGCTTGAAGTTCACCTTCGCTCCCAGGAGCGATTTCAAGTCCGCCACAAGCTGGTGGTAGAACGCCGTGAATTCTTCGATGGACAGAGTCCGAAGGACTTCCATTAACGATTTGGAGAACGTAAAGCCCAGGTACTCGATATTTTTCAAGGCGGTTGCCATATATTTATCGGGAAGAACGTGACGGCCGGGTTGGACGATGACTTTTCGGCTTCTTCTCAGGTAAATGACGTTTCTCATTATAAGACTCCGGGAAGCAAAGAAATACGGCAGCCCGGATGCCTCCTCTCCATAACGGATAGATCATCATCAGGAAATTCGCATCTCTAAAATCAGGGTTAGGTAGAAGGAAGAGATGCGATAGCCTGATGGTCAATCGCTTCAGGAAAGCCGCCACCCTAAGATCAGGGTAGGTGTAGAAGGAAGGATGGCGATAGCCTGAAGAGATTTTGCCGGAAGCTGCGCGCCTTGCGGCGTTGTCTTCCTGAGGATGATTATTCCATAGTTTGGAGCCACCGAACAGGGCGAAAGTATTACGACAGTGGGTTTGGGCGCATCATTTATGTACAGGGGCAGAATGGGGTTTTAGAAGGAGCATAGCAAGATAAACAAGCTGACGACAGTTTAGTTTTGACGCCAGCTTGCCGAGGAGTGAATTAAGTAATCTGCTCTCGGATTTCTTTGGGGATTGTTTTAAGGAAGAACTCCAATTGCTCAGGCCTAATGAATTTTAGCATCTTCCTTTTTTGTTCAATGCTTAAGTCCGGGCTACAAAGCGCGGTTCTAACTCGTTCTTGAACCGATCCTTGGATGTCACTTCGATATTTTTCAAATTCATTATTCACCTCTCTGTCTCCTTTGTTCGTTATTTACAACAAGAATCAATGGTGTCTAGCAATATCTCAACATAGCGTCTATAGTCGAACCACTTTTTATCGATATGAATTTCTGTATCATCATCAATCATTCGTAACGCTTCACGCGGATTTAAGATATCATATCTTGGCTCATAAATTTCAGTGAAGGGGGGTCGTCCATTTACATCCATAGGAATGATGGGTTTTGCCCCAAGCAAGTATGCCTCGTATAATGCTAAGGTTAAACTTCCGCCGATCGTTACTGAAATGGCAGCCTTTGCCTTTGACAGAAGTCGGTAATACTCTTGCTGGGGTAACTTCCCAACTTCAATGCCCAAATCCCTCCACAAGCTCACAGGGTAATGGATCTGCGGCTCAACAGGAGAGGTAATCACGGTTCGATACCCCTTATCCTTGAGTTCCATTGCCATTCTAACCGATAGGTACGGTTGATAGAACTCATTCAATCGTCCGGGAAATACAACCAATTTCTCTCGGTCTTTCGTTGGTTTGGTCTCGTCAATAATTGCATTGATCTTCTCATGATCATATGGAAAGCCGGCTGCAATAACTTTAACGGAACTGTTAGGACCCGTTGACCTTTCTCCCCATTCCAACATCGACGGATTGGTATACAGAATCGCCTTACAAGATGGATGTTGAAAAATCCATAATGTCTCCGGATCAACGACATTGGTAAAAGGATTCCATACGTCATGCTCCATAATAATGAGATGCTTTGGCGTAGGCTTAGCCTGACGAATCAAGTCGAATAATGTATATCTTGTAATCAAGACCACATCATCTGGATTTTCAGGCAAATCTGGACTGAATCTAAAATCAACATTCGCTTCTTGAAGTCCTTTTCTTAATCCGGATAAATAGTTAGGATACCAGGCTGTTTTGTCTGTCGGATCAACTAGTATATGAATCAAGGTCCTATCTTCCCTTCGTAGTCCAAAATGCAAAGCCCTGATTAACTCATATCTTAATTATAATTCAAGGGAAGTGTCAAACGGTTAAAATGTCTAGAAAAGCCGAGATTGGAACCAACCTTGCTTTCTTTAACGACAAGGATGAAAAACTAGGCCAGGTTGCAATATGACGGAGAGATTAGCCCTTGAAGTGTTGCGTGATGGAGATTTGGTTAGTTATTTCTGAAGCAAAATAAATTGAACGCAAAAAAAGAGGGGGCACGCCCCTCTTAACATAGCTGGAATTGTTAGAGCAACCATTGCTCGCAATTATCAACCATCTCCTGCAATTCATTCATAAAAATACCGGCATGGTATCCGTCGCAAACCGCATGATGAACCTGCAAAGAAACGGGCAGCAAAATTTCGCCGGCTTGTTCAAAATATTTGCCGCACGTCGTAATCGGCAGCAAATACCGCCCATCCGTATAAATATTCAGATTGAACCCGGTAAAGCTAACCCAGGGAATACATGAAACATTGATCGTATTCGGCGGCTCATTTCCTTTTGCAGATAAGCCCTTTACTTCGCCATACGTGTTCATATCATCCAAATAGTTTTGATGAAACAGTCCGAAGTCATTGGAAAAATCGGTCCACATGGTAGAAAACGTTTTGTCATCTTTATGAAAAAAGGTAAAGCTGGGCTGCATGTTTTTCCAATACCCCAATTCCCCATCTTTATTGAAACAAACCCGAAATTCGCGGTGCGCATTCACCGTTCTTGTAACCATATAAAGAAACGCAGGACAAAGCTTGATGCCTTTTGCCCGAAGGGTTGGGATTAGTTTGGTAACGTTCAAGTTGGCCGTTATGCTGAATGTACATCTGGTCACATTCATAAAATGTTCGAAGTACGCCCGTCTTTCCCATTTGTTCATATCGATTACAGTGAAGTTCAATTGGATAACCTCCTAAAATAGTAAAGTGCGTATTTTAGGAGGTTAACTCGCTTGCTCGTTTCATACTACCATTCCCTTCCCCGTTTTAGGGCTATTTCCATGCCCATGACATAAGTATATAGCTATACTCGATGGATGGAAATGGGCTAATTTTGCACGTTCGCCAGTAAGCTTGATTAATTCGCTTACATCTTGAACACGATTAATGGACATTCACCCACCTGTTTCCATTATCATAATCATTGTAGATATTTCGGTTGAAATAATTTAGATTCCGTCTTCAATATGCAAAATTGCCATGTATTTTCTCATTCGGTATAAGCGAATAAAAGCAATTATCGAAAGAGTTAGCACATTTATGAAACTCCATGCTTCCTGAGCAGTTGACTGATCCATGATTGTGAAATTCCTAAGATTTCAGCAAGTTCCTTTTGCGAAGCTTTCGGGTTTTCCTTCATCGCTTGATGCAGGCGATCCAAGGTTTCTTTCCTTCTTGCCGTCATTCTTTTCTTTTTCGCAAGAGCTTTTTGTGCCGCATCTGCCCGTTCACGTTCCACTCGTTCAAGGAAAACTTGAAGCGCCGGAAGGCTTTGAATGCATGGCATACAAATATAGAACTTTTTGAAATATATGATTTGCTGCTGGCCTAAACAGAACAAACATTCTTTGGCGCGGTATTTATAAACCATAATCGCCTTTCTCTCGTCATCATAGAAATACTCTGTCCTGACATTAGGATCTAAATTCAAAACACGCCTAACCTCCGTAGGGATTACAATTCTCCCGAAATCATCTACCACTCTAACAACCCCGGTCACTCTACCCTCTTGCATCAACACACCTCAAAATGAACAGTATTGATTTGAGCTGATATTCAAAAAGTGGCTCAGCTTATACACCCCATCTTCCTAGTTTGGACGATTAAAATGTACTTATCTAACTGTTGGCTCAGTTGGACCATATGTTCGCTCGTTAAGCTTTTGCCTTGCTGTACTGCTTCTTCCATTTGGCTCAGGATGTTTTCCATAACGTTTTGCAATGCTTCGTCACTGAAATGGCTAATATCGTATTGGGCATGATCCTCCTTTCTAGATGCCAATACACCCATGGAAAAATTCCCCTTTCAGATTAGGCTGTAATAGCATTAGCATATCAGCTATTCCTTTTATTCACGATTTGTTTACATTTGTGGAATAAAAAAACAGGTGCCAACTAGCACCTGTTTTTCATAACATATTTATGTTCAGTATCATTTTTACAAGCCGGGTTCAACCTCGCTATATTGGATAATATGACCCGGTTTTTGAGTTACATCTGGTGGAAAATTGCTCAAAGTTATAACAAAAACTAAAGACAAGACTGCCAATAGCACTTTCTTTTTCATAACACTCGCCTCCGAATAAGATTAATTCAAAGACCTTATTTGCGACTATATACCTCCTTCATGAGAAGGAGATGTTTTAATTTTATTGTATTTCTACTTTTTATGCAATAATTAACAATTTTGTTCATACATTCTTCTCTTTCCTTAAATGCATTCACTCTCCCATATGAATCCATACTTTTCAGGATACTTTGGATTCCCTCGTCAATGAATCCAAGGGTAAATTGATACTCCCCTTTCTGCAAGTAGTATTTCCCAATCGCTTTGCATATTTGAGGACCGTTCGTATCTACTGGCAAGAAGTCTTTTTCTCTTTCTATTAGTTTCTCACATGCATTCAAATCGCCCATCTCAAAGTAAATTTCAAAAAGTTCGTCCGCTATATGAATCTTATAGCTCCTACTCAGTTCTTCCAAGTATTTTTGAAGCAAAGGTAAGGCTACTTCGTACTCCTTTTTTCTCGCTTTTGTTATGGCACGTGTAATTTTCGCTGATTCTGAGACAAATTCATAATTAAATTTTTCGAAAATATCTAGATTTCTTTCCACTTCTTCATAGTTTTTTAATATTAAATATGAGTTAATCATTGCAAGATACACTCTTGCTTTTAATTCGGTATCTTTATTCTCCATAACAATTCCGGTCTGGCACAACTGGATACAGTCATCGTATTTTTTTACTGCAAAAGCCAGTAATCCCATTCTCATATATAAAGTGATTTGTTCCTCAAAAGATAAAAAGTTGGTGTAATGTAAAATTTCCTGACCATCTTGATAAGATTGTTCCAATCGCATTAAATCGAGTCGTTCTATTAAGTGCTTTTGTAGCAATCCTTTGGCTAAATATTGCATTACTCCATGCTCTCTGGAATATTTAACAATTGCTTTATAAAGTATCACTTTCAAAGCAGAATCGCTTATCTTGCCAGTAAAATCATATAAACGCTGTAAGTTATCCTCCGTCTCACCTTGAGGGGATTGTAGTATCTTCAAAGCAACCATTGGCACTAAAGAAGAGCGCTCCTCTATATTAACTATTTCACTAAGTATCTCAAACAAAACATCTATTCGTTCCTCGTCTTGAATGTAGTACTCCATAATTTCTTTATAATGAGTGGGAAATACTGTGGCGATGGCTTTTACAGTTCTAAATCCAGGATGTTTCGTCTCCCCACGATCAATTCGATACAGCACACTTCTGCTGACACCTGTTAGTTCTTAAGCTCTGAATATGTCAAGTTTTTCTCTTTTCTAAGTTGGAAGATGATATCTGAGATGGTTTTATTCTGGAACTTAGCATGAATATCCATCGTAATACATACCTTCCTTTTTATTCAATATTATACGATGGTTAATTATAACAAAGTATGTTTCATCTTACAATTAACCGTTTATCATGATATCCCCTAATTCTTGCTTGAGATAAAAGAAACTGAACAAAGTTTATTGAAAAAATCGGAACTAAAAAAGAAATTGAACAATTGAAAGAACGTGGCATTCAAGATGATGTTATCGGAAGGCAATATTGATATTGTTGCTTCTTTGATTAAACACAAGGGGAAACAGTTGGGCTTTTGCGGGAGAGAAAGGATTAACGATCAGCAATTAAGGAATTTAATCGAGGGATCAATTTTAACGCTTATTGAAATAATTTAAAAGGTAACTTTCGCTATTGATAAGAGACAAATGGGATAAATCCCAAAAAAACCAAGGATATATCCCAAATAAATTATAAATTTATATATTTTTACTCATTAAAATATATTTGTTTCTTATGTTAAATTATGTATGTACGGTTCGTCATCAAATTTTATTCATTAAGAACCGCATTTTCATCTGCTCCCAACCTAGTGAACGACTATATCGATCTCAGTTGTGATATTTTGTTCTGTGCCATCAGAGAAATTCGCTCTGAGCCCTATGGTATATTTTCCTTTCCCTAGAGTCAAAGAAGTTTTATTGTAATCATCTTCATTTTTGAGATTATTTTTCTGAAAATAATATTCACGAACAAAGTTATTAGGCAAGGACACCATATATTCGTTATTTGTCTTCAATTGATCGGTTGTTGAACTTAGTTCCGAATATTGTTCAAGTATATAACCGGACTCATCTTTTAGGGAAAAGGTTAACAAAGGGGCTCCATGGCTGATTTTTACTTCATTTCCTCTAAAGCTTAGACTTCCCCAGACATTAATTGCATCTCCCTCGCTATAGGTTTCTTTAGCCGAATGAATTGAAAGGACATACTGGTCTTTTTGTTTTATAGAGCTTAATAAAGCCAACTTCTCTCTTGGGTCTGAATAATTTACGGAAATACTTTTGGACTTCTCGTCGTATCGAATCCCTGCATTCATATTTTCCGCAATAAAACGAATAGGAAGATATGCGTGCCCATTATAGTTGAAAACAGCGTAGTCTTGCGGAAGCTTTTTTTCTACTCCATTAAATGTTAGCTTTGCAGGGAATAAAGTTGCCTGAATCGTGTCAGAGGAATAAGCAATCGTACATGTTGATAGAACTACCCCCACAGTTAAACCGGAGATTAACTTTTTCATTTTTTCAGCACCATCCTAAATGATTTTTTACTACTTGTACATTTTACCATATTTTATTATACGACCATAGATATTTACATTATTCCTCTTTTTCTTTTCAAAATATGGATTCAATGAGTATTTATATATAAATTTTAATACTTTCTTGAATCAAAAAAAATTTTAGGAGGCAATTGAATGAAAAAAATCAAAGGAATCTGCATGGCAATGTCACTCTCCATTACTCTATTTCTTCCTTCAGTCATCCAGGCTCAAGGAAATGAGATAGAGGACATTTCGCAAGAAAAGAGGTTTCGGGCCGAACTAGGGTTGAATACCGATGATAATTTCATCAAAGATGTTAACAAAAGTGCTGCATTTGTTGAAAGGAAGAAGCTTTTTGGAATAGCTTTGAACGACGAGGAATTTAAAGATTTGAATAATCGGAACCAAGTCATCGAGGATGCAAAGAAACTCAGGGATGGAATAATTCAAAAGAGTTTAAAGGACGTTTTTGGAGGAATGTATTTTTCACATAATTCTAGCGGAGGAGTTTTAAAAGTTGGAATAACCCAAAACGCAAGTAAAAATGAAATCAAACAGACTATTCAAAGTAACTTTCCACATAAAAATGTGGAATTTTATGATACACAATTCTCTTATGCTCAATTAGAAGAAAAGAAAAATGAAATGGACAAGTATTTTGCAAAGGACCCAACTAAAATCAACTATTTAGAACTGTCCGTTCAAGAAAATAAATTAGTAATTAGCATTAAAGATAACGACCCAGCGCTAATTGCTGATGTAAACGAGAAGTTTGGCAAAGACTTTGTACAATTCAAAGTAGATAATTCATGGAGCCCCGTTGACCGAGCGATTATTGGCGGATCTGGCATTAGAAGTAATACGAAAAGCTGCACATCAGCTTTTAGCGCAAGAGGAAGATATGATTCCAATTATTATATCGTCACAGCGGGGCACTGCGGTACACTGGGGGAGACATGGTACTATAATGGCTCAGCCATTGGCCCTGTAACAAAATATAATAATGTCAATAACTCAGATTCTATGGCAATTCAAACTTCAAGTGATAATACAACGTCTAGATACATCGGTTCGTTATCTGTAAGACCATTTACAGAGGTTCAACAGGCATATAGTGACATGGTTGGGGACTATGTTTGCAGTTTTGGAGATACATCGAAAAGTATTCGATGCGGTACTTTAAAAAACAAAACTATGTCAACCGGAATATTTGGACCTTGGATGACTAATTTACGATCCGCGTCTTTCCTTTCCCAGCAAGGAGATAGTGGAGGTCCTGTATTTAAAGAAAGTGGATATAACTCTGCCTTAGCTGGAGTCCTGAAAGCTTCTGGCGCTAACGAATCTATATACTCTCAAGCTTCACTGGTAGAAAATGATTTAGGAATAAATGCTATAGTAGGTAATTAAAATTTTTTTCAATACCACTACACGCATCGCATATGAGATGTGTGTAGTGGTTAGTGTGTTATTAACGCGTATTCTAAAAAAAACAAACTATATGACTGGATATTGAACGTTTTCCACAACTCATTCGCCAGCCAATATATAGAGCAGAAGAATTTAGAATCTTAACCAACTAGGCAAGCCTCGATATACGTCGGGGCTTGCTTGATTTCTCAATTGGAGCGATGACTTTGACAAAAACTCCGATTTTCTGGAAGATAATATTCGTTATTCTTCTATGTATTCTTGTAGTAGGTTCGATTGGGTTATTTGTTGGCTTGAATTTTTTACTAATCATAGGTTTATCAAAAATCCCCTTGCTGGGAATTCAAATTAAAACAAATAGTGTTGGATTTCTTTTTTCAATTGCCATAGTTATTTTTAGTCCATTTAATTTGGTTATTGGCTTTATCCTTGAAGTAATTAAAGAAAGTGTATTTAAAGGGCGCGAGGTTTACAAAAATATATTCGATATGGTAACAACGTATCTCGTAACTTATTTATTCATCTATATTCTGGATTATTATTTAACGGATATTTCAATTTCGCATTTGGGAATTGCAACCCTGACCCTCTGTTATACGGTGATTTTTGAAATATACGAATATTATGAGCCTTTAATAAATAGATGGAGTAAGAAAAATCAAGATCAGTAGGCAATATTCAACAGAAGAAAAAATGTGCTTTAGGTAGTGTTACACAGAAAATACACATAGTATGGATACATCAACGTCACTTTAAATATAATAAAAAAGTGTGCGCGGCGAATAAAGACAATTTATCCATGAGTAAAACAAACATTGCATATTATGGATTACATTAAATGACCTGGAACATTTCCCATAAATGCCGATACATGCACCGTATGCGGGAAGCAATCTCGTTACCGCGGCATCTGTTATAATTACTTAATCCCGCATAGAATCAATGTTCTTGCAGTCAGTTATCTTAGTATTTTTTTTCTTTACTAGACTTTTTCACGGATTTTTGCGGCAGTTTTACGGCAGGTATCATTTTAATCTCAATGCACTTGAGAAAAACATATTCGTTGTATGCGGGAACACAGGCTATTTGGTTCCCATCTGCCGCGGCAGGCTAAAGCCTTGATTTATAAGGGTTTTCTGCATTTCAGCATGGTCCTGTTTGGATGCCATTTGCTCTATAGTGATAGCTTTCGTCCCCAATTAGAACGTTGTTATTTCTTTGTTTGAGCTGTATTATTAACAGCATGTCCACTTATAGATATCTCCGATCTTCATGCGTCTTCAAGTGTTTATACATCTATCATTTTAAGATGCTAAATTGTCAGCCGTTGTCACTATATTCGTGATCACGCTCAAACCTTAAAACATAAAACACTTCATTTTCACGGAAACCAAAGCAACGATATTTTTGACTAGTTCTAAACTTATAGATATCCTTCCCCTTGTATGGCGAATTTCTAAAAGGGCGGTGAAAAACGAGTAGCCTGCGGTCGATAGAAGTTTCCACTCGCTCTTGTAGCCGGATTTTTTTCATTTTAAACCACTAAAGCGGGGAAAATCCGTCTACAAAGGCGACCGCTGACGCTGTTCAACTTTCTATCGACTCTTCGGCCACTTTTTCACCACGCTTCTAAACCAATCATTATGTTTGGAAGAAGGAGAGTATGGCTTGTACTGTAGTCCGTCACTTTTTCCTATGTCATCCCACGATAGTTCAACAAAAAATTCAAATGAAGACAGGAATGCTTTGATTTCTTCTTGTTGCAATTCATTGAATCCAAATTCACTCTCTAGCAAATCAAAAGAAAGCTTGGTTCCATTATATCTATAGCGACAAAAAATGGCAGGGTCTGTTATTAGTTTGTTTTCACATAACAAGTTCGAGAGTGTCACAGGATTAATTATATTTATCAAAGTAATAAGGAAGCCATTTTTGAATATATCCAATGTTTCTTTTTGAAAATTCTTATGTTCAAAAGATACGATGACTCTGTCTCGTTCACAAGCTTCAGCTAAAGCATGTCCATAGGGCGTAATATCAAAATCGCAAGTATAGCTATCGCTAGAACTATGCCTCTGGGATTCCGTCCAAAATGGTTGTTCATTTCATGACCTATGCAGCTCGTGGTAAATATAGGTAAATTTCTGGTTTAGGCGTAACCCAAAGAAACATTAGATAATGCTCCGGCCAAAATAATTCAATAAGCCTTGAAAATTGCCGCACCTTTGTGTCACAATCAATGGAGATCCGTGGACAACCTTTGCGGCTGTTTACGCGAATCTGACAACGAGTGTGGAAGAGGCCGCGAACCATTTCGCCGTGAGTGCAGCCTTCATCACTCGTTTTTTCTTTGTTCAGCTCAAACAGGGCAACCGCTAACAAGGTCTCAGCGGCGAACAGCAGCTCGAAGTGGGCATGATGATGCGCTTCGGATTCTGAATGGCACTTTTCAAAAGCCAGTTCCTGCTTGGCTGTACGAAAGAATACTTCGATCCGCCATCGCTTGACGTATGTACGCAATGCTTCTTCCGGGACATCATGCCGATTGCTGATGAGCAGGTACGCCCCTTTATAGGTGGCAGGTCCGTCTTCCCCCTCTGTTTCGGCGGAATTCGTTTCGGGATGTTCATCTTCTTTTAACCGCATGGCGGCAACAGCCGCGACCGGAACAAATCGCTGCCTGGTGACCTGCTCCCCTTTTTTATTAACCGTGGTGTAAGGGCGCTTCATGTAAATATCCGGAATGGAGATGGAACACAAGCCGGATGATGCCTGGCGCGTTAAATTCCTGAACACTTCACGGATGAGCATGACCGGAGTCAGCGGAACAAAGCGTTCCCGGCGGGTCCCGGGTTCGATGACTTTACGGAATAAAGCCGTATTGCGCTTAGCCTTGGTGACCCAATCAAAGTTGTTCGCCTCCAGAAAGGCGAAGAAATTTTTGCACAGGTACCATCGGTCCATTGCAACCCATAAGCGGCAGGAGACGGATTCACGCAGCATCAGCAGCATCTGCCTGGCAAGATCCAATTTTGTAAGGCCCCCGCCCTTAACTGCCGGCTTGTGCCATACGGATACTCTAATCCGCTTTTCAGCACGGCTTGAAGAACCACGAGGTTCGCCGCCCATACATAGATTTTGAGGGAATGGTCATAGAGCCGGCTGAGAAACGGAAGCTGACTGGCATAGGGATGGGCGCTGTGGGTATCATCAAGGTTGATTACGTCTCCATCCGTCAGCCGGGTCAAAGGATCCTGCTGCAGTCGCTCTATGCGCTTTTTTCCAAACGTCGTCCATGCAAAGCTGTTAGTGAAAAACCGGCTCAATGTATATTGAGCAGGTTTCCAGGGCTGAAACATTGCTTTGAGCAGCGCATCCCTATTGACCAGCTCCGCCATTTGGACGACAGAAGGACAGTTGGAAACAAGACCGATGACATAGAGAAAGCAAATGAGCCACGACGGAGTTCCACTCCGTTTCATGATGCCGGATTGAGTGAGCAGCAGAGAAAAGTCAAAACGTTCCCACAAACTTTTTAGAATGGGCGCTCCCGCACATTCACTATGATGGAGCTCTATAAATCTCGGTTTTTGCAACGCTGACATTGGTAAACCACCTTTAATCTGGAAGATATACCCTGTAAAAAAGGTATCCTTCGCGATTATGGTGGTGATTCTGAAAAGTCAAGTGGTTTTTGCGATATTTTTCGAAATTTTTTGGACAATTTTTGTCCGGTGATGTATTACCAGTTAATTACTTGAACTGCATAGGTCCTGCTAGATAGATTAAATATGCCCGAGGTAAATTCATATTCGTTTGTCCAATTTCCTACATTTTTGGGTGGTTTAAAATTTGATAAATTCATTTTTCCTACCTCCAAAATATCATCCGTATCGTCCGTTAAACGGCGGAAAACTTGTTATGGATAGAATATATTCAATCAATTCGTTTGCCTTTGGAGTCAACAAAATTAAATTATTGGCCTTTCCGACATACAAGGGTGGTTGAAATGCACTTAATGCAATAGCATAATGACTCAATATTGATGATTCACTTGTATTATTTGCCAAGTCCTCAAGTATTTCCTTCTTATTAGTGGTGAGCCCGTATGTACCTGGCTTAAGGGTCTCACAATTCCTCTGTAAAGTGGCATTAAGAATTGTGGTTCGAGACTTTCTTCAACTGTTCTTTTAAAAGATTCTGGCGAGGCACTATCAAATGTCAGCCTTTTAAACCATGCATAAACCCCATTTTTATTCGGTAACACTTCAATACCAGTTTCAATATCCCTTGCGTCAATAATCTTTATTGTATGCATGTGTACCTCTTGATATAAATATCAAATTATTTTTAGGATCTAACCTTTTTCTATTAATTCATGGAAACCGCCCGATAACACTATGTAAATCCACCTAATAATTAATTATACTTTATTAATCTTATTTTATCATTTAGTATTACAAATGGGGGAGTTGACAACAATGCCAGTAGAACGAACAAATATAGAGTTTCCATTATGGCGAAAGAAAGTTGATTCAACAATCTTTAATCATAAGGGCACAATTATCCCTAACTGGGCATGCTCAATGTGGATGATTGCTGATCAATTTATTAATTGCAAGAAAAAATCAACTAAGGATTCACAAGTTATGATTGTCTTTGAAAACCACCAATACCAAGGTAACGTAACAATCTCAGGTGAGAATATAAGGAGAACTCCTATCTATAGATTGTGGTTTTCAGATGACCTGCTTGATCGGTTAAGAGACGTTTTTTTAATGAGTTACATGAGGGATATAGAAGCTAATTTGAGAAAAGTTAAAGCATCTATAATTGAAGAAGAAATTCCATTTTGGGAATTCCTTGATATAGAGTATGACTATGTTAATCGACGGTTCTATTTCACTGCACATTATACGCAAAAACCAATTTTTCCAGAGTTATTTAAACGAATGGTTGACTCACCCGTTCTGAGAAGCATTGATGATGAATTACATTGTAAACCAGATATTAGGATCCATAAACAGCATTGGAAACCACGCGCTGAATTCGAAACCGAACTAGGGGCTCAAAACGTTATCTATACACTCATTGACACCAACAATAAATTACTTTATGTTGGAGAAGCAAAGGATCTGGTAAAACGCTTTAAACAAGGACATTCTCGGATACCAGAGTGGGATTTCTATCGATATAATGTATTGCCAACAGAACTTGCGGAACATAGAGTTCTTCTTGAACGAATGGTAATCAGAGATTATGCCTCCCTCTTTACCAACACAAAAAACT
Organism: Paenibacillus ehimensis NBRC 15659; assembly: GCF_004000785.1. Taxonomy (GTDB): domain Bacteria; phylum Bacillota; class Bacilli; order Paenibacillales; family NBRC-103111; genus Paenibacillus_G; species Paenibacillus_G ehimensis. Next base: position 76,651 of record NZ_BILX01000007.1, on the reverse strand, counting down.
TGGAAACTAAAAATGTGTCTCAATTTACTCTTGTAAATGAAAAGATTGATAAGTAAAAACTTCGGCGCAAAGAAAAAATAGAGTAAACCCGATTTAAAGGTTTCCTCTATTTTTTCAGCTAATTATTAAATGACTTGACCATATTTATAATTGGAGTAATATCGACAGCAAAGTTAAACGGTCCCCATGAAATTCTAATAGCATTTTCCGCAAGAGCCCCCATGGCCTGCAAAACATGACTTGGTTTATATTCAGATGAGGTGCACGCGGACCCATTAGAAAGTGATATATGCTCCTTAATACTTAGCATTAATGCTTCTGAATCGATCCCGGGAAAGCTAATATTAATACAATTAGGTAAACAATAATCTTTGTCCCCATTTATAATAAAATCAATTTCACTAAGTTGATTCAAAATATTATGCTTTATATCAAGTTCCACTATACTCCAGTTTTGATAATTTTTCAAACTCAACTCAGCGGCCTTACCGAATCCGGCAATTAATGCAGCCGGTAACGTTCCCGGTCTCAGTCCTTTTTCTTGTTTCCCTCCATACATCAATGGAGTTATCGGAGGACGCTTATAATTTTTATTTTTTAGTACTAATGCCCCGATTCCTTGAGGACCATAAATTTTATGTGCCGTAATACTCAAAAGATCATACTTAATTTCACGAAGCTCATCCACGAGTTTGCCAAAGGTCTGAGATGCATCAACATGAAAGAATATATCTCGCCCTGAGATTGCATCTCCAATTTCTTTGACAGGCTGAATAATTCCTGTTTCATTGTTAGCATGCATAATAGTTACTAGCAACGTTTCATCAGTAATTCGGTCTAAAACATCATCGACAGAAATCCTTCCTGACGCGCCAACAGGAACCAAATCAATTTTAAATCCTTTTTTAGATAATTGCTCAAGAGGCTCCAAAATAGAACTGTGCTCAATTTCACTGGAAATGATGTGCCGTTTATTTTGTTTATTTGCAAAATCCGCCAATCCGAGAATAGACAAATTATTACTCTCAGTCGCACCGCTAGTAAATATTATTTCGTTCGCATTTATACCTAGAACCGTTGCAATAGTTTTTCGTGCATTATCTACAAGTTGTTTTGCCTGATGCCCATGCTGATGGGTTCTGCTGGCAGGATTTCCAAAGTTATTCTTATACGTCTCTAACATTACTTCTAATACTTCTTCATGAATTGGACTTGTTGCATTAAAATCAAGATAAATTGGCATATACTGATCTCTTCTTTCTTAAAGTTCACCTAAACCTAGTTTTAATAAATCTGTAGGTTTTTTGAGTTTATTACCATGTGCTGCTAACCTTCCAATACCCCTATGTAAGTGTAGTCTGAATTGTTTAGCAAGAACAGCCGGATCAGTACCTAACCCATCATCCAGACACCGCTGAATAATAAGGGCTTCATAAATATCTTGGTACTCCCCACCGAATACCTGCCAAGTCATTTCAACGTTGCTATCCGCCGGATGTTCAATTTCCGTTGGGGGAGTCGGTTCCCTTAGTGAAAGACACAAGGCCCAACGACATAATATATTCCACTGTTGAATGCCAGTTCTAGCCTTTATTCGAATTAATTGCTCTTTGGCTTTGTTAGAAAGTGTTATTTGTTTTACAATCATACTACTGTCTCCAAGTCATTGGTAAATTGCAAGTAACCTTCCGATATTTGCGTAGCCTGAATAGTCTCGTCATAAGTTAAAAGATATTTTTTACCTACATGCGGCAAAAGAATTTGAAGATATTTCCCCTCAATCTCAGTGTCTGTAGAAAGAACAATTACCTGATGACTCGCATTTGGTAGGTATTTCTCCACAAAGTTAATCCTATGAAATGAGTCGAGCCTGCCCATGGGAGTATCAATCACTACAGGCAATGTTTTACCAGATGCTTTTGCTAATCCCCATAGAATAGCTAAAGCTAGCATTTGTCTTTCACCGCTGGATAGTTTAAACTTCGGTATTTCTATACTATTGATATCATATAATCTTATCTTAAAATCATCACAGTCTACATTAACTTTTGCTACAAGACTATTTTTGTGAGTTAAAATATTAAATGCTTCATAGATATAATTAGCTAATCTTTCTACCTTCTGCTCAGTTATTCGATCTCGAAAAACCCTCATGTTCAACTGAGTGTGGATAGCATATTTAATTATGCGTTCAGACTCGTCCGCTTCAGCCTTTAGTGTACTCAGCTTAATCACTTTAGTTCTTGCTTTATCTTGTTCCAATTTCAGGCGCTTCAGTTCCTCATCTATATCAGATATCGCCTTAGTAAATTCATTAATCTTTAGCTCAATATCTTTTTGTTGGGTTAATAAATCCTTAAGAACATCGATATCAGGATCGGATGGAGTATTTTCTTCTATTTGAAAAAGTTCATATTCTATATCTTCATACTCTCTTATGATATTCATTACTTGTTCTTTGTCGGATTCAAGTATGTCAAATATGTTAGCAAATTGATTTGACATGGTTAGTCCAACTGGGAATAATGGAGGTTCACTTGCTCTTTTCTCAACTCCACCTATTTTCGAAAAGATTAATTGCTGCATTTTAACCTTATCTTCGTTATCGATTCTTAGCTCATTAATACCTGACATAATCTCTTCTGAGATTTCCTTTAACAAGGATAACGATGTTTTCGCTTGATTATTTATCAAATCTCGTTTTGCAGTCTCACGAACTTTTCTGAGTTGTTCTTCTACAAGCGTTAAGGGGAAAGCTCCGGCAATTATTGAACCAATACTGATTTTAATTTCATCCAATTCTTTATTTAATTCGCCGCGGCGGATGTAGAGCTTTTCTTGATTCTCATAATACCCCCCACCCGCTTCAAAATAAGTTCTTTTTAATTGTTCTAATTGTTGCTTGAGGTAATGAACTTTTGAATTAAAACTGCTCTTCTCTTGAATTAAATTATTATACTTAATTTCTAACGATTGTAAGTAATCATTTACTTGAAGCAACTCATTCTTAAGGTCAATATTTTCTAACGAAGTTTTTTTCCTTTTAATCATAAGATCTAAATCTTTTATAAGCCTATCAATTGTTTCTATACCAAGGAGTGATTGTATAGCTTTCTTCAATGATTCAACTGTTTCGTCAGATTCCGCCAAGGTACTAATTCGTTCACCATCAAAGAAGAAAAGTTCCGCAATTGCTGATGGCACGAGTTCCTCTACATAGCTATCCCAATTCTCAGCTAAATAAGGATCCTCTCGTTCATTGAGCCATACCTGAAAAAAATCTACTACTCGAACATTTTTTTTGCCCCAAGAACGCCTTAACTTAATAATGGTCGTCGAATTATCCAAAGGAATCTCGATTTCAAGTTCTACCCAACTTTCTGTCTGACTAATGCCCCGACCATGAATTATTTCCGCTAAGTAATTGGAATAACTCCTACCACTTTCTCTTACTTTTGGAGATCGACTTCCGTAGAAGGCCAGCAATAGGGCTTCAAGGATACTTGTCTTACCTCTACCATTGAGTCCCCCAATTAATGTTATTACTTCACCCTCTCCACTGATATTCTTATGGGCTAGGATGATTTTCTGCTCTCCAGCATATACCCCAAAATTGTATAATTTTATCGACTTAATAATCATCTTCTGGCTCCGTTTCCAAGTAACTAGCTAGGTCATCTGGATCATCATTCTCTCGAAGACCAACTTGACTTAATTTATAGGCTAATGCATCTTGAGCATCCTCATAAAAACATCTCTTAATATGTTTTTCGATTTCATTAAGTACTGCCTTTCGTCCCCTTAAAGTGGTATGTTGCTCTTCCATCAGTAAAAGTGACGAATGTAAATCCATAGCCACATGATTCCCTTGGGTTATTTCCTCAAGAATATTCCACTCTTCTTTTCCAAACGAACTGTATTTTTCACTAAAAGTCCATTGTTCACCTGTAACTTCTTCATAAATCCTGGGTAATGTGTCATCAAATTCCGCTTTATCCTTAACCCATATCCTTTGAATATGTTTTAGTTCCTCGATTGATATTAGCTCAAGCCCCTCCATTTCCGGGGGCATCAAACGACGAACTTCTTGTTGAACTTCAAGTAACCGTCTTAACAAATGCTCTCGGTGTTTTTTTATGTAGGGACCAGGAGTAACATCTGTTCCGCTTTTCTTTAGAGTAATAGCTCCGCCCTTTCTTCTAAAATCTCTCTTATCATGGTCATCTATTCTACCGTTTTCATCTAATTTTCCAATTTCCTCATTTCGAAATTTTAGCAGGGGTTCCATCCATGCTTTTTCATCATCGTTCTGAATCATTGCCTCCATAGACTTATCAGAGGAAACTAACGTACAAACCCAACAGCCAAACCTGCTGTTACCACAGCTTGGAGTAGATGTATCAACCACCAATGGACATTCATTATCACTCGTTGCTTCTCTATACATAGCCATTAGATCTTTATTGGAGATACCCCAAGGATTAGAATGTTGCATGAGATATAACCAGACGTCATCACTCGTCCAATCCTCAATGGGGGAGAATACCCATGAATTTTGCAAACTACCATTTGGACTCAACCATTCTCTTATTCTATGTTTTTCATATTTATTCATTGTACCAGCTCTTCTTGTACTTTCCGCTTTACGAGTTCCTAATACCAATATTGTTTCACCAAAATCCTTTACAATATCAGTTGTAAATTTGTTAGAAGGATCAATTTTTAGTCGGCTAGTGCACCATCTGAATGATGGACGTGGTGCAGGATATCCCTTGCCAATAAGATTAACCCAGAAAGAATCTGATACATCAGGGGTTAATCTATGAGGAGTGATAGGTAACCCATTCTCAATAGCGCTTTTTTTCATTTGTTTTAGAGAATTGTTAACCCAGGCCGCAACAATTGGCTGTTCAACTAGAGTGTCTGTACTTATTACATGTATAGCCTTGTGGTTTCTTTTTTCTTCCGGTAATGATTTAACTGCATTCCAAACCAGTTGCAAAGTTGCAGTAGAATCCTTTCCTCCACTGTAACCAACTATCCAAGGAATTTGATCAGATAAATACAGATCTTGAATTCGTTCGTTTATTTCCTGTAAGTATTCTTTATTAATTTTTATTCTAGTTGCCATAGTAATACCTCCAATAATCCGCTACATCATAATTGACCTTTCTGCTTCTTCTTCCTCAGGAGATAGTGAAAGTCCAATAATGTTCTTTAGCGCACTGGTTAATAAAACTAAATTATTTCGCGAGAAAGAGATCTTACCACCTATGGTAACACGTCCTTCCCATTGTTTATTGCCTCGGTACCAATCAACTGATTGTAGTTTAATTAGTTTATCTATCCAGGTCTCAGGGTACTGTTCCAAAAGAGAATTTCCTACCTTGCCCAATGCCACTAACGTAATAGCATGAGCATTGATATAGTCTTTTCTTAATTCAAAGGCTTTGATTGTTCCCTCTTTTACATTAATCCATTCTTTAATATGTTTACCGACTTCATTCCAATATCTGAAAGATATTTCTTTAAGATCATCATAGGGCTTTTCAAGACGATTATTGATTAGCTCACTTGTCGCACGATAAATGCCACTTAACGTAAAGAGTTTTGTCGAACGATTAGATATCGTTGTTTTCTCTAATTCCGTAAGTCCCTCAAACAGATCAAGTTCAATTGATAGTTGCCTAGCAATTTCTGCAATTGGATCTCTATAATCATAGAGAATATTAAGAGAACCAGAAGGTCGTATTGCATACCGATTGAGATCTGCAAACATCTGTTGTGATCTTTTCAATCCCTCGTCAAGAAAGAAAACAACAGAAATTGTTTCATCACCAAGTTCTGGTTTTTTTCTTAAAGCCACTTCGATGGCAGCTCGTCTATGCTGTCCGTCGTTTATTACTATCTTTGATGACATAGGGATTTTTATAAATCCAATGTTGTAATTTGTAGGATCATCAGAAATAGGCACAAAATCAACAAGACCATCTATTGAAGCCGTAAGTGCTGAAAATACATAATCAGAAGAATTATTAACAAGATATTCTGCTATTTCTGGTACTCGGGATTTGTTTAGAACTCGTTGTGATCTTACAGTTGGCTCAATATCTTCCTCGTCAAAGAGGAATATTCTTGGTATAAGTTTTAAAGGACACATAGTTATGTAATATTCACGTCCGGCTTGAATACCACGAATAGTTGGAAACGTATAAAACATTGGGAGATGCTGTTGCATGTCTATGCCTCCGCGTTTGGAAGTTTGTTTCACTGGTTTGGAAGTTTGTTTTTTTAATTGTACCTTAAATGTCTAAAAGCGGTCAACAAATAAAAAGATGCCCATCGAGAGCATCTTTTGAGCATTATTTAATTATTGATGAATAATTCCCAAAAAGCTTTATCCCTCATTAAGATCGGTTGATTGCCAATTCCCTTCACTACGCTGTGATGCTTTTCTAATTTTTTTATTTGTCCCATAATATTGTCTTCTTCTGATTTTGACTGTGTGTTGAAAATCATTTTAATCTCTTTGCTACTTAATTCCGAAACATTGTGAATAACCCAGGTTAAAATATAATTAGCATAGTCATTGTCACTTGTTGAGAAGTGACTTAGGAATTGTGTAGATAGAATAGTTCCAACACCAAATTCTCTTCCCTCTTTTAGGATTTTTTTAATCGATTTAAAATCCTTGCTTAAGAAATTATCAGCTTCATCAACTAAGATCATCCGGGTAATTTCTCTAATATTACCTTGTATTCTACTGTGTCCTGACATTTGCATCTGACTATAAAAGACGTCCAACGTAATGGCTACTACTAGATTCTGAATACTTTCGTTGTAACCGGAAAGATTAATTACAGTTATTCCCTCAATTAAATCGAATAATGGAATTGTTTTTGAAGCATCCGGCTCAAACACTTCTGTATCATAAAGTTCTTTAAGCGCCGCGTATAAACTATCTATTTTTAATCCGTCTTTCTGTACAAAAAGTTCAAATAAATCTGAGAAGGTAGGAGCTTGTTTATTCCAAGTACTTGAATCAGCCTTTAAGATACCCTTATTGACGTAAGCTTCCATTATTAAATCTTTTAAGGTTATGGTTTGCACGGTTCCTAAATTAAATGCTGTGCTAATTGTATCTGTAAGAGTGCTGCTGGTATGCATTGGTAATAATGGTTTAATAGGTTGGGTTACAAACAAAGACAAGGGATTATATGGTAAATGATATAGTTCATATACATTTGCTCCTGTTGCTTGAACAAAATCATCTTTAATATAATCGCCTTTATAGTCAAAAATCAGTATTTTAATAGGTGTTCCATACAGATTGTATTTTGAGTTATTTTTCAATTGGGTCACTAAAGATTTAGTAAACTGAGTTTTCCCGGTCCCCATCGTTCCTATAATGCCAGTATTAGTATGCATAACTTTATCTGTTGAAGTAGGCATCCACTTAACTTCACTACCGTTGACATTATTCGTCCCGAAGACTATTTCTAATGGGATTGACCCTTCAGCCACCTTTGGAATTTCGTTATTTTGTGTAGGTTGGTATTCATATTTCTTGCCAAGTTCAGTCGGTTCAATTTTTCCTCCCCCAACCGGTTGGTAACTTTTTGTTAAGAGTAAATTTTTATCAATACTACTATTTCCAAAATGCAACGCTTGCTTCAATCCCTCTATTGGCATTGCTAAAAAATCATATCCGCTTTTTTCAGGATAGTTAATATACATTACATTATCAATCTTCTTTGCTTCAGCAAAAAAGACATCCTGTTTAAAAGAAATAACCATTCCCGTGCCAATTACATCCTTTAAATCGCTCGATACAACATAATCATCATTTAGAAGCTTTTCTTGAGTTACATGATTAATTACACTTTCCCATTCTTGTTCTGGCCATACATTATATATTTTCATTTTTTCAATACTCGACAAAGCTAGTTGCATGAAAAAATTACGGTATATCTTTGCAGCAGGAGTAGTAGCTTCACTTAAAAATTCATATAAGAGTCGGTAAGTTTCTTTCACTTGAGAGATAGCTTTAACTTGCACTGCTCCATTATTCATACCGATTTTTACTTCAATCGGACAGTAATGCACTTTTATTTTATCTTCGTTCACTTCTATGCCAATAAATAGCAAATCATCGCTATAGGAACCATACTGCCTTAAGTTTTTAGCAGAGAATAAACCTTCAGCTTGTTTTAGACCGGTACCACCAGAAATTCTCAATACTTCCTCCATCGAAATAGGTACCCAAAGAATAGCTGAATGCCAAAGGAATGCAAGTCCTAACTTTACTGCAGAAAGGATGCTAATTTTTTCTTTAGGAAAATAATTATTTTGGGCCAACAATCTAAGCAACCAATTTCCATTAAGTGCATTAAAAAGGTTAATAATATCTGTTGTTGAATCTTCCGTAATAGTTACACCTTGAAATTTTAAAAATTCTTGTATTAATACTTGGTATTGTTTAGATCGTCTTGTAACAGTTATAGCATCTAAGCCATTCGATGTTGTATATTGATCACTATAGTGAATAACCAATAGGTCTTTATTTTTTGAATCATTTTTAAAAAAACTTAAATCAACGCGCGGCTCTACAAATGTAACCCAATGGGTGGACTCATACACTCGATCTAATACTTGTTTCTCTTTCGAAGAGATTGCGGTCACAATTGCTGTATCTTCCTGATAACTGTATAAATTTCGTGATATTCTTAACAAAGCATTCATCTTTGGAATCAGTCTATGAAGTAAGCTATATTCACTAGGGAAAGATTTTGTACCGAACCCAGTCAAATAATTACCATTAATGAAAACAGAGGGTATGCCTGAACTAAGGCCCATGAGAGATACCCCAGTTGGAATATCTGCCATCTTACAATCAGCAATTTGCTCTATTTTTTTCATTTGGTAGAAAGTTAAGTGACTATATTCATACCGTTCTAAATTAACATCCTTCGAAAAGAAAGATACTTTCTCAAGAAATATATTTAAAATCTCTTCCGGTAAATAATCATCTACAGATAACCTTAAATCAAACCTATTTTCAATATCATCTACATTATAAGTTTCTGCAATCTCTTCAAAAGCATTTCGGGTCTGGGCTTCAGAATAAATATTAATAGTAATTGGAGTTAGATCGTCTTTACTCACTTTCTTTCTTAGTTGCCTTTTATAAAATTCAAATATGCCTTGTAAAACCTCACGACAATCACCCATGTTTACTACATTAAGTTTTAATGGAGATCTTTTGTCAGTATCAAACAAGTATTTGAAATGATCGAAGAATTCTTCAACTTTTTCATATACTAATTTATTCACGAATATTCTATTGCCTTCATATCTAGGTAAATTATAGTCAACATAAGTATTCCACTCTAGGGAATCTGCCTGTTCAATCGCTTTATAAAGCTTATTGTTTTCAAATCGAACATGCGGAACCAAGAATGTCCCTCGTAATGTTTTTAGTAATTCGTCAGGAATTTCATTACCCTTTAGAAATTTATTAACTTCTAATTGATATGCCAAATTGACAGGATGCAATGGACTAAATAACCACTCTCTTTCTCCACCTAATCTATCAATAGTTCCGACAAGACCAATATTACGATAAGATTCGCTCAGCTGACCATTTTCTAATTTACTCAATTCGCTTATAAAACTGAGAATATAACTTTCAGCAAGTTCTTTATATTCTGCTTCAAGATAAGCCAAGCTCGGTAACAAGTTATTATTTTTAAAGTAATACTTTAGTTTGTTATACGCTTCTTTAATAGTATCGGGGACATCAATATCTTCACTGTATAGTCCATCTACTGATTCTTTAAAATAAAAACCATCTGAATTAATAATTTGGTATTCACGTTCAAGGTTCTTCTTAAAGTCCCCTTGTGCAAATGTTTCCCTTGTTCCAAGAACGATCTTCATCTTATCGTTATCAAGTTTATAATAAAAATGTTCTTGCCTATGTATTTTAGTTTTCCACACATTATACCCAGTAATTGGTGCAGGGCGTTCAATTATATCTTGTAATGCAAAGGGTATCCTTGAGTCGTTTTTGATAATATCAAAACGAAGTATTTCTTCCTCATTATCATTTTCTAACGCTTTGTTGATTGTGATTTGCTCACCTTCGGCCGCGGCAATTACCGGTATCGTTTTACCATCTATGTTTACATAAATTCCATCATGGTCTTCTGATGGATTTATAACGATTTCATTTTCTTCCGTATTGATTAATAAATAAGAATCTTTTCCTGCAGCTACAGAGTATTTCGTTTGGATACCTTTTAAGAAATGCTCGTCCACCTCAACTACTGCTATACGAAAATCGAATTTACTTGAAGTGTCTGTTTTATAGGTTAACCTACAAAATTTACTTGAACCTTGCTCTGTCTTTAGCTTTACTTTTAATTTTTTTCCGTAAGTTTCGGTCGATACTCCAATTACCTTATTGACCAATTGAGTGTATTTATTATTCAAATTATCATTAAAATGAAATTCAAGACTTATTTCCGCTTTTTTTTCCGGGTTAAAGACTATGATATTTCTAATCTTTTGCTTAGATTTACTCTCTCCTTCTGGACGCTCCCAATAAATTAGCCCTTCCTGTGTTCTTTTTTTGGTGCTTTCAATATATTCAAGTCCCTTATCATTTTGCTTGTTTTGATAAGAGGTTAAAACATCACTAAATTCAGACTCCGACCAAGTTGAAGATGAAAGAATTTCAACCCCTTCATCATCAAAGTATTTTTCAAGCTCAGAATCCAGACTTCCATTTTTATGACTAGTCTCAACTTTATTAAACAATTCATGGTTTAAGTTTAATCTTTCCTTAAATTGCTTATCATTTAAGGCAGCGACTAGCATATCATTGTCCCTAAAAAGACCGAAAGCATTGTAGTCACTATTAATAATTTGTGAACGGTTTAAAACACATAAAATATCCTCAAAATCGAATATAGAGGCTTGTTCATAGTAAGTCTTTTGAGATTTTCTATTTGTAATAACAAAATCAAGCGTCTTTTTTTCAACTTCACTTAATGAAGTATTCTTTAACAAAATTCTAATATCATTTTCAATTATCTTTAAGTGTAGTGGCATACCTTCTTTATAAAAAGAATCCATTCCATGGATTAGACTATCCAAACTGGAATTATGTAAAAGTAAAAACGCGGTGTTCTGCATACCAGAGGTTCCATTACCAACACTATTCCGCACACGAGTTAAATAATCAGGGGTAGCATCAATAGTAGAACCTACGATCAGCTTTACACCATAATAGTTCAAACAGAATGTTTTGTAGTTAATACTATTAATATTATCGTCTACAATCTCAAAAGGCTCAGAATTATCGAGATTCTTTAAATGTCTTAACAGTTCAAAAACTTGTTCTTCACGATCGAACGGAACATGGTATTTATCCCCGGGTAATAAAAGCGAACCAGAGAAATAACCATCTATTTTCTTCGCCAAGTATTCATAAAAAGGATTTAACATAAATTGCATCCCCACTATCACTTTTTTTCTCAATAATGTTGATCGCTTCAAAGTACTTTACGATATAATTTTGCGTATCCCTATCGAAGAGCACTCCTCTTTGTGCAAAACCCTCGAAAAGACTTTTAAGTCTTATTTTGGGTTCATTCTTAATTATCATCTTTGTAAAAAACAATAAATACTCCGCATTCATATTTAATGTACGCCCTAGACGTCCTCTTAATTTAATAAAGTTACGTTGACAGAAGGAAACAAACCACTCCTGATACCGATTGTATTGACTTTTACGAGAATTAACTTGATTAAACTGAAAATCTATCATTTTATAAAATTTATAAATTTGATCTTTGATCGAATCGTTGTAAATATTTTTATATTTAAATCCATCCCAATTCACGTCTTTTAACGCGCTAGAATATTCGTCCATCAATTTGTTTAATTGTCCTTCTAGCTGCTCACGTTCAAGTGAATTAATATCCCTTATCAATCTACTAATATCGTTATAAAAATAGACTTTACTTCCTTGGTTATGATGATTTAAAAACTCTAAACAGTTAATATGCGAGAATAAAGTTGATATTGGCGTTTCAAGAATCTTCCAACCCTTTTCATAGCTAATTCTATTGTGAGAAATACTTTCCCACTCTAGATTAAAGAATACAGGTACTATCTTTTGATCTTCATCATTCAAAAATCTTTGACACATTAAAGAGAATTGAGAAACATAAAAAAAATAATAATACTTTAATAACTTTTCAATATGATCAACAAACAAACTTGAATTACTCAATAACCAGACGAAATCTTTCATAAAGAGCATAGATATTTGAGGTAACACAGAGCTAAAAGTTTGTCCATCATTAATCCGGTATTCATCTAATTTCGGTAAAGCCTCAAAAATTAGTTTTGATAGAACATCATTCGGCTCAAAATTCATGCAAAATTTGTTATCATTCTTATTAGTATTATGAAAAAGTACATCGTAAAGAAAGTTAGCTAATTTTTTATTATCTGGATCTGAATTTAAGTATAAGAAAATATAAGGGTGAAAATGATAAAGCTGGTTATCATCTGTTAAAAAACATGATCTTACAATTCTTACAAAATAATCTTTGTGAACTTCATTATCAAATGAAACCCTCATTAACACCTTTTTTAGAGTTTCATCGAGATCAATCTGTGAAATTGGTTTCTTAGCTTCAATAAGTCGAAAAAATTCACCGATTACTTGGGAAAAATCTTTCAGTTTATTTTCATTAAACTTTGATGTATAAGGTAAAAATCTTGTCCTTTTATTTGGATTATGTCTAACACTACTTTCTGTGAATTTAAAATTAATTCTAATTTCAGAAAGATCCAACTGATAAGCCATATTCATACCACCGTAAATTTATATTTTTCGAAAAATTTATCATAATTTAATACATACTTTTCTCGATTCAATGAATGTATCTCTTCAACAAAAATTTCTTCTAATTGGTTCCCTAAGCATCCTAATTTATTGATAAAATCAACAAATTTAATGAACTGCAATTTATCATTTTTATTTGGACGGTAACCTTGTCTTATTCTCGAAATAAGATCATAAAGGGCATAATCTAAATCAACTTGTGCATAATTGTCAGAATTTTTCACTTTAAAACTGATACTTATATTTAATAAGAATTTGGACAATTCTTTTTTATGTTGTTCGGTTACTGACTTAATAAGATACGGTTCAATTTCAAGTTTTTGCAATGTTTTAAAATGGTTTTGTGGTTGTCCGATATTAATACTTATAAGATTACCGTAACCACCGCCGTCCCATTTATATATGGCTTCACGCATTTCTGTATTATATAATTTTGCTAACTGGCTGATATTCCCCTGATTTGACCAATAAAGATATTGTATAAAATCATCGAAAATCGGATCTTCATAAAAATCCCATTCATTCTTAGACATAAAATAAGACAAAAGGATGAATATCTTTCCTAAATGTACATTCAATTCAGGTTTACTTTGCTCAATCTTCTGTAACTCATCAATTTTTTCTTGAAAATATGGCAATGCATCAATATTGATATAGCGTGAAAAAACTTCCATTTTGCTTTGAACTGTTTTAAAATCAATTAATACTTGATCTATGAGCTCGCTTCGCAATAAACTTGGACTGAGTTTAACTAACGTATTTTGTATGTATGAACTATCAGGTTGAGAAAATACTAGGTATGGAAGTAAGTTCTCAGTATATTCATCAAAATGTATTTGTTCTATTTTTGCCTTAATAGACTCATCTGATAATGTTTCATAAGTAGGAGAAACAATAATACCATAAAGGAAATCCAAAAATGCCCTAGTTGATACAATAATTTTCTCCCTAACAATAGCTTTAATTATTAAATCAACAATTTTCTTCTTTATATCCGTTCGAGAAAGCAACTCGTAATTTTGTTTAATTGGACACTGCCTTGATACGGGACAATTTTTTAAACAATTCTCTTCATAACTTTTAAAAAATGGATTATCAACCTCAGGAGAGGTCAGCTTGTTAATCAAGCCTGATAAATAATCGGATTTAGTTCCGTTTTCAGTTAATTCGAACATATGATAATCGCTGAAATTAACGAACTGAAAATTACTATTCGGATCATATTCACTCGAAACATTGGATGATTCAAGTATTTTTTTAGATTCTACGTATTTATTTAGCCTTGAAAATCTTTTGCCCTGTTCTGAATCAATAAAGTTATTTAATGCCCCTAAGTTTATGGCAAGGATTGCTTTTTTTACTTCATTATTACTTTCAAGCCCCTCATCTGAGAAATGATCGAAGCACTCAGCTAAAGTCTCAATTGAAGTCTTTTGGGGATCAAAGCTCTCGGTAGCATCATTATGTAAGTAAAATTCTGAACTTAGAAACGTGTATTTATTCTTAAGAAAAGAAAGTGTATGTGATTTTCCATCACCAACACCGCCACAAACTAATATTAATTGCGATCTTTCAGACTGCCTGGATTTCAAAATTATTTTTTCTAACTCAGACTCTACAGGTCTAGGAATATGCATATATTGTTTAAAGGAATCAAACGATTCTAAATTATCTACGGCTTCCTTCGAAGATTGCTTACACTTTTTCAATATACTGACTAAGCAGTTCGAATGAACTTGGCGGCTCATTTCGCAGCCTCCTTAAACCAAAATTTTATAAATAAATAGATATGTTCTCTATTGATTTATTCGCCGATGTTACATATATTCCCTGCATAATATAAGAACTATTAACAAAAAGGTGTTGATTCGATTGAACGTTGATGAGATAAAAAGAAATTTAGAGGCCCTATACATCGACTATTATGATGGCCTGTATTCAGAGCGTCAACTCAAGTTCCTTCTAAAAAGGGCTTACAAAAAATACAACGTGCCTATTGATCAGTGGTCAGAATTGATACTTGAGGCTCAATGGAAGCATGCAACAGAAACGGATTACGGTCTTAAAAGAGCCCAATTAGCTAAGGAAAGTATGTTTCTTGATTAATCTTTTCGCAATTTTTGTAATAATAATTCTATATTATATATTTAGATAAATAAGCCGATGACGTATTGCCCACGTCATCGGCTTATTGTTTTTCAAACTAATGAGGAGATGATTCAAATGACAGCAAATGTTGAAAGTATGTTCTATGTGAGACAAGCCCCATGGCACGGACTTGGAAGACGTGTGGAAGAAGCACTTTGTTCCGAGGAGGCTTTACGGGAAGCTGGGTTAGATTGGAGGGTAATTCAGAAGCCAATTCAGACTGAAGACCAATTGGAGATTACAGGGTACAAAGCAAACATCCGGGCATCAGATAACCAAATACTGGGTGTTGTTACCGACCGTTATAAGATCGTACAAAATCATGAGGCTTTTGCCTTTACTGATGACCTGTTAGGTGAAGGAGTCCGGTACGAAACAGCCGGAAGCCTACAGAATGGTAAAAAAGTGTGGCTGCTTGCAAAATTGCCGGATAACTACATTATTTCAGGAGACCGCATCAGTCCGTATCTCGTTTTCTCCAATAGCCATGACGGAACGGGCAGCATCAAAGTCGCTATGACTCCGATTCGAGTGGTGTGCCAAAACACCCTTAATCTTGCCTTAAGCAATGCGAAAAGAATCTGGACAACGATTCATACCGGAGATATCAAATCCAAGCTGGATGAAGCCAAGAAAACGCTCCTGCTGGCTGAATTCTATATGGACAAATTAGGAGCAGAAGTGGATCGGTTAAATCGGATCAAGATTCCCGATCACAAAGTTATGGAATACATCGATATGCTTATCCCCATGCCAGACAATGCAACAAAGATTCAAGAAAAGAATATACAACATCTACGATCCGATATGAAACTCAGATATTTTGATGCTCCCGATCTTGCTCATGTTGGTAAGAATGGATACCGCTTCATCAATGCTGTATCAGATTTTGCCACACACGCTAAGCCGCTGAGAGAAACTGCGTCATTCAAAGAAAATCTGTTCATGCGTACAATGGAAGGAAACCCTTTGATCGACAAAGCATACGAAC
This sequence comes from Paenibacillus ehimensis NBRC 15659, assembly GCF_004000785.1. Classification (GTDB taxonomy): domain Bacteria; phylum Bacillota; class Bacilli; order Paenibacillales; family NBRC-103111; genus Paenibacillus_G; species Paenibacillus_G ehimensis. The sequence continues at coordinate 60,590 of NZ_BILX01000007.1, read as the reverse complement.
TCGTTTTAGCCTCTGCCTAATCGTTATCGATTACAGAGGCTAGTTTTTTAATGAGCCAACCTCACAACAGGATTGGCTCTTTTTGTTTGCTAAAAACCATTTATTTTAAAGCCACAAAGGAGATATGATCCCAAGATGAAAAATCGTCCTGCTGATCTAAAATCACTGTTAGCCTATTCGCTTCGTGAAAAGCCAGGAAGCTATATCGTTGAGGAAATTTTTCAGCGATTTCCTACATTTTCTGATCTTGTCGATGTGACCGAACAGGAGTTGCTTGCTATAGAAGGAATAGGAAAAGCAAAGGCTAGACAAATCGTGGCTACACTCAAACTCTCCCAAATCATCTCTGCCCCAACACCATCCATTAAAACCATTCGTTCTCCGATGGACGTATACAAACTGTTGGAACCAGACTTTAGGCATCTAAAACAAGAGCAGTTCGTTTGTCTGTTTCTTAATACGAAGAATGGTGTGATCGGAAAAGAAATCATTTCAATAGGCTCTCTAAACGCTAGTATCGTTCACCCAAGAGAAGTCTTTCGCCCTGCCATCAAACGAAGCTGTGCGTCCATTATTTGCGCTCATAATCATCCTAGCGGCAATCCAGAGCCCAGTCCCGAAGATATTGATATTACGAAGCGTTTGGTTGAGGCAGGAATCATTATTGGTATTGATGTGCTTGATCATGTCATATTCGGTGATTACAAATCCATCAGTTTAAAAGAACATGGGTTGATGTGATGCATTCATCAGCCCTCATTATTTTAGGGAGGAATACAGATGGCAACAGCTATGAAATTTCATGCAGACGTTTTTATTGAAACCGACAATTTAACTTATGAGCAATGGATCGACTTTCGTCGCCAAGGTATTGGCGGTTCAGATATCGCGGCGATCTGCGGTCTCTCTAAATGGCGTACTCCGCTTCACGTTTACTTGGAAAAGTTGGGAGAAGCACCGGAAAACCAAAAGAGCGAAGCCGCGGAATGGGGAACTCGACTTGAACCGCTTATTGCCGAAAAGTTTGCTAGTGAACATCCTGAATGGGCGATTACGGAGAAAAAAGTGATATACTGCCACCCCGAGCATCGCTGGGCATTAGGCAATCTTGACCGCATGATTATTTGCCCCAAACGCGGCCGCGGCATCTTGGAGATTAAAACCGCAAGCGAATATCTCCGTCATGATTGGGAAGATTTCCAAATTCCTGACTATTATTACGTACAACTGCAATGGTATCTCTATGTCTGTGGATTGGATTGGGGCTATTTCGCTACACTCATTGGCGGCAATAAGTATCGGGAGTATGAAGTATTTCGAGATGATGAATTGATCGGTCAGCTTGTGCGGCTAGCCGGTGACTTTTGGCATCATTACGTACTTGAAAGAAAATGCCCTCCTGTAGATGGTTCGGAAGCCTGTAAAACATTATTGAATCGCCTTTATCCCGAAGGGCGAAACAGTATTATTCTTCCATCAGAAGAAACTGATCGGGTGGAGACATATTTATCGCTCAAAATTCAATTGAAGCAGTTAGAAGAACATATTACAGGGATTGAAAATCATTTCAAATCCCTACTTGGCAATCATGAAATCGGAATTGCCGGAACGTACAAGATAAAGTGGGAGAATCGCAATCGGACCAGCGTGGACAGCAAACAACTGAAAGAACGCTATCCTTCTATCCATGAAGAATGTTCTAAACAAACGCATTTCCGACAATTTAGCATCAAAAAGGAGACAGTAAACCATGGCGGATGAAGCAATGAGTTTATTCGAACGCTTGAACGCCCCTTTCCCCTACTCTGAATATCAGTACGATAGTTTCGGAGATCGCTGCTACATTTCCGGCCAATCAGTAACAGAACGCTTAAACGAAGTGTTGGGAGTAGGCTTTTGGAAATATCAAGGGCTCTATGAAACCGAGAAGATCGTTCAAGAACCAAATGGTAAAAATCCACGGGTAAAAATCTATGTGGAATTTAGCTTTTATAATTCGGAGTTAAAAGAATGGATTACCTTTATCGATGTAGGTAGCGAACAAATCAAGCCAGGCATGAACGAGGGTGATGCCACAAAGAGTGCGCTGACTGATGCCATGAAAAAATGTGCTAGCCGCATTGGTGTGGGGAGCGACCTTTATAAAGGGATGATTACTTGGGACAAGCAACGACAGATGATTGTAGTTCCAGATCATTATCAACGATATTATCAAGAAAAAGGATGGGTTCCGAAATCAACCGATTCAATCCCTCAGCTATCCACTGACAAAAATCCTGCAACGAATCGCAAGAAAACAGAATTGACCCAAAAATTGAAGAATAAACCCTCTTCCCTACAGTCACAGATTCAAAACATATGGAAACAGTTGGCCGGCAATTTGGAAGGACTGGATGAATGGTATCAGAAAAAGCAACAAGAGCGCGTAACCGATCAGCAAATGCTGTCTATATTGCAAAAGAAACTACATGAGAGGAACAGTGCGGCGAGCGCATAATGGTTTGCATGATAAAAAACAATCAACGGCTGGAATTAATCTGGCCGTTGATTGTTTTTATTTTGAGGAAAAGGGGATAGACGATGTTTACGGGAACAAAATACATTACTCAAGGAATAAACGCTGAAATTCCTGCATTTTTACAAAACATCCTATGGTACATGATCGAAACGATGGAAGTCTCAGAAAAAGACTACCTTCAGGTTTTTCAGTTAAGCGATACTTTCGAGGAAGGCGTAATTAAGCAGAAGATCGTACATACCCAAGAACAGCCTCCTTATCGGAAGGAGTATGCCATTTGCACCAAACAAATCGTTACAACCAAGATTTATGTAATCGATGACAAAACCCACTGTACAATGCTCCTAGCAGACGAATATTAATGGACGGTCAGAATGCGCAGGATTACGAGATGAAATTATATATTATTCCTATAGACGTTATGCTAGATAACGGTCTTCGGGAGGAGGGAGGGAACATAGTTCCCGGATCATAGAACACTATTTTTAAGAATTTATTTCCCTTTATCACGAAAAATAAGAATTTGTTTGATGAGATTGTATACAGCCTCTTGTTCCGACTCGGTACGACCACTTAGTTGAAAGGCGATTTTCTCGATTACTTTTTGATTAATATTGACCAAATTAGGGTAATCGAAGCTAAATAGATCCTCCAATGTAACATTTAAAGCAGATGATATCTTGTCAAGAGTGTCAACTGTAGGGCTTTTCTGCCCTCGCTCCAGTTGCCCAACATATGATGGGGTTAGACCCGCTCTAAATGCAAGTTGTTCCTGACTGATATCCCTCTGTTGCCGAATAATCCGGATTCGTTCACCGACCTTTTGTGCAACTTTGCTCACATCCCCTCACCTCTAAGACAACGATAAAACTATAAAGGAATGCCAACAACGCACTATAGTTACTCATTTAAATATGTACTATTGTAATTGACACACTAACTTAGCCTCCATATAATCAAAATATGTGGAAAATTGTAGAATAATAAATATCAGGAGGGACTAGAAAGTGTATAAAAAGTGGTTCTTTATTTGCTCATTAATTGCAATTATCTTTTTCTCCGTAGTTGCCGGTTCATTAACTGGCGCAACTTTACTTCTTGGATTAGTAGTAGGCGCGTTATTATCCGCAACAATTGTTTCGACTAAATCAAAATTTGAAACAAACAAAAGACGAAATCAAAAGTATGCTTTATCTGAACCGATTAGTCTTGATAAGATGCTTGACCGGATTAACACGAACCTTAAGCATAAGTATTTTGTTGGAGCTAATATTGAGTCTGGAAGCGTAGTAGTTCGTACGAAAAAATGTAAATACAGATTAACCATTTCTGATTCAGAACTTACGATTTATGAGGAATTACAATCTGCTAAGATGGTTATGTATAAATTCCTGTTTCGGCCAGCTCCTCCAATTATCCTTGCTAACGAAGCAAGAACAATTATTCCACTTATTTATGATGCGATAAACAATTCGGAAGCTAAAACGGCAACAGCATCATAACAGAAAATAACTGAACCCATATTTAAGTGAGGAGATGCCGATTTGGAATTATATGTCGTAATTTCAGCTATATTTGGCTGGATGTTTATATCGAAGTTGCAAAGAAACATTGTCATCTTCACCACGATCTCAAATTACATAGTGGTCAAAGCAATCCTAGCTTTATTTACTGGATGGGCCGTTATGCCCTTCTATTTGATTTCATATGTCTTCAAATTCATTCGTTATATAACAAGAGGCTCCAGTTCAACAAAAGCATAAAAATGCAAACGATCTGAAATTTCGGAACGTCTATCTGGGAGAGGTAGTACCTCTCTCTTTTTTTGTTCGATTCCAAATTCGCTCAAATCCCGGACAAAAATTTTATTCAAATATCGCTATATGCAACTTAATTCATATGTTTTCTTTAAATTTATACCGAATATAGATAACCAAATATAATCAATAATGGTGAAACAAAAGCAACAATAATGTAATATAAAGAAAGGCTGGTGTAAGAATATGTTTCATGAATATGGTGATATTTTAACGGTTGATGATTTAATGGAAATGTTGCAATTAGGCCGTAACAGTGTGTATCGGCTGCTTAAAGACGGACATATAAAATCTATCAAAATGGGAAGAATACATCGTATACCTCGCGATCAAGTTATTGATTATATTATCCAAAAATGCAAATAAAACACTAAAAAAATTGTCAAAGGGAAGAAGCGCATTGGAAGTAAACGAATTTCTTTCTAATGAAAGTAGAACTCGCATCTTGAAGCAATTAAATCTTGAACACATAAATGATCCATTGGCAATTCACTCTAATCTCGCCAGGTTTGTTTATTGTAAGTGCCAACACCTTGTACCACACAAAATCTTAGAATTATTTCATCGAAAAGGATTGTTGGAGAACTTTATAAAGGATATTGAACAACACTTAGAGTTTAAATTTTCAATGGTAAATTTCGTAAATGAAGATAATAATAAAATAATTGAGCGCAATGATCATTACATTAAAGATTTAATAGTCACTATGGAAAACATTGAAGACAACTTTAAGTATAATAATACGGCTAGTAATTACCAAAAATACCTAAAAGATTTAATTCGTGTTGATTTAGGTTTGGGGTTGGTTGAAAAAGAAAGGACAGGTTTTCACAATCTCAAGAGGAATAATAAAGTTGAACAAGTTGCTGTGCCTGAATATTTGGCACCATTTATTTTTTTTATGACAATTAATCATGATATTCATTCGAATTTAAAAAAACATAATGTGAGCTCCCTTAATTACTTATCGAAAAAAATTGTCTCTTACCGAAAACTGATTAGTAACTACAAAGGATTACAACGTCTTATTTGCTTATACTACTTCGAAAAACAATATAATCTAGGACTGTGTAAGCAAATATTAATGTATTTAGACAATTTTGCCGAGAAGAACCGAAAAGATATAGCGAAAGTTTTAGGACTGGCAGCTCTACTTCCAAACATCAAGGGAAGGTTGACTTATATCAAAGTATTGGCAGAGAGCCGGTCGCTAATGAAACGTGACTTAGAGGACTTTGAGAATGAATCCTACTGGACTTACTATAATCAGGGAAGCCAAAGTGAAGACGAGCTATGGATGAACAGAACCATAGATATATTATTGCAGTTAGCTTTTATAACAATCCCAGTAATGGAAGTATGTTATTTTCATTTGCGTTATCAGTATGCATCCAAACCGAGTATTAAGAAATTCAACACAATATGTAATCGTGCTTTTAACTTAGCTCAAAAACTAACAGATAGTGAGGCAGAAAATTTTGAAATAGTGAATTCGGCTGCTCAAACTGTTAAAGCAATAGTTCACTTAGAAGACTTAATAAATGACATGAAATCCTCGGATAAAATAATCAACAATAAGAAATCTGGGTTAATCTATTTCGGGGATACAGCGTTTAGAGATCCGGATACACACTTGGAATTAGTAATCAACCATGCTGTTTCTGTCAAAAAGGATCTTTTCATTAAAGAAGCAAATATATTAATCTAAAGTTCCACTAAAAAGGCGTCGTTTTCTCTTTGGAGAAACGACGCCTTTTTTAGGTGCTTATTATACCACAAAACAAAGATAAAATCTAAATAAATTTTGAAATTTCGTTTACTTAGAGACAACGAGCTGATTTTTATATGATCAGGGTGTAAGGAAAAACACAAGATGATTGGAGAGGTTAAGAATGAATACAACATAAGACCAAAGCAAGAATGAACAAAACAAACGATTTCCGGCCTTCTCCTAATGGAAGGTGCAATTCAAGATAGCTCTTTGAAAACTGAATACAAAATATTATAAAAAGTGAGGCGGAAAATATGTTAGTTATTGCTGGAGATCTCAATTTATGGGTAGTTGATAACGAACATTTCGCTTTTCAGAGGAAAAAGCCGGATCGTAATGGTTTAACAATCGAATTCAGCCCCTTTTTTAAGGATGGAAGAGTATTGGCAAGTGTCACTGAGTTTTCTGAGTATTTAGCTAAAGCCAAAAAGAAACATCAACTATTTGGACCAAATGGTATGTTAATAAACTTCAGAGAAGGTCTCTACATCTGGGCCATGGAACAAAATTTAGTCATTCCATTTTGTGAAGTTGTAGTTCGTTCATAAGATAAAGAATTCGCAGCTACGTCAAACCAGAAACCTCTTTTGGTTAAGAGGTTTCTGGTTATAAAAATTACAAAACGACTGGAGAGGTTAATATGAATAAAAGTAACAACGAAAAAACACAGAAGTTAGTTCAGAAAGCATTGGACGGAAACGAAGATATTCAAGTTTTAATAGTGGAAAAAGACAAAAATTTCACTTTTATAGGTGGGGCTCGTGTTGACCCGTCAATCATGTTGATTTGTCATGTTAGTCCCGATAATCAAATGTGTTTTGGAAAAATCGGGGATAAATACTCTACCATCTCTAAGGATAATTCAGAAAGCAATATCATAAAAGTTGTACTCGACACAAGGAAAACAGATGATGTTAAATGCCATTATTATTATAACGATTACGAGACACTGTATCCAAATGAAATTGAAGAGAAAAGTGAAGGATTACTAATAGCTTACATCGAGAACGCTTCATTCTGCCAATTTTACCTATTTGATAATAGTCTAAATCAGAAATTTGTTAGTAGTTTCGCCAAAAATGCCAATTCGAAGCAACAATTACGGACTATTGCCTTTAGTTACATTAGCAAGCTTTACCCTACTATTCGAGAGTTAATTGGGTAAATAAAGCTGACTCAATTATTTATGACTATCGTATTGATCAACTATATCCGATTTGACATGGAGCCGCTGTGGGTATGATTTAATGCGAAGAAACGAAGCCCCATATGGCTTCGAAAAGCCAAATAGCCTATCATGCCCATCGCTCCAGCCCAAAAATCTGGGAAAACCGTTTAGGTGATTTTTTGGAGGCTATATATGGGAAAAAAAACTTGGAAATTGTCAATTGATGACTTGGCCAAGTACAAGTATGGAAAACCAAAACCAAGTTATCAACAAAAGCATTCTGCAGAAGATGACGAACCTTATAATTTATGGGGTGTCCCCTACGGGGAACCTTCAAAGGAATATCAAGATAAAAGTGATGCTGAAAGGGACGATAAGAGAACGACTTCAAATTTATTCGATGTTTCATATGGAGAACCCTCTAAGCACTATCAAGAACTAAATTGTGTTGAGAATGGCGAAGTAGACGCAGCTTCAAACTTGTTTCAAGTTCCTTACGGGGAACCATCAGATGAGTACCAGCAAAAGAACTTTAACGAAGTAGCGAGCAAGGTATCCCAGTTATTCAGTAAAGATGAGCTTATATCGATCATTAAAGAAATAGGAACCGGGATTTCTCAGGCAAAGGAAGCTGAAAATAGTGAACAACAAAAAGAGTCACATTACATCGATTACATCGTCTTTAAACAATTAATTCAAAAATACCATATTAGATGCTGTCAGGGCCGGTTTATTTATCTTTATACCGAAAGATACGGTTGTTACCATGAAATGCTTGATAGTGAACTAAAGGTTTTTATTCGTAAAAATGTATCTCCTGAGATCGACAGGCGATTAAATGACCATAAAATGAACGAAGTCATCAAGCGATTGCAAAGCTGTCCAGAGGTACAAGTTCATTATGAAGATTTTGATCGGCATGTCCACCTGATTAATTTCCTGAACGGAGTATATGACGTTCATCGGAATGAGGTCCTGCCACATAGCCCTGAGTTTATGTTCACGAGCTATATTAATGCTGAGTATGTTACAGAAAAGCGAATGGATACCACAGTAAGGGTTTACAAGGGTGAGGTCTTACAGGATTACGAGGGTAGCCACTTTATGAAATTAATCAATGATTCTACCCAAGGAAATCCACTCAAGATAAAAACTATCCGCCAAATGTTTGCCTATGTAATCAGTAATTATGTTCGAGCCAAAAAGTTCTTTATTCTTCTTGGAAAAGCACATTCTGGAAAAAGTTTGTTCGCCAATATTTTGATGGATCTTATTGGAAAAGAACATACTTCAGGTGTTCCGCTTCATGAATTGGGCGGGAAATTTCAGATAGCAGAGTTGTTTAACAAAAAGTTAAACCTCTCCCCGGAAATAGGTGAAGCGATGCTTAGTGGAACGGTTGAGAAAATCAAAGCACTTACTGGTGGCGATCTTGTTAAGGCTGAACGAAAAGGTGAACAGCCGTTCTTCTTCGTGAATAAGGCAAAACTCATTGCAGTTGGGAATACATTCCCGGAAATTACCAAACTTGACTCGGCACTTGTAGATCGTATGACTCTCATCATTTTTAATCAAAGCGTCGAGGAAAAAGATCGTGATAAAGGGTTATTCGAGAAGATTCAATCTGAAAAAAGTTTTATTGTTAGGTGGGCCTTAGAGGAATTACGAGAACTTGAAAGGAACGATTTTATTTTTACTGAATGTGGGGATGCACTCCAATTTAAGAAGCAGTTCAGCGAAAGTTTGGATAGTGTAGCCCAATTCTTTAAATATATGTGTGAGATAGATCCGAATAACAAGGAACTCAAGGCGCATAGAAAGCAATTATATTCAGCATATACCCAATTCTGCAAAGATAATTGTATAAAAGCATGCAGCCAAAGTGAATTTTTCGGAGAAGTCATTAAAATGGGCGTTAAAAAGGACAAATTCCGTATGAACGGTTCTAATGCATTAAGGGGATTTCGGGGAATAAAAGTAGAACCCCAGCCAATTAATGATAGTGAAAACAATATGGAATAAAAGTGACTTGTATGTCTACATTGTCTACGGTTGCGAAAAAAGCTTGATATTACTATCATTTTGGGGTTTTAAACGTAGACATCATTGTCTACATCTTGTCTACGAGCGTCTACATTGAAAAATCATTTATATATTATCCATTTGAAGGAGGAAAAGGATATGGAAAAAATCACTTTATCGGTTAAAGAAGCCGCAAAACTGACGGGTTTATCTACTACTACGATTTACAATATGTGTGCGGCTGGACAACTTCCGCACACGAAGGCAAGAAGTAGAATTTTACTATATCGACCAACCCTTGAAAAGTGGTTGGCTGGTGAATTGTCAGAATTGAAACAGGCTTAAAATTCCTACGTTTGCTCTCCCCCCTACTCTCAAAAAGTTAAAACCGACAAGCGGCAAGCGGATTAGTTCGCTTGCCGCTTGTGTAATTAGGCCATTTCTATTCGGACAATCCGAGAATACTACCAGTTTTATGATCTCCCCATCATTATTACGCGAGGAGGTAAATTGAAGATGAATTATAGCAAAAAAGCCCTTTGGCTTGCCTGCAACTCCGAATTTGGCGAACGGCTTGCAGAAATCACTAAGGAACATATTTCACTGGCGAAGGAACTGACCTTAAACGGAAAGTGCATGACTGCCAGAGACCGGGAAACCATTATGACCCACATTGAAACTTTGCGGCAAGAGCGGGATGGCATTATTTCTTTATTCGAAGAAAACAGGAGTGAAGCATAATGGCAAACTATCGTCAGCGCGGCAAAAACTCATGGGAACTTACCATCAGTCTTGGACGCGGTGTGGACGGCAAATACACCCGACGCACAAAAACAGTTACAGTAGAAGACGAGCGCATCTTACGAGCGCCCAAGCGTCTGGAAACGTATTTGGAGCAAGAATGGCTTAAATTCAAAGAAGAAGTCGAAGCTGGGAGCTATATAGCACCCGCAAAGCTAACATTTAGCCAATTTGTGGAGTTATGGAAAGAGAAATATGCGGACAATCAGCTCGAACGGAAAACCCTCTACTCGTATATGGTGAATCTGAATACTCGCATCTTGCCTGCATTCGGAAATTTGCAACTCGATCAAATAAAACCCCTGCACATTGTTGATTTTCTCGAATCGTTAGGGAAAGAGGGAAGCCGGAAAGACGATAAGGCAGGCGCTTTATCGTCCGGAACAATCCAAATGAATCACAGAGTATTGAAAAACATCTTCTCCCGAGCGGTTGAGTGGAAAGTCATCAAAGATAATCCAGCGGCGGAAGTGAAAAAGCCCAAAGTAACGTATAGACAAATTATTCCTTACGATGAAGAAGAGATAAGAGCCATGTTACAAGCCCTTCAGAAGGAGCCGTACCACTGGCGGATGATGATAACGCTCGCTTTGACCACAGGGATGAGGCGCGGCGAATTGCTTGGGCTGGAATGGAAGCATATTGACTGGAAGATTGGTGTTATAGACGTACAGCAAAGCGTTTCTATTTCTTTGAAAGGGGAAATCGTCGTAAAGGAGCCTAAGACAAAAAATTCCAAACGAAAAATTGCGCTTCCTCCCTCCGTGCTGGAGGAATTGCGAGATTATTACACTTATCGGGTTAAAGAGCGGAATAAGATTGGTGACGCATGGCAAGGAGGCGAATACTTCTTTGTATTCGCCCATGAGGACGGTAAACCATTTCACCACGAACGCCCTTACCTTTGGTTTCGGCAATTCATAAAAAAGAATGGTTTCCGGTATATCCGCTTCCACGATCTGCGACATACATCGGCAACGCTTCTCATTAATCAAGGCGTACATGCTAAGCTTATTTCAGAGCGGCTTGGACACGGCAGCATCACCACCACAATGAATATATACGGACATGCCCTTCGTTCAGCCGATCAAGCGGCTGCCGAGAAGTTCGAAAATCTGTTCACTTTGGATACCAAGCAAGCAGACAAAAAGACGTTGGGGTAATGTTCCCCCAGCGTCTTTTTCGTTTCTTTTATGCTGTGTTATTTTGCTTTTGCACGTAGCTTTGCGGCAATATTACGGCAACCCTTCGAAAACGCCTCTGTTTCACCAATTCCGAAAAAACTGTATCAGTCTATAAACCCTTATACATCAACGGATTTCAGGCATCTGTATCACTTCTTACAATCAACGCGACATTTTCTATATGTGTCGTATGCGGAAACATATCCACCGGCTGCACCTCCACCGTGCAGTACCCGCCATCCTCCAGCACACGCAGGTCGCGCGCCAGCGTCGACGGGTTGCACGAGACGTACACCACGCGCTCCGGCCGCATCGCGAGGATCGTCTCCAGCAGCGCGGCGTCGCAGCCTTTGCGCGGCGGGTCGACGACGATCACGTCAGGCGCGATGCCCTGACGCTTCCACTCGGGGATGACAACCTCCGCGCCGCCGACCTCGAACCGCACGTTGCGGATCTCGTTCACCAGCGCGTTGCGCTTCGCGTCCTCGATCGCCTCCGGGACGATCTCGACGCCGTACACCTCGCGGGCCTTCTGCGCGAGGAAGAGCGAAATCGTGCCGATGCCGCAATACGCATCGATCACGATCTCTTCGCCGCTCAGCCCGGCATAGTCCAGCGCCTTCCGGTACAGCACCTCGGTCTGAACCGGATTGACCTGGTAGAACGAACGCGCCGAGATCGCGAAGCGGATATCTCCGATCGTATCGTAGATGACCTCGCTGCCCCAGAGCACCCGCGTCTCGTCGCCGAAGATCACGTTCGTCTGCTGCCGGTTGACGTTCTGGCAGATGCTCCGCACGTCCGGGATCGCCTCACGGATCAGCCCAATCAGCTCATCGCGGCGCGGAATGTCGCGGCCGTTCGTCACGAGCACGACCATAATCTCGCCCGTGTTTAAGCCGTAGCGGGCGATGACGTGGCGCAGCAGCCCTTTGCCCGTCTCCTCGTTGTACGGCCGGATACCGAGCTCGCCGGCGATCCGTTTGACCGCCGCGACGACGGCGTCGTTGTTCTCGTGCTGGATCAGGCACGCCTCCATGTCGATAATCCGGTGACTGCCCTGCGCGTAGAAGCCGCCGATCAGACCGCCTTCTTCGCCCGCGGCGAGGCCGATCGGCACCTGCGCCTTGTTGCGGTACCGCCACGGGTCGCTCATGCCGAGCGTCGGATGCACGACGATGCCCTCAGCCATCGTGCCACCGCTCCCAGCTCCCACGCCTGCATCCGCCACAGCCTCCATCTCGGCTGCACCGCTCTCCGCCCTAGCTCCGGCCACTCGCAGCTTTCCGATCCGCTCCAGATTGTCGATAACAAGCTGGCGCTTCCAGCGGAGCTGGGCGTCATAGCTCAGGTGCTGGAGCTGACAACCGCCGCATTGCTTGTAGATCGGACAGGGCGCGTCGATGCGGTCCGGGCTTGCCTCAATAATCTCCAGCAGCTTGGCGTAGCCGTACTGCTTCTTCACCTTGAGCACCTTGGCCCGTACTTTTTCGCCGGGCAGGGCGCCCTGAATAAAAAGGGTAAAGCCGTTCACACGGCCTACCCCTTCTCCGTCATGCCCCAAGCCGATAATGTCGGCGATATATTCTTCATTCTTCGCGACGGGCAGGCCGCTGAGATCGGCAGCGGGCGCGCCCGGGCGTCGTTTATTCTTCCTGTTCATGTTCGTCCACTCCGGGTCTCGTTTTCCATGGCAGCTTCATCAGGTTGATCGGAGGCGACTTGTACGTCGACTGGCCCGTCTCGTCGATGAAGATGTGCAGATGCTGCGGCAGGTTCGTGAACATGCACGGCAGCGTGCCGCCCAGCTCCCCGTCCAGGTTCACCTGCACGTAATCGGGGGACGTCACTTGAATTTGCTTCGTTTGAAGGTAGATCAGGTTCGGGTCGGACAAATGCTCGCCGCGCAGCGCCAGCGAGACGACGCGGATGAACTCCGCGAGGTTGCATTTGCGCAGGATCAGCACGTCGAACAGGCCGTCGCTGAGCGACGCGTCCGGCGCCAGACGCTCGAAGCCGCCGACGGAGTTGCTGTTCGAGATGAGGAAGAGCATCACTTCCTCGTGCATCTCCACCTCCGCCGTCTTGATATACAGCTCGATCGGGCGGAGCCGCGGCAGCTTTTCCAGCCCTTTCATATAGTAGGCCATCTGGCCGATCATCGTCTTCAGCTTGCTCGGCACCTCATAGGTCAGCTCGGTCAGCGATCCGCCGCCGGCGATGTTGATGAAGTAGCGCTGGTTCACCTTCCCGACGTCGATCACCCGCGCGTGCTGGCGCAGAATAACGTCCACCGCGCCTTCCCAGTTCCGCGGAATGTTCAGCGCCCGGGCGAAATCGTTCGTCGTCCCGAGCGGCAAAATCCCGAGCGGCGGCCGGTTCGGCTTCTCCGCCAAGCCGTTGATCACCTCGTACAGCGTGCCGTCGCCTCCGGCCGCGATGACGATGTCGAATCCCCGTTCCACCGCCTCTGCCGCCGCGAGCGTCGCGTCGCCTTCCCCGATCGTCGCATGCGTGCTCGTCTCCAGCCCGCCGCGTTCCAGCCGCTGCAATATTTCCGGCAGCCGCTTCTTCATTTCCTCCCGGCCGGAGGTCGGATTGTATATGAGCCTTGCCCGTTTGACTGGCTGTGCCATTCTCTCTCTCACCCGTTCACATAAGAAATCGTATGAAAGCATTTTTGACCATGGGTCGTCTGACCGCAAAAAACGGCTAAAGCCGCGTTCGCGCTCCGTCCTTCACCGGATCGACGAAAGGCCTGATCTGCCGCTCGATCCACCGGGAAATGCCGGGATGCGGCAGCAACGCTTCTCCGTTGTACCGATACGAATAACCCTGCAGACGCTCCGGGATGACCTCTTCGGTAAAATACCCTTCGCTCAGGAACAGCGGCGCCACAATGACCGTATGCTCCGGCTTGCGCTTCCGCCAATGCTCCATCCGGTCCGGAATCTGGTTGGGCAGCAGCATCGCCGAAGCCGCTTCGTCGAAGCCGCCGAGCCGCTTCAGGCGCTCCGCCAGCCGCTCCAGTCCCCGCCTCCATCGCTGATGGAAGCCGTTCTCGATGCTCCCGTGACCGACGAGCAGCACCATTTCGCGGGCCGGGTCCGTTGACAGCGCTTTGATTTTCGCATAGACGATCTCGGCGATTACCGGGTCGTCGTCGATCGGCGTCGTCAAGTGAATGCGCGCCCGGATGGCGAACGGCTTCATGTCCGTCGGCAGCTGCGGCGCCTTCTTGGCGCCCAGCGCATACGCAATCTCGTCGATATGCGTGCTGCCGGACGAGACGAAGAGCGGAACCACAACGATATTCGTCACGCCGAGCGACTCCAGGTGCGTGATGCCGTCTTGGATCAGGCGTCCTTCCACAATTTCCAGAAAGGAGGAAAAGACCGGTATTTCTGCAGGGACCTGTACCGCGCCGACCGCTTCGTCCACCAAGCGGACCCACGACTCGCTCCGGGATCCGTGACTTATCACTAATATACCGTATTTTACCACACCGTATCCCTCCCGGGTGAAAAAGATCGTGTCCCGCAGCGCTGTCTTCCGGCCGCACGAACACGAAAAATCCCACTCCACCGGCCCGGCGAGAAGGATTTGTTCGAGTGCTCCGTTGTAATCGAGTCCGGACGCGGTAAGAGGTAACGTTCGGTTTACCTTCCCAGGCGCTCCAGCGTCATTTTATAGCCGTCGTTGCCGTAGTTCAAGCAGCGTTTGACCCGCGAGATCGTCGCCGTGCTGGCGCCGGTCTCCGCTTCAATCTGGTTGTAAGTATTGCCCTTGCGCAGCATGCGGGCAACCTCCAGCCGCTGCGACAGCGACTGGATTTCGTTCACCGTGCACAAGTCGTCAAAAAACACATAGCATTCCTCTATATCCTTGAGTGTCAGGATCGCCTCGAATAACTGGTCGATCGCTTTATCATTCAACTTTTTCAGCTGCATTACGAATTTTCAACCCCTTGATGGTCTGCTAAGATCGATGAATTCCAAAGTCCATAACCTATTTCGACGTCAGGGAGTGAAATCCTCCCTTTAAGTTAGCAAAACGTTGCTATTTTTATGCGGTGACGAGCTAAACCGAAACTGGGCAAAAATCATAAAAACCGTGACAGGAGTCCAATCCAACCATTCGCCCACCACATACAGTATACTAGGAAACCGCCTATAGAGGAAAGTGCGACAAGGTGAACTTTGCGACATTACTATGAATAAAAGGGTTGTGAAACAATGAGCTATCCAAGACAAATGATTGGCAATCGGGGCATGGCGCCCTATCCGCGAGCCGTTACGTACGCGCATCCGCATGCCAGGCCCCAAGTGTACGCTCCGGGCCAGCAAGTATTTACGCGCAGTCTTACGCCCGCTGCAGGGATGGGCGCGGGCAATCCTTACGGGGATTTCAATGAATTCGGCGGCAACTCGCTGGCCTTGCAGCCGGCGGCCGAGCAGGAAGGCGGCGGTCTTTTCTCCTCGCTGTTCGGAGGAGGAGGCGGCGCAACAGACACAGCGGGAGGCGGCGGCTTTAACGTCGAGCAGATCAAAGGCGTCATCGACAAGCTCGGTGGTGTGGAAGGCATCGTCGAAACCTTCAGCAAAATGCAAAAGATGGTGCAGAGCGTTCAGCAATTCGCCCCGATGCTGAAGGTGCTGTTCAATTCCTTCGGCAAAAAGAACGATAAGGCCGCCGCCAAGAGCGGAGGCAACAGATCCTCTTCCGGCAGAAGACGACGCAGGCGCAGGGGAACGACGCAGGGCCGCAGAAGGTCGCGCAGATAGCCGCCGGGCTTGCGACGGCCGCTGGCCGCTTTGCTGGAAAAAGGTTAAAACCGGCTGTGCCTGCCGTAGGAATACGGTGGGGCGCAGCCGGTTTTTGGCTTATGTCTGCGCTGCGCCGCAGATCCGTATACTTATCCGCGGACATATCCACGCTAAGCTAAGCACAAACTTTTGCCATTCCGCCGAATTATTGCTAAACTAAGATAAGTAGTATACATCACGTAACCACCTAACCATTGTATAGATAAAATCGCAAAGGATGTGGAAAACGCATGCTGTTCACTTCTTACCCGCTGCAAAAGCTGACGCTCAAAAACCGGATCGTCATGTCGCCGATGTGTATGTATTCCTGCCTTGATGAAACGGGCCGCGTCACGGATTGGCACAAAATCCATTATCCGGCCCGCGCCGTCGGCCAAGTCGGGCTCATCCTCGTAGAAGCGTCGGCCGTCACGCCTCAAGGGCGCATCTCGCCTTATGACCTCGGCATTTGGAGCGACGACCAGGTGCCGGGCCTGCGCGAGCTGACCGGGCTCGTGCACGGACAAGGCTCCCATATCGGCATCCAGCTTGCCCATGCCGGGCGCAAAGCCGTGCTGGACGGGCCTATTGTGGCGCCGTCGGCGATTCCGTTCGACGACAAGTCGAAAACGCCGGAAGCGATGACCGCGCGGCAGATCGCCGAGACCGTCGAAGCGTTCAAGGCGGCCGCCGCGCGGGCGAAGGAAGCGGACTTCGACGTCGTGGAGATCCATGCCGCGCACGGCTACCTGATCAATGAGTTTTTGTCGCCGCTGACGAACCGCCGCGAGGACGAATACGGCGGAGACCGCGACGGCCGTTACCGGTTCCTGCGCGAGGTCATCGACAGCGTCAAGACCGTGTGGGACGGACCGCTGCTTGTCCGCATCTCCGCGCACGATTACCATCCGGAAGGCCTCACGCCGGAAGATTACGTCTACTACGCCCGTTTGATGAAAGCGCAGGGCGTCGACTTGATCGACGTCAGCTCCGGCGCCGTCGTCGG
Source organism: Paenibacillus ehimensis NBRC 15659 (assembly GCF_004000785.1). Lineage (GTDB taxonomy): Bacteria > Bacillota > Bacilli > Paenibacillales > NBRC-103111 > Paenibacillus_G > Paenibacillus_G ehimensis. Next base: position 43,498 of record NZ_BILX01000007.1, on the reverse strand, counting down.
CGGCCCGCCCAAGGTATATCCGGGCTACCAGGTTCCGTTCGCAGAGCTGATCCGCCGCAGCGCGGACGTGCCGACGGGAGCCGTCGGCTTAATTACGCAGGCTGAGCAGGCGGAGGAAATTCTGCAGAACGGCCGCGCCGATCTGATCTTCCTCGGCCGCGAGCTGCTGCGCGATCCGTTCTGGGCGCGCACTGCCGCCAAGCAGCTGCGCACGGAGCTTGCCCCGCCCAAGCAATATACGCGCGGCTGGTAAGCCTTAGCCCAACCGAACCGCCAAAAGCCGGCCGGCTCCCGCGACGCTATATGCTCGTCGCAGGACCGGTCGGCTTTTTTCTCATGCTGATCTACGATCCAGCTGTTTATATGGAACAGGCGCGTCAAGCTTCGAAGACGGTGTGCGGTCCGGCCGAGGCGACGGCAGACCCGCCCGCCGCCAGGGAGCGTCCCCGGCTGTCCAAGCAGTTCTCATGGCTGCATTCGCTGTAATATACCGTAACCTTCCGCGTATCCTGCGTACCGATGATTTGATGGCAATGCTTGCACAGAATCGTCCCGAGGTGCATTTCCTTCTCCGTTACACGAGGGCTTCTTTCCACGCTTCATCGCTCTCCTTTTTCATGGTTTCGGAAACAATTTTCGCCAAATCCATTACCCGGCTCGCATACGCCCATTCGTTATCGTACCAAGCCAGCACTTTGATCTGATCCCCGGCTACCATCAGCGACTGGCCGTCTATGACCGCCGATTGATCGCAGCCGATAAAATCCGAAGAGACGAGCGGCTCGTTGCTGTAGCCCAAATAGGGGGCCATCGGGCCTTCCGCAGCTTGGCGGAACGCCGATTGTACTTCCTCCAGCTGAACCGGCCGCTTCACCTGTACGGTGAGGTCGACCAGCGAGACGTCCGGCGTCGGGACGCGGACGGAGATGCCGTTCACGTGCGGCGCAAGATGCGGCAGCACGTCGACCAGCGCTTTGCCTACGCCCGTGCTTGTCGGAATGATCGACTGCGTGCAGGCGCGCGCGCGGCGCAAATCGGAATGCGGATTATCCATATGCTTCTGGTCGTTCGTGTACGAATGAACGGTGGTCATCCAGCCGTTCTTCACCTGAAACGCTTGATCCAGCACGTGCAGCACGGGAGCGACGCAGTTGGTCGTGCAGGACGCAGCAGACAGCAGCGTGTGCTCCTTGGCGTTGTAGCGGTCGTCGTTGACGCCCATGACGACCGTCAAGTCCATGCGCTTGCCCGGCGCCGTAATCAGCACCTTGCTTGCGCCCGCCGTCAGATGCCGCGAAGCGCCTTCCCGGTCATTGAACTTGCCTGTCGCGTCGATGGCCAGATCCACGCCGAGGTCTTTCCACGGAATGGCCGCCGGGTCGCGCTCGAATACGATGCGGATGCGCTTACCGTTAATGATCAGATCGTTTCCTTCCTCGCGGATATCGGCCTTCCATGTTCCATGTATGGTGTCATATTTGAGCAAATGGGCAATCGTGCCCGCGGGGTATAGTGAGTTAATCGCTTGCAGGCCCATCCCGTTCTCATCCGTATCAAAAGCGCGGCGAACCAGCAATCTGCCGATCCTTCCCATCCCGCTTACGCCAATCGTTCCTGTCATTCCGGTACCCCTCCCAAGCTTGCTGTTGGTTTTGCAACGTCTATATATAATGTATAACATATAATTAAATAGTACACAATAAATATTTTCATTACATTTTTGTGACGACATATAATCCGACACGGAAAGCCTAATCCAACCATAAGCCGACAAACAAAAAAAGCTGCCCGCGGCAGCTTTTTTCGACTCATAACAATCTATTCATGATTCCTCATCCATACCATCCGGTACTCTTCCGCCGACGTCGCTTCGTCGATCATTTCCGCTTCGATGCGGAAGCCTTGCTTCTCATAGAAGCGGACGGCGCGCTCGTTCTGGCGGTACACCTGCAGCCGGATCGCGGTCCGGTCTTGTTTTACATGGTCGAGCAGCCCTTTGCCCAGCCCTTTCTTTTGATGCCTGCTGTCGATAAACAAGGCGGCCAAATAATCGTCCACCATGGAAACAAACCCTGCGACGTGTCCGTCTTCCTCGATCACAATCGTATCCGCCATCGGCAAATACTTCGTCTTCATCTCTTCCGCATTCGCCCGCCAATATTGCGCATCAATAAACGGATGGGCGGTCAACGATTCTTGCAGCCACAGCTCAACTAATATATCGATATCTTGGGGATTGCTCGGTCTGATTTTGCTCATTCGGATCACTTCACTCCTGCTTGTTCGTTTGTCATCAATCATTCGTATAGCGACGATACGCATTCTTTCCCGGGAAAAAGCCTGCGGCTAGCAGCTATCGCTTGTTCCGGTCCCTATACCAGCGCACCAGCTCCCGTGCCTCCGGCTCCGGCAGCCCCGCCAAGCGGAAAAAGGCCCCCCGTCCGCTCGACGCCACGGCAACTCGCAAGGTGGACAAGCCTAGCCTGCGCTGAAGCGGCCCGGTCTCCACGCTGACGGACTGCACCCGCGACAGCGGGATGACCGCCGTCGTCTTCGCCAAGCGGCGGAAGCGAATGACGAGCAGCCGGCCTTCCCGGCTCCAGCCCGCGCTCCGATACCTCCACCATTGCCAGATCATGACGGGCGGGCACAGCAGCAGTCCGGCATAAGCCCACGGGGCGATCAAACCGGCGGCTATAGCAGCCAGCGCCAGCACGAGCGGAGCAGGCAGCGCATAGCACCACAGCGCCCGCCGCGGCAGCGCATGGTGCTCCGGCGAAGCCGGGACCTCGAACTGAGGCGTCATCCGCTTCACGAATTCGCCGAGCTCTCGATTGCGGAGCAGCGGGAATAAGTGCGCGTTCTCCCCCTTTTGCGCGCCATAGCCGACGGTTTCCGCATAAATCGCCGAAAAGCCGAAAAGCTGCCACAGCGGCTCTTCCACGATGCGGATCGCCTGAATGCGGCGGAGCGGAACGGTCACCTGACGGCGTTCCAGCAAGCCTCGGGTCAGGAGCAGCTTGTTTTCTTTTCGCGTGATCGTAAAGTTTGCGAACTTCAAGATGGACACGATCGTCGAAATCATCCACGCCAGCAGCAAAATGCCCAAGGCGAACAAAGGGATCATCGCCGCATCGAGCGCGTTCCACAAATACCGATACACGTGAAAGTCCGGGAACATCTCGTCCAGCTTGCTCATGGCCGCCGTCAGCAAAGAAACGGACACCCCGAATCCGCCGGTGGTCAGCGCCGCTACGAACAAGCTTCCGGCGGGAAGCTTGTAGGTCATCCGCAGCTTGGGAGGCTCGCTCCCGGCAGGTACGGCCCCGGGCTGCCCTTGCCCTTGAGGCGCTTTCCCCGGCTCCAGCATGCTCCGCAGCCGCGCGGCCTCCCCGCGGGCAAGCGCCGGGAACACCGCCTCCGGCTTCTGGCCTCCGGCGGTCTGCACCTCGACGCGGACAAGCCCGAACAACCGGTGCAGCACCCCTTCCGTCAGGTCGACGGACTGGATACGCTCCAGCGGAATGAACGATTTCTTTTGTACGAATACGCCCTGTATCACCTTAAGCTGCCCGTCCGACACTTCGTACCGGAACCGGCGCCAGGACAAAAATCCCCATACGATGGAGCCCGCCAGTGCAACCAAGCTCCACCCGACCTGAAAATAAATCGGAGCCCCTGTTCCGGAATGCGAATGCTTGGATAGGAGAATGACGAGCAGCGGTACAATGAGTCCTTTGACGATTTGAAGAGAGACCAGTACGGCGGCAAACGGGTGGAGCCTTCCACTAGAGGTCTTCATACTAGAGGTCTTCATGGGACACCTTGGCCAGCTCCGCAATCCGCACGCGCAGCGCTTCCGCCGTCTCGCTGGTCAGCGCGGGGATCTGGTGGCTGCCCGCCGCCGTGGAGAACGTAATGCCGGATAGCCCGTAGGCCCGCAGCAGCGGACCTTGATTCGTATCGACATGCTGGATGCGCACCATCGGAATGAGCGTTCGCTTGACGAACATGACCCCTTGCTGCAGCATAATTTCGTCTTCCCGCACCTCGTAACGCCACCGTTTCCAGCGCAGCTCAGGCATGACGAGAACCGTCAGGACGATTTCCGCCAGCACGCCTGCCGCAAGCACGACGGGAATACACCCGGGCCAATGAAAACGATGCGCGAGATAGAATAAGACGGCGGCAAGCAGGGCGGAGACCGCCGAAGCGATGAATCCGCTCCATCTCCAGACGATGATGGCTTTGCGGTCGATTTGTTCCTGCGGCTCGATCATTCGATTCACTCCAATACGCGGCGAAACGCTTTATCGTTTTATTATCGAACAAACGGCGCCGCTCTGCAACAGCGCCCGCCCGAACGTCCTCCTTTCATCCCCGCGAGCAGGCTTGGGTGAATCCGAAGGTGCAAGCCAGCCAAGCTGCCCGGATTGGTCATACCGGTCCGGTCGTGCCGGGACGGGCCTTCGCCGCCTCTTCTTGGAGCAGCCCGGCCAGCTTGCGGTCGGTCTCCCCCTCGGGGAGCGGACGATACAGCGTCAGCTTCAGATCCGGATCGTCATAAAGCTGGAACGTAATATGCTCCATGATCAGCGTTCCTGCCTTGGGATGCCGCATTTCCTTTCTTCCGATCCGCGTGCCGAAAACGTCATGTCTCGGCCACCATGTGCGGAACTCCGGACTAAGCTCGGTCAGCTCCTCGACCAATGCCTTGAACCACGGTTCACCGACGAACCGGCTGCATGTCGAACGGAATTGCGCCAGCAGCCGCTGTGCGTGGTCTTCCCAATCCGCCAGCAGCGCCCGGTACGCAGGTGAAGCAAAGCAGCGCCAGATGGCGTTCCGCTCTTTGTCGTTCATCCGGTTAAAATCGCCGAATACCACGCACGCCGCTTGGTTCCATGCGATGACGTCCCAATGATGATCGGTGACGTAAGCCGGGCAGTCGGCAAAGTGGTCTATGAAATTTTGCAGCACGGGATGCGCTTTATCTTTAGGGGATATGGGGGCTTGGGCCGGCGGCAGCTGCTGATGCGCCAGCAGGAACAGGTGGTTCCGCTCCTCCACGCTCAAGCGAAACACCTGGGCGAGGCTTTCCAATACTTCGGCCGACACATGGATGTCTCTTCCCTGCTCGAGCCACGTATACCACGTCAGTCCTACTCCCGCCAACTGGGCCAGCTCTTCCCGCCGAAGTCCTTTGGCTTTGCGCCGGGGGCCTGTCGGCAGTCCGAAATCCGCGGGCAGCAGCCGGCTTCGGCGCGACTTCAGAAAATCCCCCAGTTCCTTTCTCCTCTCCTGATCTTGACGAATCACAGGGCTTTCTCCTCCCAAAACCGTTACTCCGAATACTAGGATAAACAAGAATCTATTTAGATGATTGTAGTTCCTATAACATGGCGTTGTAAAGAATCTATCCACCGGACAAGGAGGTGATTCGGATGAAAGCTTCCTTTGCTGAAGCGGCGCAGCGCTCCCTTCTGACACGAGGCCTGGTGTTTCTCATGGCTGTGACCTGCGGTTTTACCGTAGCCAACGTGTATATCAACCAGACGCTGCTGGTGAGCATGGCGTACACGTTCCGGACGACCGAGGTACAGATCGGACTTGTGGCCACGCTGGTCCAGATCGGCTATGCGCTTGGCAATCTGTTTCTCGTACCGCTCGGAGACCGGGTGGAGCGGCGGCGGCTGATCATCTCGCTGCTTGGTCTCGTCAGCCTCGCCTTGGCGTTAGCCGCGCTGGCTCCGAGCGCAAGCTGGCTCATTGTCGCCCATCTGCTGATCGGTGCGACGACCGTTATTCCGCAAATCGTCTTTCCCTGGGCCGCGGAGCTGGCCGACGTCCGGCAGCGCGGCAACGTGCTCGGAAAGGTCGCGATCGGACTCATCTGCGGCATTTTCGGCGCCCGGCTGCTAAGCGGAATTGTAGACGCCCAGCTCGGCTGGCGGGCGATGTACTGGATTTCGCTCGCCTGCATGCTGCTGCTCATCGGCTGGGTACGCTGGAAATTTCCGAGGAGCAAGCAATCCGCCGCTTTGACGTACGGAGCGCTTTTGCGGTCGTTGGGGCCATTGTTTTGGAAGGAATCCGTCCTGCGGCAAGCTTGCTTGAGTCAAGGGATGGTGTTCGGCGCGTTCAGCGTATTTTGGACCACGTTGGCGTTCCTGTTGAAATCGCCCGCGTATTCGCTAGGCAGCGAATTTGTAGGTATCGTGGGCTTGATCGGATTCGGTGGAGCATTTGCCTCGCCTGTCGTCGGACGCATCATCGACCGCAAGGGCGCCTGGGTTGCCAACCTGCTGTGCCTGCTGGTCGTTGCGGCTTCGTTCCTGCTTCTGTCGTTTTCAGGCAACCGGCTGTCGGTCCTGCTGCTCGGCGCGTTCCTGCTCACCGTCGGCACCCAAGCGAATCAAGTCGCTTGCCAAGCGCGGATTTTTGCGCTGTCCGCCGAAGCGCGCAGCCGTTTGAACGGCTTGTACATGGTCTCGACCTTTCTGGGCGGCGCGGCCGGCTCCTATCTCGGAGTACTGGCGTGGAGCCACGGGCAATGGAGCATGGTGTGCCTGACAGGGTCGCTCATGGTTGCCGCCTCGTTCGGGGGACTGGGCAGTCGCCGGTGCAATCAAGCGGCTGGGGCGAGAGCCGCCGAAGAAAGCAAGTAAAGCCTTCATGGAACAATAAACGGTGAAAAGGAGTTTACCAACATGTCGTCTTCCCAAGATCACACGTATCAAAGGGGCCTGGATATTTTAGCCCAAATCGATAAAGAAAACTATCAGGCTGTTGTCGACAGCTTCAAGCATTCCCCCGCTCCCGATCTGGGAAGGCTGGCGGTCGAATTCAATTACGGACAGTTGTTTTCCCGTCCCGGGTTGGACTTGAAGTCCCGCTTGCTCGCCTCCGTCGCGGGCTTGACGGCGCTGGGGAATACGCAGCAATTGCGGTTTTATATCAACGGAGCGCTTAACGTCGGCTGGACCGAGGAAGAGATCGTGGAAACAATCCTGCAGATGATCATCTATGCCGGGTTTCCGGTGGCGCTGAACGCGATCTTCACGGTCGCTCAGGAGGTGTTCGAAAGCAGGAGAGCAAGAAGAGACGGTAACGGTTAGAGGCAAGCGGCGGAATAATGAGGCGAATGAGGATCAGCTGAGTGAAGGCGGTGAAGATGAGCTAAGCGTACGCGAATGAAGATGAGTGAGCTAAGCATGGGCTAATGACAAGGACGAGCAGGGATAGGCGACGGCCAAGCGGAACTGGACTGGAATGAGTGACGGGCGGCGACCGGCGGGTACGGGCAGGGACCCCCAGGGACGCACAGTTTGCGGTCAAACCTCTGCAAGAACTTTTGCCGTCATCCGTGAAGCCTGCGTCTGACATCGCCTGACGCAATGTGAGTATAACGAAAAGACCGCTGCGACGGCTGAAACCAGCATTTTCGCGGCGGTCTTTTCTTGTGGCTAGGGGATAGGGAGAGTTAAGCGTTCGCTTTCCCTTTAATCGCTTCGAGCGGCTTGTGGTTGCCGTATTTCGGATACTCGCGCGTCGTCGGGGCGGCCCATTGGGCGGCGTTGCGGATGACGCGGCGCACCTGCTCGTTGTAATAGGTCGGGTACGTTTCGTGACCCGGACGGAAGTAGAAGATTTTGCCTTGGCCGCGATGGAACGTGCAGCCGCTGCGGAATACTTCCCCGCCCTCGAACCAGCTGACCATAATCAGCTCGTCCGGCTGCGGGATGTCGAAGTGCTCGCCGTACATTTCCTCGGCCGGCAGCTCGATATATTCGCCGATGCCTTCAACGATCGGATGGCCCGGGGATACGACCCAGATGCGCTCTTTCTCGTCGGCTTCGCGCCATTTGAGGTCGCAGCCGGTGCCCATGAGCTTTTTGAAAATTTTCGAAAAATGCCCCGAGTGCAGCACGATCAGCCCCATGCCGTGCAGGACACGCTGATGCACGCGCTCTACAATCTCATCCTGAACGTCGCCGTGCGCTTTATGACCCCACCAGATCAGGACGTCGGTGTTGTTCAGCTTGTCTTCGGTCAACCCATGCTCCGGCTCGTCCAGCGTCGCGTAGGCTACTTCGAAGTCCGCGCCCAGCCCCTCGCCGATTGCCGTGTGAATGCCGTTCGGATATACGGAACGCACGATCTCGCTTTCTTTTTCATGACGGAATTCGTTCCATACGGTAACGCGCAGTTTTTGGCTCATGAGAGTCCCTCCACCTTGGAATTGAAGCTTTTCTTACAGTATAGTGAATCCCTTTGCAAAAAGATATTCCCAATCCTGTTTCGTCTGTATGCAAAACTGCCATCGATACTGCTTTCGTGATATACTGAATTGCGGAATATGCCTAGCGAGGCTATAAATCGATCTATTCAAAAATGGCTTGTCCCAATCGTACACTTGGAAGCGAGGTGCGCCGGCGCACTTATGAAAACCGTCGTCGAAATGCCAATGGAAACGGCCAGCGAGGAGGAAGTTATTTACCAGAACCCGCTGCTGTTCTTAAAAATATGGGAAATTTGCTCGGATTCGCCCTACCACGGCCTCTCGGACAAATGCCGGTGGCATTACCACAAGGAAGTGGAATTTCTAGCCATTATCGAGGGACGGCTCGGTATCCAGACGAAGCACGAGTACACCGTCATCGGTCCCGGCGATCTGATCATACTTGGGTCCTCGCAGCTTCACCGGACGGCCAAGCTTGATCCGGGGCTGCTTCGCTATATCGTGTTCCAGGTCGATTTGTCCCAGCATTTCGACCAGAGCACGATGCCTTACCTGCACTGCTTCTCGGAGCTCACGCAGCCGCTGTGGAAGCTGAATTATATTTTTCGCGACAATGAGTCAGCCCGGCGGGAAGCCTACGCGCTTATTATGGACATCTTCGAGGAGTCCCAAAGCCGGATGCGCGGCTACGAGTTGGCCATCAGCGCATCGATCAAGCGGCTGATGCTGCTGCTCATGCGAAGCGACACGGAAGGCGTGCTCGGCGGCGCGGAGGAAACCGAGCTGATCCGGCTCCGCCCGGCGCTCGATTACGTCGACCGGCATCTGAGCGAGAAAATCGCCGTGGAGGACATGTGCGGGCTGCTGAACCTGAGCTACCACTATTTCATCAAGTATTTCAAGAAGGTCATAGGCCTCTCCTTCGTCGATTACGTCAACTACAAGCGCGTGAAAAAAGCCGAGCGCCTGCTGTTGACGCGCGATCTGAGCATCGTCGAGGTCGGCTTCGAAGTCGGCATCCCCAACATGGCCCAGTTCTACAAGCTGTTCAAGCGGCACAATCACTGCTCGCCGAAGGAGTTCAAGCAGCGGATGCGCGGCGAAGCCGGAGTCGGCGTGAGCGAAGCCGCGCCGCAGGCATAGGCGGTGGGACGCAGATGGGGCGGAGCACTGGTGACGGGACAGCGGCTGGCGACGGGACCCTGCTGGACGAGCGGGCGCACAGCCGCGAGACGCTGCACCTCGCGGCCGTCGCAGTCAGAAGTGATGCAACGTTATGGCGGGACGCGGGCTGGCGACGTAAACAGGGCGGGTGTAGCTGGGCGTAACAGGCAGCGTAACGCTAAGCTCGCAGCCGTCATGATTGGCGGGTGCACAACGTCGTGACAGGGAGGTATCATCGCAGTCCCCTGACTAAGTTGAGGGTGCACGGCCGACCACACGTCGGTACAACGCGTCCGCTAGTATTTTGAGAGTCCCCCATATTCCTCTCCCATACTCTGCGTGCCTTCGACACGACTCACTTCCTGCCTCGAACGGTGAACAGCCCGGCCTAAGCGCAAAGCATTAGGGGCCCAAGTGTACATGCGAACCGGGGTGCGCGGCTAAGAGGGCCTTCCACAAAAGGTTCCATCCAAATAGAGGAACTCAAGTAACTTATTCTCCACGAACTAGAGGGTTCTGCAAAAATAGAGGAAGTACACTTCCTCTATCGGACTCCATCCTCACCGCATTCACATTTTTCGACACGTATAGAGCATCTCAGTTCCTCTACATTTCGGCGATCGGCCAAAAGCGACCAATAGCGCATCTCAGATACTCTATCTGTTCACCCTCTACTGGAAACTAGCTCCCGCTACAAAAACATCGGCTTCCCATGCGGATTCAGCAGGTAAGAGCGAACGCGCAAGGTGCCCGAAGCCGGCACAAGCACCTGTCGCTTCAGGAGGCCCTGCAGCAGTTCCCGCGCATACCGCACGCTTACGCCCAAGTGCTGACTCATTTCGGCAGGGGTCACCCGCCGCTGTTTATGAACGAGCAAGCGCACAATTTCTTTTTCCTTCAGGGTCAATGCCACCGGTAAGCTCTCGTCCCCAAACCACCTGCCCATCAGCTGCTGGATCATTTGCTGGCAGCGTCTCGGTTTCTCCTTCATATCGTCGTAAGCAAAACGAAACACCTTCCAATCGTCGATCACCAAATGGTTCTGCCTGACAAGCTGGTCGGCAAACTGCCAGCGGCTCGCGTCCCGGCTGTGCGGACCATAGCCGTCGATTTCGAAGCATACTTTGAACGGCGGGCGCAGGTAGGCAAAATCCAAGTAACGGGTTCCATCCTTGAAGTCATGAACCTCAAACTCCGGATGCAGGTGCTCAAAACGTCCGACCGCTGGCCACCACACTTCCTGCAAAAACAGTTTCTCCGCATGCCCGTGCCCCTCCTTTAACCGCCGCAGTCTCTCGCCCGTGGCCGAAAGCACATGTGCATGCCAAAAAGCATCGTAAGCGTCTTGAAATCTCATCCCCCAAGCTCACCTCCGGAAAAATAAAAACCGCCCGATCTCCATTACCGGAGATGAGCGGTGTGTGCTTCACAACCAAATCATATGCCTTATCATAACGAATCGGGCAGGAACAAGCAAGTAATGTTTGTCGAGTCCCGCCCTCCTCTTCGCCTTAAAAAATCCGGCTCTGCCAGCCGAGCAGCTTTGCGATAGCTTCCACGTAGTAATAATCCCCGTAAATCAAGGAGACGTCGATATTCTGGCCGGCCGGCTTGTTGCCCGTGCCCGCGAGCAGAATGCCCTCGTGCTCGGGACGGTCCCACGTCGCGTAATGCTGCGTCAGCGAGAGCAGGATGCGCTCCGCCGCGCGGCGGTAAACCGCGCCTTCAACTCCCGGGAGCGCAGCGCCCAGCTCGATCAAGCCGGAAACGGCGCACGTTGCCGCGGACGTATCGCGCGGCTCGCCGTCGAGCGGGTCGGCGGCGCGGAAATCCCAATGCGGCACGTGATCGTCCGGCAGGCAGGCCAGGAAGTAGTGCGCCACCTGCTGCGCCGCGTGCAAATACCGCTTGTCGCCCGTGTAGCGGTACGTGTTGGCCATGCCATGCAGCGCCCACGAAGCGCCGCGGCTCCAGGACGAGTCCGGCGCGTGGCCTTGGCCGCCAAGCGGCTCGATCAGCTCGCCCGTCTGCGGGTCGAAGCTGAGAATATGGTTCACCGAGCCGTCAGGACGGATGAACTTATCCACTACCGTATCGGCATGCGCTCTGGCGATATGCCCGAAGCGGGGATCGCCGGTCTCCTGCGCCGCCCAGAACAAGATCGACAGATTCATCGACGAATCGACGATCGACCAGCCGATTTTATCTTGATTCCACGCGCGCAGGAAATTGCCTGCCATGTTAAACCGTCCGGCCAGAAAGTTCGCCGCCTGCAAGCCGCGGCGCTTGGCGTCCTTGTCCCCGGTCAGCTTGTACTTGATGACGGAGGTGGGAAGAAACTGGAACCCCACATCATGATGGAAATTGTTGTCTTGAATCGTTTTTTGCTCGAACTTTTCGTCCCAAGGCCATGCCGCCTCCCGGTAATGCTCTTTTCCGGTCATCTCGTACATGATCCACAGAATGCCCGGCCAGAAGCCGGCCGTCCACCAATCCAGCCGCATATCGTCATACAGACCGTCGGCTTTGGCCACGTGCGGCGATTTTTCTCCAAGCTGCCCGATCATCCGGTCCACTTTCACCTGTAAAGCGTCCCAAATCGCCGGGAGCGCCGCCTTCAGATCGGACGCTTGCGCCCATTTGCTCGTATCGATCGCAGTCATGCGTGAAACTCCTCCTCTGGAATTAAATCGTAATAAACGCCGTAGCCATCCCTTCACACGCCGCACTGATCACCGACACCCGCGGATGCCCTTCTCCGGACTTGCCACTGCTGACGGAAAGCGACGCGGCCGGACCCCCGGCCGTTACAAAGTCCGTGACCGAGATGCCCGCCGGCAAGCCGCCCTGCGGATCGACGTAGATTCCGGCCCGCCCCGTGGCCAGCTGGACCAGCCGCGAACCGCGGATCGTGCCGAGACCGTCCAACAGCCGGCCGTCGCCCGCAAGACCGAAGCGGACGAAGCTCGCCGCATCGGGGCAGAACACGCCCTGGGCATCGTATGCCCTTGCTTCCACATAGACCCGTCCGTCCGCCTGCGGCTCGGCCGTCAGCCGCAGCTCTGCCGGGGCTCCCCAGACCGCCGTCTGGTATTCGAAGGTCAGCTCGTCTTCCACGGTAACGCCGTCTTTGACCGCAACGACCTTCACATGGTTCGTCCCCGCTTCCAGCGCCGTCTCCCAACGCAAGCCCGCCGCCGGGAAATTTTGCGAATCGCGCTGCTTCACGCCGAGGCTCCGGCCGTTCAGGAACAGCTCCGCCTCCACGCAGTTGGAGTACACCTTGATCGTCTTCCGCTCGCCCGGAGCGCCCCAGCGTACCGGCATGGAATGTCCATAGATGCGGACCATCGGCTTCGCCGCCCAATACGATTGGAAGACGTAATAAGCTTCTTTTTTCGTAAAATCGCGCTCGACGATCCCCTTCATGTTCAAATAAGGAATCGGCGAATCCGGACGCACCGGCGTCGCAAAATCTTTAAACGACCACTGCGCCGCCCCGGTCAGCCAATCCATGTCCTCCTGCGACTTCAAATACCAGTCGATCATTTCGCAAAAATACGTCTCCGACCAATCGCCGTCCCGGGAGACGCGCGGTTCGCCGCCGGTCAGCAGGTAATCGCCGTCGCGCTCGTCCGTCGTGCCGTCGCCGCGGGGAATAAATTCGAAGCCCGTGAACGTCTTCTCCACATGCCGGGTCGGCAAATTGTCCGCGCCCCATTCCATATGGAAGAACGAGCGCACGTTCTCGAACGCCGTACGGCAGCTCGCTTCGTAATCGGTGTAAATGCCGCGGTACCAGCCCGCCCAGATGGAAGGCGAATACACGTCGACGATATCTTTGCAGAACTCGCAGCGGCGGATCGAGGTCAGCCGGCCCGGATCGAGCTTATGCGCCAGATCGTGGAGCTCCTTCATGAACCGGCGGATGTCTTCCTGATCGAAATAATCGAAATCGCATTCCCAATCGTTCTCGTTGCCGAGGCCCCACAGAATGATCGACGGATGATTGTAATGCTGTTCGATCATCGCCGTCAGCATATCCCGGCACTGCTGCCGGTAGCTGTCGCCGCCAAGACCGCCGCGGCACCATGGGATTTCTTCCCAGACGAGAATGCCGAGCTCATCGCACAGCTCCAGCACGATTCGCGACTGCTGGTAATGGCCGAGGCGGATGAAGTTCGCCCCCATCTCCTTGATGAGCTGCATCTCGTACCGGATCATCTCCTCCGTCATCGCCGGTCCGACGCCTGCATGATCCTCATGCCGGTGCGTGCCGCGCAGCAGAAGCCGTTCGCCGTTCAGCTTGAACGGGCCGTGCTCGACGAACTCGAAATACCGAACGCCGAACCGTTCCGCAAGCTCCGTCTCGCCGTGCACGCTCTCCGCCCGGACACTGCAGCCGTACAGGTACGGATCGTCCGTGCTCCACAGGTGCGGACCGGCCAGCTCGTAAACCGCCAGCTCCTTGTCGCCCTCCCAAGGCAAGCAGCTCACGCTTGACTCCGCAAGCACGGCGCCTTCGCGGTCCGTCAGCCGGATCGTCAGCTTGAGGCTCTCCCGCCGCGCGTCCGGATTGTATAACCTGGCTCGGACCTTCACGGTACAGACCGGCTTCCCGTCCCCCGCCGCCAAGCGGCTCGTATCCGCTTCCACATGAACCCGGGCAAGCGAGACGGCCGGCACATACACGAGATTCAAATAGCGGTAAATGCCCCCATACAGGTTAAAATCGCTCGCGTCCGACGGAATCGTCTCCAGCTCCCGGCTGTTGTCGCACGCGACCGCCACCGGGACCAGGCCTTGGTACCGCTCGATGCCCGCCGCTTCGGCCGCTGCCTCGGTGATGTCGACCGTGAACTCGTCATAGCCCCCGAGATGCGAGCCAACCTTGCTCGTATACACATAGACATCCGTACGCTGTCCGGCGCCTTCGAAATGCAGCAGCGTCCGCCCGTTCGGATAAGGATTGTTCACCGCCAGCTTCGTCCGGTACCAGCCCGGCCCCTGATAATATTTGCCGTCGGGGTCCATGACGTCGAGCGCATTGTACGTATGCGGCAGCTCCACCTTGTGCCAAGGCACATTGTAGTGATTCTGGAGCTTGTCGGCCCGCCATACTTCCCACGGACCGCCGAGGCTGCCCCGGTAATGCTCCCATGCTTCGATTAATCGCTGTTTGATCATTGTGAGGCCATCCCTTTCGAGCCAATAAAGTATGCCTTCAGCATAACAAAAAAAACGCCCGCATAGTTTGGCGCTCTTATGATAAAATGTTGCTATATTACGGTGGAGGCCTCCGCACATGAAGCAAATGAACTATTTGAATCTGAATCGTCATCCGGTGCAGCTTTCGTTTTACAAAGACCGGACGAACGAGTTTGTCGAAATCTACCACGCGCATCAGGGGATGGAGCTTTTATATGTCCATGAAGGGCAGGGAACTGCCGTTGTAGAACAACAAATTTTCCAGATGTCTCCCGGCACGATCTTTTGCTTCAAGCCGTTTCAGCTCCATCGCATCCGGATCGGCGAGCTGCCCAAGCAGCCGTATGTGCGCTCCTTGTTCGTCTTCGAACCCGCCGTGCTCGACGAGACGCTCGCTCCGTTTCCCGGGCTTCGGTTTTTTTTCCAAGCGCTGTGGAAAGACCCGTTGGCCCCCCAAGTATACCGGACGCCGGACCCAGCCGCCATGGACGCGCTGCTCCGCTCCCATCTTACCCGCCTTGCGCCCAGGGAGGACGCCGAGCTGCTGCTGGAAGAGCAGCTGCTGTTTCTGACCGCGTTCGTACATCACTTGAAATCGGCGGCGGAACCGGCCGGCTCGCCGCTGACGGAACGTCCTGCACTGCCTAAAGCATCGGCCACCGCCGAGAAGATCATGGCTTGGATCGAAAAGCATTACATGGAGCCCTTCGAGCTGGAACGGCTCGCACAGGAGATTCATTTGTCCCCGAATCACGTATCCGCCGTCTTCCGGCAATCGGTAGGCAGCAGCATCACCGAATATTTGACCGCGCGCCGCATCCGGCAAGCGTGCTGGCTGCTGCGGACCACCGACAAGCCGGTGCAGGACATCGGCCGGGCGGTCGGGCTTGGCAACTTCTCGTATTTTTGCCAGCTGTTCAAGAAGCAGGTCGGCCTCACGCCGAACCGGTTCAGACAGGAACCGCATGGTGCGGACGGCAAATGGAAACCTTGATCTTTTGCTGGGTGTACCGGGCTACGTCTCTGCTCACTCCTGATTGGTGGCTTTCCTGTTCCTTCCATGCTATACTTTAAAAAGGCTCACGAGCCTGTTGACTCTAACGAATTTCGAGGTCATTTCTTTATGTGCATCCAAATGTGCGTCCAGTTCATGCGTTTACGGTAATATGAGGTACAGAACACGTATTCCCGGCTAAAAAAGCTTTTGGCCTGGGTTTATTTGTGCTGTACCTTTTTCATTCCCATCAAACGAATGAACGAGGTGCATATTTGTCATGCCGAAAAACAAACCTACGTCCCGTCAAACGGGGCGTTCTGCCCATGCCAACTTTTCAGGCCAACACCTGATCCGCGATAAATCGCTTGTCCGCCGCATGATCGAGCTTGCCCGGCTCTCGCCCCAGCCGCTTGTGCTGGATATTGGGGCGGGAGCGGGTGCACTGACGATTCCGCTCGCCCAAGAAGGCTGGCGGGTGCTCGCCATCGAGAACGACCCCCTTTTCGCCCGGAAGCTCCGCGGCAAGCTCGTAGAAGCGGAAGGCATCCGGCTCGCCGAGGCCGACTTCCTGGAAATGCCGCTTCCCCGCAAGCCTTTCGGCGTCGTAGCCAACATCCCTTTTGCCATCACGACGGCGGTGCTCGGCAGGCTGATGGATCATCCCGCCGTCCCGTTCCGGCATGGCGTGCTGATTATCGAGCTCGGGGCGGCCCGCCGGTTCACGGCCGATCCGGTCACGCAGGCGCGCATCCTGGGATGGCGCATGCAGTTCGATCTGAAGCTCGCCGAGCCAGTGCCGCCCGACCGCTTCTCGCCCCCGCCCCGGGTGCAATGCGCGATCTTGACCGTGCGCCGCAAAAAGGAACCGCTCGTGCGGCCGAGCGACCACGCCCGCTTCATGGGGCTCGTCACGCAGGCGCTCCGGGTGCCCGCCGCCCCGTTATACGGCGCGCTCGGGCCCTGGTTCACCCCGGCGCAGCTCAAGCATCTCGTCAAGCTGCTGCGGGTGGACCGGAGCGTGCCGGTCGGCGTCTTGAACGAGCGGCAGTGGGCCGACGTCTTCGAGACGATGATCCGCTATGTCGAGCCTTACCGCTGGCCCAAAGCATGCGGCTCATCCAGGCGGTGAGCGCCTGCCCTTCGGATTGCCAAAGAAGAAAACCCATCGAGGTATGACATTGGCAATTTTGCCAATACTACGAACGTCGTTCGAACCGGCTGGAAACAGCCGGTTCCTCATGAAACCACCGAAGGGAGAAGCTACAATGGCTCGACAATCCGCAGTTCGCGGCGGAATGGGGACCAACTGGTTGACGGACCCGGATATCCCGTTTTCCCGCAACATCATCCTGCAGCTGCTGCTCGCTGTCTTTGTTGTCTTTTGGATTGTCATGGCGATCTCGCCGACTGACCGGATCCAATGGCTGATGGAAAACCTTCTTGTTGTTGCGGCTTTTTTCACCCTGCTGTTTACGTACAAAGCTTTCCGCTTCTCGAATCTATCTTATTTGCTGATTTTTTTATTCCTTTGCGCACATACCTTCGCGGCTCACTATACGTATCAGAATACGCCGGTCGATCAGTGGCTGAAAGCTTCGTTTCATCTGCAAAGAAGCTACTTCGACCGGGTCGTGCACTTCTTGTTCGGCCTGCTTCTTGCCTACCCGCTCCGGGAGCTGCTGACCCGGGCTGCAGGTCTGCGCAATTTCTGGTCTTACGGTATTCCGGTCATGGCGATGCTCGGATTCAGCGCGTTGTTCGAAAACGTGGAAATGGGGGCCGCTCTCGTGGCCGGACAAGCCGGAGCCGATTATCTCGGGCTGCAGGGCGATGTATTCGACACGCAGAAGGATATGAGCTTGGGCTTTGCCGGGGCTCTGATCTCCATGATCACTGTTGCGATCATCCTGCGAAAAACGAAACGCACAACGCCCACGCGTTCCTGATTCAGCGCTCTGCTGCGGAGACGAGGCCGTCTTCTCCGGCTCCGCCCCGCTTGCAGAGACGCCCTGCCGTCTACTCCGCTGCCGCCGGCCCGCGTCTTGCGGCTTGCTTGCGGTATTCGCTCGGGGACAGACCGGTCTGCTTCTTGAAGACGCGGGAGAAATAATACAGCTCGAGTCCGACCCTCTCGGCGATATCCGTCACCGTCCATTCGGTTGCGGACAGCAGCTCCTTCGCTTTCTCCATCCGCTTGCGGTTAATGTAGGCGATCGGGGAAAGACCCAGCATCGTTTTGAAATATTGCATGAAGTAGTTGGGATGAAAATGCACGAGCCGCGCCAGCTCTTCCACCGTGATCCGTTCCTGCAGATGCTCGTCCACGTAGTGGAGCACCGTGTTGATTTTTCCCGTTTCGGACATCGGCGCAAGCCGCAGCCCCCGTTCCCGCTCCAGCGCTCCTTCCATATACCCGGAAACGATTTCCAGCAGCACCGATTTGATGCGCAGCGGAGCCGTCAGCGACGGATTGTTGTACAGCCCGATCAAGTCCTGGAACTGCTTCTCAAGCCCGGCTTCGTCCCGGACATCGATGCAGTGGGGCAGCTCCAACATTTGAAACAGGTTCACGTCTCCCACCGTTGCCGTAAAATGGCACCAATATTTGCCGAAGCCGTTGTCGCCGAGCCGGCCGAACGATAGCCGCATGCCTGCCGGCAGCAGCAGCAATTGTCCCGGCTTCGGATGGTACAGCCGGCCGCGCAGCCGGATCCACCCTTCCCCCTCGCGTATAAAATAAAGCCGGTTAACATCCGGCAGCAGGTTGTTGCTCCGCCAATTCGGCCCCACCTTGGAGTAATAGGCCATCGTCACCATCATTTGCGTATTGTCCAAATAACTGCGCATCCGTTGAAGCTGATTAGAGTCCATCACAGAGCCGCTCCTCGCGCCGAAATGCTGCTTCGCGCTATATTTATTGGATTAGTCGGTCGCACCAGTCCATATATAGGCGCTCATATCGAATGCCTAGGCTTTAACAAAAAATCGTTGCGGATCCTCTCCAGCTCCCCCGATTCGAGCGTCCACTGGATGAGGGTTTCCCGGCCTGCTTCCGTAATTTCGTACAATTTGCGGGCCGGGCGGTTGGCCTGCTGCTCGATGCCTTGCAGCTTGACAAGGCCTTCTTATTCCTTTTTATACAATCCTTTCCAACCTGATTGCTGCCCACTTTCCAAAAGGGGCCGAACCGATCGTTCATTTGCCGCTTGATATCGTAACCGCTTAGAGGCTCGCGCGCCCATAATGAAAGCAAAGCATAACGAATGGACATGAAGACAACTCCTCTGATTTGGCCTTGATTTCTCCATAGTACCACATTGATCTATTTCGGCGGAGCCGCGGCGGCGCTTCAACGGGGATATAACTGCCCGACGTTCGAAGGGCTGGGTCAAGGCGCCACGATTCGGCTGCAGCGCATTCCGTTCCGCCACGATTGGGAGAACGTGATCACGCCGGTCGTCGATGATTTACATACCCGGCCGGAGGTGGATAAGCAGCGAATCGCTCTGATGGGCATCAGTCTCGGAGGACTTTGGGCTCCGCGGGCCGCAGCCTATGAGCACCGCCTTGCCGCTTGTATCGCGAACGACGGCTTGTTCACCTTCCAATCCGGCGAAATGGCCCCCGAGGGAGTGACCATGGACTTTAACGAACCGGGCAAGCTGGAGACCTTTATCCCAGAGCTGATGGCCAACAACACCGGCGTCCGCTGGACTGTCGATAACGGCGGTTCACGTTTCAGGCGAAAACATTCCTGGAGCTGATCGAGAAAACGCAGCCGTTCACGTTGGAGGGGATCCCAGCCAAATTCAATGTCCTATGCTCGTATGCGAAGCGGAGGCGACCATTTCTTCGCCGGCCAGCCGGCGAAGCTTTACGAGGCGCTGACCTGCCCCAAAACGTTCATGCTCTTTACGGCGGAGGATGGCCGCGAAGAGCACTGCCAATTCGGGGCGCAGATCTTGTTCAATCAACGCGTCTACGAGTGGCTGGACGATGTGATGGATGGTCTCGGCAGCCGGTAAAATTCCGGAGCGGCTTCAGCCGGTCGGCAGCATCGTTAAGCCCTATAAGTAAACTATGAATGGCGCTCAGAAAACCAATTTTTGAAAAAAAAAGATTGCCGCTACCCTGCCTTGAGGCCGGGTGGTCGGCAATCTCTTTTATATTCGGTCCGTTTAGAAAGCTTTGCAACAGGCCGCGCTATTTTGCCGCTCCTCCGCCCGCCTCCGGTTCCGGGGGTTCCGCCAGCCATGCTTCATCCAGCACCTGCTGGCCTTCCTTTTGAAGCTGCTGCAGCGCCTGCCGCACCGTCGATTTTCCGGTCATGATCCTTTCGATCTGCTCATCCGCCTTTTTAACGAATTCCTCATAAAAACGACTGGGGATATTCGGATTCAAGTCCATTCCCCCGCCCAGCGTATCGTCGTACTTCACTTGGTAAAACGGCTCCATGCTGCGGCCGTCCACCGTTTTGACGAAGCCCGAACGGGTCAGCAGCGAATTGGACGTCTTCGATTCGACTTTCGCCGCTTCCGCACTGTTGAAATAGCGGATGACCTTCCAAGCCTTGTCCGCCTGTTCCGTCCCCGCCCCAATCGCAAAAATCGGATTCAGGGAAAAATTCGGCTGCCACGAGCCGATGCCGTCCGGCGAAGGCGGCTTCACGATCTGCCAATCAATCTTCGAGCCGCTTTGCTGCAGCTGGTTAATCTGCCACGGACCGCTTATGGTCATCGCCGCACGTCCCTGGCTGAACAAGTCCGCATAATCGATATCTTCCTTGTCCCAGCGGCCTTTGTTGTTTTTCCCGGCAATCACCGGTATGGAGCCGTTCTTCCAGGCTTCCGTAATCTGCGAGAATACTTTCTGCCAAGCCTCCGTGTCGATGGTGACGGTACGTCCCTTCGCATCCGTCACATGGAGTCCCATGTCCTGTCCCATGGACCGGACCAACCAAAACTTGAACATCATAAGCGGCTGATGAAATCCGTAAATCCGGTCCGTCCCGGTCTTCGCGCCGCGGAATTTGCCTGCCAGCTCAAACAGGTCGTCCCAGGTCATCCCGTCTTTCGGGTAAGGAACCTTGTACGTGTCGAACAGCCCTTTATTGTAATACAATACCGAGGTCGAAAATTGAGGGGCAAGCCCATACAGCTTGCCGCCGCCCTTGGCGCGCAAATAATCGATGGCGGCAGGAAGCATGTTTTCGATATCGAATTTGTCCTGCTTGATAAACGAGTCCAGCTCGTACAGCTTGCCCCCCGCCGCCAGCCGCTGATACTCCCAGGAGCCTGTAATAATAAGATCGGGCTTCTGCTCGTCCAGCAGCTTGTCCATTTCTTTCTGCGGGTTTTTGCCGGGGCCCATCGTATCCGACGTTGCGATGACTTCCACCTCAAGCTCGGGGAATTTGGCCATAAAATAATCGCCGTACTGATCGTCAAACATTTCCTGACTGTAGTAAGCCACCTTGAGCTTCCCCCGCTCCGGCGGGGCGGCCGGCGCATCGCTGCAGCCGGCTGCGCTCCACGCCAGCGCAACTGCCAGCAGGAGGAGCAGCAGCTTGTTCTTCCGATTTCTTGTTGTTCCGCTCCGGTCCATTGCTCTCCCCCTATGGTGTTCCGCTGCCCACCGGCGCTTGAGCTCCGGCCGGCTTCTTCTGCGCTGCGTTTTTCGCTTGAATCAGCGCCTGCTGTCCGCTGGTTTGAAGCTCCTGTGTCGCTTGGGAGACCGTCTTCTTGCCATTCAACACGTCCTTGGACAATTGCACCGCCAGCTCCCGGAAGGCCGAGTAAAACTCTGTCGGCACGACGGGGGTCTCCTGCGGCTCCGCCGACGGACGAAGGCTCGTGAACGCTTCGACGAGCTTTTCTTGCCCCTTGACCGTCGGGAGACTCGGCAAACGGGCAGGCGTAGAATAGCTGCCGACGGTTTGTGTAAGCATTTTGCGGGTAGCTTCCTCGCTGTTGATGAATTTGACCAGCTCCCATGCCTCTCTCCGGTTCTCGGAGGCGGCATTCACCGCATAGATCGTGCCGACCGAGAAGGAAGACGATTCATTCGGCCGGGACGGGTCCGTCGGCTCGGTTGCGAGTTCCCACGGAATCGGGGCCATCTTGTATTTCGTAGCGGCCTCGTTCAACTCCTTGACGAAGCCATAGCTCTGCAGCGTCATCGCCGCCTGCCCTGTCATGAACAGATTGGCCTTGTACATGTCTTCCCTTGTAAACGATCCTTTCATCGTCGGCTGCTCATAGATATACCCGCCGCGGGCTGCATCGAGCACGGCCGTCCACACCTTCTGCCACTCCGGCGTATTGACGGTGACCTGCTTGCCTGAAGGGTCGAGGACGTTAAGCCCCTTGGCCTTGCCCGCCTGCAGGACCAAATCGTAAGGATCGGAATATGCGCGTATCGCAAGACCATAGACCCGATCCTTTGCATTCGGTCCGGACGGGAACCGGGAAGCGAGCTGCAGCAGCTCCTCCCAGCTCATGCCGTTCTTCGGGTAGCTGATCCCATGTTTGTCAAACAGCTCCTTGTTGTAAAAGAGCGCGAGCTGGTCGTAATCCGGCGCGAGCCCGTACAGCTTGCCTCCGCCCTCCGTTCGAAGCATATCGACGACGCCGGAGTGCATATTTTGCAGATCGAAGCCCTCCTGCCGGATCACGTCGTCCAACGCGTACAGCTTGCCCTCTTTGGCCAACTTCGCGTATTCGGGCAGCGACAGCGCCAGCACGTCGGGCTTGTCTTTTTCCATCTGTTCCTCAAGATTGGGCCGGTTTATCTCAGCATACGGAGGGCTCCCGATTCCTGTCGCCACCTTCACCTCGACATTCGGGTAACGGATCGTAAACGCTTTACCATATTGCATCATGAAGGTTGTTTCATGAAAATACGAAACCTTCAGCGTCTTCTCTTTATTCGGGTCCATCGCCTCCAAAGCCGCCTTTTCCCGCGGCTTGGACAGCTTGGACAGCCCTTCAACCAGCCGGTCCGCCTGGGTCCATCCGACCGTCAGCACAAGCGCGCACGCTAGCGCGGGGCTCCAACGGAGCCAGCGTTTCCTGCCGATGGGCGGCTGCTTCATCTCCACCCGCTCCTTCACCTTATACATGAGTTCCTTGGAAAAGCCGCCTTCCCTGAGCTGCAGCCGGGTCAAGTGCTTCTCCCAATGTTCGGGCTCGAGCCGTTTCGTCATACCTTTCTCCCCTCCTCGCCGAGCTGCTGCGATACTTTGGCGCGCGCCCGGGAAAGTCTAGATTTCACCGTACCTTCGGACACGTTCAGCAGCTTCGCGATTTCCGCGTAAGACAGCTGATGGTGCGCATGCAGCAGCAGCACCTCGCGCAGCTTGAAGGGCAAGCCGAGCACCGTGTTCCACACTTCCTCCTCGGCCAGCAGGCCGATCACCTGCGATTCCGCGGACGGCTCCTGGCCTTCCTGACGCAGAATGCCGAAAGGAATGACGCGGCGTATCCACGCCGACCGCCAATGATCGCGCACCAGATTGCGGGTAATGGCGAGCAGCCATGTCTTGATGCTGGCCTCGCCGCGAAACGTATATAACCGCTCGTACACCCGTACGAACACGTCCTGCGTCACATCGTCCGCCAACGTCCGGTTTTTCGACAGGAAAAAAGCATAATTCCATACGTCTTCGCCGTACGTCAGCATGATGTCCGAAAGAACGGCGTTTTTATCCAAGCCGCCGGACATCGATTTTAAGTATTCAAAGGCCACCCGGGTTCACCTCACAATGAATTGGACGGAGAAACGGAGGAAAGGTTCCCTTCTTTCAGAAAAATTTTAAGCTCGCCGCCTCTTTTACAAAAAAATGCACGCCCAACGGAACGAATCCGCGAATCCCCCGTCTACTGCTTGACAACAAAAAAAACAGAAGGGGTGACGAAAACGCATCGTCATCACACTTCGGAAATGGGTGGGATCGCAAATGAAACGATGGTCTAAATGGGTACCGGCGGGACTGGCTTTATCTCTGGCCGCCACAATGACAGGATGCAGCTCCGACAAGCTCGCCGGTGGTGAAGGAGGCAAGCCTGCCGTAACGTTAAAGGAACTGGGCAAGGACGAGAAAGCGAGCATCAAGGTGCTTTTTTTCGACAAAAATTATTTTTCCCAGATGTATGGCTCCTTGTTCTCCGCCAAATTCCCGAACATCGACGTGCAAGTGGTTTCCATGCAAAGCATCTTCGATCCGGGAAAAGACACCAAAAAGGAATACCAAAAATTAGTTGACGAAGAAAAACCCGACGTGCTTTTATTCCCGACGTCCGAATTGTTCGAGCAATGGGCTGCCGACGGCAAGCTGCTTCAGCTTGACGATGTCATTCGTCAGGACAAGTTCGATGTCGAGAACATGATGCCGACCGTCCTCGAGCAAATCAAATCCATGGGCGACGGCAAGCTGTACGGGCTGGCCCCCTCCTTCTTCAGCCAAGCGCTGTTTTATAACCGGGATCTGTTCGAGAAGCATGGAGTGCCGCTTCCGAAAAACCAGATGACATGGGAGGAGGTGCTCGAGCTTGCCAAGCGTTTTCCGACCAACGGCCAGGGCGAGCAGCGCATCTACGGGATGGCCTCGTACTACCAGTTTAATGGCGGCAAGCCGGTCGGATACAAATACATGAACGAGATCGGGTCCGCCCTGGGCTTGTCCATCCTCGACCGGGAGAAAGGAACGGTGACCCTTCAATCCGACGGCTGGAAAAAGGCGCTGACCCTGGCCGCAGAAGCCATGAAATCAGGCGCAATCTATAATGCAAAAGACAGCAAGCCGATCGAACCGGGCAACGGAATGACAATGGAAGATATCTTGAAGCAAGACTTGTTCGTCACCGGCAAAGCCGCCATGACCATCGGGGGATCGTACTATATTGAGACGCTTCTGCAGGCCAAGGATTCGCTCAAGGACGTCAAACCGGTCAATTGGGATATCGTGACCGTTCCGGTCGATCCGAGAAACCCGGAAGCTTCGGATGCGGTGTCCGTTTCGAAGTTCTTTGCCGTCCATGTCGATTCGCCCAACCAGCGGGCAGCCTGGGAATTGGTCAAATATATCAACAGCGAGGAAGTAGCCAAAGCGACGGTCTCCTCGAATCCGGGCGAGCTGTCCACCAGAACGGCCTACATCAAAGAACGGGACGGCCGCAGCCTCGAACCGCTCACGATGCTGAAAATGGTCCGTAACGGCTATCCGAAAGGCGCGGAGCCGGTGCCGGTGTCGTTCTACTCGGCCTTCGACCAAATGGCCGAAGCGGAGGTGCAAGCCGTCGTCGAAAGCAAAAAATCGGTCGATGAAGCTCTCAAAACGATGCAGGAAAAAGGGCAGGACATTTACAACAAAGCGAAACGGGAACAGAAAGATACGGAAAAGAAAGGGCAGGGTTAGCCTTGTCGGGGAGATCGAACGATGTCGGAGAAGCCAAGACGATGGACAAATGGAATCGACTGGACGATGTGCGGTATTTTAGCATCGATTTACTTAGTTTGGCGCATCGGCACCGTCGGCGGCTGGACCTTGGAGTGCTGGGTCCTGCTTTTGATTTGCCTGGTTGGAGTGCGAAAGGACCAGGTTGACGTCGAATGGATAAAATTTCTTGCGGCGGGGGTTCCGCTTCTCGGAGTGTTCTATTATTTCTACGGCTCCGGCAACCACATCTGGTGGTCTATCGCCTACCGGATGTTTCAGAATAACCTTCACGTCTGGAACTGGGACAGCTTGATGAATCGTATTCCGTTCAACGATGCGGCATGGGCCCGGGCGGTCAGCCATCCGAGGCTGGATAAAATCATGGTATGGATTTACAACTACGGGTTCGTGCTCTCGCTCTGGATCTGCATCGTGCGCAGCTATTGGACCCGCAGCGTGAAAAAAATGCTGTCCTACGCCTTGTCGGGCCATTTGCTGCAATTTCCGCTCATTTTGCCGTTCTATCACTTGATCCTGCTGCGCGAGGTGTGGTGGGTGAAAGGGCAGCCCGATTTGCTCGGCCGCCAGTTCGCCACGGAAAACGATTTGCTGACGAATGTCATGAACTGCTTCCCGAGCATGCATACGTCGATTTCATTCGCGATGCTGCTGCTGGCGCTGCGCGAGCGGGACCGTATTTTCAAATACGTCATGGTGACCTACTGCTCTGCCATCATCTTCTCGACGATGTATTTGCAGATCCACTGGGTGCTTGATGTCGTCGCAGGCATGCTGTTCGCCTACGGCGTCGTCAAGCTTGCGGATGCCGTCATCTATTGGGGATGCAAGCTCATCCCCGCCCGGTTTAACAAGCTTTATGCGGCAGCGGGAGGAAGAGCCGGATGAAGCTCAAAAAAACGCATGTCCTTTCCGGCGGCGCATTGGTCGCTCTGCTCGGCGTTTTTATCGCTCGATCCGTGCTTACCGAGCCTATGGCGACGTATACCGATTTGCCCTACGGATATGAACTGAGCTACCCTAAGCAAATGAAAGTCGACCGTTCCTGGCCCGGGGTCAGAACGCGTTTTTTGGACGAAACGACCCAAATCGACGTGTACTACGACAATTTCAACGGCACCGTGTCCGATGCCGCCACGTATATCGGGTACGGCAACCGGTTTATCGAGAATACGAAGGATCACCGCGTGACCAAGAACGAAACCAAGACGGTGGGCGGCCTGTCCGTCCATTTGCTGAAATGGGAGCGCGATAAGCTCAAGCACGTGGAGAACGACAAGCCCTACTATGCCAGCGCCGAGATCGTCAAAAACGACAAAGAGGTGTACACCATCGTGATCAAATCCGCCCGGCCCGTCACGAATGACGAGGAGATCGTGAATTCCTTCCGGGTCATTCCGACTCAAGGGGACAAGCCGGAGCTCGGCACGGTGACGAAGAGGGAGCCGCTCAAAACGAATCCGGAAACGGCGGAAGCGTACCGCAAGCTGTTTATGACGGACGGGCTGAAATGGGGCATTTACGAGCGGTCGGCTCCGGGAAGAATGGACATTCTCCATGCGTTGGAGCAGAAGCTGGACTATAAGTTCGGTCTGTTGATCCTGTACAAGTCTCTATCCACAGGCTTTCCGGCGGACGATCTGAAAAACGCGTACGATGACAACCGCCTGGTCCAATTGACGCTGCAAACGATGCGGTTCGGCGAAGCGAATCCCAGCGTGATGTACGACATTTTGAACGGAAAATATGACGAGTTTTTCACCAAATACGCGCAGGACATCAAGGCGTTCGGCCGGCCCCTGCTGTTCCGGCTCAACAACGAGATGAACGGGGACTGGGTGCCTTATTCCGCCTATCATAACTCCAAGGACCCGGAGCTGTATACGGAGGTCTGGAAATACATTTACCGGACGTTCCAGAGTCAGGGCGTCGATAACGTATTGTGGGTATGGAATCCGAATCACCTGTCCAAGCCCGAATTCCAGTGGAATCATCCGCTGCTTTATTATCCGGGCGACGCCTACGTGGATGTGATCGGGCTGACCGCGTACAATACGGGCACGTATTACCCGGGCGAGCAATGGAGCACCTTCGACGAGCTGTATGCGCCTTTGTACGCCCAATACAGCAAGTGGTTCGAACAGCCGCTGATGATCACGGAATTTGCCTCCAGTTCCGTCGGCGGAGATAAAGCGCAGTGGGTGGACCACATGTTTAAGGACATCAAGAAATATCCCAAGCTGAAAGCGGCCATCTGGTGGAGCCATACGGATTTCGATCCGGACGACCGGCCGGCCCGCAAATATAAGCTGGACGAAACGCCGGAGGTGGTCGACCGGTTCCGTCAGCATTTGCAGGAATATAAGTAGTCCCGGAGGCAGCTCCTTATCGCTCCGTTTGTTTCATCGTTTCCGTGCCCGGGTAAAAAGAGGCAAGCCAGTCAGTCCACCTTCCAAAAGGAGCGTGAAGAAGATGATAAGCTTGCTGATTACCTTAATTATGGCGGTTGTGATCGGAGCGATCGGTTCCGCTATTGCGCCGGGAGCGATGCCGGGAGGCATGATCGGCTCCATGATCGCCGGGTTCGTAGGCGCTTGGCTCGGCTATCTGCTGCTCGGTTCCTGGGGACCCGTCATCGGCGGCTTCGCGGTCGTACCGGCGATTATCGGCGCCGCGTTGTTCGTCTTCCTGCTCGGTCTCGTAGCCAAAGGCCTCGGCAACCGCGCAGCGTAAGCTTCTCGTCGCACCGTCTCTAGCGAATTCCAATAACGAATGCAAAGGAGCGATGAAGCATGACTACGGCAAATACAGCCAATGAAAACAAAAGCAACCTGCTGCTCGGAACGTTGATCGGTGGCGCCGCCGGGGCGCTGATCGCCCTCTTGCTGGCGCCGAAATCCGGACGCGAGCTGCGCAGCGACCTGATGGACGCCATGCAGACCTTGCAGACCAAAGGCCAGGAGCTGATGGCTGCCTGCAAGGAAAAAGCTTCCGAAACCGTCGAAACGGTACGGGAGCAGGGCAGCCAACTGGTGGACAAAGCGCACGACATGACCGACCGCGTTGCGGAGGCGTCGCATCAAGCGCTTGACCGTGCGGCCGGGGCCACGCAGGAGAAGCTGGACAAAGCGCAATCCGCCGGCCACCGCGCCCTCGATAACGCTCAGAGCACGTCCCATAAAGCGATCGATCAGGCCGACCGCGCGGCAGCTTCAACGGCATCGAAGCAATAGCGCATTGCCTAAATAAGCGGGCTCAAAAACTGCTGCGATACAAACTGTCTCTTGTAGAAGGGACAGTTTGTTCGTTTTTTTGCGCCTGGCCGGATTTTAAAACCGGACATCGCTTGAGTGAACAATTGCGGCTAATTGAGTAAGAATACAATTGTGATGGTTTATGATTTGTTCTGCCGTCAATTCATCGGAATCGTAGGTACTATGGCAATCTTTTACCAATTCTACTTGATAACCTCGCGAATAAGCGCTTTTCACTGTTGTATCGACGCAATACTCGGTTTGAACGCCGCACATCACTAATGTGCCGATACCATGATCCCGCAGCTGCGCATGGAGCTCGGACTCCAGAAACGAGTCCGCATGATGTTTAATGATGACATGATCTTGTGCAGCGGGAGCGATCTGTGGATGTACTTGCCATAGCGGTTGATTCTCGGACCTTAGAGAACCCTCCGGCTCGGTATACATGATATAGAAAACGGGTGAATTTTCCTTCTTTGCTTTATCGATCAAGCGCTTTGTATTTTCAAGCAGTTGTTCTTCTTGATAGATCGCTTTTCCGCCGTAATCCTTCCACACAAAAGGCATAACCTGCATGTCGATAATAAGCAGTGCTTTTTTCATTTCAGGTAACCCTCCTTGTTCCCTTTCTCAATTTCTCATGTTTCCATAATCCGTGACGGGTGCAATACGTATATAGCGTTCCGCCGTGCATTTGGGGGAAACGTAATTCTGCGCTTTGTTCCGGGTACAATTTCATGAACAGCAGCCTGTCATAAGAGATATAAGCAACAAACGAGATATAATGATCTCTGCTCATTTCATGTGGAATGGTAATAAAGTAATCATCTTCAATCGCATCAACGGTGATTTTGTGTTCTTCGTTCTCCGGCTTTGGAAGCAATTCCTTCAAAAGTCGGCCGCAGCATGAAATGCTTGTGGCCCCCGTGCTGGTCATAACATTCCCGCAGCTTTGACATGCGTAAAATCTGATTTGATTCATATTCCCTCTGTCCTGTTCATTCGGATTTAACTCCCCCGATAAAAGCTTCTCAATATGGACTCCTAATATTTTGGATAGCTCGCCAAGCAAGGACACATCGGGACACCCTAAACCGCGTTCCCATTTCGAAATCGTCTTGTCGCTGATATTCATAAGCTCGGCCAGGTCCTTCTGCGTCATGTTTTTCTCTTTACGAAGACTCAGAATGAGCCCTCCCACTTTATTGCAATCCACATGCTTCCCCCCCCCATAGTTAGAATATCGGTTAAGCAGGCCCTGCTCAATAAACGCTCCGTAGAGTGCCGCCGTGAAAAGCCTAATCCTCCTTACGGGGCATCCTATAGGAGTACTAGCTTAAGTTAGTACTCGTCGTGGACAAGCTGCGCCGTTTATGATGGACGGTGAAACTGGAGCAGAAGGGTGACAGATATGGACCGATTCAAGCTTGCAATTTTATTCCTTGGCCCGACGATCATGATTGCGGCCGGACTGCAGGGGATGCGCAGCGTCCCTCTCACGTTCGTTTTGTTTTACGGCTGGCTGCTGCTGGTTCCCTTGGGAAGCTTCGTTCTCCGCCGCCGAGCGGGAGCCTGCGCCGATTCCCGGTTTCAGACCGATCGGAAGCGGCCGCGGACTAAGAGCGATATCCTTCTGGGCATCGGCTCGGGCGCGGTGTTTCTCGGGGCAATCGTTACCGCTGCCGTCCAATTTCACCCGTTACTTCTGAATATTCCACGGTTAAAAGAGCTAGCAGGAGTGGCATTTTACGGGGGAGCATATGATGTGGCTGGTGCTGGTGCTGCTGGTGTTGAACCCGCTGCTGGAGGAAGCGTACTGGAGAGGATATATGCTGCGGAAGCTGACGGACGCCAGGGTTCGTCCAGCCATGGCCGTCTTTCTGACCTCCTTGTTCTACAGCCTGTACCATGTGTTGTCGATCATGCCGATCTTCGAGCGCCCTTGGAATATCGTGCTGGTGCTCCCCGTCTTCGCGGCCGGGCTTTTCTGGGGGTGGATGCGGCTCCGCCATGCCTCGCTGACCGGCTCCGTTCTGAGCCACAGCTTCGCGGATGCGGGCATCATGTGCGTTTATTTCCTCTATCTAAGCTAGCCTAATGCCGGCAAAGCAAAACCGGGGCCGTCAGCCCCGGTTCAGATGCGCGATCCATAATTCTTCCGTAAGATGCTCCTTTAAACAGAAGGCAACCGGAATCCTCTCCCGCTCCGGCTTTACAAAATGCCCGTTGTCCAAGTAATACCCGTGCTCTTTGGCCGCCGTCAGCATTTTGCAGAATTGCTCGGCTGCTCTAATCGCCTCTTCTTTATCTGAAAACGTTTCCAATACGTTGCCGGATCCCAGCGGATTAGCTGCAGCCTGAATGGACAAATGGTACTTCCCGCCTTCCTCGCGAACCAGCACTTCGCTTCCGTGACATTTGATGCTGTGTTTGACCTTCATGACCTTCACCGCCTTTATCCTGGGAATAGGAAGTGTTGCTTAAGCATTATTACCCGCAGCCCGTCCGCCTGAAACGGCCGTGCGCAAGCGGCCGCGGCTATTGCCCGGCCCGCGTCCCAAGAACGATAGGCATTCCCTATAAGCGGAATATGTAATGCATATTTCCCAAACAAGGCCTAAGCGCGCATACTATTACACAACAAGACTTGGCAATAAAGGAAAGGGGTTCAACCGTATGGGAAAACTGTTTCCGGCCCTGCTTCCCGAGCATGAGGCGTTTATTCGCAAGCAGCGCATCTTCTTCGTCGGGTCTGCCCCGCTGCAGGCGGATGGCCATGTGAATCTCTCGCCCAAGGGGCACGATGTATTTCGCATCGTTTCGCCGACCGAGGTGGGCTATTTGGATTTGACCGGCAGCGGGAACGAAACGAGCGCGCACTTGGAGGAAAATAACCGGATTACGCTGATGTTCGTTGCGTTCGAGGGGCCTCCCCTCATCTTGAGGCTGTACGGAAAGGGCCGCGTCATCCTTCCCGGGACCGCCGACTGGGAATTGTGGGCGCCCCGCTTCGAGCTTCTGCCCGGAGCCCGGCAAATCATCGGCGTCGACGTTCACGCCGTGAAAACCTCCTGCGGGTTCAGCGTTCCCTTCTATACGTATGAGCGGGAACGCGACACGCTGCAGCGGTGGGCGGCGTCCAAAAGCGACGACGAGTTGAACGAGTACTGGCGCGGCAAAAACGCCGTGAGCATGGACGGCATCCCGACGCCGCTCGGCCGGCGGATCGCAGAATCCGCTCCCTTCGAGGACGGACGGAGCGCTAACGAAAAAACTCGCCCTTAGCTGCAAAGGGCGAGTCTATGAACCAAAACCGATATCGCCGGCTCCCGGCTCGGTAAAATAATTTTTCAGCTTGTCGAGGGCCCGCTTCTGGATGCGCGACACGCTCATCTGCGATACGCCGAGCTGGTTCGCAATCGTCCGCTGCGATTGGCCTTCCACATAGGCGAGGTGCAGCACCTGCTGCTCCTCCGGCTTCAAATGAACCAGCGCCTCTTGCAAGGCGAGGCGGTTCTCCACCCGCTGGTAGGCGTCGCTCGGGCTGCCGATCACGTCGCCGATCGTCGATCCGTTATCGTCCGTGGATAGCGGAGTATCCAGCGAGACATAGTGATAATAATCGCGTCCGGCAAGAATTTCAATCGTTTCCTCGACCGACAGCTCCATCTCCGCGGCGATTTCATCGATATTGGGGGAGCGCTCCAGCTTGACCGTGAGCATGTCCACCACCTGCTGAATCTGGTTGCCTTTTTCCTTGATTCGTCTCGGAACCTGGACATACCACGATTTGTCGCGCAAATAATTTTTCATATGGCCGATGACGCTTTTCATCATATAGGCTTCAAACTGCACGCCCATCGACAGATCGAACTGCTTCAGCAGCTTCAATACCGACATTTGCCCCACTTGGTACAGGTCTTCGAACAAATCGGGGCGATTGCGTGACATTTTGCCGGCCGCCATCTTGACCATAGGCTCGTACTCCTGCAGCAGAACCGTAGCCGTTTCGTTGCAGCCGGTTTCTTGATACCTTACGATGAGCTCCTCGGCACTCGCATTGGCAAATCGCTCCGAATTAATTTTCATACCATTTCCTCGCTCCTGCACACCCGCTTGGTCAGGATGACCTCCGTGCCGGTGCCCGTCTTGACCTCGACATCGTCCATGAGCGCCTGCATCAAATAAATCCCGAGGCCTCCTACATTGATGTCATTCAGCGATTTATCGTGCAGCGATCCGGCCCGCCGCGCCTTCTCCGCATAATCGAAGCTCGGCCCCTGATCCTTGACCACAATCCGGAGCCCGTCCTCGATTCGCTCGAAGCGGACCTCCATCACACCCGGACTGCCCGGTTCATAGGCATGAACCACCGCATTGTTGCACGCTTCGGCGACGGCCACCTTCATATCCTCGATTTCCTCGTAAGAGAAGCCGAGCTTGGAGCTGATGCCGTAAAGCGTCAAGCGGACCAGGTCGATAAATTCCGCTTCCGCAGGCACAGTGAGACTAACAACATGGGATTCGGGTTTCATACGGTCTCTTCTTTCCTTTCCTATCCGTTAATGAACGCGTGCTTGGGACTTCCCGGCGGCCTCGCTCGGCTGCAGGAACGGGGTGATGCCCGTCAGATCGAACAGCCGCTTGATTTTCGGCGGAATCTCCTGCACCTCGAAAGGCGCTTTCAGCACGTCCCGGGCTTTTAATACCGATACAATCACACCGATGCCGGTGCTGTCAATATAGTGCAGACCGTTCAGGTTCAGCACGAGCTTGCGGTTCGTATCCACGATGAACGTATCCAGCGCGCAGCGCAAATCCGAGACTTTGGATAAATCGAGCTCGCCGTGCAAATATACGGTATTGGCGTGTTCGGTTCGTTGCGTGTCGACATGAAACGATTGTGGTTTATTCATCATACCCGCGTGGTTCCTCCCCGTTCGCAGCTTGTCTGCTCCAAGAGCCGTGCTGCATTCTCGAATTTGTATGTTATTTACCCCGGGGCCGGACGCTTGAAACAGAGCTGGCCAAATTTCCTGAGGCTGGGGCCGAGCCCCGGTTCAGGTCCGCTGCGGATAGGCCTGCCGCCGCCCCGCTTGCGGCTTGCGGCTGCGGAACGCCTGCCATAGCTCGATCGCTACGGGCACCGCCTGCATGACCGTCGCGACCTTATCCTTGCCGGGCCCGCCTGCGGCTGCCGGCCGTTCCTTCACCACCTTGGTACGGATGCTC
The DNA here is from genome assembly GCF_004000785.1 of Paenibacillus ehimensis NBRC 15659. GTDB lineage: Bacteria > Bacillota > Bacilli > Paenibacillales > NBRC-103111 > Paenibacillus_G > Paenibacillus_G ehimensis. Next base: position 9,944 of record NZ_BILX01000007.1, on the reverse strand, counting down.
CCGGCTACCGAGGCAGAGGCTTGCTTGATCGAAGAGGTGATCTCCTGTACCGCATCGCCGATATTTTTGACGGAGTAGACGACCGAATCGATCGAGTGCAGCTTGTTGCGGACATCGACGGTCACTTCGTTCGTATGCCGCAGCACCTCCGTCGCTTCTTTGCTGATTCCGTTCACCTGCTGCTGCAGCTCCCGGATCGTCTCGTTGGTCTGCGTCAGCACGGTTGACAAGGAACGCAGAGTCATGATCAAAAAGACGACCAACGCCGCGAAGGCCAGCGCAATGACGGCTACACTGATTTCAATAATCATATCGTTCATCTCCTCCACTTTTCATGAATGCGGTTCGCGCCTAGCTTGGAATGTTCTTACCCGGCACGGTCCGGCTTGAAACCGGCGCTTCGAAGCCGGTCTTGTCCATGTTTCATCTGCCGCAGCGGCGGGGTAAGAAGGCACAGGCAGGACAACACATGACGAAACGGAGGTACTATCATGGCTAACGTAATGGAGAAGGAAAAGGAAACGAAAGCGGCAGAAGCCAAGTCGGCCAAAAACGCGAAGGATACGAAAAAAACAAACGGGCTGCATGCCCTCCTCAATCGGCAGGTCGCCAACTGGGCCGTGCTCCATATCAAAATTCACCAGCATCATTGGTATGTGAAGGGTCCGAATTTCTATGCGCTGCACGTGAAATTCGAGGAGCTGTACGAAGAAGCGGCTCTGACGATGGATCAGCTCGCGGAGCGGCTGCTGTCGGTCGGAGGCCAGCCGGTGTCGACGACGAAAGAGATCGCCGCGGCAGCCACGATCAAGGAGCACGAGCCGTTCGATTCGGCCGGCGACATGGTGCAGTGCCTGCGCGACGACTTCACGATGGTGATCGAAGAAACGGGCGAAGCGATGGAGCTTGCGGAGCAGGAGGGGGACGAAGGCACCCACGATATGCTGCTGGAGCTGAAGACGCGTCTGGAAAAGCATGTCTGGATGCTGAACGCGTATTTGAACGAATAAAACGGCAAGGACGGAGATGCGCGGCGCGCGACCTCCGTCCTTGCTCATTTTACAAGCCCTGTCAGCAAATGCCCTTGGTAGAGCTGGAGAAATTGGATCGAGAATCCGGTATGCAGGCTCAGCGCTACCAGCTCGTCAATCGTTTAGTACTTGCATTCGGCCTCGACGAACGCGCCGCTCCTCCTGCGGCATCTCCTGAAAATCGCTTGTTTGCATGGAAAACGGCTCCTTTGAGCTTTTACCATGTATACGTGCAGAGCGATTTTATAGACTATCGCGGGGGGAGCTGCACTTGGCTCCCGCCGGTCTCCACAGCTGCTCGAGCAGCGTCACCAGCATCGTTCCGAACAGCAGCGTGTTGCCGAGCACGTACGCCAGCATCGGCGGCAGCCCCTGGAAAGCCTCGGCAGGCAAGGACATGAGTCCGGCGCTGCACACCAGCGTGATGCCGAAGATCGTCAGCCGCCGCAGGTCCAGCGCTTCCTTCGAGATCGATTGCATGGCGATGACGATCATTTGCACGAAGGAAGCAAGCAGCGCGGCGCTTGCGATCGGCCCGGGAAGCAGAGCGACGGCCCGCACCGCGGCGGGGACGAAAGAAATCCCCGCGAACAGCAATGCCGCGGCGAGAAACGGGCGCAGCCGGGTCTGCTCCGTCATGCGGATGAAGCCCGCCGTCACCGGCAGCGGAACGACGGCAACCGTCGAGAAGAGAGCTGCGATGCCATGGGACAACCCTCCCGCGAAGACGCCGCGGTTCAGCGTCCGCTTCGGGTCCCGGGCAGGCTCCGGCATCGCATCGTGAACCGCCGTTACGGCGGCGATCGTGTTGGACAGCAAAATAAACGTGAACAGCGCTGCGGTCAGCGCAATTCCCGCATCCCACTGCGGCGCTCCCCAAGCGAAGAGCTCCGGCAGTTGAATCGGCGCAGCGGCGCCGGCCGGCGATCCGGCGCCGAGGCCGAGCAGGCCGTAACCGGCCCAGCCGGTAACGATGCCGATCATCACGGCATACTGCTTCACCCAGCCCCGGCCTTTGACGGACAACAGGACCACAAGGCCGAAGATCGCAATGGACAACAGCGCCGTGGCCGGGTCCGGACGAACGGCCATCCCCTGCAGTCCGAGCATGCCCTTCATAAATACGCCGCTAAGCTGCACAGCCAGAAGGAACAAGAACGTTCCCGTGACAAGCGGGGTGAACAAAAACAGCAGCCTGTGGACCCATCCGGTCAGGCCCAGAACGACCAGCAGCAGGGCGGCCATGACGACGCCTCCCTCAAGCAGCGGCAGCATGTCCTGCGCGCTCCGGCCCTGCTTGACGGCCACGTCCGCCATGATGACGAAGACGCTGACCCAAGAGCCCGCGGGACCGTCGGCAATCGGGTACCGGTGGCCGATCCAGCCTTGCAGAAACGAGCTGAGGCCGACGACCAGAAAGGTCCGCTGCATCAGCGAGGAAATCTCCTCCGGCGGCAAATGAAACATGCCGCCGATGACGACCGGCAAAGCAATCGAATTCGCAAGCAGAAACATAAACCACTGCAAGGTGCTCAAGCTGCCGCCCAGGGCAAGCTTTTTCATGCGGTTTCCTCCCAAAAGCAAAAGAAAGGGGCTAGCGCGCCCCCGCTTTCCGTAAAATTTGCTCGATCTCGCCGAACCCGCGCTGCTTCGCATGCGCAAGCGCTGTCACGCCGTCCTTATCCGGGATATTCACATCCGCCCCATGCTCCACCAGCAGCCGGACGGCTTGCTGATGCTTCTCGCCTCCGCTGCCGAGCACGACCGCTTCCATTAACGCCGTCCAGCCCAAGTTGTTCACGTGATTGACATCGACTTTGGTCCGCGTCAGGAGCTCCCGGATCACATCCAAGTGCGCGCGTTCGGCGGCGGGAATGAGCGCGGTGCCGCCGTAACGGTTCGTCAGCTTCGGATCGGCGCCCGCCTCGATCGTCAGCTTCAAAATGTCGAGCAAGCCTTCGGCACCGGCATACAGGAACGGGTTGTTCAGCCGGTTGTCGCGTTCGTTGACGTCCGCTCCCGCTTCGAGCAGCAGCTTCACCGCCTCCGGCTTGTTCGCATAAGTCGCCGCCATCATCGGCGTGCGGCCCTGCGGGTCCTTCGTGTTTTTATCGGCGCCCGCCTTGAGCAGCCTCCGGAGCTCAGCCGTATCTCCCCGCTCCGCGGCGGCAATCAGCGCTTCATTCATCTGCTTCCCATCCCCTTTCGATTCGGCTTGAACGATTCCGGTTGCAGGCGCTTTCGCAGATTCCTGGCAGCCGGTCAGCAGCATAACGGGTAATATCCAATACATCCATCGCATCGGTTCACTCATGCCTCCTGCTTTGCTTCTCTGCCTTCTTATGCTAACATGAGCTTTACCTATACGAAAAATATTTATATTATTGATTTTCCATATGATCATCATATAGTTAGGCAGGTGGTTCCGGATGGACATCAGGCAGCTGCGCTATTTCATTGCGATTGCCGAGGAACGGCAAATAACGGCGGCGGCCAAAAGGCTGCACATGGCCCAACCGCCGCTCAGCCAGCAGCTTCATCTGATGGAACGGGAGCTCGGCGTAACGCTGCTGGAGCGGCAGGGACGGCAGCTTGAGCTTACGGAAGCGGGGCGTCTGCTGTACAAGCATGCCTTGCACATTACGAAGCTGTTCGAGGAATCGCAGATCGAAGTCAAAGAAGCCGGAAGCGGACTGACCGGCAAGCTGAGCATCGGGGTTAACACGTTATCGGACGGAAGGCTGCCGGAGCTGCTGCGGAAGTTTCGCGAGAAGTTTCCGGCGATTACGTACAAAATTCAACAGAACGAATCCGCCCAGCTCTGCAAGCTGGTCAAGGAACGCGCGATCGAGCTGGCGATTGTCCGGTTTCCGTTGGACCTCGGCGATTTCTCGATCCGGCATTTGCGGGAGGAGCGATTTTATTATGTCACTTCCGGGCGACGCAGCCCCTTGGACGGAAATGCGGTTTCGTTCGACCGGATCGGGCAGGAGCCGTTGATCCTCCCAAGCACGGAAGGACTCGGCGTGTATCAGATGATCGTGGAGGAGTTCGCCCGGCACGGGATGAAGCCGAACGTATTGTCCGAATGCTCCGACATCGCGATGCTGCTGGAGCTGGTCTCCTCCGATTTCGCCGCCACGCTGGTGCCGGAATCGGTGCTCCGGCTGCACCGCGGCTTCGACGTGCAGGTGTACGAGCTGGCGGGGACGCATATCGCCTCGTCGTCCGTTCTGATTTGGCTCAAGGACCATTACTTGTCCAAGGCGGCGCAGAACTTCATCGGGCTGACGGGCGAAGCTCCTTTTTCGGCAAGGACTAACGGTTAAAACGAAACGAAAACAAGCCTTCTTATCGTGGTAAGAGGGCTTGCCTGGGACAAATGTTTTTATGGATTAATTTATTCGGGCCCCTTCAAAACGGGTGGCCAACCCGCCTAGAATCTCTGCTCTTTCTCCGTAAATCTTAACAAATACCTCCACTTTATCGCCGGCTTTTAATTGGATAATACCCGAGGCATCGATAATGCCACGGCGGGAACTCACATTTTCCTGGTCTGACATTTTGGGCACGCCGTTGATTCTTATCTGCAAATGCGCGGTAACCGGTGTGAAATCGACCGTTTGAAAAGAAACGCTTGCCGTAAGAGAGTATACGCCAGTGCATTTTGGACAAAAGATAGATGCGGCCGGATGATACTCGTTGTTGAGATCGAACTCTTCGACTTGAAACCAAACTTTGGTGAGCTCATCCGGATAAAGCCTTTGGTTGAAGCCGGCGATGGCTTTGAACGCGGAACGATGTTTGGGATGCTTTTTGCGGATAGGCTTCTTAGGGGCCGGCCGTTCGCATACCCTCTTTTTGTCGGGAGTTTTTTTGCCTATCTGCTTTTTACATATCGGTTTTTGGCATGGCTGTTTTTTGGTTATCTGTTTTTTCGTTATCTGTTTTTGGCATACGATTTTTTTGCTTATGATTTTTTTTAACACAATCTTTTTACGGACAACCTTTTTACAGACCGTCTTCCTTTGGACAAGCCTACTCCCTGATCTTTTGAATGCCATTCGAAGTCCCCTCCTTTTCACCCATTTATTTGCTATAGAAGCTTGCTATAGCAATTTCTATATTCTATGGATCGATGCTTTTCATAGAAACGGTATCTGCCTGTACAACACGAAATTGGCGCGGCGTCCGTTAGCCATAAGCGCCGTTTTCCCGTCCGTTTTCCAGCAATGACATAAGGAAGCAAAGCTTGGAGAATACTATACCCCGAGCTAAGCTACTTTGGCATTCCATTACGGAAGGACGGATGAACGATGAAACGATGGATATCCCTTGGCATGATCGGCGTGCTGGCGGCCGGGCTGACATTCGGCGGGTGCGGCCAGAAGCCCGCGCCCCAAGACAATGCGGGAGCCGGCGGCGCACCCGCGGCGGGCGGAGGCAATCAGGCGGGCGCCAGGTTCAATATCGGAATGGTTACGGATGTTGGCGGCGTCAACGACAACTCCTTTAACCAAAGCGCCTGGGAAGGGCTTCAGCGGCTTGCGAAGGATACCGGGGCGCAGGTGAAATATTTGCAGAGCAAGAGCGATTCGGAATACATCCCGAACCTGAACCAGATGGTCAAGGGCAATTTCAACCTGACGTGGGGCATCGGCTTCATCATCGGCGATGCGATGAAGACGGTAGCGACGCAGCATCCGGACGCGAAGCTCGCGATTATCGACAATGTCGTCGACGCGCCGAACGTGGAATCCGTGACGTTCGCGGAGAATGAAGGCTCTTATCTGGTCGGCGTCGTGGCCGGCCTGATGACGAAGACGAATCAGATCGGCTTTGTCGGCGGCATGGATATCCCGGTGATCAAGCGCTTCGAAGCTGGCTTCAAGGCGGGCGTGGCCGCGGTCAATCCGAACGCCAAGCTGACGATCAACTATACCGGCGCGTTCGACAAGCCCGACCTCGGCAAAGCGGCGGCTGCCACGATCTATAACAGCGGAGCGGATATTATTTTCCATGCGTCGGGCGCAACGGGGAACGGCGTGTTCAACGAAGCGAAGGACCGGCTGAAGGCCGGCAAGAAAGTGTGGGTCATCGGCGTGGATCAGGACCAGTCGAAGCTGTTCGGCGACGACGTGACGTTGACCTCCATGATCAAACGCGTCGACCAAGCGGTCTACCGCATCTCAAACGATCTGATCGCCGGCAAATACGAGGGCGGCAAAACGGTCGTGCTCGGCCTGAAGGACGACGGCGTCGGCTTGCCGGACACCTCGAAGAAGAACGTGCCGGAGGACGTGCTCAAGAAGGTGGAGGAATATAAGCAGAGAATCATTCAAGGCGAAATCAAGGTTCCCGAAAAATGAGCGGCGTGAAAGTGGAAATGCGCGGCATCACCAAGCGGTTTCCGGGCATTGTCGCCAACGACGGCATCAGCCTGACGCTCCGTCAGGGCGAGATTCTCGCCCTGCTTGGCGAGAACGGCGCAGGCAAATCGACGCTGATGAACATTTTGTTCGGGCTCTACCAGCCGGACGAAGGCGAAATCCTCATCAACGGCGAGCCGGTGGCGATCGTCAATCCGAAAACGGCCATTCAGCTCGGTCTTGGCATGGTGCACCAGCATTTTAAGCTCGTGGAGCCGTTCACGGTGACGGAAAATATTATCCTTGGGCAGGAGACGAGGCGGGGGCTTCAGGTCGATTACGGGAAAGCGGTCCGTCATGTATCCGAGCTGTCCGCCCGATACGGACTGCGCGTCGATCCGCGTGCGCGGGTGAGAGACATTTCCGTCGGCATGCAGCAGCGGGTCGAAATCATGAAGACGCTGTACCGGGGGGCGGACATCCTCATCTTCGACGAGCCGACAGCGGTGCTGACGCCGCAGGAAATTCACGAGCTGATGGACATCATGCGCAAGCTGGTGGCCGAGGGCAAGTCGATCATCCTGATTACGCACAAGCTGAAGGAAATTATGGCGATTGCGGACCGCGTCACCGTCATCCGCCGCGGCAAGGTCATCGACACGCTCGCCGTCAAGGACACGAACCCGGACGAGCTTGCGGCCAAAATGGTCGGCCGGGAAGTCTCGTTCCGGCTCGATAAGAAGCCTGCCGCCGTCGGCGCGCCGGTTCTGACCGTGGAGAACGTGACCGCGCGGGGACCCGGCGGCCTGCCCGTGCTTAGCGGCGTCACCTTCGAGGTGCGCGCCGGAGAAATTCTCGGCATCGCCGGCGTCGACGGCAACGGCCAGAGCGAGCTGATCGAAGCGCTGGCCGGGCTGCGCGGGATCGACGGCGGCCGCATCGCGCTGGGCGGCCGGGAGATCGCGAACCGTTCGCCCCGCAACATGGCGGAGGCGGGGCTCGGGCACATTCCCGAGGACCGGCATAAGCGCGGGCTCGTGCTAGATTTCTCGATGAGCGAGAACATGGTGCTCAAGACATACTACACCTCCGCCTACAACCGCGGAGGCTTTCTCGACTACGCCGCGATTGACCGGCAGGCGCAGCGGCTGATCACCGAATTCGACGTGCGGACGCCGGGCCTCCGGACCCCGGCGCGGGCGCTGTCGGGCGGCAACCAGCAGAAGGCGATCATCGCGCGGGAGATCGATCTGAACCCGGATCTGCTGATCGCGGCGCAGCCGACGCGCGGGCTCGATGTCGGGGCGATCGAGTTCATCCATAAACGGCTGCTGGAGCAGCGGGACAAAGGCAAAGCCGTGCTGCTCCTCTCGCTGGAGCTGGACGAGATTCTGAAGCTGTCCGACCGCATCGCCGTCATCTATGAAGGCCGCATCGTCGGGGAAACCGATCCGGCTCACACGTCCGACCGCGAGCTCGGGCTGATGATGTCCGGCTCCGGGCGAGCAGCCGAAGCGGCGGCTCCTTCTACCTCCGGAGGTGAAAAGCATGGCTAAAGCCATTCGTGTCATGACCAAGGATTCGGCGCTCGTGCCGCTGGTCGCCATCGTGCTCGGGCTGCTGGTCGGCGCTCTCATCATGCTGGCCGGCGGCTATAACCCGCTCACCGCCTACGCTTCGCTGTTCGAGAAGGTCGTCGGCGATCCGTACAGTATCGGGGAGACTGTCCGCGAGATTACCCCTCTCCTGCTGACCGGGCTGTCGGTCGCCTTCGCGTTCCGGACGGGGCTGTTCAATATCGGCGGCGAAGGACAGTTCATTCTGGGCATGACCGGCGCCACCTGGATCGGCGTTAAGCTGACCCTGCCGTTCTGGCTCCATGCGCCGCTCGCCATCGTAACGGGGGCGGTGCTCGGGGGATTGTGGGGAGCCATCGCCGGGTACTTGAAAGCGCGGCGCGGCGTCAATGAGGTGATCACGACGATCATGCTGAACTGGATCGCGCTGTATCTCGGCAACTACATCGTCAGCCGCTACCTGCTCCAGCCCGGCCAGCAGCGGTCCTATCTGATCCAGGATACCGCCTCGATCAGTCTGAACGCGCTCAGCGCCTTATTCGGCAACGCCCGGCTGCATCTCGGCATCCCGATTGCCCTGCTCGCCGCCGTTGCGTTCTATGTCCTCCTGTGGAAGACACGCCAAGGCTACGAGCTCCGCGCGGTCGGACACAGCCCGTCTGCGGCGGAGTACGCCGGAATGAACGTGAATGCGGGCATCGTGCGCGCGATGTTTATCGGCGGCGTCTTCGCCGGACTTGCCGGGGTATTCGAGGTGCTCGGCGTCTTCCACTACCAAGTGATCAGCGCCGCATCGCCCGGCTACGGCTTCGACGGCATCGCCGTCGCGCTGCTCGGCGGCAACCATCCGCTCGGCGTCGTGCTGGCCGCCGTCTTATTCGGCACGCTGACATACGGCTCGGCCGGAATGAGCTTCGGCGCGGATGTGCCGCCGGAAATTATCCGCGTGATCATCGGCACCGTCATCTTCTTCGTGGCCTCGCACGGAATCATCCGCTGGCTTCTGAAGCCGCTGCGGGCCGGGCGCAAGCCGGGGGAGGTGGCCTAAGCGGATGGACGCGTTTCGCATTCTCGGCGAGCTGATTCATACGACGCTCGTCTTCTCGACCGCGCTTATTTTTACGGCCATGGGCGGCATCTTCTCCGAGCGCTCCGGCGTCGTCAACATCGGCCTGGAGGGGCTGATGATCTCCGGCGCGTTCGCCTCCGCAGTCGCAGCCTGGTACGCCGAGCAAGCCGGCTTCGCAGGAGGCGCGCCTTGGCTCGGCCTCTTGGCGGCCATCCTGACCGGCATGCTGGTCTCGCTTATTCATGCAGCCGCCTCGATCACCTTCAAGGCCGATCAAGTCGTCAGCGGCGTCGTCATTAACTTTCTCGCGGCCGGATTTACCGTTTATCTCGTCAAAATTTTGTTCGAAGGCTCCGGACAAACGGAAACGCTGAACGCCGTGTTTCACAATGTCGCCATTCCCGGACTGGCTTCCGTCCCGCTGCTGGGCTACGGCGTATTCACCGCATACCCGACGACGTATTTGGCGCTGGTCACGGTCGCTCTGGGCTGGTACGTGCTGTTCAAAACCCCGTTCGGCCTGCGTCTGCGCGCGGTCGGCGAGCATCCGGGAGCCGCGGACACGCTGGGTGTAAATGTCACCCGCATGCGCTATATCGGGGTGCTGCTGAGCGGCGCGCTGGGCGGGCTCGGCGGCGCGACGATCACGCTTACGACGACGAGCAGCTTCTCGCACAATACCATTTCGGGGCAGGGCTTCATTGCGCTGGCCGCGATGATTTTCGGCAAGTGGCATCCGTTCGGCGCTTTGGGTGCGGCGATCTTCTTCGGTTTCGCGCAGGCGATCAGAAACTTCGTGCAGCTGTTCCCGGTCTCCCAAGCGATTCCGATGGAGTTTATCTACATGCTTCCCTATATTCTTACGATTCTGGTGCTGGCGGGCGCCGTCGGCCGAGCC
>NZ_BILX01000006.1 GCF_004000785.1 Paenibacillus ehimensis NBRC 15659 | reverse complement strand
CCGAGGCTTTCGGGATGCGGCTCGACATTCCCGCCGGCACGGCGGTCCGTTTCGAGCCGGGCGAAGAGAAAAAGGTGCGGCTTACCGAGCTTGGCGGCGAGCGGTTGTCCTACGGGTTGAACGGCCTGTCCCGGGGTGCCGTCCGACGCGGCGTGCTCCCGGAGCCGGTCCGCATCCGGCTGGCCGAATGGGAAGGAGGGCTTAAGCGTGGCGGAGATGGATCGTAAATCGTACGCCCTTATGTTCGGACCGACCGTCGGCGATCAGGTGCGGCTGGCGGATACGGACTTATGGGCCGAAATCGAGCATGACTATACCGTTTACGGGGAGGAATGCAAATTCGGCGGCGGCAAGGTCATCCGCGACGGGATGGGGCAGTCGTCACGCCATACACGGGATCAGGGTGTGTTGGATACACTTATAACGAACGCCGTCATTATCGATCACGGCGGAATCGTGAAGGCGGATATCGGCATCAAGGACGGGATTATCGTCGGCATCGGGAAGGCGGGGAACCCGGACATTATGGATGGCGTTCATCCATGCATGATTGCCGGAGCGTCGACCGAGGTGATTGCGGGCGAAGGGAAGATCGTCACGGCCGGGGGCATCGATACGCATATTCATTATATATGTCCGCAGCAGATCGAGACGGCGCTGGCTTCCGGCGTGACCACGATGATCGGAGGAGGCACGGGGCCTGCGGCAGGCACGTGCGCGACGACGTGCACCCCTGGCGCATGGCACATGCGCCGGATGCTCGAGGCGGCGGAAGCGTTCCCGATGAACCTCGGGTTCACGGGCAAAGGCAACGCCGCGTTCCCGGAGCCGCTGGCAGAGCAGGTCGAGGCGGGGGCCATCGGGCTGAAGCTGCACGAGGACTGGGGGACGACGCCGGCGGCCATCGACGCTTGCCTCGCCGTAGCTGACCGTTACGACGTGCAGGTGGCGATTCACACCGATACGCTGAACGAGTCCGGGTTTGTCGAAGATACGATTCGAGCGATCGGCGGGCGAACGATTCATACCTATCATACGGAAGGCGCCGGAGGAGGGCACGCGCCCGACATCATCCGTATCGCTTCCGAGCTTAACGTGCTGCCGTCGTCGACGAATCCGACCCGGCCGTATACGGTCAACACCGTCGAGGAACATCTCGACATGCTGATGGTATGCCATCATCTCGACAGCCGTATCCCGGAAGACGTGGCGTTTGCGGATTCCCGCATCCGTCCCGAAACGATCGCGGCGGAAGATATTTTGCACGACCTTGGCGTGTTCAGCATGATCAGTTCCGATTCGCAGGCGATGGGCCGGGTGGGGGAAGTGATTACCCGGACATGGCAGACGGCGGACAAGATGAAGAAGCAGCGCGGGCATTTACCCGCGCCTGGGGGATCGGGCCGGACCGGTAATATGCCGGATAGCGATAGCGATAATTTCCGCATCAAACGCTACATTGCGAAATATACGATCAACCCGGCGCTGACGCACGGCATCGCGCATTTGGTCGGCTCGGTCGAAATCGGCAAGCTGGCCGACCTTGTGGTTTGGAGCCCCGCCTTTTTCGGGGTGAAGCCCGACATGGTGCTCAAGGGCGGCATCATCGCCTACGCCCAGATGGGCGATCCGAACGCCTCGATTCCGACGCCGCAGCCGGTGTTCGGCCGTCCCATGTTCGGCGCTTTCGGACGTGCGCTGCGGCACAGCATCACGTTCGTTTCGCAGGCGGCCTACGATAAGGGCGTTCACCTCGAGCTGGGGCTGCTGAAGCGGATCGAGCCGGTCCGCAACTGCCGCGTCGTAACGAAGAAGGATATGATCCATAACGGAGAAACGCCGGACATCGAGGTCGATCCGGAAACGTACGAGGTGAAGGTGGACGGGCAGCCGGTCACCTGCGAGCCGGTAGACGTGCTGCCGATGGCGCAGCGGTATTTTTTGTTCTGAATGCATTCGTAAGGAGGCGGCCGAACTATGGAGCCCACCACGGATTTATCCTGGCTTGCCTATACGCAGCTATTGGACTCGGCGCTGCCGATCGGAGGGTTTTCCCACTCATTCGGTCTGGAGACGTTGGTGCAGGACGGCCGGATCGAAAGGCCGGATCACTTACAAGATTATATGGAAGCCATGCTGTTTCACAGCTGGGCGCCGGTGGATGCCTTGGCCGTCAAAGCGGTCTACTGCTTTGCTCCCGGCAAGCGCTGGGAGGAGCTGTGGCTCATCGACCGGACGCAGCATGTGCAGCGGGCATCTGCCGAGACGCGGGAGGGCGTGGCCAAAATGGGCCGCAGACTGCTCCAGCTGGCCCGCGCCATCTACCCGCGGTTGGACTGGGAGCCGTTGGCCGGGGCAGTGCGGGACGGGAGGTGCACTGGCACCCATCCGCTCGTCCATGGTTGGATCAGTCTGCAGCTTGGCGTCCCGCTGCCGGCGGCCGCCGAAGGATACTTGTACACGTGCGTAACGACCGGCATTAACAGCGGCTTGCGCTTGATGTCGCTTGGTCAAACGGACGGACAGCGGCTGCTTGCCGCGCTGCTTCCTTCCATCCGGGAGGCATGGCTGCGGTACGCTCATTTGGACCCGCTGGAGGACGGGTTTTCCAGCACGCCTCAGGCGGAGATCGCCATGATGCGGCACGAAGGGCTTTATTCGCGGTTATTTATGTCTTAGGAGCTAGGATTCATTTTTTTATTCCAAGGAGGGCTTTAGCCATGTGTCAAGGAGGAACGCATCATCACCACCATTGGGAAACACCGGAGGGCCGCCAGCTCGATCGTCCGATGCGCATCGGAATCGGAGGGCCGGTCGGCTCCGGCAAAACGGCGCTTGTGGAACGGCTGGCGCGGAAGCTGAACGGAAAGTACAGCATCGCCGTGATCACCAACGATATTTACACGAAGGAAGACGCAGCCATTCTGATCCGCTCGGAAGCGCTGCCGGCCGAACGCATTATCGGGGTCGAGACGGGGGGCTGCCCGCATACGGCGATCCGCGAGGACGCCTCGATGAATTTCGAAGCGGTCGAAGAACTGGAGCGCCGCTTCTCGCATCTGGACATCATCTTTATCGAAAGCGGCGGGGACAATCTGGCGGCGGCGTTCAGCCCGGAGCTGGTAGACCGGTTCATCTATATTATCGATGTGGCGCAGGGAGAGAAAATTCCGCGCAAAGGCGGGCCCGGCATCATTCGCTCCGATATGCTGATCATTAACAAAATCGATCTGGCCCCGCACGTTGGAGCTTCCTTGAAGGTAATGGAGGAGGATACGGTAAAAATGCGCGGCGACCGGCCGTTTGTCTTCTCCAATTTGTTCGACGGACAAGGGCTCGACGACATCGTGGACTGGGTCGAGCATGAATACAGCCACAGCCATGCCTGAAGTGACGGGCTGCATTGACGCGTACTTTACGGCGGCGGACGGCGTGACACAGCTCAGGAGCCATGCGCAGTCGTATCCGCTCAAGATCGCAAAGACGTTTCCGTTCAGCGGCGGGCAGCTTGGCGTCTACATCATGGATGCGTCCCCGGGAATTATGGCGGGCGACCGGTACGAGCTGATATGGCGGTTCGGAGAGGAAACCAACGTTCATGTGACCAACCAGTCCTATACGAAGGTGCATCCGTCGCACAAAGCGGGATGGGATGCACCTCGTCCGAGCGCACAGCTGCAAAAACTCGAGCTCGGAAGGGGGGCGTACGTGGAATATATGCCGGAGCCGCTGATGCTGTACCAAGACGCTTCGTTTCGCAGCGAGACGGCCGTCGAGCTGGAGCCGGGCTCGTCCTTGGTGCTGAGCGAGATCGTTTGCCCCGGCCGGACGCACCGCGGCGAGCGGTTTCGTTATGCCCGTTACCAAAACGCACTCACAGTCCGCCGAGACGACGAGTTGATCTTCAGCGCCAGACAGCGGGTAGAACCGCAGCTTGAGACGCCGCGTTCCATGGGCCGTTGGGACCTTTATACGCATTTGGGGACGCTGTATCTGTTCTCCGAGCGGGCAGATGCAACGCTTGTGGAAGGGCTGCGCGAGCGGCTGAATGGCTTTGCTCCCGCTTCTGGGGCCGATATGGAGCTTTACTACGGCGTAAGCTTGACTTACAAGCATGGCCTTGCCGTTTCCGTCCTCGGCTATCGTGTCGGCGATATTCAAGAACTGCTGGACGAAGCTTGGCGTTATATCCGCACGGAAGCGTTCGGCAAGGGAACGTTGAGGGTTCCTAAGTAATAACCGCCGATCCCATGGAGTTGAACGACCTGGCGGGAAATGCTTCTTGCGCCGCGCGGTCTCTTTTTGCGGTCTGATAGTTTGTGGTGGGTGCGATCTTATGGAGTTATCAGCCTGATGCCGTCGAAGCCGCCGGAAAAGCAGGGTTTCCCTCTCATTGTATTTTCCGATGGTTTTCAAAAAAATATACGGTGCAATGCCCAGCGTCTGGAAGCGCACAGCTGCTCTCGTCCCCTGATGGGGGATTCGACAATATTTTGAACAACGTCATCCGTTGTTGTCAAAAGGTCCGCAGGTTGTTATGATAAAGAGGATCTTTTTAAGAGTGAAGGATATCACAATCATTGTCGAATTCCTCACACAAGGGGGTTGCATAGAGGTGGAAAAACAGGCAAGCTTGGGGATGGGCGTGGAGACGACAAATGTTGGGGCTGATACCGCTGTCAACTCGTCGGCTACGTGGAGAGATTTTGTAAATCTGGCCAAACCCGGCATTTTATTTTCCAACGCGATTACGGCTTTTGGCGGCTTTTGGGTCGCTTCCGGCTGGCATATCCAGTGGGATACATTGATATATATGCTGCTCGGCACCGTTTTGGTGATGGCGTCCGGCTGCGTGCTGAATAACTATTTGGACCGGGACATGGACAAGAAGATGACCCGGACGCAAAAGCGTGCTACCGCAGTAGGCAGCGTTGCTCCGCAGACTGTATTATGGTACGGCATCGTGCTCGGCGTTGTCGGGCTGGCAGTGCTATGGTTCCTGACGAATCATCTTACCGCTTTGCTCGGTTTACTCGGTTTGTTTATTTACGTATGGATTTATACCGCATGGTTTAAGCGGTCATCCGTCTGGAGCACGTTCGTCGGCAGCTTTTCCGGCGCGATGCCTACGCTGCTTGGCTACTGTGCCGTGCAAGGACAGATCGATGCCGCGGGGCTTATTCTGTACGGTATTATGTTCCTGTGGCAGCCGCCGCACTTCTGGGCACTCGGCATTCGTCGGATGGAAGAATACCGCGAAGCTGGCTTCCCGCTCTTGCCAGTAGTCAAAGGAACCTATATTACCAAGATGGCGATGATCCGTTATATCGTGCTGCTCGTGCCCGTTTCGCTTTTGCTGTACTGGCTTGGTTACGTAGGAGAGCTTTACTTCTTCGCGGCTACGATCATGGGCTTGTACTGGGCGTTCTTGAGCCTTAAAGGGTTCAAAGCACAAGATGAAGTGCAATGGGCCAAAAAAATGTTTATTTACTCTATTAACTATTTGACCTTGCTGTATATCATCATGGTCATCAGCACCACTCCTTTACCGTAGGGTATTCATGGACGGTGCAAAACGGTGGATGACAATCCCTTGGCCCCGGCCTGGGGATTTATTTTTTGAATAATGGGAAGGTGAGCAATGATATGCAGAAAACCGGTTTTAAAATCGTCGTTATGGTACTGCTGGTTGGTTTGATCGCAACGTTGGCTTACATGCTGGTGAAGGGTCCCGAGAAAAAAATCGGGGTACTCAAGAAGGCGCCGGATTTCAAACTGGAAAACTTGGACGGCAAGACGGTCACGTTAGCCGATACGGCAGGAAAAGCAAAGCTGGTTTATTTCTATTTCTCGCATTGTCCTGACGTCTGCCCGCCGACGACCTACAACCTGTCCAAAATTCAGGACGTATTGGTGAAAAAGGGCGTGTTCGGTACAAAAACGGCGCTTCTTTCCATCACATTCGATCCGACGAGAGATACGCCTGAACGGCTTAAGGAGTTTTCCGGCCGCTTCCATCCGGATTATAAAGGCTGGTATTTCCTGCGCGGCGACGAGGCCTATACGATAGACCTTGCCAAGAAGTTCGACGTCCTCGTAGCCAAAGACCCGAAAACTGGAGATTTTACGCATACAAACTTATTTTTGCTGGTCGACGGCAAAGGCGACGTGCGTACCTACTATTCGGGCAACGATGAAAACATCGATATTGAAGGGATCGCAAATGATTTGATTCAGGTTAGCAAGGAATCCTAAGCAAACGTCAGGGGCACCTATTAGACATGACTTATTTTACGCACATTTTGCTCAATAATGTCATCCCGCTAACCATCATGATTGCGATAGGCGTCATTTTGTACCGGGCATTCAAGCTTGATATCAAGACGCTGTCGAAGTTGAATTTTTACTTATTTTCCCCGGCGCTCGTATTCAAAATGCTATACGAATCGTCGCTGTCGCTGGCTGTCCTCGGGCAAACGCTGCTGTTTTTCGTCCTGTTTTTTGCCGCCATGTTTCTTTTGATGGAAATCGTGATCCGCCTGCGGGGATATCAGGGCGGGATGATTCCGGCGATGCGCAACAGCGTTATTTTTTACAACAGCGCGAACTATGCGATTCCGCTTAATCAGCTCGTATTTGTCGGGGACGCGTTCACCTTGTCGATTCAGATTATCATCATGATGATGCAGAGCTTGCTGCCGAACACATATGGCATCTATGCCGTCAATGCCTCTAAGCGCAACGACATGAAGCAGACGCTCCGCACCATTCTGACATTGCCGGTCATCTATATCATTCCGATCGCGTTTTTGATGAAGGGGCTGCACGTTTCGATCCCGGGACCGGTGTATGCGCCAATCAACTACGTGTCGGACGCGTTTATTGCAACCGCTCTCTTAACGCTCGGTGTGCAGTTGGGGAGCATGAAATGGACGTTCAACCTGACGGATGTCTTGCTGTCGAATGTGCTGAGGCTCTGTGTGGGGCCGGTCGTTGGCTTTCTGATCGTTATGCTAATGGGGATTGAAGGGGTCATGGCGCAGGCGCTTGTGCTGTCCTGCGCGGTGCCGACATCGCTAAGCAGCGTACTCATCGCCGTCGAATATGACAATGAGCCGGAATTTTCGTCGCAAGCTGTATTTTCCTCAACGATTTTTAGCATTGTTACGGTGACGCTGGTTATTTATTTGATGAAATTTATAGGCTAGAACTTCTCAAAGGTCGGGATCATCGGGGGATAAATAATAAACTCCTCCAGCCCGGCCTTTTCCAATTGCTGAATAAGATACTCATCCGGTGTGCCTTCGACGCCGGCATAGCCACGCCGCGTATAAATTTGTTCGGCATCGGGAAACGTATCCCGGAGAATGGCGCGTATCTTTTTGCCGGAAGGGTCATTGTCCGTAAACAGGTACACGTCGCGGGTTCCGACCCTCTTCTTCAACTCTTCCAAGCGATCCGTATTCAGCGAGCCGAAGGTACAAACGATGATGATGTCTTCGGTCAGCAGGCGGCGGAGCCTGCTTTTGTCGTTTTTTCCTTCCACAATAATAGCGATAGACATCGACTGCCTCCGTTCCTGCAATGAATTTCCTTCTTGTAGTATATCCCCTTTTGCTGTCCGATCCAATCCCTCCATGGATGTATTTCCCAGGAAATGTCGGAAGCTCGCCGTAGTTCGGGAGAAGAAACGACAGAAGGGCCGTTGCCCTTGTCTGCGAGAGACAAAAGAAACGGCCCTGGTTCATGGAGAGTGGTTCATGATGCGTTAACAATTAGTTGTTGATAAAGCTTGCTTTAGAGAGCAGACGTTTCAGCATGGTTGCGGATTGTGCGCGAGTCGCCGTATCGCGGGCGCCCAACGTGTCGTCCGTCATGCCGTCGATGATGCCGGCATCAATCGCAGTAGCGATTTCGTTCTTCGCCCATACGATTTTGCTTGCGTCTTTGAATTTCGCCAACAGCTGGGTTTGTTTATCAGCCGAGACGTCCGGTTTCGCACCGGCATAGTTCAGAGCGCGTACAACCATAGCTGCCAGCTCTTCGCGGTTGATCGTAGCGTTCGGACGGAATGTACCGTCTTCGTAGCCGTCAACCAGCTTCGCGTTAGCCGCCGCTGCTACAACGCTTGCGTACCAATCGCCAGCTGCGACGTCTTTAAACGTGCTGCTGCCGCTGTTCGTATCCAGACCCAGTGCGCGTACAACCAGTGCTGCGAATTCCGCACGGGTGATATTGCGCTCCGGCTGGAATGTCGTGTCGGTTACCCCGTCAACGACAAGCTTGTTAGCCAGCAGCTTAATGTAGCTCTCGGCCCAGTGGCCGTTGATGTCGGAGAAGGTTTTATCCAGCTCGATGACGGCATAGATGCTGCTGCCGTTGCGTTTCAACGTCGCTTCGTTTTTACCATCCGTCGAAGTGAAGACAGCAGGAACAAAGCTCAATTTGCCCGTTGTCGGGTTGTACAGAACCCCTGTCGCTTTGGACGAATCGACAGCTTTACTCAGCGGAAGAATCCGGCTGATGTAGTTATTGCCGAGGTCCAGTGCAGCAGTTTGCTGATCTTTGCCAAGGCCGACAATATCGAAGTCAACCGTATTGCTGGCTACTGTGCCGCTAAGCGCTTTAGCAGCCTTCTCTACGCCGTCTTTCGTCGTATCGTTTGCTTTGGCGATCGTTACTTTCAGCTTCAGCTCATCCGTCGTTACCGACAGCTTGCTGGCCAAGTCTTGCAGCTTCAGCACGTTGAGCGGAATGATGTACGCGCCGTGGTCGTTAACGATGGACAGTACCTTCTTGGAATCCGTTACGTAATCGACAAGCGCTTTAGCCGGGATCAGGGCGATGTCGCCGCTCAGCTTCAGCGTTACTTTGTCGTGGTTCTTGAACGAATTTTTCAGTTGGTCGGCATCGACGGATCCGTCAGAGTTCACGTTGATTATTTCGGAGCCCCAGATTCCTCCGCCACCGCCGCCGCAGCAAGTGCTACCGCCGCCGGGAATACTTCCTTTGTTACGATAAACGGTTTGGTAAACGGAGTCGGTAATAGTTGTTTTTCCGTCAACCGACGTACCGAAAGGACCTTGCAGACGGACATAATCATAAGTGCCGCCCGTTACTGTAAAGTTGTAGTTATATACATTGCTTGTAACATCGTAGTCAACATAAGTGGCGTCGGATACTTGAATGCGATTTCCACTCGGATCAAACGCGTATACGGTAGCATTCACGCTGTATACATCGGAATATACCGTACCGGTTACCGTGCCGTTGCTATCAAAATTCAAATTTTTGAATCCCGAAGCGGCAAACGCCAACACGGGAACCAAAACCGAGATGATAAGCATCAGTACGGTCACTTGCGCTGTCTTTTTAAGCACAGCAGGCTTCATGCAGGGTTCACTCCTATCTTCCTTGACGAATAATGGATTATTGCTAATGCGTTGAACAGGTTTCCTGGACAAATGCATTTTCACCTCCTTCGGCCAGTTCATTGGGTATCATTTAGATGTTTTCGAATCGGACAGACCCATTTATGTCCGTCGCGCCAATGGCAGAGTGATCCATTACGGCAGCCCTTTGAACATTACCCAAATCTGCCCGCAGTAAAACA
The DNA here is from genome assembly GCF_004000785.1 of Paenibacillus ehimensis NBRC 15659. Taxonomy (GTDB): domain Bacteria; phylum Bacillota; class Bacilli; order Paenibacillales; family NBRC-103111; genus Paenibacillus_G; species Paenibacillus_G ehimensis. The sequence continues at coordinate 163,864 of NZ_BILX01000006.1, read as the reverse complement.
TCTCGGCATCTTTAACGGCAGAGAGGGAAATAAAGTTGCGTTCCAAATGATTTATCGATACTTTTGGACTATTAAATTATGACTAAATTCCTATAAAATACCGAATTGGGAATATAGATACGTTTCTCATTCCATCTGGAAAAGCAAAAAAACAGCCCGACATCCGGGCGGCAAAATATCTCCTTATCCTCAAAGATCGTTTCAAACTCGTACGGGAGCGGCAAACGAACGGGACGGCAGCAGAGAGAGTGCGAGCATAAGGCAAAGAAAAGCGAGAAAATACGGCGATACCTGTGTCCGTGTATGCCCGGCGACAATCGGGCCGATAAAGGCGCCGATCGAGTACGAAACCGACAGAATAGAGAAGACGCGTCCGTAACGGTCCGCGCGCGTCAAGGCTGCAAGCAGCGAGGCGATGGCGGGAAAAATGACGCCCTTGGTCATTCCGATCAGAAACAGCGAAACATAAAGCGGCAGCGGCCAATGAACGGACATGCCGAAAAAAATGAACGCCAGCGCCAGACAGCCGAACATCACCCGGTAAAAAGGGAAGATCCGGTTCAAAAACAACAGGCTAAGCGTCACCAACGCCCCCATGGAAACGACGGAAAAGAATACGCCGGAGGTCATGATGGAGCTGCTCGCCTCCTTCATCAACGGAAGCTCGAAAAATAAAATGCCTTGGGAGCATGAAAGCGCAAGAGGAACGGCGTAGAAAAGCCAAGGAATGTTTTCCTGGGCGGATACCGCTAAATTAGCCTGGGTGTCAGGAGAAAGGGCGTGCTCTCCTGCGATCGTCATATTGGCGGGGGCCCCGCTCCGCTCCTCCCTGACCCCGATCCAAGCGAGCAGGCCGGTGAGGATGAGGCCCCAGCCGAGAAACGTAAACGATTTGGCAAAGCCAAGCTGCGAGACCAGGTAGGCGCCTGCAGCCGGACTGAGCACGGAAGCGATGGTATGCACCATGCCGTTGCCGGCCATCAGCTTGCTTTGTTGAATCTGGTTTTTGGCGATTTTGGCGAGCAGGGACAAGCACGCCGGCGATAGAAATGCCAGGACGAAGCCGCTGATCGAACGGATGACGAGCAGCCCCCACGGATCGCTGACGCGGGATTGAATTAAAAGCACGATTCCTGCTACAATCAGGCTGAACACTATGAAGCCCTTGCTACCATAGCGGTCGACGCCGTAGCCTGCGATCAGGTTTCCGGGCAAATGCGTGATCGAATAGACACCGAGAATAAGGCCGATGAATGAAGGCGTCGCACCGAGCGACACGGCAAACGGAGTAAGAATCGGGTACTGGGCATGCAGGTCGAAAATGGCGACGAACATGAACAGATAGAGCCATACGGCGGTTTTCATGAAATCACCTCTTTCCATAATGGGGTTCGTCCGTCTACCGCTACTCTATACGTTTACGTCTGCCGGCAGAGGGATAGTACAAGTATTTTGCAACGTGCCGGATCGTGTAGCGTATAAGAAACGTTGGGTCCGGCGGACAAAAGGAGGGAAGCCGGATGGACCTGTTTATCCGGGTCGTGCTGGTGGCCGTCTTGGTGCTGGCGCTGTGGAGGCTGTTCGGATCGTTTCGCCGAACGAGGCGGAGAGAAGACAAAGGGGCGGAAATCCAGCGCAAGCTCGCCGAGCTCCGCAAAAAAAGAGATGAAGACTAATACGGGGCTGGTGTATGATTAGGGCGTGGAGAACCGCTGTCAGGGATTTACATAAGCGATGGAAGACAGACTGTTAGGGGAGCGATGGAAGTGGATTTCGTAACGGCTTTTTTATCCGAACGGTGGTATGTGCTCGTTGGGGCGCTCATTGTGCTGTTTCTCGTCATCAAAGTGGTGAAAACCGTCATCAAGTGGGTTCTCGTGCTCGCGATACTGGCAGGTCTTGTCTGGTATGGCGCCAGCTACAAGGATCAGCTCTTGGAGCTGGGGACGACGGTGGGTGCGAAAGTCGCGGCCGAAGCTAAGAACCAAGCCGTCAAAGCGATTACCGACGAAGTGAAAGAAGCGAAATACAGCCAGAACGCCGACGGCTCGTATACCGTAAGCACCAAAAGCGTGAAGCTGGAAGGCAAACCGGGTTCAAGCGATGTGCAGGTTACCTTCATGAACCAAACGTTCACAATGAAGCTGGACGATGTTCTGAAAGGATTCATCGATCAAGCGAAGAATAACGCCGGCCAATAGAGCGGAACGCGCTAAAGATAAGAAGGGAGGGGGACGCTGGTGAACGAGCTGCAGAAGCTGATGCAAATCAATTTGATTACCGTGCTCATCGCCGTACTGTTTGTAGTATCGATTGTACAAGGCTTGCTTCGCGGGGCGTCCTCCTCTGCGAAGCATCTCGCGCTTATGGTGACGGAAGGGGCCGTGACGCTGCTCAGCCTGTTTCTGGCTTGGGAGCTGACTTCATGGCTGTCGCCCAAGCTGCAGCTATGGCTTGTAGGGTTGGAGCTGACGATACCGTCCGAGGAACTCGGTTTTTGGAAGCAGCTGTACTACACCGCGGTAACGGGACTGCGCGATTTTTCTTTGCTGCGGTTCAGCGTCCTGTTCGTATTGGGCTACGGTCTGATTAAGCAGTTGGTTTATCGCATGATCGACCCGCTGGTGGACGATTGGCTGACGGAACGGTCGAGCACGGACTCCGCGAGCGGTGGACGAACCGGCTCTCCCTCTCTGCTCAGCAGTCTGATCGGCGGCGTCATCGGCTCGGTAACCGGGTTTGGCCGGGGAATGATTATGATTGCCGTGCTGTTTATCGTCACGACGCTGTTCCCGCAGACGCCGGTGGCCGCCTATATTCAGGATTCGTCTCTTTTTCAAAAAGGGGCGACAGGGGTGATCCGGCCGATGACGGGCGATTTTTTCGCTAACCAGCTTCCGGTTTTCACGCGGGCCGTGGAACAGGAGTTCAGCAACATTTTGCAGCGGAAATACGAGGTCGTGGATGCACGCATCCCGGACGATGTCGCGGAAGCGGCCAAGCAGGTGACGGCCAAGGGCCAGACCGACGAAGAGAAAGCCAAGCTGCTGTACCGCTGGGTCGGCACGCGTATCAAATACGACTGGGACAAAGTGAAAGCGTACGAGGAGCAGCGCATTTGGAGAGAGCAAACGCCGGAGGACACGTTTAATACGAAGAAGGGCGTTTGCATCGACTTTTCCAGGTTGTACGCGGTGATGGCAAGGTCGGTGGGACTTGACGTCAAGGTGGTGACCGGGCTCGGCTACGACGGACGGGGCGGCTACGGCCCTCATGCCTGGAACGAAGTGTACCTGGGGGAGAAAAACGAGTGGGTGCCGCTGGATTCCACTTGGGTAGCCAGCGGTGGCAACTGGTTCAATCCGCCCCGCTTTCAGGAAACGCACATCAAGGATACGTAATCACCGAAGCCGGACGGCCGCCGCAAGCGACGAACCGGTTTTTTCCTTTTTCGTGCGTTTCTATAAATTCCTCGAATATGATACACTTGTTAAGATATAAGTTTGAAAAGGTGGGTTCATTATTGCTGCGCAAACCGTTAACACAATATAAAGCGATATTTTTCGATGTCGGCGATACGCTGATGACGATTCCGGCGGCTCGGGTCATCATGCAGCAGTTTTTGGCGAGCCGGTCTTTTCATCGGGGACAAGAGCAAATCGGGGAACTTTTTACCGAAGCTTTTCGTTTATTTTATTATGGGAAGCAGCTTGACCCGTTTGAAGCTTGTACGCCGGAATCGGACCGGGCCTTCTGGATGAAGCTGTACGATTATATTCTAAAAAAACTGGGCGTCGAAGAGGAAAAGTGGACGGAAGAGCAGATTCACGTCTGCTGCCACGAGCTCTACGACTTATTCACGGCCCCGCAGCAGTATGCGCTGTTCGAAGATGTGGAGGAAAGCCTTCCGGCTTTTAAGGAGAAGGGGCTGCGGCTCGGCATCATCTCCAACTTTGCGCCGACCCTGCGCTCGATTTTGGAATACAAGGGTATCCTGCATCATTTCGATCCGGTGATCGTCTCCACGGAGGTCGGTCTGGAGAAGCCGGACCCGGCGATTTTCCGTCTGGCGCTGGAGCGCGCCAAGCTGGCGCCGGAGGAAGTTCTGTACATCGGGGACCACGAGCGCAATGACATTTGGGCCCCTGCTCAAGTCGGCATCGATGCCGTCAAAATCAAACGATACGATTATCATACCGGGGACGGCATTCTTTCCCTGCGCGAGCTGCTGCGGGACGTGAAGTAGCATAGGGGAACCATTTTTGGAAGAAAGGAGCCGCAAGCAACATGAAGAAACCTATCGGCATGGACGACTCAAGCAAGCAGGACGGAAGCCAGCGCCGTCATTTTACGACCCGGATCAACTTGTTCTTTTTCTTTACGTTTTTCTTGTTTTCCGTGCTTATCGTGCGGCTGGCGATGCTGCAGTTTGTCGAAGGCAAAGAGTTGTCGGCGGAAAAAGACAAGATTAACAACGCCGATACGCCGATCCCGCCGATTCGCGGCAATATTTTCGACCGCAACGGCGCTCCGATCGCATACACGACGTCGACGCAGTCGCTTTACTTCCGCATCGAGCAGGACCAGCCCAAGGATCAAGTGGTCGCCTTGGCCAAACGCTTGGCGGACATTTTCACGCAATACGGCAACAAGGACGTGAAGCAGCCGACCGCGGAGGAAATCATCAAGGAAATGGATGTCGGCTTCGATCTGAATCTGCAAGACACGGCCAAAAAGCCGAGCTATTACTCGGTCCCGCGGCGGATCAAGACCGATTTGACGCAAGCGGAAATGGCGTTTATTTTGGAGCACCGCGACGAGCTGAAGTGGATCGAGATCATGGAGGAGAGCCTTCGTACGTACGACCGCGAGAATACGGTTGCGGTGCAGCTTGTCGGGTACATGCGGCCGTTCTCGACGGCGAGAGAAGCGAAGAACGGGCTCGAATTTTATAAGGACAAAACGAAAACGGAAGGGTACCTGGACCGGGAATATGTCGGTTATGACGGCATTGAACTGATGTATCAGGAAGAGCTGCGCGGCAAAAACGGCGTGAAATCGTATCCGGTCAATGCCTTGCAGAAAATTATCGGCAGCGCGGAAGCGCCCCCGGTCATCCCGCCGGAGAAGGGAAACAACCTGTTCCTGACCGTCGACAAGAACGTCCAGCTTGCCACTGAAAAGGCAATCATGGACCATCTGGTAACGCTGAAAAGTCCGGCTTACCGCTCCAACCCGTACGCGAACAAAGGAGTCAACGCCGTCGCCGGCTATGCCGTGGCGATGGAGGTCGAGACGGGCAAGGTCGTGGCGATGGCCAGTATGCCGGATTACGATCCGACCTTCTGGAGCAATCCGTTCTCGGATGCCGATTATAAGCAGGTGCAGACCAAAATCAACAACGGCACGATTACGACGGCGTATCCGGACTATCCGGAGGACGAACAAAAATATCATCCTACGTCCATCGTGTATATGGGCTCCGTCATCAAACCGCTATCGGTATTGATCGGGCTCAACGAGGGATTATTTACGACCAGTACGACCTATACCGATACCGGCGTATTTACGTATGGAAAAGACAACAGCTCCAGACTGACGAACTCCGGCAGAGTAGCCTTTGGGCCGATCAATGCCACAATGGCGATCAAACACTCGTCGAACACGTTCATGTCCGCTTTAATCGGCAACGCGTTGTACACGCGTAACCCTAACAAAGCTGTAGAAATTTGGGACCAGTATTTGGCCAAATTCGGCCTGGGCGTGCTTACCGGCAGCGGTCTGCCGCGGGAAAGCGCAGGAATCAGCGAGTACAAGACCAATACGAAAGAGACCGTTCAATCCCGGATGGTATTCGCCTCCTGGGGGCAGAACGAGAAGTACACGACGCTTCAACTGGCGCAGTATACGACAACGCTGGCGTCCCGGGGCAAACGGCTTCAGCCTTTGCTCGTGGACCGGATCGAGACGTACGACAAAGGCCAGATTGTCAAGAAGTTTGAACCCGTCGTGCTGGATCAGACCGATTTCCCGAAAGCTTATTGGGATGCCGTGATCAAGGGTATGCTGCAGGTCGGCATTCAAGGCTTTGACGATTTTCCGTACACGGTCGCCAGAAAAACAGGGACCTCCACGCAAAGGGTGGCCGGCGGCAAAGAAATCGACAACGCCGTGTTTATCGCCTTCGCGCCTGCGGAAAATCCGAAGCTTGCCGTCGCCGTCGTCGTCCCGGAGGGCGGATTCGGCTCCTACGGAGCGGCGCCCATTGCACGTAAAATATTCGACGCTTACGATCAATATTACGGGTTGGACGGAAAACCGAAAGGGCCTCCGACGACAACCAAAACGCCATAACGCAGCACCGGAAATCTCCTCGCGAAAGAGGGGATTTCTTTTTTTATAAAAAAAATGTTGCACTGAGTCAACATATTTGTATATTATAAACATATAGTCATTAGGGAAATAAAAATGGGCTAATACAACTTATTTATAAAGATGGGAGAGGGGTACTTTGAAAAACGTAAAAACAAAACCGAGGCTGTCGTCTTCGTTCAAGCGATTTATTATGACGATCATGTTCCTCGCACTTGCCTTATCGCTCGCGGCGTGCGGAGCTCCTAAAGAGAACGCGGCATCCGGCAAAGTGAAGGTAACGGCCACGATCGGAATGATCGCCGACATTGTCAAGCAGGTTGGGGGAGCGCACGTGGAGGTGACCGGCTTGATGAAGGCGGGCGTCGACCCGCACTTATACAAAGCCTCCCAAGGAGACCTGAAAAAGCTGGATCGGGCAGATATTATTTTCTATAACGGGCTTCATTTGGAAGGCAAAATGACCGACGTCTTCGAGAAAATGGAGAAAACGAAGCCGACCGTGGCGGTGACGAAAAATATTCCGGAGTCGAAGCTTCGCGGCATGGAGGACGGAACCGGAGCGCACGATCCTCACGTCTGGTTCGACGTCAAGCACTGGATCAGCGCTACCGAGACGGTGCGCGACGAGCTCAGCAAGCATGATGCGGCGAATGCTGCGGATTACAAGAAAAACGCGGAGGCGTACATCAAGCAATTGGAGGAGCTGCATCAGTACGCGAAGGAGCAGATCGCCTCTATTCCGGAAAAGCAGCGCGTACTCGTTACGGCGCATGACGCGTTCGGTTATTTCGGGGATGCTTACGGCATCAAAGTGATGGGACTTCAAGGCATCAGCACCGCTTCGGAGTACGGCTCCAAGGACGTCAGCGACCTGCGCGACTTCCTCGTAGCGAACAAGATTAAGGCGGTTTTCGTCGAATCGAGCGTCCCGAAAAAATCGATCGAGGCCGTCATCGAAGGGGCCAAGAAGCAAGGACACGAGATTCAAATCGGCGGCGAGCTCTTCTCCGACGCCATGGGGGAAGAAGGCACGCCGGAAGGAAACTATATCGGCATGGTGCGGCATAACATTAATACGATCGTTCAAGCGTTGAAGTAAGAGTCCCGGCGGAGAGGGCGGGAAACGGACGAACGAAAAGGGGAGTGGGACCAATGAAAGAACAACGGATACCGTTATCCATACTAGGCATGACCGTAGCTTACCAGAAGAAGCCGGTCCTCCGCGATATATCGCTTCAGGTGCCGGAAGGAAAATTGATCGGCATTGTCGGGCCGAACGGTGCCGGCAAATCGACGCTGATCAAAGCGGTGCTCGGACTCATTCCCAGCGTCACCGGGGAAGTTTCGATCTACGGCAAGCCTTACGCCGAGCAGCGGAAGCTCATCGGCTACGTGCCTCAGCGGGAATCGGTGGATTGGGATTTTCCGACAAGCGCTCTTGATGTGGTGATGATGGGACGGTATGGTCATTTAGGCTGGTTCAAGCGGCCAGGCGCCAAAGAACGGGAGATTGCGATGGATTGCCTATCCAAAGTAGGCATGGCCAACTTCGCCGACAGACAGATCAGCCAGCTGTCCGGCGGACAGCAGCAGCGCGTGTTTTTGGCCCGGGCGCTGGCGCAGGACGCGAAGCTGTATTTTATGGACGAACCGTTCGTCGGCGTCGATGCGGCGACGGAGAAAGCGATCGTCACGCTGCTCGGCGAGCTTCGGGAGCAGGGCAAGACTGTTCTGGTCGTGCACCATGATCTTGCGACCGTGAAGCAATATTTCGATTGGGTTATCCTGCTGAATGTGGAGCTTCAGGGCATCGGACCTGCGGAAGAAGTATTTACGCGGGACAATCTTCAACAAACCTACGGCGGGCGGCTGGCGTTTTTGGATCAGCACGAAGGCGCGCTCGTCGTGAACGCGAGGTGAGCGGCATGGCATGGCTGGAATTGTTCCGCGATCCGAACGCGCAGTGGATATTGATGGGGAGCATGCTGCTCGGACTGAGCAGCGGCGTGCTCGGAAGCTTCGCTTATTTGCGCAAGCAGAGCCTGATGGGCGACGCGCTTGCGCATGCGGCGCTGCCGGGCGTGTGCATCGCTTTTATGCTCACCGGCTCGAAATCGATCTTTTTCTTTCTGCTCGGCGCGATCGTCGCCGGACTGGCCGCTACCTTCGGGATCGGCTATGTCACGCGCAACTCCCGGATCAAGCAGGATACGGCGCTTGGCATCGTGCTGTCGGTATTTTTCGGACTCGGCATCGTGCTGCTGACCAAAATTCAGCATGGCGGGAGCGGCAACCAGAGCGGTCTCGACAAGTTTTTGTTCGGGCAGGCTGCGTCCATGGTGCTCTCGGATGTCATCACGATGGCGGTTGTGGCGCTGCTGCTGACAATGGTTTGCGCCTTGCTGTTCAAGGAGTTCAAGCTGCTCAGCTTCGACCCGGGCTTTGCCAAAGGGATCGGGCTGCCGGTCGCTTTTCTCGATCAATTCATGATGTTCCTGATCGTGGTGGCCGTGGTCGTCGGCATTCAGGCCGTAGGCGTCGTGCTGATGTCGGCGCTGCTCATTACGCCGGCCGTCTCGGCCCGGTATTGGACCGAGAAGCTGGGCGTCATGGTGGCGCTCTCGGGCGTCTTCGGAGCGCTGAGCGGCTTCTTCGGCACCCTGCTTAGCGGCATGGCGAACAATATGCCGACCGGGCCGCTTACGGTGCTGGCCGCGACCCTTTTCTTCGTCGTGTCGGTGCTGTTCGCGCCGCGCCGGGGGCTGCTGGCCAAATTGCTGGAACGGATAGCCGTCAAACGGAGCGTGCTAAACGAGCGGGAGCTTCGGCCCCAGTTGCACGGCATCGGTTCGGCAGGAGAACCGCTTCGGAAGGAGGGGCAGGCATGAACGACTTTTGGATCCTGCTGACGGCTGCGCTTGTGGCTTGCTCCTGCAGCCTGCTCGGCTGCTTCCTCGTTCTGCGGAAAATGGCGATGATCGGGGACGCGATCAGCCACTCGGTGCTGCCGGGCATTGTGCTGGCGTTTCTGTTCAGCGGCTCGCGGGATTCGCTGTGGATGATGCTGGGAGCGTCGGTGATCGGTCTCGTGACGGTGTTTCTGATCCAATGGTTTCATCAGAGCGGCGTACAATCCGACGCCTCCATCGGTGTCGTATTTACCGCCTTGTTCGCCGTAGGTGTCGTCTTGGTCAGTTTGTATACGCGGCAGGTGGACCTCGATTTGGATTGCGTGCTGTACGGGGAAATCATTCATGTGCCGTGGGAAACGGTGGAGTGGAACGGGATCGATATCGGTCCGAAGGCGGTCTGGGGCCTCGGCATCGTGCTGGCGCTCAGCGCTCTCATCATCGGACTGTTTTACAAGCAATTCAAAATATGCGCGTTCGACCCGGCCATGGCTGCTGCGGTAGGCATTCCGGTCGCGCTGTTCCACTACCTGCTGATGGGGCTGGTCTCCATGACGACGGTAGCCTCGTTCGAAAGCGTAGGCGCCATTCTGGTCGTTGGCATGCTGGTCGTGCCGGCCGCCACGGCGTACCTGCTTACGGAGAAGCTCAGCCGCATGATCCTTTACAGCATGGGAGTCGGCGTGCTGAGCGCCGTGCTCGGCTATCTCGCCGCCGTGCTGCTGGACGCTTCGATCGCCGGCTGCATGATCGTCGCCGCGGGCGTGCTGTTCATCCTGGCGCTGCTGTTCTCGCCGACTCACGGCGTCATCTGGCGGAAATTCAGACGGAAGCAGGCCGCTGTTGTGTAAAAGGGAAAAGCCGGGCTTACGCGAGCCCGGCTTTTTCGTATACGCGCTTAAACGCCTGCTGCGAACGTGCCGCCAACGCTTCGGCGGTTTCCGCCGGCGGCTGCGGCGTCAAAATCTCCTGCGCCACGACGCCGGTATAGCCGATACGCTGCAGCCCTTGCAGGAACGTCGTCAAGTCGATGACGCCCTCGCCCGGATACACCCGGTCGTTGTCCAGCACCTCGGCGACCGGAACGTCCTTGGCGTCGTTGATATGGACATGCACGATCTGATCGGCGCGCAGCTTGGCGATATCGGCCGCCGTGCCTCCCGTCGTGTACCAGTGATAGGCGTCGAACAGCAGGCCAACATTGCGTTTGCCGATCGTATCGATCCACTCCAGCGTGCTCTCCGCATCCCATAGAAAAGGGTGCTTCCATCGCGTGCGCAGATGATGCGGACCGACGAACTCCAGCCCGAGCCGGATGCCGTACGCCTCCAAAATGTCCGCGCAAAGGCGCAGCCGCCGGGTGGCGACGGCCATGAAGCGCGCGGGGTTCTCGTCCGTCGACGGCAGCACGTACGTGCAGCAGGCGGTGCCGCCGAGCTTGCTGGCCGCCGCCGCTTCCGCTGCGAGCCGGGGCAAGCCGTCCCGGAACGCTTCCTCGGTTTGCCGCCATTCCGCGGCAAGTCCGATCGCGCCGATGCGCACTTGCTTCTCCTCCAAAAAGGCTCTCGCCTGCTCCAAGCCTGCCGCCGCGATCCAATCCTCCAGCTCTTGGCCGTGCGCGTCGACCGCGCCGAACCCGAAGCGGGAAGCGAGCTCCGCGAACTCGCGGATCGTCCCGGCCTCGCCGATGCCTGCTCTAGTCAATCCTTTGATCATCCGTCGTCCTCTCCTTCAACAAGGTCTATCCGCCCACATCATAAACCGCCGCTCCGCAGGCTGTCTACTCGGAAAAAGCGACATGATTTTTTCAGGAAACCTCCATTTCCTGAAATCCGTACGAATATGGTATACTGTTGTATCGGACTATTTTTTAGCGCTTGAGGAGGAAAAACAATGTGCGGGATCACCGGCGTCATGTATTTTGAAGACCGCGAGCCTTCCCCGTCCATACTGAAGAGCATGACCGACTGTATCGTGCATCGGGGACCGGACGATTTTGGATTTTGGAGTGAGAACCGCATCGGACTCGGCTTCCGCCGCTTGTCCATCATCGATTTGCAGGAAGGCCATCAGCCGCTCGCCAACGAAGACGAAACGGTATGGATTGCGTTCAACGGCGAGATTTATAACTATAAATATTTGCGCAATACGCTTCAGGCGAAAGGACATCAGTTCAAAACCCATTCGGACACCGAAGTCATCGTGCACCTGTACGAGGAGTACGGGGAAGAATGCGTGAAGCAGCTTCGCGGGATGTTCGGGTTCGTCATCTGGGACCGCCGGAAAAAGCTGCTGTTCGGCGCGCGGGACCATTTCGGCATCAAGCCGTTTTACTATTACCACGACGACGGCCAATTTCTGTTCGGCTCGGAAATCAAAAGCATTCTGGCCGTCGGAGTCGCCCGGACGATTCATACGGAAAGTCTGCTGAACTACTTGACGTTCCAATACGTGCCGGAGCCGACAACGATGTTTCAAGGCATACATAAGCTGCCGCCGGGACATACCGTTACCGTAACGTATGATGGCGGACTGTCGGTCAAGCGATACTGGGACCCGATGCTGGAGCCGGAGGAGCGGCCGTTTGACGAATGTGTCGAGCGGATCCGCGAGGTGCTCAAGGATTCGGTCGTTCACCATATGCAGAGTGATGTAGAGCGGGGCTGCTTCTTATCCAGCGGCATCGACTCGACGGCGATTGCGGCGCATATGCGCCAGATCGAATCGATCCGCACGTTCTCCGTCGGCTTCGAGGGGGCCAACAACGAGACCGTCATCGCGCGTCAGACCGCGCAGGCGCTCGGCACCGAGCATTACGATAAAATCATCACGAAGGAAGATTACTTCGGCACCCTGGCGAAAGCCGCCTGGCATCAGGACGAGCCGGTGGCCGATCCTTCGGCGATTGCGCTATACCATGTGGCGCAGCTTGCGCGCGAGCATGTGACCGTTGTATTGTCCGGCGAAGGAGCGGACGAGCTGTTCGGCGGGTACCGGATCTACTGCGAGCCGCAGTCGCTCGCGCCGGTCGAGCGGCTGCCGCACGGCGTGAAGCGGCTGCTGCATGCGCTGGCCCGGCTGCTGCCGGACGGCGTTTACGGCCGCAATTACGTGCTGCGCGGTACGACGCCGCTGGAGCGGCGGTTCCTCGGCAACGCCAAAATTTTCACCGAAGATATGAAGGCCGAAATCGTGCGCGCCGACCGCGAGCTGCTGAGCCGGTACCGCAATCCGTTCGACATCGCCAAAACGTTTTACGATAAAAGCAAGCATCTGGACCCCGTGTCCCGGATGCAGTATATCGACATGAACCTGTGGATGCCCGGCGACATCTTGATGAAGGCGGACAAAATGACGATGGCGCATTCGCTGGAGCTGCGCGTGCCGTTCCTCGACGTGGAGGTGTACGAGGCGGCCCGGCGGATTCCGGCCAAATACCGGATTGCGGAGGGCACGACCAAATATGTGTTCCGCAAAGCGATGGAAGGCATTATCCCGGACTTTATTTTGAACCGGCCGAAGCTCGGCTTTCCGGTGCCGATGCGCGAATGGCTGAAGGGTCCGCAAGGAAACGTCGTGATGGAACAAATTGCGGCAAGCGGCATCGACAATTACATCCGGATGGATACGGTAAGGGCGATGCTCGGAAACCATCAGAGCGGCAAGGGCGATTATGCCCGGCGCATTTGGACGATTTATATGTTTGCGCTTTGGCATGCGGCCTACATGGAGATGCCGGCCCGAACGCTCGCGCACGCTCAATAAGCTAAGGTCCGCAGGGGAGCGCGTGCGGCCGCAGACCGCGGCAGGTGCGCGCTCCAAGGAACGGACGAAAAGGGAGAGAAGCGAACATGAGTCGATTCAAAATGGTAGCGTTGGACCTGGACGGCACATTGCTGACGGAAGAAAAGACGATTTCGGAGGAAAACCGCGCGGCCATTCTGGCGGCGCAGGACGCCGGGGTAACGGTCGTCTTTTCGACCGGGCGGGGCATTCAGAACTGTCAGGCTTACGCGGAGGAGCTCGGTCTGAAATCGCCGCTCGTCACGGTGAACGGCAGCGAAGTATGGAAAGCGCCGGGCGAGCTGCTTGAGCGCCATACGTTGGACACGGAGCTGATCCGCCGCATGCATGCGCTCGCGGTCCATTACGATACTTGGTTTTGGGCTTATTGCGTCAAGGAGATCTACAACAAAGAGCATTGGCTGCCCGAAGCGGAGATCGATGCGCAGCAGTGGCTGAAGTTCGGCTACTATATCGAAAACGCAGAAAGCCTCGCTGCCATCCGCCGGGAGCTGGAATCGTGGGGGAAGCTGGAAATCACCAATTCCCATCCGTTTAATATCGAGGTGAACCCGAAAGGAATCAGCAAAGCCAGCGGACTGAGACAAGTATGCGCTATGCTTGGAATCGAGATGTCGCAGGTGATCGCCATGGGCGACAGCTTGAACGATGTCGCCATGATCCGCGAAGCGGGACTCGGTGTGGCGATGGGGAATGCGCAGGAGGAAGTCAAGCGGCTGGCCGATACGGTGACCGGGACGAACGAAGAGCACGGCGTCGCCCAAATTATCAGGGAATATGCGCTGAAATAGCGGAACGTGCCATCCGGCAAAGCAGGCATGGCAGTTGAAAAGGGAGGCATCAATCTATGCTCATCGCCGCATGGATCATCATCGTTGTTCTGTTTCTCATCGGCATGGCCGGGGCGGTATACCCGGTGCTGCCGGGAGCGCTCGCCATTTATGCGGCGTTCTTCGTCTATGGCTTCATGATCGGCTTCGAGCCGTTCGGAGTTTGGTTCTGGCTCGTTCAAACGACAATTGTGGCCGTTCTAATGATAGCCGATTATGCCGTCAGTGCGCTTGGCGTCAAAAAGTTCGGCGGCAAGCGGGCATCCGTCATCGGCAGCACGATCGGGCTGTTGATCGGACCGTTCGTGATCCCGGTCGCCGGGCTGCTGATCGGTCCGTTTATCGGCGCCGTCGTGGGCGAGCTGATCGTCGGAACGGAATTCCGTCAAGCCGTGCGGGCGGGAATCGGGGCGTTGGTCGGCTTTTTCTCGGGGCTCGTCGTTAAATTCGTGCTGCAGCTTCTGATGATCGTGCTGTTTATCATCTGGGTCGTGTAAGGCATTAAGGGAAGAAGGGAACGTTTTGTCCAAAGATTCATTAGTCAAAGGAACGCTGATCTTAACCTTGGCGGCGTTCGTCGCCCGGGCGCTCGGCGTGGTGCAGCGCATCCCGCTCGTTTATTTGCTCGGCGATATCGGCATGGCGGCCTACGGCATCGCCTTCAACCTGTACTCCGTGCTGCTCGTCGTCGCCACCGCAGGCATTCCGAGCGCGCTCAGCAAGATGATCTCCGAGAAGACCGCGCTCGGCCGGCACGCGGAGGCGGATCGGATCTACAAGGCGGCGCTGTGGTTTGCCGTCTGCGCGGGTGTGCTGATGACCGTACTGCTGTACGCCGCAGCGCCGTATTTTGCCGACAGCATCCTCAACCCGCAGGCGACGCTGCCGATCCAAGCCATCGCCCCGGCGCTTCTGCTGTTCCCGCTGATCGCCATCATGCGCGGTTACTTCCAGGGACGCCGGATGATGATGCCGAACGGCATGTCGCAAATCATCGAACAGTTGTTCCGCGTCGTCACCTCGGTGGCGCTTGCCTATTTGCTGCTCAGCCACAGCTTGGACTATGCCGTCGCCGGCGCATCGTTCGGCGGCGTGGTAGGCAGCATCGCGGCAGCAGCCGTGATGCTGTACTATGCGATGCGGCTGAAGCAAAGCGACCGCCGCGAACGGTCCGCGGAGGGCGCTGACGCAGCTGCAGAGAGCGCGGGCGCCGCACCGCTGACGTTCAAAGCGATCTATGCGCAGCTGTTCAAGCTGTCCGTGCCGATCGTCATTTTCTCGATGACCGTCACGCTGATTTATACGATCGATTCGTCGATCGTCACTCTGCTGCTTAAAGATCGGCTCGGTGAGGAGGCTGCTCGGGAAATCCTCGGGATCTTGACCGGCCGGGCGCAATCGCTGGCAGGCATTCCGATCATCCTCGCCGTCGCGCTAAGCCAATCGGTCGTACCGATTATTTCGTCGGCGTATTCGCAAAGGGACATGAAGCAGGTATCCGATCAAACGGCCAAGGTACTGCAATTATCGATTCTTTCCGGCCTGCCGATGGTGCTGCTCATCAGTTTGGCGGCCCGTCCGATTAACGGATTTATTTTCGGAAATACGACCGGCTCGCCGATTGTCGATACGTATGCCGCTCCAATCATCACCTTGCTCACCGTCAGCGCGATGTTCCAGATCGTCATGCAGACCTCGGGCGCGGTGCTGATGGGAATGGGCCGCATGAGGCCGCTTGTGCTAAGCGTAATCCTTGGCATTGCGGTCAAGCTGGCGGGCAGCTACGTGCTGGCTCCGTACTGGGGCATCTACGGCATCATTGCCGCTACCGCCCTGTGCTTCATTGTGATGACGTGGCTCAACCTGGCGGTGCTGCGGACTGCCGTGCCGTTCCGGGTGTTCGGCCTGCGCCGCTGGCTGTCGCTCGCGGTGACGACGGCGCTGATCTGTCTGATCGGCTATGGATTGGAGCGGCTGTGTGTTGCTTACGTCCATCCGTCCGGCATCGAACGCTTGAACGAGATGGCGCAAGCCTTGATCATCTGTGCGATCACCGGCGCGGCTTACCCTGTCCTGCTTTTCCTGACGCGGGTCATGACGCTGCACGATTTGCAGCATTTGCCCGGACCGCTCCGGAAGCTGGCGAAGCCGCTGCTCGCCCGACTTGGCCGCACGACACAGCAAGAAAAGCGCTAAGCGACGCGGCCGCGCTGGCAGACGATTGTGAAAATAGCCCCGAACCTTCCAAGCAGATGCTGCTGCGGAGGTTCGGGGCTATTCGTTGTCAGGAAGCGGCCTCGATGAAAAAAAGTGCTGCATTTCAGCTTGGCAGCACCGCTCCCAGAGGACGTTTCGCCGCTCGCTACTGCTGATTTTTGTGCCGTACGGGGCCGGCATGACACCAGAGGGTGACGATCGGGTCTTCGATGCTGGAGTGAAGGTGATGATCTTCTCCCGGCTCCACGACGATAATATCGCCAACGGCTACCGGGTGGAACGTTTGGTCGATCTCCATCGTTCCGCGGCCCTGTACGATCAGGAACGCTTCACAGTCCGCATGGACATGATAATCCCGGCCGTCCGGCCCGTCGTTCGTGTGGCTGCGCTCGCCCGGCTTGCTGAACGCCAGTCCGCCCGAGGATACATAGTCGCCCGGCAGCACTTGATTCAAAATATGCCCTTCTCGGGCGTCCTGCAGCTCGCTTAAACGGTATCTTTTCATTAGCGGTCATCCCTCCGTTTTTTGGGAAAAAGGGTGAATTCCGTAATGATCATATCCGATTCGGGTTGCGATGGGTATTGAAGAATTTAAGAAAGACATGGAATCTTTTATGCTTTGTTCGATGGAGGCTCTATGGCAAACCAAGCTTGCTCCAAGATCCTCGCCGCAGCGTCGATGTCTTCCTCGGATAGCCCGGCGAAGCCGAGCAGGATGACCGGGTCCGATCCTTCGGGCACGGGCTCGAAGCAATAGCCGGAGATGCCGTACACCTTGACGCCCGCCTCCTTCGCGCGGGACACGAGTTCTTCCTCGCTCAAGCCGTTGCGTACCTTCAGGAGCAGGTGCAGGCCGGCGTTTTCTCCGATAATATCGATCGGCTGAGGGAACCTGCGTACCGCCGCCACAAGCCGGTCTCTTTTTCTTTTGTAAATGCGGCGCATCTTGTTCAAGTGCTTCTCGAAATACCCTTCCTTGATAAACCGGTACAGCACGTGCTGATCGATGCGCGAAACGGTCGAGGCATATGAAATGTAATGCGTGCGGTATATCTCCAAAAGCCGGCCGGGCAGCACCATATAGCTGATGCGCAGCGATGGGGACAACGGCTTCGACAGCGTGCCGATATAGATCACTTTGCCGCTCGAATCCATCCCGTGCAGCGAAGGGATCGGCTTGCCGCTGTAGCGGAATTCGCTGTCGTAATCGTCCTCGATGATATACCGGCCTTCCTGCTCGTTAACCCACTGGAGCAGCCGCATCCGGCGGTTGACCGGCATGACCATGCCCATCGGGAACTGATGGGAGGGCGTCGTATAGACGATGTTCGAGCGTCCGTCCGCAAGCTGCGCAACGTCGACGCCTTCTTCATCCAGCGGCAGCAGCTGAACGTCGATGTCATAGCTTCGGAGAATGCGGTACATCCGGTAATACCCCGGATTCTCGACGGCGAACGAATTGTCCCGGCCCAAAATTTGCAGCAGCAGCTGAAACAAGCTCTCCGTCCCGGCGCCGACGATAATTTGCTCCGGGGTGCAGGACACCCCGCGGGAGTAGTACAGGTATTGGGAAATCGTGCAGCGAAGCCTTTCGTCTCCTTGCGGATGTCCAAGCTGCAGCAGTGACTTGTGCTCGAACTGAATTGTTTCTTTAGCCAGCTTTTTCCATATGCTGAAAGGGAACACGTCCAAATCGATGCTGGTCGGCGAAAAATCGTACCGGGGAACAAAGGCTTCCGTGTCCGTTGACGGCGTTCGTACAGTGGATACCGGCGTTTCCGCGCCGATCCGCAGCACCTCGTCCGTCTTGCTGACGAAAAATCCGCGCTTCGGGACCGCTTCGACGTAGCCTTCCGCGACGAGCTGCTGATACGCGGCTTCGAGCGTATTTTGACTGATGCGCAAATACCCGGCCAGCTTCCGCTTGGACGGCAGCCTCGTCCCGTAGGAAAGATGCCCCGCCTCAATTTCCCGCTTAATGTGCATATAGAGCTGATCGTATAAAGGCTGCTTTCGCCCCGGATCCAAATGAACCGTGAACATGTCCATGAACGATGCCCCTTCCCTAAACTGACCTCATCATTTTGTATAAAACTGAAGCTTATGATCCGTTCAAATAATGATTATAATCGAAAAAACGAAGACACGAAAGGACATAAGCAGCATGTTGAAAAAGTCATATCGCGGAAGAAATCTCGGGCTGGCGCTCATTATCGTCGGTGCCGGCTGCTGGGGATTGTCGTCCCCCATGATGGAATGGCTCTTCTCCCATCAAAAAATGTCGGCCCCGGCGCTTCTGCAATTCCGGTTCATGCTATCGGGCGTCATCCTCCTATTGATCGCCATGGGAAGAAAGCAGAATATATGGAAGGTTTGGACCGATCTTCGCATGGTTCTGTCACTACTTATTTTTTCGGTCTGCGGGATCATGGTGCTGCAGTACGCGTTCATCAGCACCGTCGAAACGGGCAATGCCGTGACGGCTACCTTGTTTCAATTTTTGAGTCCGGCGGTTGTCATGATCGTGCTGGCGTTCAAGAAGCGGAAGCCGCCGACCTGGATCGAGACGGTGCTGGTTTCGCTCTGTATCATCGGGTTGTTTTTCATGGTCACGAACGGGTCTTTGGAAGGAATATCCTTATCGCCCAAAGCCGTCGGCTGGGGGCTCGCCACGGCGGTTGCGTTCGCCTTCTATACGTTGTTTCCGGTTCCGCTCATCCGCCGCTGGGGCGGCACGCTCGTGCTCGGCTGGGGGATGCTGATCGGCGGGATCGTGTTTAACGCGCTGCCTGTCTCGGGAGGCTTCTATTCCGCCGTGCAGGGCATGGACGTCATCTCCTGGATTCTCGTGCTGTTTATCGTCTTGTTCGGAACATGCTTGGCCTTTTTGTTTTATTTGGAGAGCCTTCATTACCTGGAGCCCGCCGAAACGAACACGCTGTCCGTCATGGAGCCGCTCGTGACGATCGTCGTTTCGATGCTCTGGCTGGCGGAGCCATTGAAGTTTTTTCAAATCATGGGCGGCCTGTTCATCGTCGCTTCGTCCGTCCTGCTGTCCGTGAAGCCCTGGGACAAAAGAGCGAGAGGCGGGGAAAGAACTGCGAGCGAAGGGTTGTAACTGCCGGATATCCGGGCGGCAAGCCTTAAAAAAATACAGCCTCTTCCAAAATGAATCCATCCTCCCTTGTCCCAACAAATAGTATGATAAAGAGATCAAGGGATGGAGGAAGGGGAGATCCGTCATGATTGCACGGGAAACGTGGATTGCGGAGGTTGAAGGCATCGAAACGCTGGATACGCATACCCATTTGGTCGGGGACAAGCTGTGTGCGCAGAGCTTCTGGGACATCGCCCATTATTTCTGGTTTAACCGGGAAATGCAGGCGGGCGGATATCCTGCCGACGCGGCGGAGCTGCCGGAGAAGGAACGCATCGAAGCGTTCATGAAGGCGTACCGCGCCACGCGGAATACGCTTATGAACTGGAGCGTCACGCATATCTTCAAGCAGCTGTACGGGATTGAGCTTCGCGACGAGCGCTCCGTCTACGAAGCCGATGAGGCGGTGCGGGCTTCGGCTCAAAGGGCGGGCTGGGCGCAGCAGGTGGCGGACAAGCTGAACGTCCGCGCGTTCGTGGTCAATCACCCCGACCATGCGAAGTTTGCCGGCATGAAGCGCGATGCGATTCTGCTTCCGCGGATCGACGGCAAGCTGCCGCAGTGGACCCGGGCCATCGCGGCGTCGGCGCAGCCGGAGGAAGCGTACGAAGAGGCGCGGCAAAGTATAGACAAGCTGTTCGCGTCGTACCGGGAGCAGGGGTGCCCGGGGGTGATGACGACGCTGCCCGCTTTCGAGGCCAGCGCCAACCGCTCGTATTCGCTGAAAGCTGGAGCGACGGAGGATCAGATCCTGATGATGCTTCTGCATGCGGTCTGTGAAGCGGCCGAGCGTCACGGGCTGATGATGCAAATCTTCGTGGGCGTGGAACGGTCCTGGTGCGGCACCGCGACCCCGGTCAACGATCCGCTAAAGATCGTCAAGCTGTCCGGCTTGTTTGAGCGGTATGCGGTTCCGTTCGAATTGGTGGTCGCCTCGGAGCTGAATAACCTGGACATCGTCCAAGCGGCGTGGAATTTCCCCAATGTGCACACGGGCGGGCAGTGGTGGTTCAATTTCCGCGCCAGCACATACCGCGATGCGATGCAATATCGGCTGGAGGCGCTGCCGGCGCTCAAAAGCTCGCTTATCGTCTCCGACGCGCGCTGCATCGAATGGAGCTACGGCAAAATCGCGCTTGTCAAACGGCTGATGGCCGAGTTCCTCTACGAGCAGACGGAACGGGGCTGGATCGACCGCGAAACGGCGCTGCAGGTCGCCAGAGGCTGGCTCTACGAGAGCGCGGCGCAGCGGTACGGCTTCCAGGAGCAGTAGACCGCGCCAGCCGGAGCCTGCCCGCTAAACGATCAGATCGCTGGCAAGCACGGCGAGCTCGATTTTTTTCAGTCCGAAGCCGCATTCCTGCGTCATTTCGAAGGAGAACGGCGCGCTGATTTCCTTAAAATAGTCGAGGACGGACAGGTCGCGGAACCAATCTCCGGGGTCGGGCGGTTCGACGTCCCGGTCCTTCCATGCATCCGTCAGCGCAGGACTATAAAGCGGGGCTGCGCCGGGCCGCAGCTTGCAGCCGTCGAGCCGCTCCAGCAGCTGTCCGCGGGGCCGGGGCGGTTCCTTGCGCACGGCTGCGAACAGGTGCGGCCAGTAATCCGCGCGGGAGCCGCTGTGACGGCGTCCACAGGCGAACGCCTGAGCGCCTTCGGCTACCGCGCGTATCCCGAAGAGAATGGCGTACAGCTTTTTCCCGACCTCGATGCGCTCGCGCACGCTGCTGAAGTTTTCCAGAATCAGACCTGCGAGCCGTATACGCTCGCCTTGGACATAAGGAAACACGACCTGGTTCAGCTGAAGCAGCGTCTGCGTCTGAAAAAACAACGTGTCGAGCACGTTGCTTCGAAAAGAAGGATGACGGACGACGCGTTCCTCAATATAATGCTGCTCGTTCACGATTAACGCGATGGTCAACAGCCCGGATTCCCGCTCGATCCAAAAGCGTTCCCAGACCGGGCGCATAAAGCGCGAGACGCCGAGCAGGGGGAGCAGATGAAACAGCGGACGCTTCATCTGCAGGCTGGCCCGGTACAGCAGCAGCTGCGGGTAAGCATCCCGGAAGATGAGCGCGTTGGCCCTTTCCAAAAAAGCGAAGACGTTCTCGCATTGCTCCTCATTCAGCAGAAACGGCAGCAGATCTCCCCGCAGGTCCGTCATGCTCCAGCCCCCGTTACGCGACACCATATGAGCCAGAAACGCCCAATGCAGCTCGGGATGTTCCCGGTATATATGCAAATAAGCCGCGGTACGCGTCACGTTGTTGCGGATGTGCACGTCCCGTTCACGTATGATCCGCTCCAACAGCTCCTCCTCCTCTTCCTTGGCATGAGGCTCGGCCGACGTGGTCTCATGGAGCGTCTGCGGCTTTCCTTCCTGCAGCGCAAGCTTCCATTGCAGCCGCTTGCGCAGCGCTTCGACCGACAGCGGATCGATCGGAATGCGGTGCGCCGCGGCCAGCAGCTTTTTTTCATGCGCGACCGTCTGCGCCTTTCCTTTGACCCACGCTACCGTTTCCTGTGGCAAATCCGCCAGCTTGTGGAGCAGATCGATGCCGTTCCAACGGTATTTTCCCCGGTTCATGGTCCGAAACCTCCTGCCGCAAAAAAGGATTTTCCTTACTGCCCGTCGTATAATTTCATATGCAAGTGTGCAACGTTCTGCCAATTATTTCGTATAAGACGGTAGGCCGCACGTATTTATATTACATATTTTAGGAGGTACCCATGAGAACAAAACGTTGGAACGCTATGCTCAGCCTCGTGCTGGTCGGCATACTGATCCTGCTTGCCGGCTGCCAGCCGGTCGGCAATGTCGACGTAGGCAAAGCGATGGCCGGAAGCTTGGCCGTCAAATCTTCGGAAGGCAAGCAAACGGTAACGCTGGAGCTGACGCCGGACCCGGCGGTCACGATGTCGCCAGAGGGCAAGCGGATTTTCGATCTGTTCAGCAAGGTGAAAATTGACATTACCGAGATGAAAATGCAAGATCAGCTGCATATGTCTTTGAAGGGCGCATTCGAGTATCAGAAGGGTCGCGTGCCGTTCGAGCTGGTCATGTCCGACATGGACTACACTCTCAAAATCGAGGGCGCGAAAAAGCCGATCGTGATCCGCAACAGCGCGACGGCGATGAGCGGCTCCGCTCCCGAGCTTCCTAAGGAAGTGCAGGAGCAGCTCCAGCAGCTTAGCAAGAAGGCGGTCGAAGCGATGCCTTCGCTCACGTCGTTCTTCACCCGCAACTTCCCGAACCCGAGCAAAATTACGGCTGCGGAAGTCAACGAAACCGTGAACGGCGAAGCGCTGACCCTGCAAAAGGTTCATGCCGAAATCTACGGCAACGAGCTGCTGGGCTTGGTGAAAGGCTTCCTGACGAACGTGCTCGCCGACGATCAAGGCCTGAAAGATTTCATCGGCGTGCTGTACGATCTGTACGTACCGCTTCTGAAGGAAGTAACCAAGGAAGCCGGCAAGGATGATGCCAATGCCATGAACGATACGCTCACGCCTTATTTGGAGAATAAAGCGCTGGCTGTTGAATTCATTCATACGTTCGTTAAAACCCACTTGGAGCAAATGCTCAAGGATTTCGACGCGTCGGTCGACTCGATGGGTCCGGAAGCCAAAGCTTGGTTGAGCGACAACCTGTCGCTTAAGACGGACCTGTATGTAGACAAAGATTACATTACCCGCAAATCGAACACGGAAATTGGAGTCACCCTTCCGGAAGGCAAGGGAGACGGTGTGAAAAGCGTCAAAATCACGTCGGTTTCCGAAGTATGGAACGTGAACAAGCCGGTACAGGCGGCCACGATTGACACCGCAGGCGGAGTTCTTGAGCTGAACGGTGCGGACGGCCGTTTGACGCCAAGCAAATTCGTCGCATCGCTTGATCCGAACTCCCAACTGTACAAACTGCTGAAAGACGATCTTGAAGTCACGAAGAAAAATATCAGCATGATCGTCGGCGAAAGCAAAGAGTTTTCGTACGGTACGCTCCCTTATAACGACAACGGCACGATCATGGTGCCGGCGCGCTTCGTCGTCGAGGAGCTGGACGCCGATGTGAAATGGGATGAGGCCACCAAGCAAGTCAAAGTGACCGATCCGCTCAGCGGCGCGGTGCTTGTATTAACGATCGGCAGCAGCGAAGCTACCGTTAACGGTCAGACCGTTAAGCTGGAGAAGCCGGCCGTTCTCGTGGAAGGCGTTACTTATGTTCCTGTGCGCGCCGTTTCCGAAGGCCTCGGCGCAAAAGTAGGCTGGGAGCAAGAAACGCAAACCGTTAAAATTACCCGCGATTAATTTGGCTTCATTCTTAATATGTGCTCGAACGGCCGGACTATTCCGGCCTTCACAGCAAAAAAAACAGCCTCCCATCCGACTCCGCCTCGGAAAGATGGGGGGCTGTTTCTTATTTTCATATACGAGGATCAGGCTTAATCCTGGGTTGAATCGGGAGTCGGGGCTTTCGTCTCCGTTCCCGGCCCCAAAGACCGGGGGGAGGGCAGCCGACCGGCTCGGGCGGCCGTCTCCCGCAGCAGGTATTCGATATGGCTGTTCACGCTGCGGAATTCGTCCGCCGCCCATTTTTCCAGCACTTCGTACAGCTTCGGATCAAGCCGCAGCGGGAAATTTTTTTTGCCGGCCATGGCGGACCGTCAGTACAAGCTTCCCGTATTGATGACCGGATTGGCGGAACGGTCCGACACGATGGCGACGAGCAGATTGTTGATCATGGCGGCTTTGCGTTCTTCGTCAAGCTCGATAACGCCTTCTTGCTGCAGTTGGGCGATAGCCAGCTGCACCATGCCGACGGCGCCTTCCACAATTTTAGCGCGCGCGGCGATGATGGCCGTTGCCTGCTGACGCTGCA
Source organism: Paenibacillus ehimensis NBRC 15659 (assembly GCF_004000785.1). Taxonomy (GTDB): domain Bacteria; phylum Bacillota; class Bacilli; order Paenibacillales; family NBRC-103111; genus Paenibacillus_G; species Paenibacillus_G ehimensis. Next base: position 139,693 of record NZ_BILX01000006.1, on the reverse strand, counting down.
GCATGGCGCTGGCAATCTCCGTGGAATAAGCCAGATGCGTCAAACGCGCTTCAAGGACTTCGACGCCGGCCACCGACAGCCGGTCCTGCAGCTCGCGGCTCAGCTCTTGGGCGACCTCTTCGGAGTTGCCGCGTAAGGAGTAGCCGTTCTCGTAAGAATCGTACGGATATTTGTTGGCTACGTGCCGCAGCGCGGTTTCGCTCTGGATTTCGACGAATTGCTCGTAGTTGTCGACATCGAAGCTGGCTTTGGCCGAATCGACGACGCGGAAGACGACGACGGCGGCGATTTCAATCGGATTGCCGTCGATGTCGTTCACCTTTAGCTTGGCGCTGTTGAAGTTACGGACGCGCAGCGATACCTTTTTACGTCCAGAGAAAGGAACCGTTACCCACATGCCGCTCTCGCGCAGCGTTCCGGCGTAGCTGCCGAAGAACGTCACGACCATCGCCTGATTCGGTTGAATGACCGTCAATGAAGATAACGGCAGCACCGACAGGACGATCAAGAAGATGCCCAGAGCGGGTGAAGCTTCGGTAATCAGCAGAAAAAGTCCTCCTCCGACCAGCGCAAGCACCAGCAGCAATCCGAGAAATCCATTCATCACCCATGCTTTTCTTTCCTTCATCGCAAGCACTCCTTTTGTTTAAGGGGGATCATATTGATTTGATATTTTTATGATATCACTTTTAGTAATAATTGTAAAGATGAAGAAGGTGGAAATTTAATTTACTAATGAAATTGGACGCGCATACGCAAGATTGACAGAAGCTGCTCCGAGTGCTATAAGTGGGGTAAGCGAAAAGAAATTGCGCAAAAACGATGACCGAAGGCGGTGCTTTCCGTGGAACAAGTGACAACCGAACAACGATTTAGAGAAGTAATCGCCGGCTCCAAGCCGACCGTTGCCGTTTTCAAAACGACTTGGTGCAAGGATTGCCATTTCATCGATCCGTTCATGCCTCAAGTGGAGGAAGCGTACCAAGATCGCCTGAACTTCATTCATATTGACCGCGATGATTTGCCGGACCTTTGCTCGGAATTGAATATTTTGGGCATCCCGAGCTTTATCGCTTTCCGCGACGGTCAAGAGCTTGTCCGTTTTGTCAGCAAGCTGCGCAAAACGCGCGACGAGATTGAGCAGTTTCTGGACCGTGCGCTGGAAGTATCGAACGCCCTGCAAAAGTAACAGCCATAGAGCTCCACAGCTCAAAAGCCCGCCGGAAACCGTTCCGGCCGGGCTTTTGTTCGTTCAGAGGGCGGTGCAGCCGTTTCGTCCGGTTTCAAGGCTTTGTAACATTTCCGCATGGATTTAGGTAGTTTTTATCGCTATAATAGGGGTTGGACGTTCGCTTTTGTCTAATGTTGTCGACAAATTTTGATAGACGTATTTTATAGAAGAAGCGGGTGAATGTTACGCATGAACATACAACGTTGGTTAAAACGCTTATCTTTTGCGAGCATGGCCGGCATGTTTTTGATCTTACTGATGGGCGCGTTGGTAACGAAAACGGAATCGGGCCGGGGCTGCGGCGACGATTGGCCGCTGTGCAACGGAAAGTTCGTTCCTGCTTATACGATCGAATCGATGATTGAGTACAGCCACCGCTTTGTGGTCGGCATTGTGGGGATGATTTTGCTCGCTACGACCATTCTTGTGCTGCTGTACAGCCATCGCAAGGATGCCAAATGGTACGTAGGCGGGGCGATGGCGTTCACGGTGCTGCAAGCGATCCTCGGCGCCATGGCCGTCGTATGGCCGCAATCCGGGCCGGTGCTTGCGCTGCATTTTGGCTTCTCGCTGCTGTCGTTTGCCTTTACGCTGCTGCTGTACCTGGTATACACGAAATTCGGAGAGGCGATGCACCGCGGCGACGGAACGAGATTGACCCGCGGGGTGCGTGCCGCCATTTGGGGCATTTTGATCTACTCTTATGTCGTCGTTTATTTGGGCGCCTTCGTCCGGCATACCGAATCGACCGGCGGCTGTATCGGCTGGCCCTTGTGCAACGGACAAGTCATTCCGGAGCTGACCGGGGCGACCGGCATCGTATTTATGCACCGCGCCGCGGCTGCGGTACTGGGGATCGCCATTCTGGTGCTGTTCCTGGTCGTGCGGATGCAGGCGCATACGGATAGCTCGATCTATCGGGCGGCCCGCTTATCGCTGGTGTTGATCATCCTGCAAATTTTAAGCGGCGGCTTTGTTACGCTCTCCATGGGATACGACATTTATCTGGTCGCCAGCATGCTGCATGCGCTGTTGATCTCCTGCTTGTTCGGCGTCCTATGTTACTTGGGGATAACGTCTCTGCATGCGGCAGAGGGGAAGGTACAGGCTTACGCGGCTCCTCGGCTGCCGTAAGCCTCTCTTTTTACTATAAGTCCTATCCGGGGACATTGGGCAATGATATAATTCAGTTCGTGGGATGAAAGAAGGGAGACGCTCGGCCAATGAGATTCGAAAATTTACGCAGCTTTCTGGAAGCGCTTCGTAAGGAAAATCAACTAAAAGTCATCTCCGCGCCGGTCGATCCGAATTTGGAGCTTGCCGAAATTCACCGCAGGGTTATCGACGAGCAAGGGCCTGCGCTGCTGTTTACCAATGTAAAAGGGGCTTCCTTCCCGGTTGTGACCAATCTGTTCGGAACAAGCCGGAGGGTAGACCTTGCGTTCGGGCCGCGTCCCGAGCAGCTGATGAAGGATATTATCGCGGCCAAGGATACGCTTCTGCCGCCTACGCCAAAGGCGGTCTGGGACCAGCGGCAGCTTCTTCTGGACCTGCTCAAGGTGGGGACCAAAAACGTGTCTTCCGACGCGGCTCCGGTGCTGCAGCAGTGCAAGACCGAGTCGCCGCTTGCCGGACTTCCTGTCTTGACGAGCTGGCAGGAAGACGGAGGGCCGTTCGTCACGCTGCCGCTGGTGTATACCGAGCATCCGGAGAACGGCCATCATAACCTGGGCATGTACCGGATGCAGGTTTACGACGACCGGACAACGGGCATGCACTGGCAAATCCATAAGGGCGGCGGCTTCCATTACCACGAAGCGGAGAAGCGCGGACAAGCGCTGCCGGTGACAGTGTTTCTCGGCGGCCCGCCGGCCTTGATCGCATCGGCCATTGCACCGGTGCCCGAGCATTTGCCGGAGCTGCTGCTGACCTCGCTGATTATGGGGCAAAAGCTGCCGCTCGTGGCCAATCCGCAGGGCGGACACCGTCTCGTTGCCGAGGCGGAATTTGCGATTTGCGGTTCGGTAGCGCCGCATGTACGCCGTCCCGAAGGTCCGTTCGGAGACCATTACGGCTATTATTCGCTGACGCACGATTTTCCGGTATTCAACGTGAGCCATATGTGGCACCGCAAGGATGCCATTTATCCGGCTACGATTGTCGGCAAACCGAGACAAGAGGACTACTATCTCGGAGAGTTTCTGCAAAAGCTGCTGTCGCCCGCCTTTCCGATGGCGATGCCAGGCGTCAAAGACTTGTGGACGTACGCCGAAACCGGCTTTCATGCGCTTGCCGCGGCGATTGTCCGCGAGAGCTACAGCCGCGAAGCGATCGTCTCGGCGTTCCGTATTCTTGGCGAGGGGCAGCTGTCGCTGACGAAGTTTTTGATGGTAACGGACCGGCCATTGGATTTGGAACGTTTCCCGACGCTGCTGGAGACGGTGCTCGAGCGGTTCGATCCGCTGCAGGACTTGTACGTATTCGGGAATACGTCGCACGACACGCTTGATTATACCGGCGACCGGCTTAACCACGGCAGCAAAGCGGTGCTGGTCGGCGTGGGCGAACCGAAGCGGGAGCTGCCGGCCGTCTACATGGGCGGGGAGCTGCCGGGCGTTTCGGCTGCCGCCGTTTATTGCCGCGGCTGTCTCGTCGTCTCCGGGGCCTCCTATACGGATGATCCCGGATTGGCTAACCGGTTGGCGGAGGAGGCGGGAGATCGTCTGGCCCAGTGGCCGCTGGTCATCGTGGCGGACGAGACGTCCATTGCCGGCGATCAAACGGCGTTCCTCTGGACGGTGTTCACCCGGTTTAACCCGGCCGCCGATATTTACGCGCGCACGCAGGTCAAGCGCCACCATATCGGCTACGAGCTGCCGCTCGTAATCGACGCCCGGATGAAGCCCGGTTACCCGGACGAGCTTTTCCCGAGGGAAGATATCGTGAAGCTGGTCGATTCCCGATGGAGCGAATATTTTGCTTAATGTCATGAACGCAACCGACGATAGCGGCGTGTCCTTCAACTAAGGCATGCGCCGCTGTCGTTTTTTTTTGCAGATACGATTGTTTTTGCAAAACGGGATCGGGTATACTGAATGGGACAACGGGATGGGATGGAGACACCTATGTTAAGAGCGATTTTTGGCGAGCCGTCCAGACAGGACACCGGGCTGCTGCTTGACGCCAACGAGGCGATCCGGGGATATTTGCGAATCGTCGCCCGGACGAAAAAGGGAACGGCTCCGACTCCGCAGGAGCGCCGTTATGCGGTCTGGTGCCATAGCTTTCTGCGGGCGCTGGACGAGTTGGAGCAGAGCCAGTACGCGGCCCTCCGCTACGGGGAGCGGGTGAAGACCAGGTTCATCGACCGGATGGAGCGCGAGGAGCTGGACGATTACCACCGCCATTTATATTATTATAACAACGCCCTGATTCGTCTGTTCGCCGTGCTGGACAAGCTGGGGCACTTTATGAACGAACGTCTGGCTCTGAAGACGGAAAAGATCAAATCGCGGTTTTCGTACTTCACCGTTCTCCGCAACATGCATCAGCATAAGCTGTTTACGGACTTGGAGGCGAAGCTTTACGAGCTTAAAACGGGCTACAAAGAGCCGCTCACGCGTCTGCGCAATCAGCGCAATATGGAAATCCATACGATTAACGCCGACCTGCTGGACGATCTGATGAAGGCGGAGGAAGCGAAATACGGCGAGCGGCTGCGTTCCGAGACGGAGGATGTCCGCGAAAATTTGGCCGATCTCGAGCGGGGCTGCGACATGGCGTTCCGTTCGGTGACGACCGTCTTTCGTTATTTGGTCCGGTGATCGGGGCGTCCTGGGTTACGCCAAGAGTGAAGTTGAATCGCTCTCCGGCTTGCACTATACTTTGAGTAGAGCGGGAACGAACGAGAAGCGGGAGGTGGGAGCATGGAGGGGCAGCGGAAAACAGCCCTCATTACGGGAAGCGCCAAAGGTCTTGGTAAAATGACCGCGCTCCTGCTTGCCGAACGGGGAACCGATATCGTGCTGAATTACGTGCACAGCGAGAAGGAAGCGTTCGAGCTGCGCGAGGCGATACGCCGCAAGGGCGTACGCTGCGAGGCGGTGCAGGGAAGCGTAGCCGTTCCCGAGGACAGGGAAAGGCTTGTACGGGAAGCGGTCCGCCATTTCGGTTCGATCGATATATTGATTAACAACGCCGGTCCGTTCATCCGCGAACGCCGGCTGTTCATGGAGTACGAGCTTGGGGAAATCAACGAGTTGATGCAGGGCAACCTGCTCGGCGTGATGCATTTGGATCATCTGGTTATTCCGATGATGCGCCGGAAGCAGTGGGGCCGGATTATTCATTTCGGGTTCGGCCATGCGGCGGAGGCGCGGGGGTGGCCCCACCGGGCGGCTTACGCGGCCGCCAAAGTTGGTCTGGTCTCCTTCACGAAAACGCTGGCTGTGGAAGAAGCGTCGGAAGGAATTACGGTCAACATGATTTGTCCGGGAGACATTCGCGGCGCGAACAAAGAGCGGACGATCGGCGAGGTGGAGCACCTGCAGGACGACGAATCCCCGCGCGGACGTCCCGGAACGGGAGAGGACATCGCCCGGGTCATCGCTTTTTTATGCGAAGAGCGCTCGGATTTCATTACCGGCAACATCATGGACGTATCCGGAGGGCTGGACCCGATCCGCGCCATGATCGGTAGCGGGTCCGTGCAAGCGGCCGCAAGCGGCACAAACAAACAGCCCTGAGCGGCGCATGGAGCATGCGGGCTCAGGGCTGTTCTTCGTAAAACGATGTTCCGGGCGGTCAGCGTATTAGAATACTTGCATAACCTCTTGAACGCCTTCCACTTCTTCAAGCAGCGCGCGCTCGATACCGGCTTTCAGCGTGATGGTCGAGCTTGGGCAGCTGCCGCAAGCGCCCATCAAACGCAGTTTAACGATGCCGTCCTCAACGTCGACCAGCTCTACGTCGCCACCGTCGCGTTGCAGGAACGGGCGCAGCTTATCTAGAACTTCAAGAACCTCGTCGTACATGGTGCTTTGCTGAGTGTTCTCGCTCATTTGCATCATCTCCCTTCTTATTTTATTATAGTACAATCGATCGAAAATTAAAATGGCTGTAAGGCAGGCGAATGTGCGATGAGACCGATCATTGAATTTTGTACGAACAATATGCATCACGGGACAGCCAAGCTGATGCAGCAGCTGGAGCAAAATCCCGAATACGACGTGATCGAGTACGGATGTCTCGGCAACTGCGGGGAATGCTATTTGGCTCCGTTCGCGCTGGTCAACGGCGAGATCGTAGCGGCACCCACCGCAGAGGAGCTGGAGGCGGGCATTCAGCTTAAAATAAAAGAGATCGAGGATATGCTCGATCTCTTCAAGGATGAATAAAGTTTACCCCAAATGTCGCTTCGACATCCAGAGCACGCCGCTCTTCAAGGCACGGGGCACCATGCCGAGCATGACCGTCCGTTTGCCCATCAGGCCGAAGCCGGCTTTTTTACCGAGCGACCCGAGAACTCCCTTGAGCTTGATTTTACCAAGCCGGGGAGTTTCGTTTTTCCATACGGCCTGCAATACTTCCGCCACTTGCTTGCCTTGCGCTTCTGCCGCTTGTCCGCTCGGGGAGAAGGGCAGGGCCGCACAGTCGCCGACGACATAAATTTCATTGTAATCGGGCAGCTGGTGGTATTCGTTAATCGTTAACCGTCCTTGATTGTCCTTGGGCAGATTCAAGTTCTGCACGATCGGGCTTGGCTGAATGCCGGCGGTCCAGATGGTAATATCGGTTTGAATAATTTCCTGTTGGTTATACAGCAGACCGCCTTCCAAACGGTTCAACGATACGTGCGAGCGGAGCTCGATGTCGTGCTCCAGCATCCACTCGCGCACATACCGCTGCAGCCTTTCCGGGAATGGAGACAGCACGCTGGCGCCGCGGTCCAGGATGCGGATGTTCAAGTCCGGCCGGCTCTCGCGCAGCTCCGCTGCCATTTCTACGCCGCTAAGTCCGCCTCCGACAATGGTGATCTGACCGTAAGGAGCCGTATCGTTGGCAGCCTGGTACGTTTTGCGGGTAGCCGACAACGACTGAATGCTGTTCGAGAATTCCTGCGCTCCGGGAATGTTGTGGTATTTGTCCACGCAGCCGAGCGCGATGACGAGCCAGTCGTACGACAGCGGTTCGTCGTTCGCGAAACGGATCACCTTCTGCTCCGGATCGACGGCCGTAACTTCGCCGTATTTCAGAATCAATCTCGGATCTACCGGAAAATGCACCCGGATGTCTTGTTCGGATACCGTTCCGGCCGCAAGCGCGTAATATTCCGTCTTCAGTCCTTGATATGGCATCCGGTCGACCATGATCATCACCGTATCGGCCGGGATCTCTCCTTCCAGCAATTCTTTCGCTACCGTCAGTCCGCCGTAGCCTCCGCCCAAAATGACAAGTTTTTTCATAACAACGGTTAACCCTTTCTCTTATGACTTAATTAGTAGACCTTGATCTCGTTATAGAAAGTATCGCGCTCGACGGCAATGCGGCCGGCGCCTTGAATGAGCCAGACCAGCTCGTCGCGTGTCATGCCTTCCGGCGAGGTTGCCCCAGCGGCATGGCTGATGCGTTCCTGGATAATCGTGCCGTGGGCGTCCGAAGCGCCGAAGGTCAGGGCAATTTGCGTAAGCTGCGTACCGAGATTGATGAAATAAGCTTTGATATGCTGAATGTTGTCCAGCATCAGACGGCTGATCGCAATCGTCTTCAGATTGTCGAACGCTGATACCCGGCGTTTGATGCTGGCGTTGACGCTGGCCGGCTGAACCGAGTTCGGTATAAAGACCATGAAGCCGCCGGTTTCATCCTGCAGCTCGCGCAGGTACATCATATGCCGGATCCGTTCTTCGAACGTCTCGATGGAGCCGAACAGCATGGTGGCGTGCGTTTTCATGCCGAGCTGATGCGCGGTGCGGTGCACTTCCAGCCAAGCTTCGGTGGATGCTTTATCGACCAGGTGCATTTTTTTGCGGTAACGCTCGGACAAAATTTCCGCGCCCCCGCCCGGCATCGTGCCGAGTCCCGCATCCATCAGCGTTTGCAGCACTTCTTTATAGCTTAACCCGCTGAGCCGGGAAAAAAACTCAATCTCCGCCGCGGTATGAGCCTTGATCGTCACATTCGGATAGCGCTGCTTCAGCCCCTTGATACAGTCGACATAATATTGGAAAGGCACGTTCGGATTGTGGCCGCCCGTAATGTGGAACTCCCGCATATTCGGGTGGTAGTGCTTGTCGATGTAATCGAACATTTGCTCGGCCGTCAGCGTGTATGCGCCGTCCTCGCCCTCGTCGCGGCGGAAATGGCAGAACGCGCAGTGCTCCTCGCATACATTGGTGAAGTAGAGGCTCATGTTGTCGACGAAGTACACTTTTTTGCCGTTCTTCTTCAGGTTCACTTGGTTTGCTAATTGTCCGATGGTTAATAAATCGTCCGTTTCGTACAGAAAAACGCCGTCTTCCAGGGTCAAACGCTCTCCGTGCTCCACTTTTTCGGCGATTTCGGCCATGCGCCTTTCCTGGCTGTTGATGATCATACTCATGGTTTAGCCACCTCCGTAAATGGGTCAGGCGCCCCTGGTTTCCGCTGACGGGACGCTCTGTCGATGAAGTTGTACAACGATATAGGGACCGCGTCTTTCACAGTTTGCTGCGGATGAACCGGCGGAAGCTGTGAAAGCTTGCACATGGTCAGCTGGCCAAGAACACACAGGCAGGCGAAGCTTGGACGTATTCCATGGAAATACGAAGCTTCGCTTGAGCGCTTGGTCAGACCGACATGCATTTCTTCCGATATGACAAATGTGTGAAAAACAATACTCCTTATTATAAACCTACTACAGGAGAGGGGCAATACATGAATCGTTAAAACTATATTCCTGTTGTAAAAATAAACAAGATAGGGTCTAGTTCCTATTTTCATGGGCAGGGGAGTCTAGTATACTGTTAGATTGAAATAACAATGGGTAGGACGGTGCCAAGTTGCTTACTCCAGCTCTCGATGAGCAGGCCTCCATTTCCGAAGAAATCGAAGACATGCGTGAACAGATGGTAAGTTTAGGCAATCAGCTCGGGCTCATGCATCCGGAAGTGCAGCACTGCAGCAGACAATTGGATCAATTGCTGCTTCGTTATTATGAAGCGGATAAAACCGACAGCCGCAAATGAGGCAGCCCTTGAGGACCGACGCCGGAAGGAGTATACTTCTATATAGAAGTACATTTTCGAGCAGGTAAGGGAGGCATGGCGATATGATTAAAATCAGCGAAACGGCTTGCGATAAAATTAAAGAAATGCTCGCGGCGGAGGAAGCTCCGAATCTGTTCTTGCGCGTAGGCGTCAAGGAAGGCGGCTGCAGCGGCTTTTCCTACGGGATGGGCTTTGACGACAACGAGCAGGAAGGCGACAAAGTCATGGACATCCACGGGCTGAAGGTCGTCGTGGATGAAGAGAGCGCCAAGTATTTGTACGGTGTGGAGATCGATTTCCAAGACACCGGCATCGGCGGCGGATTCAGCATTCATAACCCGAACGCCGTAGCCACATGCGGCTGCGGCTCCAGCTTCCGCACGAAGCCGGAGGACGAAGCGCTGGCTCAGCCTTGCGAGGATTGAGGCTCTCTCAAAGCGGTTTTTGAATAAACGGCAACAACCCGGGAATGGGATTGTGCTTTAAGTTACCTCTTGATGTTATTTTTCGGAATAATCGTTGAGAGGTATTTTTGTTTTGTAAAGCTTGAAAGTGGGAAGGGTATATGGAAAATAAATTAAGATGGCAGCTTGGCGGTGTAGAGGTTAACAACCTTATTCCGATCGGCTGCCGTCTTTTTGTATTACGCTAAAAAGTTCATTTGGAGTGATGTTAAAATAAGCGCACAATTTGGCTATAAGTTCCGCTGGGATTCGTTTATTTTCCATATCGACATTATTAATCAAGTCATTAATTGTTGATCGGCGATATTTAATTTCGGTTGAGAGTTTAAGCGCAGAGATATTTTTCTTCTTTATAATTTCACCAAGATGACAGTGTAATCTCACATCGTTAATATCCATATCAATAAGCTCCTATTCACAATCCACTTGAAATAAATATAGCAAAAAGATAATAAGTAATCTATTGACCGTTTAACGATCAATTGTTATAGTAGTGATATGAACGTTTAACGGTCATGTTATCGGCGTTCTTTTTAGAACTTCATCTTTGGTACTTCTTGCAAAATGAACATTCAAAACAAAAAGGAGTGGCGGACATGTTGAAGAGAGTAACGCTTGTTCTCGAAGCAGGCGAAAATGATTTTGAACTTACGGACGCTTATTTGACGCCGGACGAATCCCACGCATTTTTTATTTCAAACCATATTGTTCATTATACCATGGCTTCCCGGACTCAAAATCATCGAATTTACGTGGAGTGCGGTGCGAGATTAATTTTAGGCAAGACGCATAAAGGAGATATCGTTATTTTCGACCTCCACGAAAAGCTCCATGCCATGACGGCTTACGAACTTCTGAATTTCCACGTGCTCCATGATGCAGATAAGCTGAGTCTTATTCGTTGAGAAACGGATTTATTTGATCATGGTGTTAACATGTATCGACTACTGAATCGGGATTGGGGAACTACTACGGGTCATGGTCATTGATACCAAGCATTTGAAGATCGTGAACCAGCATTACTCTCCGCGTAATCCGAACGGCCCGTCGATCAACATTTTGCTGCTCCTGCGTCATCTTGTTATATCTTATTTAGCAAAATACGGCTCCGTTGCTCAAATAACCATTTTGTAGTAATATCAGAACAGGTGTTTGTTTCCGGGGAGCGTGGAAGATGCGCTTCGTTCGATCTGGAGAGGAGGACGAATATGCCGGTAATCAGATCCGAATTATACATAGAAGCGCCGATTGAAACCTGCTTCGATTTGGCGCGAAGCATCGACGTTCACGCCCAATCGACTTCGCAAACGAAAGAAAGAGCGGTCGGCGGAGTCATGAGCGGGTTGATTGAGCTGGGGCAGACGGTAACGTGGGAGGCCGTCCATTTTGGCATCAAGCAGCGGTTAACGGCAAAAATAACGGAGTTTGAGTCGCCTTTTTATTTTGTGGACGAGATGGTCCGCGGGGCGTTCAAGCGGTTTCGGCATACGCATGAGTTCTGTGCCGTCGATTCGGGAACGTTGATGATCGATGAGTTTGATTATACGTCGCCGTTAGGGCCGCTGGGCAGGATGGCGGACCGGATGTTTCTGGAATCGTACATGAGAAACTTTTTGCTGAAACGCAATCTTTACATTAAGCAGCTGGCGGAGAAGCAAGCCGGATGAATGGCCGGACCCATGCCAAAAGCGGACGATCCTGAACAAGGTGTCCGCTTTTTAGCCGTTTATAGTGTGCCGCAAGCCTGCTCACTGCTTGGCATAGACATGCAGATGCTCGATATATTCATGCACCAACGCTTGCAGAGCTTCCGCCTTTTGCTCGAGGCCGCCGTCTTCGCCGAAGGCTTGCCGAATCGCTTCGACGTAGGCTCGGCCTTGTTGCTTTCCCGGCGCATACGCGCGGCCGTAATCGTCCAGATAGCTCGGCAAAAAGTAACATTCCAATACATTCATCGCCAGCCGGTAGTCCTCTTGCGGATTCGAATCCGACCAAGCCTTCAGCTTGTCATACAAGGCGCTTAGCGTAATCAGGCCGAGCCGATATGTTCTTCGGGCGAATTCAAACGCCTGCGGGTCGATGTCCCCGCGCTCGAACTGCTTGAAGTTTTTTTCGTCCAGCAGATACAAAGCCCCGCCCCATTCGGAAGCAAATTTCAGCCAAAAGTCGGCGTCCTCCTTTCGGATTGCAATCGTTTGAAGCTCTTCGAATACGATATCCGGGTTGTCGGTGAGCTTGGCTTTGGCCTCCGCTTTCGGCGAGTCTCCTTCAAAATTCAGCACATTGGCATTCACGTGACTGCTCCTATCTAAGCCATGGATTATTCCGCGGGCTCCTGCCGTAGTCAGCAGCGAACATGCGAACGGATACTTCATTGTATCATATCCGCATCCGCCGGTTAAATCTTAAACGCCAACGGCTGCGGCCGAACCGACAGCTTGACATCGCCTGGCTTATGCTTGTGCAGCAGCGTCCACATGAGATGCCGCCCGAGCGGGTTCGCGCTGTGAATAATAATTTCTTTTGCATACAGACCCTTCTCGACCATGTATTTGACCAGATCGTAGCCGCTGGCCTTACCGAGGCCCAAGTCATGATCAAGCGACAAGATATTAACCGGCCCGGCCGTCATCAAATCGATGCATTGCTCGACCGACCTCGCCAGCGTAAATCCTTTCGGGCACGGACGCAAGTCGTCCAAGTACACGTTCCTCATATGCCATCGCCTCTCTTTAACTTCCAGCATACGCAGCGCATGGCTCGATTGCTTGGACTGGGGCACAGCACTCCGCGCCGTTATCCGGCGAACGCCAAAAACGCCACTTGGTCGAAGTGGCGTCCGCACGCAGCTTGGCTGTTTACCTTTCCAGCAGAACTTGAATGCCTTTGATCACATTCCAGATCATAACGACGAAGTACAGAATCAGGCTGAGCACACCCAGAACAATCGTGGAGGTGACCGAGATCGTCGCGATCCAGATGAAGAGGAAGAAGATCAGCGAGAGGAACGGCAAGATGTGCGAGAGAAGCGCCTTTTTGGCATGCTCGCGGACCCAGCCGTCGTTGGTGACGAAATACACGATAACCGGTACAAGAAATCCGGCGAAAAATATGCTGAAATAACAAAGCGAAGCGATCAGTTTACGTGCTTCCATGAAGGATGCTCCCCTTCCTTCTTCGTATATAAAATCGATCAATGTTATGACTACTTACGTCGGAGACGGCAGCGGGTTTCAGGTTCGTCGCACCATGAGGCATCGTTTCAACCAGCTTGGGGACGTTTAAACAATAAATAACATGCGCACGCCATAATTGCCCAATTTTAGTTGAATTGGTTCAAAATGGTCCAAGCCGATCATATTTTTTTATCGCGAAAACGGTACGCTGCTTGTGTATAACTTTGTCCACATTATACACCCCGCCAATGGCGTATATTCGACACTTATTAACAGAATACTCACAAGATATACACAATTTTTTGTGGATAACGGAACGCTTGTTCTAATTTTGGGCGCATGTTAATATAATTTTACATTACGGAATAAGGTGAGTTGTCCCATGAAACTGATCAGTAATGAGATTTTAGTGGACTCCTATTTCAAAGCCGTCGATTTGAAACTCGAGGAAGATTTTGTCGAATTGTTGTTAGACGAGATCAAGAGGAGACAAATCAACTTAGACTTCTACAAAGAAGGTGAAGCCCAGGTCAGCTGACCGGGCTTTTTTCTTTTATCAAGAAAATCTATGATATAATAGTTCCGATTATGACGGGTGTGGGAGAGAAACGATGGAGCGATTAACGATTGCTGTAAATGTGCCCCTTGGCTTTCACGCCAGACCGGTTTCGCGGTGGGTCAGCCTTGCGCAGACCTTTCAAAGTCACATTACCGTGACGTTCCGGGGCAATACGGTCGATGGCAAAAGCGCGCTCGGGCTCATGGCGCTGGCCGTTCCCAGCGGCGCGGAGCTTGAGGTGTGCGCCAGCGGACCGGACGAGCATGAGGCGCTTGCCGCTCTTGCGGGCTTGGCCTCGCGATCGTTTTCCACTTAAGTTACGGCTACGGAGGCAAAGACATGTTATCCGCAAGACAGCAGAGCATATTGACGGAACTATTGGAACAACGCGGATTTGTGCCTGTGGACCGCTTTCAATCGGAGTACGGCATTTCGGCGCGGACGGTCCGCCACGATCTGCTGCAGATCGAAGACTGGCTGGCCGGATATGGCATCGGGATCGAGCGCAACCGCAAGCACGGCATTGCGCTTATCGTGGACGAGGACGGGCGGGAGAAGCTTGAGCGCCTGCTGAGAGAACGGCCGGATCATCTCGATGCGGAGCGGCGGTCCCGCTGGCTTGCCAAGCGGCTGCTCGAATCGTCCAAGCTGCGGACGGACGAGCTGCAGGAAGAGCTGAAGATCAGCAAAAGCACGCTGCTGAGCGATTTGGCGGAAGTGACCAGGCTGCTGGGCGGCAAAGACCTGAAGCTCGCCAGAGAGGGCGGATGGATTCGGGTGCTGGGGGATGAACGGAAAAAAAGATCGGCCTATCTCGAGCTGCTGCGGCTGGAGATTACGGACGAGAATGTCCTTCGGGTCGTTCTTGGGGACCGGGAAGACCGGATGGGGGGAACGAATCTGTGGAATCCTTGGTTCTCGCCGAAGGACGCGCAGTTTTTATTCGACATCGTGCGGATGCTGGAGCGTAAGCTGAACGTCGAATTTACGGATGCGGGGTATTCCGCGCTTGTGCTTCACCTGCTTATGGCTGTCGAGCGGCTGAAAAACAACCACCGCATTCAAATGGACCCCGAGCTGTTCGGCGAAGTGAGCGGAGCAGAGGAGTTCCGGGTCGTCCGACAGCTTGCGCTGCCGGAAATGGAGCGCTATTTTCAGCTTGAGGTTCCCTTGGAGGAGGCGGGCTATATTACCCAGCACATTCTGGGCGCGCAAAAAGCGCAGGATGCCAAGGCCGAGCAGTCCGTTTACGTCCAGTTGGCCAAGCGGATCGTTATGGAGGTGGAGCAGGAGCTGAACCGGCCGCTTCAGCGTACCGAACAGGTGGTGCACGGGCTGTCCGTCCATTTGAAGCCGGCGATGTACCGCGCCAAATTCGGGCTGCAGAGCGCGAATCCGCTGCTGCCGCAGCTGGAGCAGGAATATGCTTCGCTGCTCGACGTGACGCAAGAGGTGGTCAACCGGGTGCTGCAGGAGCAGGGAGTTTGCTTTGACCGGGATGAAATCGGTTACATCTCTTTGCATTTAAGCAGCGGACTGGCGCATGCCGTAAGTGCGGTCCGGAAACGGGTGGCGATCGTGTGCAGCTCCGGTCTCGGCTCGTCGGCGATTCTTCAGCGGAGGCTGGAGTCGATGTTTCCCGTGTTGGAGATTGCCGGGAGATTCGCATACAAGGAGCTCAAGCAGCTGCCGTTCGGGCAGATCGACGCGGTTTTATCGACCATCGAGATTCAACTTCCGCTTCCGGTGCCGGTGATCAAAGTATCGCCGCTGCTGAGCCCCGAGGACGAGAGCAGCATCGGACGTCTGCTCGGCGTATCTGCGCTGGGGCGGCCGATGGAAGCCGATACGCTGCAGCGGGTCGGCGAGATCGTCCGCATCGTCGAGCGGCATGCCGACGTGCGCAACCGGAACCGGCTGCTGGAGGACCTCATCCATCTGCTGCAGGGCGGAGGCGTGTCCGGCCATAAAGCGCTGCAGCGGCTGACGGATCTGCTGCCCGCCGGCTCCATCCTGCCCGGGCAAACGGTCGAAGGCTGGGAAGAGGCGGTGCGGCTCGGCAGCAGGCTGCTGCGCGAGCGGGGGATCATCGGACTTCAGTACGAAGAAAAGCTGCTTCGCATGATTGGAGAGCAGAAGCATCATTTTGTCATCGGGGAAGGCATTGCCTTTCCGCACGCTTCGCCGCAGGACGGCGTATGGGGCACCGGATTCAGCTTGGTCACGCTGGCGGAGCCTGTGCCGCTCGGACCGTCGGGGCAGCCGGTGTGGCTGCTCGTTACGCTGGCTGCGGCGGACAAGACGTCGCATTTGACCGCGTTATCCACGCTGCTCGACGTGTTTGGCGATGCGTCGTTCATGGGATTTCTGAGACGGGCCGACGATGCGGCTGCCGTATGGGATCGGTTGAAGACAAAGGAGGGCGGGACGCTTGACGCTGAAAATTAACGTGGTCTGCACAAGCGGCCTCGGTACCAGTCTGATGATCCGGATCCATCTTGAAGCGCTGCTTCGGGAGCAGGGGCTCCGCGCCGATATCGAGCACATGGATGTCGCGTCGCTCGGCTTAAGTCCGGCCGCGGACTTGATCGTTGGCGCTCACCATATCGCGGATTCTCTGCCTCCGCGGCTGCTGGAGCAAGCCGAATGGATACCGCTGGAAAATATGACGGACCGGAATTATTTGCGGACCAAGCTGATGGAGAGCCCGCGTTTTCTGGCCTGGCGGGAACGGGAGAAGGGATTGCGGGAATGAACTGGTCGCAAATTATTAATAAAGGGCTGCTTGGCGAACCGGCTTTTTTGCTCGGAGTTGTTGCCTTGATCGGACTGCTGCTTCAGAAGGCTCCGCCGCAAAAGCTGCTCAGCGGCACCATTAAAACGATGCTCGGGTATATTTTGCTGCAGATCGGAGCTTCCGCCGCCGGATCGTCGTTATCCAATCTATCGATCATCGTGCAGCGCGGGCTGCAAATGATCGGCATTATGCCGCATAACGAGACGATTGCGGGACTCGCTCAGATCAACTACGGCCGTGAGATCGCGGTCATCATGCTGATCGGTATGGCGCTTCATCTGGCCATTGCCCGCTGGACGCCATTCAAGTACGTTTTCCTTACCGGCCATCACATGCTCTTCATGGCGTCGATGCTGGCGGCTTTGCTCGATTCGGCCCATCTTCCGGCGTGGCAGCTTTACGGATGGGGCGGGCTGTTCCTGGCGCTGGCCATGTCGTTCGGACCGGCGGTGAGTCAGCGGTACGTCCGTCAAGCGACCGGCGGCAGCGAGTTTGCCATCGGGCATTTCAACAGCGCGGGCTATGTGCTCTCGGGCTTGATCGCGCAGGCGGTCGGGACGAAGGAAAAGAAGCCGATGCCGGAAGGCTTGAAACGGATTTATCCGTTTTTCCAGGACCATATGGTCGTTATCGCCGTCTTTACGCTGCTGCTGTTCGGCTTGTCCAGCTTGTTCGTGCCGGCCGAGGCGCTGTCCGAGATGTTTTCCGGGCGTCATCCCGTGGTCGTCGCGGCTATACAAGCGATTTGGTTTACGGCCGGCGTGTTCGTTATATTGTCGGGCGTGCGAATGATGCTGGCCGAGATTATCCCGGCCTTTAACGGCATTGCCGAAAAAATCGTGCCGGGAGCGATTCCGGCGCTGGATTGCCCGGTTTTGTTCACGTACGCGCCGATTGCCGCGGCGCTCGGCTTCCTGCTCAGCTTTATCGGAGGGCTTGCCGCGATGGGCACGCTCATGGCCTTCCAGTACACGGTCATCATCCCCGGCGTCATCCCGCATTTTTTCTCGGGGGGCGCTTCCGGCGTCATTGCGTATCAGGTCGGCGGCCGGAGAGGGCTGATCGTCGCGGCGCTGTGCCACGGCTTCGTCATTACGCTGCTGCCGGTCTTTTTGCTGCCGCTGCTCTCCAGCCTCGGCTTCGTCCGGGCGACGTTCGCGGATACGGACTTTGCTGTCGTGGGGCTGATTTTGAACGGCTTGCTTCGCTTGTTCGGCCTGGATGCCGCTTAAAACGGGACGCTTCCTGCTTGAGCCTCCGGTTCATGATCTTGTGGTCATGGGCCGGGGGTTTTATTTTTTGCCGTTTGATGTGGCAAAGACTTAAACTTCCCGGTTGGAAACGCTTCACTTATGATAAAGCTATCCAAACAACCGAAGGGAGTCGTTACAAAGATGAAAAAAGCACTATCCGCTACGCTCGCCGTAATCTTGACCGCATCCGTAGCTGCCGGCTGCGGCAGCGCCGACAAGCCTGCTTCCGGCGGGGCTGCACCTGCTCCGGCAGCAGGCGATGCGGCTAAAACGGACAAGTCGAAGGGCAAGCTGACCGTATACGTCGGATTCCAGGAAGACCACGCTGTCGAGGCGATGAAGCAGTTCACGAAAGACACCGGGATTCAAGCCGACATGGTCCGTATGTCCGGGGGCGAGATTCTCGCCAAAATCCGCGCGGAGAAAGACAACCCGCAGGCGGATATCTGGTACGGCGGTCCGGCGGACACGTTCGTCGCCGCGATGAACGAAGGGCTGCTCGCGCCTTACAAATCGCCGGCCGCCGAGAAGGTGGATGCCAAGTATAAAGACCCGAACGGTCATTGGACCGGAATTTATGTCGGTTTCCTCGGCTTTGCGTCGAACAAGAAGTTTCTGAAGGATCATAACCTGCAGGCGCCGCAAACGTGGGAAGATCTGCTCAATCCCGCGTATAAGGGGCAAATCGTCATGGCAAACCCGGCTTCGTCCGGCACGGCCTACAGCGCTCTCTACACGGTATTGAAAGTGAAAGGCTCGGAAGACAAAGGGTTCGATTACCTGAAAAAGCTGCACCCGCAAATTCAGCAGTATACGACCAGCGGTTCCGCTCCGGGGCGTATGGTCGGGATGGGCGAAGCGGCGGTAGGCGTACTGTTCGCGCACGACATCATCAAGTACCAAGAGGAAGGCTTCGATACGCTGGAGCTGACCATCCCTAAGGATGGGACGGGCTATGAAACCGGCGCCGTCGCGGTCATCAAAAATACGAAAAACCAAGAGCTGGCGCAAAAATTCATCGACTGGTCGCTCGGCGCAAGCGCGCAGGAAGTCGGGCAGCGCACGGGCAGCTACCAGAACTTGACGAACCCGGACGCGAAAGAGCCGGAGAAGGCGATCAAGCTGTCCGATATCAAGCCGATCCAATACGATCCTTCGGAAGCGGGCAAAGAGCGCAAGCGTCTGCTCGACAAGTGGAACAGCGAAGTGAAGAAATAATGTCCCGGGACTGTCCTTGAATTTGGGGCGGGGAAATGCAAGATTCTTTTCGGCGATGCCGTGGAGTATGTCCCTCCGGCCGCTCCTCCTCCCCAGAAAGTGAAGGAAACCTTTGAAGCAGATTCGATTACTTTCCGGGGACCCCATGTATCCGCGAAATTTCGATTAGACTTTCATGGTATTTTCACGGATTTCAAAGGCGGACGTAAACTCCTACGGGATATACTCCACTTTTTCGCAGAGAAATCTAAACATATCTTCCCGTGCCCGGGTAAATCCAAGGACCGTCCCGGCCCACCTAAGAAAGGAGCCTGTGGCCCATGTCATGGAACCGTACCGCAAGCGAGCTCCGCAGACTGACGCGGGAACCGCTGCTTTTGCTCTGCATCCTGCTCGTCATGGCGTGTCTGGCGGTATTTATTGTCTATCCGCTGTATCAAATCTTAAAAAGCAGCTTTATCAACCCGGACGGAGCGGTTTCGCTCAGCGCGTACGTGGGCGTTCTGTCAGGCGGACAGCTTTTCGAGGCATTGAAAAACTCCTTGCTGCTCGCTGTCATCGTATCCGTTCTGTCAACGGCTATCGCCTATATGTTCGCTTATACGTTCGCGTACGTGAAGGTTCCGTTCAAAAAGCTGTTTAACGCCGTCGCAATTCTGCCCGTCATCTCTCCGCCGTTCGTCATTTCGCTCTCCGCGATTTTGCTGTTCGGCAAACAGGGCTTCGTCTCCAAGCATTTGCTTGGTTTGGAGAACGCCAATATTTACGGCCTCAAAGGCCTGGTGCTCGTCCAAACGCTGACGTACTTCCCGGTTGCTTTCCTCGTGCTGGCCGGCTTGCTCCGCTCGATCAGCCCGTCGCTGGAGGAAGCGAGCATGAACATGGGCGCCGGGCGGCTGCGTACATTCTTGAACGTCACGCTGCCGCTGACGATGCCGGGGATTGCGAATGCGTTTCTGCTGGTGTTCGTTCAATCGCTGGCCGACTTCGGCAATCCGATGACGCTCGGCGGCAATTACACGACCGTCGCCCGTGAAATTTACCTGCAGGCGGTTGGCAGCTACGACATTCAAGCCGGCGCGGCGCTGGCGATGGTGCTGATGAGCATCACGTTTCTGATTTACGCGCTGCAAAAATTTTGGATCGGCAAAAAAAGCTACGTTACCGTTACAGGCAAACCTGCCCACGGCCGCCGTCTGATCGAGAAGGGAATAACCCGCCAGGCGCTGTTCGCGCTGTGCATGCTGCTGTCGGTGATCGTCATCGCGTTCTACCTGCTCGTGCCGATCGGCTCGTTCATCAAGCTGTGGGGCATTAACAACAGCTTCACGTGGGATCATTACAAGTACGTGTTCTCGCTGGGTCAAAAATCGATGAAGGACACGCTGCTGCTGTCGATCATCGCGACGCCGATTGCCGGCCTGCTCGGCATGATCATCGCCTTCCTGGTCGTCCGCAAGCAGTTCATCGGGAAAAAAGCGCTCGAATCCGTCAGCATGCTGTCCATCGCCATTCCGGGGACGGTCATCGGAATTTCGTACATTCTGGCATTCAACCAGGCTCCGCTTGCGCTTACGGGCACGGCGCTGATCATTATCGTCGCCTTCGTCGTGCGGGCCATTCCGGTCGGCATCCGGTCCGGGATCGCGTCCTTGCAGCAGATCGACCCGTCGATCGAAGAGGCGGCGACGAACTTGGGGGCCGGGCAGGCGCGCAACTTTTTCACCGTCGTTCTGCCGCTCATCAAGCCGGCCTTTTATAGCGGCCTTGTGTACGGCTTTGTCAAAAGCATGACCGCGATGAGCGCCGTCATTTTCCTCATCTCGGCCAAATACAACCTGATCACGGCGTCCATCCTCACGCAGGTGGAATCCGGACGGATTGGCGTCGCCAGCGCGTACTGCACGATTCTGATCGCGATCATGATCGCAGCCTTGCTGCTGCTTAACCTGCTGCTTCGCTTCGTCGGCGGCAGCAAAGAAAAAACGTTAATGTAGGGGGAGAACGACTTGGCAGCCAAATCGGTCACGCTCAAACAGGTTACGAAAGCTTATGCGGGCTTGGGCACCAAGCAGCCGTCCAATGCGGTATCCGATGTCAATCTGGTCATCGAAGAGGGGCAATTCGCCACGCTGCTCGGTCCGTCCGGCTGCGGCAAAACGACGACGCTGCGCATGATTGCGGGCTTCGAAGAGATTACTTCCGGTGAAATTTTGTTCGGGGACCAGCCGGTCAACGATATTCCGCCGAATAAGCGGGATTGTACGATGGTGTTTCAGTCCTACGCTTTGTTCCCGCATTTGAACGTTTGGGACAATGTCGCCTACGGGCTTAAAATCAAAAAATTCGATCAAGCCGTCATTCGGGAAAAAGTGTCGCGCGTCCTCGAAATTATGAACCTGAACGAGTATAAGGACCGCATGCCTTCCCAAATGTCCGGCGGCCAGCAGCAGCGCGTTGCGCTGGCCCGGGCGCTCGTAATGGAGCCGAGCGTGCTGCTGTTCGACGAGCCGCTGTCCAATCTCGACGCCAAGCTGCGCATCGTCATGCGCGACGAAATCCGCCGCATTCAGCGGACGCTTGGCATTACCGCGGTCTATGTCACGCACGACCAGAGCGAGGCGATGTACATGAGCGATGTCGTCATCGTTATGAACAAAGGGCGGATCGAGCAGATCGGTACGCCGCAGGAAATTTACCAACGGCCGAAGACGAAATTCGTCGCCGACTTTATCGGCTCGGCCAACTTCGTCGAAGGCAAGGTGGCACGGGTTGCCGGGGGCCGCTTGGAGATCGATACGCCAATGGGTATAATGGTAGCAGCGAACCATGCGGAAGTTACTGCGGGACAGCAGGTAGCGCTGGTCGTCCGGCCGGAATCCGTCGTCGTCTCGAAGACGGCAAACAACAACGCGGTCATTACGAAAAGCGTCTTTATGGGACAAACGCAGGAATACGAGATCGATTTCGGCGGCAAAACGTTTCAGGTCACCCAGCATAATCCGGTTGCAGGCTCGGTCTTCCCGACCGGGGAGCACGTGACGCTCGAATTTCCCGAGCATTCGATTCAAGTCGTTCCGGCCTAATCTACAGACAGCAAGGAGGCAGCAGGCATGAACAAGAGATGGCAGGGAGCATTAATCCTTATCCTTTGCGCTGCTGTGCTGGCCTCCTGCGCTTCCGAGCGCAAAGGAACGTTAACCATTTATGCAGGATTGTACGAAGACCACGCGATTAAAGTTGTGGAAGCGTTCCAGAAGGAGACGGGCATCAAAACCTCCTACGTCCGCATGTCGGGCGGAGAAATCCTGGCGCGCATACGCGCGGAGCGAAACGCCCCGAAAGCGAGCGTCTGGTACGGCGGTCCCGCCGATACGTTCGTTCAGGCCAAAGCGGAGGGGCTGCTGGCTCCCTATTTGTCGCCGAATGCCAAATGGATCGACGAGAAATACAAGGACCCGGACAATTACTGGATCGGCGTGTACGTCGGCGCTCTGGCGCTGGTCTCCAACCGCAAATGGCTGCAGGACGTAGGTCTATCCGTACCGCAAACCTGGGAGGATCTGCTCAATCCGAAGTATAAAGGCATGATCGTCATGGCCGATCCGAGATCCTCGGGTACGGCTTATACAATATTGGCCACGCTCGTACAGCTGTGGGGCGAAGAGAAAGCGTTCGACTATTTGAAGAAGCTGCAAGGGCAGGTCCGAAGCTATACGACAAGCGGGAGCACGCCCGGGCGCAGCGTCGGGATGGGCGAAGCGGGAACGGCCGTCATGTTCGCGCACGACGCCGTCAAATTTTACAAGGAAGGCTTTCGCGATCTGCTGATCCATTATCCGGGCGAAGGCACCGGATACGAAATCGGCGCGATGGGGATGATCCGTGGCGGTCCGAATGAGAAGGAAGCGCAGACTTTTATCGATTGGGCGCTCACGAAGCAGGCGCAGGAGCTCGGCAAGCAGGTCGGCAACTACCAGTGGCTGACGAACCGGGAGGCGGTATCTCCCGAGGAAGCGGTCGCTTTGGACGCGCTGAGCGTCGTGCCGTACGATCAGACATGGGCGGGGGCCAACCGCAGCCGGCTGATCGAGCGGTGGGTAAAGGAAGTGCAGGGCGGGCGATAATTCTGACAGCATGCAGCGGATTGGTGCCTTTCATTTTTTCAGACGGTTAACGCATCGGTTGACTCCATAGACCCGGCCCTCGGCCGGTTTTTTCTATTTCCTGTGGATGGGAATTTCCTATTTGCCTGCAACAATGCGCTATGTTAAACTTTAATTGGTATGTTAACATAACAAGTAAGAGGGATGAAGTAATGGGGACTCCGATCTACGAGAAAATAATCCGGCATTTGTTGAAAAAAATCGAACTCGGGCAGCTTAAGCCGAAAGAAAGAGTCCCGTCGGAAAAAGAATTGGCGGATCAATTCGGGGTCAGCCGGATCACGTCCAAAAAAGCGCTGGAGAAACTCGCACAGTACGGCGTCGTCACCAGAATCCGCGGCAAGGGGTCCTATGTTTCGGAGCATTTTGACGGCGCGCGCATCCCTGAATTCGGTCATTCTGCGGACACGGAAGACTCCTTCCGTCCGGGCAGTCCGCCCGGCGGCGCAACGGAGAAAGTAACGATCGGCATCATTGCTTCGTATTTTTCCGCTTCCTTCGGGCTCAACATCCTCCGTACGGTGGAAAAGACGCTTTCGGCGCGGAATTATCATTTAATCGTAAAATGCACGTACGGCAAGAAGGAGCTGGAGGAGCAATTCATCCGTTCGCTGCTCGACTACGGCGTAGACGGTCTGATCGTATCTCCTGTCAACGGAGAGCATTACAACGAGGAACTGTTGAAGCTGGTATATCGAAAATTTCCCCTCGTATTAATCGATAAATATCTCCCCGGGATTCCGGCTTGCTCCGTATATACCGATCACAAAGAAGCGGCCGGAGCGCTGACGGACTATTTGCTCGACCAAGGGCATGAGCAGGTTGTTTTCGTCTCGGCTCCGGCCGACAACACGTCATCGATCGAGGAGCGGATTCAGGGCTTTACCGGCGCATTTTTGAAGCGGAGGAAGGCGATCGGGGTAAACGCCATCTTCACGGACATGCCTGTCCTGAATACATCGGTCCACGAAGCGGGCGATCCACTGGAGTGGGATACCGGACCGCTGCAAGCTTTTTTGGAGCAAAACCGTTCGATTACCGCCATATTCGCTTGTGAGTACGACAATGCAATTCTCCTCTCCCATGCGCTTCGTCAGCTCGACAGCTATCGGGATTGCGAAATCGTATGCTTCGATATGATTTACTCCCGCCCCGGGGATTATCCTTTTACGCATATTCTTCAAGACGAACGGGAGATCGGACGAAAGGCGGCGGAGCTGCTGTTGGCGCAGTTGGAGCGCCGGGAGGTCCCGCTGCTGAACCCCGTCGGTTTTAAGCTAAAAATCAGACCATCCGATGTCCGGGAGGAAAAAGAATATTGATTCTCTGATATGGTATATTGGTATACCATATTTTTTTGTGAAAAAAAATCAAAAGCAATATCGGGATGGATCGATATTTTGCAACAAAAATCGCCAAAACAAGCAAATTAATATGCCTTTTGTAATAAAATCACTGAATTGACACAAATATAAGATGGTGTTAATATAATTAGCATGTTGATATATAATAGTTGGTATACCAATATGCTTTTATTTTTAGGCAAAAGGGGGAGAGCGAAGCAGGAAGCAGGCATCGTTCATTATGAAAGCCTTTACAGGTTGTGCAGCCGATTACAAAATGGGGAGGCAATCCGGTGAAACCTATGAACAAATACTTAATGGTATCGTTTGCATCGTTGATAGCGCTTTCGGCTGTTTTAATCGGATGTTCGTCGGGCAGCGGGGATTCCGGAAACGGAACCGGCGCGCGAAAAACAAAGGTGACCTTTTGGCACGGCAATACGGATACGGAGAAAGAGGCGCTTGAGAAAATCGTCAAAGCGTTCCACGAGCAGAATCCCGATATCCAAGTCGACATGACTTATATCGCCCGGCAAGGCGAAGGTCAGAACGAGAAGCTTCTGGCTGCCATCGCGGGCGGAAATCCTCCCGATGCGGCTTATTTCGACCGGTTCGAAATCGGTTCTTGGGCAGCGCGCGGGTCCTTGACCGATCTGACCGATAAAGCGAAGACCGACCAGATCAACGCCTCCGACTACTATGAATTTGCCATGGCCGAAGCGACGTACAAAGGAAAGCTGTACGGACTTCCGAACGATACGGACGCTCGGCTTTTATATTATAACAAGGATCAATTCAAGGAGGTCGGGCTGGACCCGGAACATCCTCCGAAGACGATTGCCGAGCTTGAAGCCGCGGCGGAGAAGCTGACCAAGAAGACAGGCAAGCGGTTCGAGCGGATTGGATTTATCCCTTGGTACGATCAGGGCTGGATTTATACGTGGGGCTGGGCCTTCGGCGGCGACTTCTATGACAAAACGGCCGACAAGGTAACGGCGGATCACCCGAATGTGGTCAAAGCGCTCGAATGGATGCGCGATTACGCCAAAAAATACAACATTGAGGATGTCGCCGCTTTTACCGATTCGGCGGGCTCGGGAGCAGATAATCCCTTCCTGACCGGCCAGCTTAGCATGACCGTGAGCGGCCCGTGGCGCATTGCCGGAATCAAAAAATACAAGCCGGATTTCAATTACGGCGTAACGCCGATTCCTACGCCGACTGGCGACAATTTTACGAGCTGGTCGGGCGGGTTCAGCTACATCATCCCCAAGGGCGCGAAAAATGTGGATGCCGCCTGGAAATTCATTAAATTCGCGGCCGGGAAGGACGGGCAAAAAATATTCAGCGAGACGACCGGCAATCTGGCGACCATCCAATCGGTCAACGAAGGGATTAAAGATCCGGCCACGAAGAAATTCGCGGAGATTCTTCCGCAATCCCATAACCGGCCTGTCATTTCCGCAGGTTCCTTATTGTGGAACGAATTATCCCGAGCCAGAGACAGCGCGATTCATGATAAAGGGACGCCGAAAGACATTTTGCAGGAAGTCTCTCAAAAAGTGAACTCCGAATTACATAAATAGTTTTGGAGAGGGCACGATAGAGGAGCCGCCTTCCGGCTTCTCTCCCGCTGCCGCCACAGGAGGTTCGGCGATGAAAAGACAAAGTGTGGAAGCCGGCGAAAGGCTGTACGGTTGGTTGTTTGCTTCGCCCTGGCTGATCGGCCTGTTGATCTTTTTCCTTCTCCCGCTGGCTGCTTCCATCTACTTCAGCTTTACCACCTACAGCATTTTGGAGCCGGGGGAGTTCATCGGTTTTAACAATTACCGCGAGCTGATGGAGGACAAGGTATTTTGGGCGGCAGTCTTTAATACCGTATACTTCGCCGTGTTCTTTGTTCCGCTCAGCATTGTGTCCGGCGTTCTGCTCGCCTTGTTTTTGAACATGAAGGTGAAGGGGATGGCGATTTACCGGACGATTTATTTTTTGCCGACGCTGGTTCCCCAAGTCGCTCTGGCCGTCTTGTGGATGTGGCTGCTGAATCCCCATTTCGGCCTGGTGAACGGCATGCTGGATAAGCTTGGGATCGCCGGTCCCGCTTGGCTGGGAAGCGAATTTTGGTCCAAGCCGTCCCTCATCCTGATGTCCTTGTGGGGAATCGGTCAGGCCGTGGTCATCTATTTAGCCGGTTTGCAGGATATTTCGCAGGATTACTATGACGCGGCGGAAGTGGATGGGGCCAACTGGCTGCAGAAAGTTCGAAACGTCACGCTGCCTTTGCTGACGCCGGTTATTTTTTTTAATCTGGTCATGGGCGTCATCGGGGCGTTTCAACAATTTACTTTGCCGTATACGCTCACCAAAGGGCAGGGAACGCCGGCCCATTCGCTCATGTTCTACGTCATGCATTTATATGATAACGGGTTCAAATATTTCAAAATGGGCTATGCTTCGGCGATGGCCTGGCTCCTGTTCTTGGCGATCATGCTGCTGACGGGAATCTTATTTGCGACCTCCAAGCGGTGGGTTCATTATCAGGGGAAATGAGGAGGCGAGTCCACGGTGAACCAAAAATTGAAGAGCAGGCTGGCGAGCGTGTCGGCCCATGCGGTTTTGCTTCTGGCTTCCGTCTTTTTCATTACGCCGTTTATATGGCTGGTCTCTACCTCGCTCAAGCCGTCTACGCAAATATTCACCTGGCCTCCGGAGTGGATTCCGAAGCCGTTTACGTGGAAAAATTACTCTGACGCCATGGTGTACATCCCGTTCTTCACCTATCTCAAGAACACGGTTGTCATTACCGTTCTAAGCACGGCGGGCGCGGTCCTCTCGTGTCCGTTAATCGCCTACAGCTTCGCCAAACTGAGATGGAACGGCAAAAAAGCGCTGTTCGCGCTTACGGTAGCGGTGATGATGATTCCCGGTCAGGTGACGATGATTCCGTTATTCGTGTTGTTTAACAAGCTGGGATGGGTCGGCACGCCGCTGCCTTTAATCGTTCCCTTGTTCTTCGGCGCTCCGTTTTTTATTTTTTTGCTCAGGCAGTTTTTCCTCGGGCTTCCGGATGAATTGCTGGATGCGGCCAGAATCGACGGGGCGCACGAATTCACGATTTATTGGAAGGTCATTCTTCCGTTAGCCAAACCTGCCGTTTTGTCGGTTGCGCTGTTTCAATTTATGAACAGCTGGACGGATTTTATCGGTCCCTTGCTTTACTTGACGAATGAAGCCTCGTATACGATGTCGCTCGGGCTTCAGCAGTTTCAGAATCAGAAGGGGTCGGAGTGGGGGCTCATGATGGCGGTGGCTACGATGATGACGGTTCCCGTCGTGATTTTGTTTTTCTTCACCCAGAAAAAATTTATTCAGGGAATTACGTTTTCAGGAATTAAGGGGTAACTGATTCGCTGGGACTTGTGCTGTGTAATAATAAAAAGATCGCTCATTACCGAAGCAGAGCGATCTTTTCGTTAAAGCCTATATAGATGAAGCATTTTTACAATTTCATGTTGCTGCTGTGACCCGGAGACAGCTTGGCTGTCGGATCGATGTACACCTTCGCGTTATTGATGGCGGTCGGCGCTTCGCCGAAGCCGACAGCGATGAGCTTCAGCTTGCCGGGGTACGTCGTAATATCGCCGGCAGCGAAAATGCCCGGGATGCTGGTTTCCATCCGCGAGTCGACGACGATGGAGCCGTTGTCGATGTTGAGTCCCCATTCGGCGATCGGGCCGAGGGAGGAAACGAAGCCGAAGTTGACGATCACTGCATCGACATCGATGACGCGCTCTTCGCCCGACTTGCAGTTGGCCAGCGTGACTTGCTCGATTTGGTCGCGGCCTTCGAGCTTCTTGATTTCGGTCGGAGTGATAACTTCCACCTTGGACTTCATCAGATTCTCGACGCTGTGCTCATGCGCGCGGAATTTGTCGCGGCGGTGAATCAGCGTGACCTTCTCCGCGATCGGTTCCAGCATCAGAGCCCAGTCTACCGCGGAATCGCCCCCGCCGCTGATCAGTACCTTTTGGCCTGCGAAGCGGTGAAGGTCGCTGACGAAGTAGTGCAGATTTTTCTTCTCGTACTGCGCGGCTTCCGGGAGTTCAAGCTTTCTCGGTTCGAACGCGCCGACGCCTCCGGTAATGATGACCGCTTTAGATTGATGCACGCCTTTGTCCGTCGTAACTTCGAACAGGCGCTCGTCTTTTTTCTCCACCTTCATTACCTTTTCTTCCAGGCAGATGGAGAGCGGGAAATGCTTCATTTGCGCTTCCAAATTATTCACAAGCTCTTGCGCCGTTACCTTCGGAAAGCCGGCTACGTCATAGATGTATTTCTCCGGATAAAGCGCTGCGAGCTGACCGCCCAGTTGTGGCATGCTTTCAATCAATTTAACGGAAGCTTGGCGCATTCCTCCGTAAAACGCCGCAAACATCCCTGCCGGGCCGCCGCCCACGATAATAATGTCGACGATTTCGCTGCTCATGGTGGGTCAAACACCTCCGAAACATAGTAAAGTCCATTCTAATTATAATCGTACGGTTACGGCATGAAAATATAAATTAAACTTTTCAATGAGTGATATAATTAATTAGCCTGATAAAGTTTTTATATGGCAAAAGGCAGCAGCCGAAGGAATCGAGGGGATACCATGGTTAGTTTGGCGATTTTCTTGGGTTTTTAAACAAAATAAAACTTGCTATTTGCCTCGTATCATTATATTATTGCATTTGAATTGGTTAAAACTGTGGTATAAATACACATCATTTGCTTATATTTTCAAACGCCGGAGGGAACCCTGTAGGAAGGAAAACCATTTTTCGGCGTTGCTTGTGTAAAATTTCACAAACAGTTTTCAAACTCATATACTATATAGAAAAATATGTGATGGAAGGGATAGAACCATGAGTCGAATTCCAAGAATAGTCATTTTAGGCGCAGGCTACGGCGGTATCGTAACGGCTATTCGTTTGCAAAAAGAGCTGAATTATAATGAAGCCGACGTCACGCTCGTAAACAAACACGACTATCATTACATTACGACCCATCTGCATATGCCTGCTGCAGGGACAGATAATCCGGAAAATGCACGCGTGAACATTCTCAAGCTGATCGACGAGTTCAAGATCGATTTCGTGAAATCGACCGTTGTTCAAATTCGGCCGCAAGAGAAAAAAGTCATTCTGGAAGAGGGCACGCTCTCTTACGATTACCTGGTCATCGGCCTGGGCGGCGAACCGGAAACGTTCGGCATTCCGGGGCTGAAGGAATATGCGATGAATATTCGCTCCATCAACAGCGTCCGCTTCATCCGCGAGCACGTCGAGTACCAATTCGCGAAGTTCAAGCGCGAGCCTTCCCGCACCGATTATCTGACTTTCGTTGTGGGCGGCGCCGGCTTCACCGGGATCGAGTTTGTCGGTGAATTGGCCGACCGGATTCCGGACCTGTGCAAAGAATTCGACGTGGATCCATCCCTCGTAAAAATATATAACATCGAAGCGGCTCCGACGGCGCTTCCGGGCTTCGATCCCGAGCTTGTGGAGTACGCGATGAACGTATTGAAAAACAAAGGCGTCACGTTCAAAATCGCGACCGCCATCAAAGAGTGCACCCCGGACGGCGTCGTGCTTGCAACCGGTGAAGAAATCAAATCCGCTACCGTGATCTGGACAGGCGGCATTCGCGGCAACCATATGCTGGAGGAAGCCGGCTTCGAGACGATGCGCGGCCGCATCAAGGTCGACGATACGCTGCATGCTCCGGGGCATGACAACATCTACGTGCTCGGCGATTGCTCGATCGTGATGAGCCCGGAAGGCCGTCCGTATCCGCCAACGGCGCAAATCTCGATGCAGCAAGCCGAGGTGTGCGCGCACAATCTGGTAGCGCAAATCCGCGGCTCCGAGCTGAAAAAGTTCGAGTATAAACCGAAAGGCACCGTAGCCTCTCTCGGACGCGGCGAAGCGATCGGGATCGTCGGCTCCAAGAAGATCAAGGGCGGCACGGCGGCCGTGATGAAAAAGCTCATCGACCTGCGCTACTTGTACATTATCGGCGGTATTCCGCTTGTGCTGAAGAAAGGCCGCTTCTAGACCGATGCGCAACTGCAGCATTCAGGTTCGGGGGTTGCTGACCCGTGAGGAGCTTGACCGGTACAACGCCCTCCTTGAAGTAGGTCATTACCTCGAATCGCAGAACCGTTACGACCTGTCGTATATCGTGCAGAAAGAAATCGACATCCTCATTCTTCCGGCCATCGAGCGGCTGAAGGAAAAATCGCGGCAGCGCGACCGGGATACGGAAGAGTACTTGCGGCGCAAAGAGCTGGAGCTCTTGGACGAGGATGACGAATAAACGAGCAAACCCTTGCAGCTTTCGTTTCGGCGAATGCCAGCAAGGGTTTTTTTGGGCTGATGGGCCCGTTACAGCTTCAGCATCGAAGCCATTTTCTCTTGATTCAGCAAGTTGCCGACATAGAAATCGCCGAACTCCCCGAAGCGGGCGCTCGTTTCGTCAAAGCGCATTTCATGGACGATTCTCTTGAATTGCAGCGCATCGTCCGCGAACAGCGTAACGCCCCATTCCCAATCGTCGAGACCGATGGAGCCGCCGATGATTTGCTTCACTTTGCCGGCATAATTGCGGCCGATCATGCCGTGTCCGCGCATAAAGTTGCGGCGGTCTTCGGCAGGCAGCATATACCAGTTGTCGTTGCCCTCGCGCTTCTTGTTCATCGGGTAGAAGCAGATATGTCCCGCTTTCGGCAGGATCGGTTTGAGGCGCGCAACCACATCCGGGTCCTGCATCGGATCGGTTCCCGGCTTGGCCATATAAGCGCCGAGCTCGACCACGGAGACGTAAGAATACGTCGGAATCGTCACTTGCGCGAACATGGATTTGTTAAACTCGGTTTCCAGCTCGTTCAATTCTTCCAGCGTTTCACGCAGATGCATGAAGACGAAATCGGCTTTTTGTCCGACAATGGAATAAAACGCGGTGCTGCCCTGCTTCTGGTCCTCGGTGCTCTGGTATTTGCCGAGCAGGGTGTACAGCTCGTCCTCGGCGCGCGCTCTTTCTTGGGCGGTCAAGCTTTTCCAGGCGTTCCAATCGATAGCGCGGAAATCATGCAAGCTATACCAGCCATCCAATGGATGTACGACTTCACTCATTAACGGACACTCCCTTATTCCTTCAATATGGGCACTGCTGCCAGCTGCTTGTTTTATTGTAGCGAAATCGGCCGCAAAGGGCAAATGCGGGTGCGTGACGAAACGGTAAACTTTTTGTGAACGGCTTCCCGGAAAAAATGCTATTACAATTCGGAGCCCGTATGCCGATGTACCTGTTAAAGGAGGCGTCCGTCATGACAAACCGGTTAACGCTAGGCATTTTGATGGGGACGCTCATCAGCATCCCGTTCTGGATCGCGGCCATCGGCTGGTACCGCTTCATCCGTTCCTTTTTCTAGCCCGCCGCACCGCCAGGTTTCATATTTCGTTCACAACGGCTCACTTTACCGCGCCTTTGTTTTTTTATACAATATAGGCATATGGAAAGGAGCTGTCCGCTTTGCTGCAATTGATCATCGTAACCGTGCTGCTGTTCGTGCTGTTTTTCGGGCTCGGTTTTATTCTAAACATGCTTATGAAAACGACTTGGTTCCCCATTTACGGGTATATAGCGCTCATGATCGGACTGGTCATTTATTGGGGCTGGGGCACCGGCTCGCTCGCTTCGAACCTGGCCGAATATTCCTTCGCGGATTATGTCCCGGCTGTCGGCGGCCTGATCGGCGCCATCCTCAGCGGCTCTACGATCAAATCCTTGCGTCAAAAAGGGTTTAAAATGTTTTAGTGAAAGCGCTCCTATCCCTCCGGCGGGTTCCGGTACGGATGGGGGTGTTTTTTTGTATCAAAAATACGACTTACGTTAGTTTGTCCGGTGCGGAGTTTTCGGCCGGCAGGCGACCAGTTTGCCAGAAAAATGCCAAGGAAAATCAGAACTCCGCCTGCATAGACGTACCATTTAATCACTTCATCCAGAAGCAGCCAGCCCGACAGCACGCCAAAAAACGGAGCCAAAAATAAAAAGGCGCTCGTTTTTCCGGGATCTCCTTTTTCCAGCAGGTAAAACCAGACGGCGAATTGGACGATGGAGGCCATGACGGCCAGCCATAGAAGAATAAACACGGAAGCCGGAGTGACGATGAGCTTCGGCGTCTCCAGAGTGACGCTCATCCCAAGCAGAACCAGTCCGCCAAAAAGCATCTGAAAAGCGGTAAGCACCCGCAGGTGAAAGGCGGCGCCCCATTTTTTGATCAGAACGGTCCCGATGGACCAGCAGAGAGCGGCTCCCAGTCCCAAAATCGTACCGACCTGCCACTGCAAATGAAATCCGAGCGTGACGTATACCCCGATAAAGCCGAAGATCACCCCCAGCCATTGGGAGAACCGGTATCGGATGCCAAGAAACAGGGTGCCCAGCAAGACGACAAGAAGGGGGTTCAGGAAGGTAAGGATCGACGACTCGCCGGCTGTAATGGTTCGGAGGCTCAAGAAGATACAGCCCATCACTCCCGCGGTTTGAAACAGTCCGATGAGAAATAATTTGGTCCAGTGTCGGGCTGTTTGCGGAAAAGGCCTCCTCATTATCCATAAAACCATAAGCAAGCCTGCAATCGTAAAGCGGCACCCGACCAATAGGAGCGGAGAGAAGTAGGCCATCCCCATTTTCCCAATCGCGAAGGACGAGCCCATTAAGGAAGTTGTGGCCAGAACAAGGAGCCCGTAATAGATCGGATTCATATTTTCCTCACCTTTCGTAATGAGCTGGAAATTCCGGGGAAACCGTGAACTTTTCCGGATCTGTTCGTTATTGTAACGGCTTTACAATTCGATTATCATCGAAATATGGATGCAGCGTGAAAATCTATCGATCCAAGGGTCTCCGCAGCCTGCTTTTTCCTTCTACCCTCTTTGTCGATTTGTGTGGTAAAATGGAGGGTAAACATTTGAATCACGGATGGAGTTTTGAACCGAATGCGGATAACGAATTTGCTGCATTTTTCCGAATATCACCGTTTCTATGTGGTGCGGGATTTCGCTTTAAGCAGCTTGGATTATAAGATGATGGCCGCGGTGTATCAGCCGATGATCGGCGCTTACGCCGTCAGCGTATACATGACGCTGTTTCAGCAGCTGCCTGCGGACAAGGTCGGGCATTCGGCGATGGAGCAGCAGCGCAAGCTGTTTCTGGCTCTGGAGCTGGAATCGAGCGAGAACGGCCGGAAGCTGTTCATCGAGCAGACTTCAAGGCTTGAGGCGGTGGGACTGCTCAAGACGTCGCGCCGGTTTGCGGCCGCTTCGGATGATTACGTATACGAGTACACGCTGTTTGCGCCCCTGCCGCCGACGGAATTTTTCCGGAATCAGCATCTGACGCTGCTGCTGCGGGATAAGGTCGGCAAATATGCGGTGTTTGCGCTGCGGGACGAGCTGGTGCTGCCCGAAGCGCAGGAAATGGCGGACGCCAACACCGAAAATTTGTCCGTGCCGTTCTACGAGCTGTTCCGTCTGAACACGCAGGTGATCGATCACGAGCTGGAGAAGGCGTTTTTCGAATCGGCGGCGGCCAAGCCTGCCGAAGCGAAGCCGGAGGTCGTGTACAAGGGCTACTCGTATGCGGAGATCATTATGCACTTCCCGCGGGAATCGGTGAACCGGGACTTTGTGGAACGGCTCAAGTACGAGCCGGAGCAGCTGGCGACGATCAATTTTGTAGCGAAAAAGTACAACCTGTTCCTGACCGACGTATGCCGGCTTTTGGACGAAGACGGCGTGTTCGACGAAGAAGGCCGTATCGTGCTCGAACTGCTGCAGCACAAGGCGAACCAAGTGTTCCGGCAGGACAAAAAGCGGACCGAAGAGCGGACACGGTATATGGCGAGGATTGCGGAAAAAAACGGCGAAAAAGACCGCGCAAGCAAGAGCACGGAACCGGCGGGAGACAAAATCGTCGAGATGGAATATTACCTCGAAGTGCCCGATTTGTTTCAAGGGGAATGCAACCAGCATCAATACAACTACATTTTGCGCAATGAGCCGTATACGTTCTTGCTGGAGAAGATCTTCAGCCAGGGCTCGATCCCGGACGGGCTGCTCGATACGCTGGCCAAGGTCGATTTGAACTATGGCCTGCGCGAGGAAGTCATGAACGTCTTGATTCATTACATGTATGTCAATAAACGTTCCTGGTCGAGAGCGTCCATCGAGTTCAGCGTCACGGACATGCTGGCCAAGCAGGTCAATACGTTCGAAGAAGCGGTGCAGTACATCCGCGAGCAGATGAAGTATCAGGAGCAGCAGCGGACGCGCCGCAGCGCAGGCGCAACCAGTGCGAGCGCTCCGGCCCGGGGAGGCCGGGGGCGGCAGAAGCCGGTCATTCCGATCGTCAAGGATACGCCGGCAGCCAAAACGCTGTCTGCGGCCGAGCGGGAAGCGCTCCGCAAAATGGCGCAGCAGCTCGACGGCAAGCTGTAGAAGTTAGAGAAGCGTCGGAGTTTATGCGTACAAGAGGTATAGGCGAATGCCCGGCTGGCAATTCATGGGGAGGTGCAGCGGATGGAGTCGCTTGGGGAACTTTTGCGGGGCGGCCAAGGCCGTCAGTTGTTGCAGCAGGCGGAAAAAAAGGTGCGGGAAATTGCATCCGATCCGCTGATCGTGAAGCTGAGAGCCAAGCACCCGGAGCTCGACAGCCAGACGATCAAGCTGAATTTGAACAAGCTGCACCAATATATTACGGAATATAACAATTGCAACAATTGCCCGGGGCTGGACCGGTGTCCGAACGATATGGAAGGCCATTACACGATGCTGAATATCGAGCCGGGAGAAGATTGGACCCGGGTGTACGACCAGAAGGTCGCATGCAAGAAATTTATCGCCAGAGCGACGCAGGATGCGGTCCGCAGCCGGATTCGGAGCTTTTATGTGGACGAGCGGGCGCTGTCCCAAGGGTACTCGTCGCTCGAAATTCTCGATAAAGATCCGGACCGGGAAGAAGCGGTCGGCCGGGTAATGGAGTATATTTTCAGCATCCGGCAGCAGGGGCTTCAGCCCACGGGCTTGTATTTGGCCGGCCATTTCGGAACGGGCAAGACGTTTCTAATGTGCTATTTACTCTATGAGCTGGCAAAAGAAGGCTACAGCGGGGCGATCGTGTACATGCCGGATTTTGCCGAGGATTTGAAAACGATGTTCCAAGATCCGCTTAAGCTCAAGGAAACGATCGATGTGTTGAAGGAGACGGACCTGCTCGTCTTCGACGATATCGGGGCGGAGAATTTGAACCCTTGGCTTCGCGACCATGTGATGGGAGCGATCCTGAACTACCGGATGAACCGCAAGCCGACGTTCTTCACGTCCAATCACGATTTGGACGCGTTGGAGAAGCACTTCAGCTTCACCAGCAAGGACGGGGACGAGGAGTTCAAAGGACGGCGCATCATGGACCGGATTCGGCCGTTCGTCGACGTGGTCATGGTGAACGGGTATAACAAACGGGGAGCACGATCCTGATTCTACAGGGTCGCGCTCCTTTTGCTTAACACGAAAAATGCTGTTTAGGTAAGAAGCTAAAGGAGGCCCATAGATATGAAGTCTTATCCCTCTGACCGTATTACAATCCCGCCGGGATTTTGGGCGGCATTACGTCAATTGGGGATTGACGCCCATGACATAGCTCGCAAAGCACGACTGCCGCTCACCGTTATTACTGAGCCAGTAGTTACCACCGCCCAATATTTCGCCATCTGGCAGGCTTATTCCGATCTCATTGGTGACACAGCCAAAGGAATCATCAAGCTTGCGACCGTCTTTGAAACAGCGAAGTACCCACCGACCGTCTTAGCGACTTACCACGCTCGTGATTACCGCGACGCTCTCAACCGAATGGCCCGGTACAAACGACTGTGCCCCCCTGAAAGCTTACGTATCATCGAGGAGGGGGAGCACTGTACAATCGAACTGGAATGGCTGTATAGCGAGCAACCCGGTCCGCCAATGCTGGTTGGGATCACGCTGGCCTGTCTTCTGGAGCTTGGGCGGCGGGGCACGGGTCAACCTTTGACGGCGCGGCTCGTCGAATTTTCGCACGCAATGGGCGATGTACAGGCCCTCGAAGCTTACTTCGGCTGCCGTATCCGGATTGGCGCAAAATGTAACCGGTTGACGCTGCACCGAAGAGATCTGGACCGCCCCTTTGTTTCGTACAACGAAGAGCTGCTGGAGATCCTGACTCCCGTTCTGGACCGATCGTTGGATGAACAGCAGCGCAGCCGCTCAATTGCCGAGATGGTCAAATGGATCATGAAACGCAGCCTCACAGGAGGGCGCCCCGATATTCAGGCTGTCGCGAAGGAGTTGGGGATGAGCGATCGTACCTTGCAGCGCCGACTTACCGAAGAAAACACGAGCTTCAAGCATCTGTTGACACAAGCTAGACATGAGCAGGCACTGGCGTACTTGGCAGACCCCTCGCTCGATATTAAAGAAGTGGCTTTCTTGATTGGATATGAAGACCAGAACTCGTTCTACCGTGCCTTCCGCCTTTGGGAAGGCGTTACTCCTTCAAATTGGCGTGCTGAACATTTAGGTACACTACAGAGAGCTAGTACTTACTGAGTTTTATCATTTGGCGTGTTAAACAAGAACTTTGGCGCCATATGCCAGTTACTGAACAATCCAGACAAGGTAATATAATCTCTATCCGGAGCACAAGGAGAAATGTATTATGGATATGGGATTAACCAATAAAACAGCTTTAGTTACAGGATCAACGAAAGGTATAGGCAAAGCGATTGCGATTGAACTTGCCAAAGAAGGAGTTCATGTACTAATTAATGGACGGAATGATGAAGAGGTAGAACGGACTGTAAAGGAAATGAAGTCGGCTTTCCCGGCTACCTCTCCTCAAAATGCTGCAGCCGATTTAGTGGATATTCAACAAAGAGAAGCTTTATTCGAAAAATACCCGAATATTGATATTTTAGTTAACAATATGGGAATCTATGAAATTATGCAGTATGAGGACGTTGACGATGAAAT
This sequence comes from Paenibacillus ehimensis NBRC 15659, assembly GCF_004000785.1. Classification (GTDB taxonomy): domain Bacteria; phylum Bacillota; class Bacilli; order Paenibacillales; family NBRC-103111; genus Paenibacillus_G; species Paenibacillus_G ehimensis. Next base: position 102,134 of record NZ_BILX01000006.1, on the reverse strand, counting down.
ATGGGAGAAATACTTCCGTACCAATGTTCTTGCTGCCAATGGATTATCTAAATTTTACTTACCTAAAATGTTGAAAAATAATTATGGCCGCATTATCTTTATTGCGAGCGAGGAAGCCGTTATGCCCTCAGGTCTAATGCCTCAATATGGTATGACAAAATCAATGCTATTATCATTGTCAAAAAGCTTATCGAAATTAACAATAGGAACAGAAGTCACAGTCAATACGATCATGCCGGGACCGACACTCTCTGAAAATGTGCATCAAATCATTGAGGGTATGTACCCTAATGAAGCTATGACTTTTTCAGAAAAAGAGAAGCAATTTATGACTACAAACCTGCCTCAATCTGAAATACAGCGATTTATCAAACCTATTGAAATAGGCAGACTAACTACATTTGTGTGCAGCCCTTATGCATCCGCATTTAAAGGTTCTCCAATCCGTATGGATGGGGGAATGGTTCCGACTATTTTTTAACGTTTTTCAATTTGGTTGCAAATTCCAATTGGCATTGGTATACTAACTTTATCTAAAATGAACGGAGGGTTATGTGTGATTGATTCTTCCCGATAAGCCAACAATGCATCTTGCATTCATTTGTGCTTTCGTTCAACTCTGCCGGTCAGCAGAGTAATCGGGATGAGTCTGTCCATATGCCGTCTTGTTCATATAAAGTGTAAGCATAGCGGGTATCTCCGATATTTTTCTGGAGAAGCTTCTTTTGCGTTACTACATTACTTGAACTCATATGGTAAATTCATATTCGATTACGGTGCACAGGCAGAGAATTTGTCTGTGTTTTTATTTTTTTATAGGGGGATTCTCCATGACAACACAAAATTCCGATAAGTTTTTGGATCGTAATACTGGAAAAAGGCGTGTCTGGTTTATTACAGGGGCGAGCAAGGGGCTTGGTTATGCTTACGCCAGTGCCGCTTTAGAAGCAGGGGATCAAGTTGTCGCTGTCGCTAGAACCATTGGTCAATTAGAAAAGCTGAAAGAGCAATATCAAGACGCATTGCTGTTTTTGAATCTCGATATAAGGGATCGGGAAGCTGTTTTCGCAACGGTTAGAGTGGCAGTAGAACATGTTGGGCATCTTGATATTGTCGTGAATAACGCAGGTATTATGACTTTAGGCATGGTCGAAGAATTGAGCGAAACCGATGCAAGAGACTTGATGGAAACCAATTTTTTCGGCGCTCTTTGGGTCTGTCAGGCGGTATTTCCTTATCTGCGTCAACAGAGGTCGGGGCACTTGATCCAAATTTCCAGCATTGGAGGATTGATCTCAGGTCCAATGTCGGGCCTATACAGTGCAAGTAAATTTGCACTTGAGGGGTTGAGTGAAGCTTTGGCACAAGAAGCTGCCCACTTTGGGGTAAAACTCACGATCGTAGAACCAGGCGGATACTGGACAGATTTGTATACAACGATGCGCTATAGCAGTCCATTAGATGCCTATGCATCCCTTAGGGAAGAATTGGCCAAACAGTATGCGGAAGGCTCAATAGATAGCGATCCCGTCTTAGCGGGTGAGGCTCTCATGAAGGTAGTGGAAAGCGAGAATCCTCCCTTAAGACTTATCTTAGGAAGTATGGTCTACGACTTGGCTAGGAAAGCCTATAAAGAACGCATAACAACATGGGAAGATTGGGAAGGTGTAAGTCGATCGGCTGAAAAGGGGATTCCCGCACCGGAAGGGTATGGAGTTACTGAAAAGTAAGTATCCTTGGGTTTGATGCACAAAAAAGCCTCTGCCGCCCTCCGGAAACGGAGATCAAGCAGAGGCTTTTCGCATCGGCCGAGCCATTACTTCATCATAAGCGAAGCCGCTGTCGCGATGACGCCGATCACGAGCAGGATGGCGAAGAAAACGCCGAAGCCCGTGGCAACGTCGATAAAGTCATTCCGTTGTTCTTCGTACACGTGCAGTTCGGGATTTCTTGTCGAGTCGTTCATGCAAGGTTCCTCCTTAGGGTTGTGCCGGGCATAGCCGCCGGATGGCACAGCTTAGGCAGCTTAGCGATACTCATATACGGCTAGTATACCCAAAATCGCCTTCCATTGTAAAGGATGTAAAGTGACAATTGTGCAAACTTTGGCTCGGTTGAAAAAGGCTCTTATTGTGGTATACTTTACATGTTGACATTATTTCCGCAAAAGGAGAAATTGAATCATGGCTATCGTTAATGTGTCTGACCAATCTTTCTCAACTGAAGTAGAAGGATCCGGTACGGTTCTCGTAGACTTTTGGGCTCCTTGGTGTGGACCTTGCAAAATGATCGCTCCCGTTCTGGAGGAGCTGGATAAAGAAATCGGCGATAGCGTGAAAATCGCGAAAGTGAACGTGGACGACAACCCGGAGTCCGCTTCCCGTTTCGGCGTAATGAGCATTCCGACGCTGATCGTGTTCAAAGACGGCCAGCCGGTCGATAAAGTCGTCGGCTTCCAGTCCAAAGATGCGCTGAAAAACGTATTGAGCCGCCATCAATAATTTGGCAGCCTGCGGATCACGTGAGAAAAAGCTCTTTTTCTGCTATGCTGGAAAAAGAGCTTTTTGCCGTTGGGAAAGGGGAGATATTCGTTGACGGAATATGCAGGGGAACCGGATCGCCAGGACCGGAAAAAAATATTGGAAGCGATCAAGAACAAGCTGTCGCTCGTCCCGGAGCAGCCCGGCTGCTACTTGATGAAGAACCGGGAAGGCACGATCATCTACGTCGGCAAAGCCAAGGTGCTGCGCAACCGGCTGCGGTCTTATTTTACCGGGAGCCATACGATCAAGACGCAGCTGCTCGTAAACGATATCGTCGATTTCGAGTATATCGTGACGGCCAATAACATGGAAGCGCTCATTCTGGAGTGCAATCTGATCAAAAAATATTATCCGCGATACAACGTTCTGCTGAAGGACGACAAGTCGTTTCCATACATCAAAATTACGAACGAAAAGCATCCCCGGCTGGAAGTGACGCGCCGGGTACTGAAGGATAAGGCCAAATATTTCGGTCCTTATCCGAACCCGTACGCCGCGGGCGCGACGAAGAAGCTGCTGGACCGGCTGTACCCGCTCCGCAAATGCAAGACGCTGCCGGACCGCGTATGCCTGTACTATCATCTTGGACAGTGCATCGCGCCCTGTGAGTACGAGGTCGAGCAGGAGACGTACGACAAGATGGTTCATGAAATCAGCCGGTTTCTTGGCGGCGGGCATAACGAGATCAAGCAGGAGCTTACCCGCAAAATGCACGAAGCGGCGGAAGAGCTGAACTTCGAACGGGCGAAGGAGCTGCGGGACCAGATTCAGCATATCGATACGGTGATGGAAAAGCAGAAGATCACGACGACGGACACCGTGGATCGCGACGTATTCGGCTTCGCCGTGGACAAGGGCTGGATGTGCGTGCAGATCCTCTATATGCGTCAAGGCAAGCTGATCGAGCGTCATGCGTCGTCTTTTCCCTATTACGGCGAAGCCTATGACGATTTCCTGACGTTCGTAACGCAATATTACAGCGAGAACCCGGCGCTGCCGAAGGAAGTGTTCCTCCCGGCATGGACGGAAGGGCGGCAGATTGCTCCAAGCTTGGAAGCGGCAGCCGCCGTCGAGGCATCGGCGATGGAAGACAGGGCGGCACAAGCGGGGTTGGTGGCCGAAGCCGGAACGACGTATTCCGCAGACGACGATTCGGAGCACGGCGATGATCCGGCGGAAGCGGACGATCCGGCGGGATCGGGGTCCAAGGCCGATGTGAAGGAAGCGCTGGAAAGCTGGCTCAAGGTCAAAGTGCATATTCCGCGGCGCGGGCTCAAGAAAAATATGGTCGACATGGCATGTGACAACGCCCGGGTAGCGCTGGAAGAAAAATTCCGTCTGATCGAGCGCGACGCGGACCGGACGGTCAAAGCGGTTGAGAATTTGGGACAATGGCTTGGCATCGGAACGGTGCACCGGATCGAGGCGTTCGACAACTCGAATATCCAAGGGTCGGACCCCGTATCCGCGATGGTCGTATTTACGAACGGCAAGCCGGACCGCAAGGAGTATCGAAAGTACAAAATCCGAACCGTTCAAGGTCCGGACGATTACGAAACGATGCGGGAAGTGGTGCGCCGCCGCTACGAGCGGGTGCTCAAGGAAGGACTGCAAATGCCCGACCTGATCGTCATCGACGGCGGGCGGGGCCACATGTCCGCAGCGATCGACGTCCTGGAGAACGAGCTCGGGCTCTATATTCCCGTCTGCGGATTGGTCAAAGACGCGAAGCATAAAACCGCCCAGCTGCTGATCGGCGATCCGGCCGAAGTGGTCCCGGTGCCGCGCGACAGCCAGGAGTTTTATCTGCTCCAGCGCATTCAGGACGAGGTGCACCGCTTCGCGATCACCTTCCACCGGGAAACCCGCGCCAAGTCGATGACCGTCTCGCAGCTCGATGCGATTCCGGGAATTGGGGAGAAGCGGCGCAAGGCGCTGCTGAAGCATTTCGGCTCGCTCAAAAAAATAAAAGAGGCCGAAGTCGCAGACTTCAAGCCTCTGGGGATCGGTGAGAAGCTGGCGGGCCAAATTTTGTCGGCGTTAAACGGCCGGAATCCGGATTCGTCTCCGGAAGCGGAGGAGCGCCAGGAAGAGATACAGCAGGCGGACGCCGATTAAACCGGCTGTGAAGCCACGCAAGGATCCAGCCGACCGCTGCGGGAACAAGGAGATAAAGCGCTCCGAGGGCAATCTGCAGCGGTTCTCCCGAATACATAAGCGATAGTCCCATCAGAATGCTGTCCATAGCGGCGTGGGCGAACAGGGCGGTCAGGAAGCCGTATCTCAAAAACGCCCATCCGAAGATAAGGCCGAGCACCGTCACCTCGATCAGCCGCGTGTACACAGGATAGATCGGGTACTGCGTATGGCTCATGGCCCAGATGACACTGGGCAAGAGTACGGCCAGCACCCGGCTGCGGGTCAGTCTGAGCACAAGCGCAATCCCGAGCAGCCGGTAGACGGCTTCCTCCGAAATGGCGGCAGCCCAAGCCATTAATGGAAATAAACCCGGTACGCGCATGTTGTAAATAGAGTCCGCCGGTTCGCTAACTGCCCATACGTCGAACGCTTCCGAGGCGATAAAGAGCATCACTTGCTGCACGCCAAGAATGAACAGGCAGATCAAGTAGCCGCGTACCATAGCCGTTCTCGTCTCGCTTCCGAATTGCGGATCGCGCCATACCGGCCACGCATTCCAGCCCCGGTTCAGCCAAAGCTGCCGTCCGGCCAGGAAGGACAGGTAAGTCGAGACGGCCATCAGCGTGATGAAAATATTCATAATGATCAAATAGATAGCGGCCTCCGGTTCTGAGGGGCCGCTTCCGTGCATCGTGCGGAAGGCCGGCAGCATATTGAAGTTGTTCGTCAGGTAGATCGCCAAAAACAGCATCGTCAGCACCGCGCCGCGTCCGAAGCGGACTTCCCTCCAATAACGGATGATGACAATCAGAGCGGCAAACGTCATCATCAGAGACGCCGCCATACTGATTCTTGTCATCAGGGCCGACCGCTCGTCTTGGGCCTGCTGCCAGAAGATAAAGCTGTCCGGAGCGGGAAACGCCGGTTTAAACGATACCACCTGGCCTTCGGACACGCTGAGCCGCAGCTCCAGCTTCGCCTCGCCAATTCGTTCCGTTTTGCTCACGTAGACGAGAGCTCCGCTGCGGTCCTTGTCCGTTGTGCCGGATAACGTAAACTGCTCCGGTGCGTAGCCCATCTCCCGGATGGCTTGCTCCGCCAATCGGACGGCATCGGCTTGGGACGAGCTTACCGTATCGCTTTTCGCGAGCGGAGATTTACTGCGCTCCCAGCCGAGGATTTGCAGCGTTTTGTAATTGACGGCGAGATAATAAGTGGATCCGTTCCGCTTGTCATTGATCTCGACCTCGTAATACTCCAGCGGAAATTTGCCGCCGTAGCGCTTCATGTATTCGTCGTACAGGTGTTCTTTTTGCAGATAGCCGCTAATCGTTGTGTACGCTTGATACAGCACGTTCGTCTGAGACTCCGGGGACAGCTTGAACCTGCTGCGCGCAAAGTCGGCCGCCGCCGTGGCGGCTTGCTGCTTGGACACTTCCGGGTTGTTGGTTGGAGCTGGGTCCGCCCGCTCCGCATCCTGAAAAAAAGGCGAGACGATCATGACGCCAAAGTACAGCAGCAATCCGACGACGGCAAGCAGCGGAAGGGGAGTTGCGGAATATAATCGTTTCAGCATAAGAGCTCCTTATCGGATCCGGAATAGTAACAGTATATTCTTCTAAATTAGCATACATGCTCCGGGGAAATCCATCGATATCGCGAGCATGTCAGGGGAAAAACGCGAAAAGCGAAGCGACATAGGTGTAAGAACGCTTACATCTGACCAAAGGTTATGATTCTCGTGCCATTTCCGTCAAAAACAGCTTTGTACTTCCGTGCAAACGGGATTATAATTCAATTCATATCAATTGAATAAAAAGCCGAATTTCTTTACGAAAACGGGGGAACCATGATTTTAGGGGTGAATTCCGCAAGTCCTTGGCGGGCTTGTAGATAGGGTGCCTGTAAACCCGAATCCGTCAGCTAACCTCGTAGGCTTTCTTTGCAGGAACCTTTAAACACGACACTAGGGTTTCCAGTGTCTTTTTTGTTGCCTGAAACCTGTTAACAGAGGTGTAAGATGAAATCCATCGCCAAAAAAATCGAGCTGACGCCGCCGCAAATTTTAGTCATCGGCTTTGCGGCGATCATTCTGCTCGGAGCTACCTTGCTCTCCTTGCCGATCTCCTCGGCAAGCGGACAACCTACGCTCTTTCTGGACGCGTTGTTTACAGCCACGTCCGCCACTTGCGTAACCGGATTGGTCGTTGTGGACACGGGGACCCATTATTCCATGTTCGGACAAATTGTCATCATATCCCTGATCCAGGTTGGGGGCCTCGGCTTTATGACCATGGCGACGCTGTTTGCTTTCGTGCTCAGAAAGCGCATATCGCTGAAGGAACGGCTCATCTTGCAGGAAGCGATGAACCAAGGGAGCATGGAAGGGATCGTCCGGCTGATCCGGCGCGTTATTGTCTATTCGCTTACGATCGAATTCGCCGCAGCGGTCATTTTCTCCATTCGCTGGTCGTTCGATTTGGGCATAGCCAGAGGCATTTATTTCGGCATATTCCATGCGATCTCATTCTTTAATAACGCCGGGTTCGACTTATTCGGCTCCGTTGTCGCCCCGTTCACGAGTCTGACAACGTATGCGGACGATTGGATCGTGAATATCGTTTCGATGAGCTTGATCATATTGGGCGGCATAGGCTTCGTTGTCATCTCTGATGTCGTTGATTACAAGAAGCATAAGCGGTTATCCCTGCATTCCAAGGTCGTGTTGTCGGCCACAGGCGTTCTGATCGTGGTCGGGGCGATCGTCATCTTTGTTTTCGAGTTTACGAATCAGAGGACGCTGGGCTCCCTGAACTGGTCCGGCAAAATTCTCGCTTCGTTCTTTCAATCCGTTTCGCCGCGGACAGCCGGGGCAAACTCCCTCGATATCGGGGCGATGCGCCAGGCGTCGCAATTTTTTATCATCATCCTGATGTTTATCGGGGCGTCTCCGGGGTCGACGGGCGGCGGGATTAAGACGACAACGTTCACGACGCTGATCGGCGCAATGATCGCGATGATCCGCGGGAAGGAAGATATCGTGCTGTTCCATTACCGGCTCGGCAAGGACCGGATTCTAAAAGCGATTACGCTTACGATGATCGCCTTGTTTCTGGTCATATTCGTCACGATGCTGCTCACCACGACGGAGAGCCAATCGTTCCTGAAATTGCTGTTCGAGGTGACTTCCGCCTTCGGCACGGTCGGATTAACGATGGGCGTTACGCCGGAGCTTTCTTATTTTGGCAAAATCATGATTTCTCTCACCATGTTTGCCGGCCGTCTCGGACCGCTTACGCTCGCTTATGCGCTTGGGCCGAAAGCGGAAAAAGAATTGTACCGATACCCGGAAGGAAAAATTACGATCGGATAGGGGAAGCTAGCGAATGAAACGTAGTCAGTATGCAGTCATCGGCCTCGGCCGCTTCGGTTCCAGCCTCGCGAAGGAACTGATCAAGCTCGGTTATGAGGTGTTGGGCATCGACAAGGATGAAGAAGCCGTGGAGGAGATGAGCGACGAGCTGACGCACGTCGTGGTGGCGGACGCTACCGACGAAGAGGTGATCCGCTCGCTCGGCATCCGGAATTTCGATTGCGTTGTCGTTTCCATCGGCGATGACATTCAAGCGAGTATTTTAACGGCGATTTTGTTAAAAGACTGCGGTGTAGGCATGGTGGTGGCCAAGGCGCTGTCCGAGCTGCACGGCAAAGTGCTGCAAAAGATCGGGGTAGACCGGGTCATATACCCCGAGCGGGATATGGGCATCCGCGTGGCGCACCAGCTCGTATCGCCCAATCTGCTCGACTACATCGAGCTGTCTAAAGATTACACGATTGCGGAGCTCGCGGTGCCACGCAGCTTGAACGGCCGTTCGTTGAAGGAGCTCGATCCGAGAGCGCGGTACGGCTGCAGCGTCGTGGCGATCAACAAGAAGAACGGCGTCATCATCGCTCCGACGGCTGAAGACATGGTGGAAGAGCGCGATGTTATGGTCGTTATCGGAACGAACGAGCAGATCGAGACGTTCGAGAACGAGGTTATCCGTTAGCAGAGGGCGGTGATCGTCAGCAGGGCCGATTTTTCGGGAGGCGAAAAGGCACATATGGAAAATAGCGTTATGATCGAACACGTACTTTTTCTTATTATTTTTATCCTCCTTATCGGTATGATTTTCGGAAAAGTAGCGAGCTGGCTGAAGCTGCCGGACGTCGCTCTTTTTTTGATCGCCGGCGTCGTCGTGGGCCAAGGGCTGCATTTGGTCAACGAGCCGAGCAGCTCGTTCATGAACCAGTTCATTTTGACGACGGGATCGGCGCTTATCCTGTTCGACGGCGGCCGGAATATCAAGTTGTCGGGGCTACGCAAAGTATGGATCACCGTATCGCTGCTCAGCGTACCCGGGGTTCTGATCACCTGCGCCGTCGTTGCTTTTGCCGCACACTGGCTGCTTGGCCTTCCGATGATGTACGCGGTGCTGCTCGGCGCGATCATCTCTTCGACCGACCCGGCGACGCTCATCCCCGTTTTCAAGCAGGTGCGCATTCGTCCCAAGGTTCGGGAAACGGTCGAAAGCGAGTCCGCCTTCAATGATGCGACCGGCTCGATTCTGACCTTCTCGGTGCTTGGGGCTATTACAGGCGGACATGCCTTGTCGCTTGGCACTGGCGTAATCGAGTTTGTGCAGACGGCCGTGGGGGGCATTGTCGTGGGCGTGCTCGTCGGACTCGTTCTGGTCTTTGTCACGGCACACTTCAAGCTCGGATGGCTGCGGGATTATGCGACCATCGCCTTGATCGTCACGGCGCTTGGCGCGTATTGGCTTGGCGACGTGCTGCACGTCAGCGGCTTTATGGCGACTTTCGTGGCCGGACTCATCTGGGGCAATCACGAGCTGTTCAAGCTGGAACTGGACGATAAGCTGCATGAAATGGCTCATTTTACCGAAAATATAACGGTTGTGATGCGGATGCTCATCTTTATTATGCTGGGCAGCCAAGTGAATTTCCGGGTCATCCTCGATCACTTGTGGCCGAGCCTTGCCGTCATCGCCGTATTTATGCTGATCGCCCGCCCGTTGACGGTGCTGGCGTCGGCGCTTCCGGACCGCAAGGCCGGATGGAAGCGCAACGAAATTTTATTCATGTTCTGGGTGCGTGAAACGGGAGTGATCCCGGCGGCGCTGTCGGGGATGGTCGTCGGGATGGGCGTGAAGTATGCGGACGTGATCGCGTCGGTCACGTTTCTTGCCGTATTGCTGACCATCCTGCTGCAGGCCGGAACGACGGCGTATATCGCCCGAAGGCTCGGATTAGAGGAAAAGGCGGAAGGAGAGACCTGACGCTTCGTCTCCCGGTTCTTATAATGTATATTCGTCCGCCGTATGGTAATGCCGGACCGCTTGATCGATGAAGCGGCGGATGGACGGTTCAAGAACGGCTTCTTCCGTGAACAGGAGAGACGTCGTTCTTTTTGTTTGCTCCAGCTCGGGGATGAAGCGTACGGTCAGCTCGTTGTCTTCGATCAAGTTGCGCCGCAAATACGATTCGGGCAAGAGCGTTGCCGTTTTGCAGGTGGATACGAGCCGGGTAATCGCTTCGAACGAGTCGATTTCCATTTTGACGTCGGGGTGAACCCCGCAGCGGTGAAACATCTCATCCATCAAGACGCGGTACCATGTGCCCCGGGAAAAGAGGATCATCGGCAGCTCATGCAGATCTTGAATGGACAGTTCCTCCTTGTCGGCGAACGGATGCCCTTCGGGCAGCACCAGACAGAGCGGATCGTCGAATAAGGGCACGCAGACGATGGACGGATCTTCGATCATGGAGGCGACGAGGCCGATGTCCACGCGTTTTTCTTTGATGAGCGGCACGATCTCGTGCGTTTTGCCGGTAACGGCCTTGATGTCCGTATTCGGGTATTCGCGGGTATAGATCGTAATCAGGTCGGGCAGTGTCGACTGGAGCGTCGTCAGGCTTGCTCCGATGACGATGCTGGCGGGCTTGACGTTTGTTTTGAACGCCTGCAGCTTCTCGTGCAGCCGGCGCTCCAGCCGCTTTTGCTCGAGGGCGAACTCGTAGCATACTTCCCCGGCGCGGGTCAGCTCCAGCCGCTTGCCCTTGCGGACGAAGAGCTGGATGCCGAGATCCTCCTCCAGCCGCATAATTTTGCGCGACAGCGCGGGCTGGGAGACGTTGAGCAGCTGCGAGGCTTTATTCAAGCTCTGCTGCTCGACGACAGTGGCAAATACGTCGATAAGCTCCATGGCGGGTATCCGTCCTTTTCTTATATGTTAATAAGTTATAAGTGTATATAAAAAATCGGCACTTCCATTATAAGCGATTCAGGAGTAGTATGGAATGTGTCACTTCTTGTTCACATTTTTTGCCGCAAACGGTATAAAAGCTTGTCGAAACATGGAAAATAGGCGTAGCGTTTTTTGTTGACGCTCCCAGTATGCGGGAGTACAATGGTAAATGGTTTTGACGAAGCGGTGACAAGCCTTAATTTGAGGGGGGAACGAGTTTCAATGTTTAAAAATTCTTACTTTTCACGGAAGCTGCATTCATTGCTTGGTGTCATTCCGGTCGGCTTCTTCCTGATCGAGCACCTGCTGACGAACTACAAGGCGTTCAGCGGCGGACATGCGGCTTTTTTGGATCAGGTGTTCTGGCTGCATGAACTGCCGCTCGTGCTGCTGCTGGAAATCGTCGGCATTTGGATTCCGCTCGCCTATCACGCCATCTACGGGTTGTATGTGGCTTATACGGCGCGCAACAACGTGTCCAACTACGGCTATTTCCGCAACCAAATGTTTTTCCTGCAGCGCGTTACGGGTGTCATTACGTTCTTGTTCGTAGCGTTTCACTTCTTCCAGACTCGCTTCCAGATTACGCTCGGCAACGTAGAGCAAGCGGCGATTGGCGTTCATATGCATGACATCGCTACCAACACCGTTTACTTCATTATGTACTGTATTGGCATCGTTGCGGCCGTGTTCCACTTCAGCAACGGCATGTGGTCTTTCCTCGTCAGTTGGGGAATTACCGTGGGGCCGCGCGCGCAGCGAGTTTCGACTTACGTATGGATGGGCGTATTCGTGGTGATGTCCATCATGTTTATTCTGTCCTTGACGGCATTTATGAATCCAGATTTCAGTCAGCTGCCGAAAATGGTGAAAGGTTAAGGGGGAGGGACGATCATGGCGAATTCAAAAATCATCGTAGTCGGTGGAGGCTTGGCTGGTTTGATGGCCACCATCAAAGCGGCAGAGGCCGGAGTTCACGTCGACCTGTTCTCCTTGGTGCCGGTTAAACGTTCCCACTCCGTGTGCGCGCAGGGCGGCATCAATGGAGCGGTGAATACGAAAGGGGAAGGCGACTCCCCGTGGGAGCACTTTGACGATACGGTATACGGCGGAGACTTCTTGGCCAACCAGCCGCCGGTTAAAGCTATGTGCGAAGCGGCGCCAGGCATCATTCACTTGATGGACCGGATGGGCGTTATGTTCAACCGTACGCCGGAAGGACTTCTTGACTTCCGCCGTTTCGGGGGAACGAAGCATCACCGCACGGCGTTTGCCGGCGCGACGACAGGCCAACAGCTGCTGTACGCTCTCGACGAGCAGGTGCGCCGCTGGGAAACAGCCGGTCTCGTGAAGAAATACGAGCACTGGGAATTCTTGGGCGCTGTATTGGATGATGACGGCGTATGCCGCGGGATTGCCGGACAAGACCTGCGCAGCATGGAAGTCAATACCTTCAAGGCCGATGCGGTTATTTTGGCGACAGGCGGCCCGGGGATTATTTTCGGTAAAACGACGAACTCGGTTATCAATACGGGTACGGCGGCCAGTGCGGTATATCAACAAGGCGTTTATTACGCGAACGGCGAGTTCATTCAGATTCACCCGACGGCGATTCCGGGCGACGACAAGCTTCGTCTCATGTCCGAATCCGCACGGGGCGAAGGCGGTCGCGTATGGACCTATAAAGACGGCAAGCCGTGGTACTTCCTTGAAGAAAAATATCCGGCTTACGGAAACCTGGTACCGCGCGATATCGCGACACGGGAAATTTTCCATGTCTGCGTTGACATGAAGCTCGGCGTGAACGGCGAGAACATGGTGTATCTCGACCTGTCGCACAAAGATCCGAAGGAGCTTGACGTCAAGCTCGGCGGGATCATCGAGATCTATGAGAAATTCATGGGCGACGATCCGCGCAAAATTCCGATGAAGATTTTCCCTGCCGTACACTACTCGATGGGCGGCATGTGGGTCGACTATAACCAAATGACGAATATTCCGGGACTGTTCGCCTGTGGCGAGTGCGAGTATCAGTACCATGGCGCCAACCGTCTGGGTGCGAACTCGCTGCTTTCCGCGATCTACGGCGGTATGATCACCGGTCCGAAGGCCATTGAATATATCAAAGGCTTGGATAAGCATGCCGAAGACGTTTCGTCGACAGTGTACGACCGCTACAAAAAGCAGCATACGGACAAATACGAGAGCATCTTGAAAATGGACGGCACCGAGAATGCTTACGTGCTGCACAAAGAGCTGGGCGAGTGGATGACGAACAACATGACCGTCGTGCGCTACAACAAGCAGCTCCAACAAACGCTCGACAAAATCAACGAGCTGAAGCAGCGCTATAAAAATATCAACATCAACGACTCGGCCCGTTTCAACAACCCGGGCGTGGCCTTCACCCGCCAGCTGTGGAACATGCTTGAGCTGTCCCACGCGATGACGCTCGGCGCTCTGCTCCGCGACGAAAGCCGTGGCGCGCACTACAAGCCGGAGTTCCCGGATCGTAACGATGAGAAGTTCCTGAAAACGACGAAGGCCAAGTGGACGCCGGACGGTCCGCAAATCGATTGGGAAGACGTGGACGTATCGCTGATCGAACCGAGAAAGCGTGACTACACGACCGACAAGAAGAAGGGAGGTCATTAATCATGGCCGAAGCAACTGCAGCAGCGAACAGAAAGGTCAAGTTCATCGTTACGCGTCAGGAGTCGCCGGAAAGCAAACCGTACACGGAAGAATTTGAAGTTCCTTACCGTCCGAATATGAACGTGATCAGCGCGTTAATGGAAATTCAGCGGAACCCGGTGAACGCGAGCGGCAATAAAACGACACCGGTCTGCTGGGAATCGAACTGCCTGGAGGAAGTCTGCGGCGCCTGCTCGATGGTCATCAACGGCAAGCCGCGGCAAGCTTGCTCCGCGCTTGTCGACAAGCTGGAGCAGCCGATCCGCATCGCGCCGATGACGACATTCCCGGTCGTGCGCGACCTGGTGATCAATCGTGAGCGCATGTTTGCCGCTCTGAAGAAGGTTAAAGCATGGATTCCGATCGACGGTACGTACGACCTCGGTCCGGGACCGCGGATGGCGGAGTCCAAGCGTCAATGGGCCTATGAGCTGTCCAAATGCATGACCTGCGGCGTATGTCTTGAGTCCTGCCCGAACGTGAACGATAAAACGACGTTTATCGGTCCGGCAGCCGTCTCGCAAGTGCGCTTGTTTAACGCGCACCCGACAGGCGAGATGAACGCTCACGAGCGTCTGGAAGCTTTGATGGAAGACGGCGGCATCGAAGGCTGCGGCAACTCGCAGAACTGCGTGCGTTCCTGTCCGAAAGGCATCCCGCTCACCACGTCGATCGCGGCGATGAACCTCGATACGACGAAGCATTTGTTCAAGAAATGGCTTAGCATGTAATCATACCCGTAATAAAAGTCTCCCTTGCTGCGTTAGCAGGGGAGATTTTTTTGTTCGGGAATAGGCAGTTTAGATCATCATTTCCAAATTATGCACTTGTCGAAATTTGTAAAGGGAAGTATATTAATACAAGGCATAATCAGGAAAATATGTTGAGATAGCAATTGTGGGAGCGCGGTTGCATTGGTCGATTTTATATTGTTTATGGTCTTTTCGATAATGGAAACAATGGCGATGTATTATTTGATGTTCCGTTTGTTCAAGTTCGATATGTACCCGGTTTCGATTGTATTTGCGAGTGCGGTAGCGTCGTTTATTTCGTATACGATACGAATTAAGTATGATTTTTCTTCTATCGACATTATCATTCAAATTATATTAATGTTTATGTTTGTCTGGCTTCTTTTTAGAGTTAACGCGTTTTATGCAGGCATTATGACGAGTACCACCTATCTTTCATATGTTTTATTGCAAATGCTGTATTATCTCCTCATGAAGCACATTGGTTTTTTTGATGCAAGGGCCCCCTTTTTAAACGAGTATGGAACCTACGTGCTTCAAGTGATTACGGCCTTTACCGCCTGGTCACTAGGATTTTGGATCAAAACAAAGCGAAAAGGTTTTGACTTTGTTCCACACTCGCCATTTGGACTTGTTAAAATGAACAAAATCAATATCTCGCTTCTTAGTTTAAATGTTTTAGGTTTTTTCGGGTTAGCGGCTATTTTCTATTCTTTTCTGTTAAACAAAAGCATACAGCTGATT
Source organism: Paenibacillus ehimensis NBRC 15659 (assembly GCF_004000785.1). Lineage (GTDB taxonomy): Bacteria > Bacillota > Bacilli > Paenibacillales > NBRC-103111 > Paenibacillus_G > Paenibacillus_G ehimensis. The sequence continues at coordinate 86,954 of NZ_BILX01000006.1, read as the reverse complement.
TATTTGTCTTTGATTTTAACGTTGATCATGTACTTCATTTTATATTTATCATATAAAAAGGATCGTAGCGATGAATAACGGGCCTGCAAACTCAATCGCGACTTGGATAAAAAATGCGAATCCTGAAAAGACGGCCAGCATCGAAGTAATGGAATATGCTTTATCTATTGTAATAAATACTGTAATAATCGTTAGCACGTCATTAATGATTGGATTTATTAGTGACGAATTCAGCGAAACCGCTATAACTTTATTTTCATTTGCTCTGTTGAGATTTTTTTCTGGCGGTATACATTTAAAGTCCAGCTTCGGATGTATAGCGACATCAATTCTAGTATGTTCTGCAATACCTCATCTTCCGGAGTTAAGTGCAAACTGGATCTTTGTGGCTACTTTTGTTTCGATTTTGCTGCTTCTTTTCTTTGCTCCTCACATCGATGGGGAGACCAAAATCAAAAAGAGCATCCGCCCCTTTTTAAAATGGTTTTCTGTTGTTATTGTTTGCTCCAATTTTATACTTTGCTCGTCAATTCTTTCGGTAATCTTTCTGGTTCAAAGCTTGACAGTTATCCCTGAGGCAAGGAGGTGAGTTCACATGAAAAAACGATTTGCACAAGGAGCTTCTCTAGTATTGTCAGCTTGTGCAGCATTTTTTTTCATTACTCTAAAGCCATTTGCTTTCAGTCCCAAGGTCCCGAAAGAATTGATGGACAAAAATAAGGATTAGTTTGGAGTTGGATTTACAATGCGAGTGCTTCGGGAGGACGGTTCGGGTTACGAACTTGACGACGATGAGATCATTTTTTTCACCACTCATAATAATGTCATCAGCGTACATACCCGCACTGAACGATATATCGTTCCGACGACGCTCGACCAGCTGAGCAAAGCGTATCAAGATTTGTCGTTCGATAAGGTGGATCGATCTTATAGCGTAAGAATGGACCGGATCGAAGGTTACCATGCCGTACGTAAGGCGGTTTATTTTGAGGAGGAAACGACGGACAACACGAAATACGCTCCCGTTTCCGAGCCCAATATGAAAAAAGTGTTAAAGCATTTGGAAAAGAAAAAAGACCAACCTTGAAAGGCTAGTCTTTTTTCGGCAGCGCTCCGGGGAGCGATTGACACCGGTTATGATTGATACGCTGATGCACGAGGTCCTGCAGCAGATGCATGAACATCCAGCTGATGGAAGCGAACTTGCTCTGCTCTGTCGGGAAATCGTCAAAGTAGGCCTTCAAATGGCGACCTACCCCTTTGACCTTCGACATGTTCACGACATTGGAGCCGTCAAGCTGCCAGAAATCTTCAATATGATTTTCCAGATCGTCCAAATCCGCGATAGCCCGGTATTCTCCGTGCAAAGTATGGAAAATAAGCCTTCCGGACTTATCCTTTTCGGTATAAAGAACATCGCTTTGGAGATCGATAACGGCGAGTCTGCTTTCTCCCGTTGGCAAAGTTTGAATAACCGACATGGGCGATTTCATGGAGGCTCTCCTTTTGTGTACTTTTTAACAAAAAATAATCTCCTAAATTATGGTTAGCTATGGAATTGTTACTAGAAATGATAACACGAATTTAGTAATTTTTTTACATTGGTTTAAAATTTAAATCATCTATTGACAAAATAACCCAAAGCTATCTATAAAATTCCGTTGACGAACAGGCAGGCTAGAATGTAAAATAGACATAAATTTAAACGTTTAAATTATGTTAAAGAATTGGAGTGCCGGTTATGAGCAAAAAGCGCCAAATCACGATCGTGGATCTGGCAGAGGCTGCCGGCGTATCGATTGCTACGGTGTCGAATGTGCTGAATCGACGGAATGTGCCGATGTCGGCCGAGACGATTCGGAAGGTGGAAGCGGCGGCAGAGCTTCTCGGCTACCGCCGCAACGTGATGGCAGCCAGCCTCAGCAGCAAAAAGTCTTACGAGCTCGGGATGCTTGTGCCAAGCTTCGGCGGGTATTACGGGCGTTTTGCCGAAGAGATGCAGCGTACCGCTCATCAGTACGGGTATCATCTGTCGGTATTTTCGGCGGCGGGCTTCGATCCGGAGATCGAGAAGCGCCACTTGGACGTGCTGCTGCAGCGCAGGGTAGACGGGTTGTTTTGTCACGGGTTGGCTATGTCTCAGGAAGCCACCAGACAGATCGTGTCGGATGGCACCCCGTTGGTCCTGTTTAACGCATGGGGATGGCCGAGCGACATCGCGGCCGGCGCGGTCAATCTTGATTTTCTTGAGGGCTGCGATGCGATTGTGCGGCATTTGTACGAGCAAGGCAGCCGGAAGATGGTTTACTTAGCGAAAGCAAAATCGCTTGGAACGGACCGCCAGCGCCGTATCGGCTTCCGCAATGGGCTGGACCGGCTTCCGGAATCGATTCCTTCCGCGATCGTGGAGATGGATGACGGGATTACGATGGATGAAGCGGTGGAACAGGTTCTCGCTTTTTCGGACGGGGTGCGGCCGATCGGGGTTATGGGATTCGACGACAATGTGGCGTTGGCGTTCATGTTTGCCGTGCTGCGTCATGGGTACAAGGTTCCGCAGGACGTGCAGATTGTCGGGGTCAACAACGATCCGTTCACATCTGTCTGCTATCCGTCGATGACGACGATGAACATTCCTTACGACAAGCAGGCCCGGCTGGCCATCCGGTTAATGCTGGAGCAGCTCGGGGAGATCGATACGATGGTGCGGATCGATGGAAATTCCGATCGTGTCGAGATTACCGATGCGCACGAGGTTCGCGTTCCGATGCAGCTTGTCCCGCGGATGTCCACACAGTCCGTCTGACGGCGGCATCGGCCTCCGGGCCTTACATAGACGACAACCAGAAAAGGAGCTTGATCCTCATGAGTTTATGGCAAAAGGCGATTGAAGACGCGGTTCAAAAAACAAAAGCCAACATCGGTAAATTTGGCGGCTTGTTTCCTCATGTCAGCGAGAACGGAAAATATATCTTAAACGACAATTGCGATTGGACGGAAGGGTTCTGGTCCGGGATGCTGTGGCTTTGCTATGAACATACCAAGGACGAGGCGTTCCGCGAAGCGGCCGTGCGAACCGTCGAGAGCTTCAAGAAACGGCTCGAAGCCCATCGGGTGCTGGACCATCACGATATCGGGTTCTTGTACTCGCTTTCGGCCAAAGCGCAGTGGATTATCGAGCGGGACCCGGCTGCCAAGCAGCTGGCGCTGGAAGCAGCCGATGTGATGATGCGGCGTTGGCGACCGAAAGGCCGTTACATCCAAGCGTGGGGGCCGGAAGGCGATCCGGAGAACGGCGGACGCATCATCATCGACTGCATGATGAACCTGCCCTTGCTGTACTGGGCTTACGAGCAGACGGGGAAGAAGGAGTACTTGGACGTAGCGGTGACGCATGCCGACAAATCACGGCGCTTCTTGGTCCGCGGGGACGACTCGTCTTACCATACGTTTTACTTCGACCAAGAGACGGGCGAATCGCTTCGCGGGGGGACGCATCAAGGCTACCAGGACGGCTCCACATGGACCCGGGGGCAGGCTTGGGGCATTTACGGGTTCGCCTTGTCTTACCGGTATACGAAAAATCCGCTGTATCTCGAAACGTCACGCCGTATGGCGCGTTATTTCCTGGAGCGGCTGCCGGAAGACGACGTGGCCTACTGGGACTTCGATGCGCCGGTTACCCCGGAGACGAAACGCGACAGCTCCGCATCTGCGATCGCGTCGGCCGGACTTATTGAGCTGCTGTCTCATTTGGACGCCGAGGATGCCGACCGGACCTTCCTGGAGGACGGGCTGCACCGCTCGATGAAATCGCTGGTCGGGAATTACTCCACGATCGGACAGCCGGATGCGGAAGGACTGCTGGAGCACGGCTCGTACAGCGTACGCGGCGGGGCGGCGCCGGACGATTATATGATTTGGGGCGATTATTACTATCTTGAAGCGCTGCTTCGGATGGAAAAAGGCATCACGGGCTACTGGTACGAAAGAAGCTAGAATGAATGGGAAAACTCCCTTACGATCCGATCCGCATAGGATGGCGTAAGGGAGTTTTTTGAATTTGCATGAAAGCGGGAGGTTCGCCGTGTCAATTTTGCAATGGCCTCATGACCGGGCCCTTCTCCGCTTGTTTATGTTTATGACGCAAAAATTGTTTGCCGTACTCGCCGTGCGGATGGATGTTGACATGCTCCGTTTGGATAGTCGAATGCTCGATGCCGTATTTTTCCTTGAGCGTCTCATTGATGGCGAGAATGATGCAAAACGGTTGAATCTTGTCGTCGATAAACACGTGGGCTGTCAGCGAGTAGTGGTCGGTCGATACGGCCCACAGGTGCATTTCGTGCACATCCTCGACCCCTTCAACATCCCGGATCGACTGGCGGATCTCGTCCAAGTCGTAGCGGCTGGGTACCGATTCCATAAGAATGAGGTACGATTCTTTGATGATTTTAGCGCCGCCGGTAAAAATAATGCCGCCGATGACCATACTGATAAGCGGGTCGAACCATTTCAAGCCGGTAAAATAAATGATGACGGCCGAGACAATAACTCCGATCGAGCTGAGCAAATCGCCGATAAAGTGCCATAGGGCGCTTTGGACGTTCAGGTTCTCTTCTTCCTTCATGCTGCGGCTGAGCACAAGGGTGAGCACAAGGTTGACGACGAGACCGATGGACGCGATGATCAGCATCAGCTTCAGGTCGATTTCTTCCGGCGTAATGAACCTGCGGATGCCTTCGATGAAGATGCCTGCGGCGATAATGGCCAACGCCAGCCCATTCAGGAAGGAGGCGATGATTTCGAAGCGCAGATAGCCGAACGTAAACCGCGCATTCGGCGGCCGGGTAGCCAAATAGATGGCAATCATGCTGAGGCCCAGAGCGATAACGTCGGAGATCATATGAGCCGAATCGGAGAGAAGGGCCAGCGAGTTCGACATCAAGCCCCCGATAATTTCGACGATCGTAAAGAAGGTGGTCAAAATGAGCGTAACCCAGAGCGTCTTCTTGGACCGGCTTTGTTCTTTGACATGATGAAGATGATGGAAATCGTAATGATCATCTTGCATGGGTAACACCGTCCTTTCGAGCTGCTGTATGTAACGGATTATACGTCAAGTTCTGAATTTTGGCAAATACTTTAATTGAGATCGTTTATCACTGATTTTATGGGCTTATTCTTCGTTTTTGAGAAGTTTTATCACTTTTTTGATAACTTTTCTCAGTGGAGTGAAAGCGATTATCGTTTTCGTAAAATGGAAACGATTACAATTTTGTTACATAAATGAAATATTCCTGTTACGTATTTAACATGTTGGGGGTGTAATATAATAAGCAAGACCCCCTTTTTAATATATAAACCATTTGAAGGCTCGCCCTGTTGGCGGGCCTCTTTTTTTGTTTCGGGGCGGGAAAGCCTTGATAACCATGGAGCAGGGGGGCTAAATATCAAAAGAGTCCTAGCCGGTCGATTGAACCGGTCAGGGACTCTTTTTGCGGGTAAGCTCAGCTTCATTATTCCATTGGCGGGTCTATATGCAGCTCCTGATCCGCTTCGGTGAAAGACCAACGGGTAAAAGTGACCTCCAGACCGTCACGAGTCGGTGAGCATGTGAAGGGCCCAGCCAGATTGCCGGAAGGGTATGGGAAACGGGCGACGCGAATGGTTCGCCATCCGTGCCTCCCGGTGCGTGCCCGAATAATCACTGCATCCTTCATAACGGAAGCACGAATTGTAACCTCCTCTCCCTCCCATTCCGGTACAGCAGCCAAAGACCAATCGGAATATCCATCCGTTACTACTGCAGCCAGATGAGGAATTCCATCATTGATTTCAATTCCGGCTTTAATCCATTGCTCTGGTTCGTGATATAACAAAATACCGGCTTGATCATACAGCTCTGTGAAGGAAGTCAACAGAAAAGACACTTCTACAGCGCTGTCCGTTTGCCAGTCTGCTAACAGGGCAGCACCGTCTTCAAATTCAAAATCGTATAAAGTCTTTTTCCAAAAATCCCTTCCCTTTTCCGGTACGACCTTCAGATGATCGCCCTCTTGCCGAGCTGATAAAGGCTGGTTGATCCATTTACCTTGCTCCCAATTCAGTATACGTTTAGTCATTAGCTGGTTCCTCCTTGTTAAGAAGCGCCTGTTTGCCATACATCAACACGTGCTCTTTCCACTCCCGCTTCGATTATATCATGATGATCACTTTTCACACGTTCCACAGAGGATTATCTTTTTTATCAAATCTCAAAAAAATAGTAATAATTTTAATTCTGTCGTTCAGTAATTTCATATTGTTCCTCCATTTGTTTAGACAAGGTATGACATTAGACCGTTACCTTGGGGACGGTCTATTTTTTTGTAACCTTTTCCGTATTTGAAGGATCTAATAATTGAACTGAGAGAAGAAAATGGCAACAGGGATCGTTTTTTATGGAAAGGTGGCTGTGTTGGTGGATTGGAAAGAAGACGATGTCCTTAAAGCGCAAGCAGGGGATAGCGAAGCATTCATCGATCTGATGAAGGAATTGGAGCTGCCCTTGTATCGAATGGCCTGGGCGATTGTCAAGCAGGAGGCGGATTGTGCCGATGTCGTACAAGAGGCGATACTGAAAGCGTACAAATCTCTGCATACGTTAAAAATCCTGCTTTTTTCAAAACGTGGATCTATCGGATTTTGATTAACGAGTGCAATAAACTGCTGAAGAAGCGGATGCTGTTGATGACGGGAGACGAGCTTCCCAGCCGTCCTTCGGGTATGGCGGAGTATGAAAATATCGATTTGCGGGAGATGGTGGACCATTTGGAAGAGAACCTGCAAATCGTCATTGTCCTGCATTATTTTCAGGATCTCCCTCTCTCCGAAGTGGCTGATGTGCTCGGTATATCGACGGGAGCGGTGAAGACCCGCCTGCATCGGGCAAGAAAGCTGTTATTGTCTTGGCTAGGAAATAGTCCGGAAAGGAAGATGAGCTGTGGCGCGCAATGAGTTGGACAATAACTTGATCGAATGCAGGAATAAGCTTCCCGACCACATCACGGCAACGATGCGTTCACGTTTAGACGAAACGTACATGATGATCCGGCAAATGGAGAAGCAAGCGGACAAGCTTCCCGGCGAAACAACCATAAAGCGGATGCTGCTTCGGAAAGGGTTAGTCATTGCCGTCGCCGCAGCCATTCTTGGGTTATTGATTCTGAGTCCCGTGCTGATCTCCCCGACGATGGCCGAAGCATTGAATAAGTTGCCGATCGTGGGGAACATTTTCAAGCTTGCAGGGGATTCTGGGCTTCAGAAGGCCGAAGAGGAAGGGCTTGCGACAACCGTAAATGAAAGTGCAAGCCATGACGGCTTCACCATAACGACTACGAAGGTGTCTTACGACGGAATACGAATTGCATTGGAGTTAACAAGAACGGCCCCGGAGGGAACCGAAGGCGCGCTCTATCATTTGCGTTCAATCATGAATGATACGGCGAAGAAGGGTTCTTTTGAAAATATTCAGGTTTGGTTGCCTTCCGGAAAATATGGAAGTCTTAGCTTGGGAACGGATATGGTTACCGAACCTTCGGAATCCGTGCTTGTGCAAATTCAAGATTTATCCGGGGATATTCCGGATCAATTCGATTTGACGGTCAAGATGGGGTTAAGAGGGTATAAACAACCGTTTGAATTAAAAGTGCCGGTCGTCAAAATGGCCGGAACTACGGTTCTTACAACCGAAGAGACGAAAACCTATGAGGGCGAGAGCTTGAAAGTAGCCGCCAAATTGGAAATGACGCCTATCACAACCCGCCTCACGGTCAACTTAGCGGATGAGTATCTCTTGAAAGATTTGCGGTTTGATATCGTTGACAATGAGGGGAACTTTCCCAAATCGCTCGGCGGGGGAGGAGGCAACTATGAAAATGACAAAGCGGATTATACTTACGAGGCTTTCCGGACCAGGCCGAAATCAATAACGGTCAAGCCGTACTTCGATAGGTTTAGGCAGGAGAAACAATATGTCTCCGAACTGGAATTTACAATGCTGGTGCCCGAGAATCCCGAAGACGGGAGCAAATGATTTAAAAAGGCCGACCCGACGAGGATCGGCCTTGGCTCTCAGCAGCAGCGCGAAACTTTGCCGCCTTTGGCGTTGTATCGGGCTTCCTGCGCCTCGCGGAAAAACTCCTCCCGCGTCTGGATCGGCTCGCCCGGATGGCATTCCTTCCGATGCTCGACGTACCGCTCGTAGTTCGGCACCCCGACGAGCAAGTCGAGGAACTGTCTGCGGTACTTGAGCACGTCCTTGACCGCCTCAAACATACTTCGGCACCTCCCGGACGCCGTCCGCGCCGCGCGCCACGTAAGGCGCTTCGCTCAGCCCGACAGGCAGGCCCTTCAGCACGCGGTACCATGTCCGCATCGATACGAGGAGCACGGCCAGTACGATGATCATAAACAAGCCGCATAGGATCGCATCCACGTAATCGTTCGTGATGATCTGCTGCATTTGCGCGGCTGTTTTGGCCGGGGCCAGCAGCTTTCCGGCGTTCATCGCGTCCTGATACTGCTGCGCGTGGGTCAGAAACCCGATTTTGGCGTCGGGGTGAAACAGCTTCTGCCAGCCGGCCGTCATCGTAATGGTAAGCAGCCAGACCGTCGGTACCAGCGTCACCCAGGCGTATGCCTTCTTGCCCATTTTCAGCAGGATGGTCGAGCCGAGAATGAGCGCCATGCCCGCCAGCATTTGGTTGGCGATACCGAATAGCGCCCAAAGCGAGTTGATGCCGCCAAGCGGATCAATGACGCCTTGGTACAAGAAATAGCCCCAACCGGCCACGCAAAGCGCCGTAGCGACTACGTTGCCGAGTGTCGATTCGGTATTGCCGAGCGGCTTGACGACGCTGCCGAGAATTTCTTGAATCATGAACCGGCCTACCCGGGTTCCCGCGTCGATCGTCGTGAGAATAAACAACGCTTCGAACAAGATGGCAAAATGATACCAGAACGCCATCAGCGCCTTGCCGCCGATGACCCCGGACAAAATATGCGCCATGCCGATGGCGAACGTCGGCGCGCCGCCGGTTCGCGAAAGAATCGTGGATTCGCCGACGTCCTTGGCCAAATTCGTCAGATCGTCCGGCGTGATCGTAAAGCCCCATGACGTCAGTGTGGCCGCCGCTTTCACCGCATCGGTGCCGATGGCGGCAGCCGGGGAGTTAATGGCGAAGTAGGCGCCCGGCGTAATGACGCAGGCGGCGATCAGCGCCATGATGGCGACGAACGATTCCATCAGCATCGCGCCGTAGCCGATCGGCCGGGCGTGCGTTTCCCGCTCCAGCATTTTCGGCGTCGTGCCGGACGAAATCAGCGAATGGAAGCCGGAGACGGCGCCGCACGCAATCGTAATGAACAGGAACGGGAACAGATTGCCGGCGAAGACCGGCCCCGTGCCGTCGATAAACTTGGTTGTGGCCGGCATCGCGAGATCGGGCATGACGAACAGGATGCCGAGCGCCAATCCTACGATGGTGCCGATTTTCAGAAACGTGCTCAAGTAATCGCGCGGGGCCAACAGCAGCCAGACCGGCAGCGCGGAAGCGATAAAGCCGTAAGCGATCAGCATGAGCGCAATCGTTTCGCCGTTGAACGTAAACAGGCCGGAAAGCACCGGGCTTTCGGCTACGTACTTGCCCCCTACGAGAGAGCCCAGAAGCAGCACCAGCCCGATCAGCGAAGCTTCGGCTACCCGGCCGGGACGAATAAACCGCATGTAAATTCCCATGAGAACCGCGATGGGGATGGTGGCTGCGATGGTGAACATCCCCCAAGGGCTGCCGATCAGCGCTTTGACGACAACGAGCGCCAATACGGCGAGCAGAATGACCATAATGGCGAGAATGCCGATCATCGCGATGACCCCGGCGGTCGGGCCGATCTCTTCCTTGATCATCTCCCCGAGCGATTTGCCGCCCCGTCTCGTCGAGGCGAACAAAATGACGAAGTCCTGCACGGCTCCGCCGAGAATAACGCCGATTACAATCCAGAGCGTACCGGGCAAATAGCCCATCTGCGCCGCAAGCACCGGACCGACGAGCGGCCCTGCGCCGGCGATGGCGGCGAAGTGGTGCCCGAACAATACCCATTTGTTCGTCGGCACATAATCCTTGCCGTCATTGTTGATCTCGGCCGGCGTCTTGCGGTTGTCGTCCAAACCGAGCACTTTGCGGGCCAGAAATTTACTGTAGAAGCGGTAAGCGACGGCATAGCACGAGACGGCGGCGACAATCAGCCAGACCGCGTTGACCGATTCTCCGCGGTTCAGCGCAATCGCCGCGAATCCGAAGGCGCCGAGTACCGATACGAGTCCCCATAAACCGATGGATTTCAAGCTTTTAGCCATAGCGGTTCCCTCCACCTGTGAATTGCTTCCATCATGGCAGCGTTTGCAACCAAGTATAAACGCTCTGTTGCCCGAGGGAAACCGCTTGGATCGCATGATGTCCGGAACCCGGTTCAAGATGTCAGATTTCCAGCTTCAAACGCAGCTCCTTCACGTAATTCCGGCTGACGGGAACGCGGCTGCGGACCGCATCGTCCATTCGTACGTCGTAAGCCCCGTTGACCCACGACTTCAATTCCGTGATCGCTTCCAGCCGGACCAGATAGCTTTTGTGGCAGCGGAAAAAACCGTACGGCGCCAGCTTCTGCTCCAGCTCTTGCAAGGTGTAGGAGACCTCGTAAGCGTCCTGGAGGGTATGGACCTGAACCCGCTTGCCTTCCTTGCTGATATAAACGATATGTTTCGGCGATACGTACTTGATGCCGTCGTCCAATTCAAGCGCCAGCTTCACGCAGGCGTCCCCCGCTGCAGGCTTGCGCGAATCCGGCGCAAAGCTCTTCTCCGCGGCCTGCCGCAGTTCCCGAAAGACCGCACCGAGATCGTCCTCGTCATACGGCTTCAATATGTAATGAAACGCGCGCAGCTTAAAGGCGTCGACCGCATAATGATCGTAAGCGGTGGAAAAGACGATTTTGACCCCCGGGTCGAGCTCGCCTACGATTTGCGCCACCTGCAGTCCGCTGAGGTCCGGCATCTCCATATCGAGAAACAGCACGTCCGGCGTCAGCTCCTTCACCTTGCGGATCGCGTCCATCCCGCCGACCGCCTGCGTCACCTGCGACACGTCGGCGATCTGCTCCAGCAAATAGGCGAGCTCCTCCCGGGAAGGTGCTTCATCATCGGCAATCACCACATTCCAGCCCATTCTTGTCACCTCACCCAAAAGCTAACTTTCGTGCCTTTCCCCGGTGTACTTTCGATCTCCAGCGGCTGCTCCGTACCGTAATGATAGCTCAGCCGCTGGACGATATTGCGCAGCGCGACGCCCGCATGCTCGTCCGCCGCCCCCGGCACGCCCCGGCCCATCCCGGTGCCGTTATCCTCGACCGTGATCCGGGCGCGGAATTGTCCACCGTATGATTCGTGCTTCACGCCGAGGCGGATCATACCGGGCCTGCCGATGTTTTGGAGCCCATGCACAATCGCATTTTCCACCAGCGGCTGAATCGTAAACGGAGGAATACGGCAGTCCAGCGCCGCTTCGTCAATATCCGTCACAAACTCAAGCTGATCGCCGAGCCGTGCTTTGGTCAAGCTCAGGTAGGACATAACAAGCTCGAGCTCGTCGCGGACCGAGACCAGCGTTTTGCTGCTGCCGTTTATATTTTTGCGGAGGAATTTGGACAGGTGCGTGATGAGCTGCCGCGCTTCCTCCGGTTTCGTGCGGATGAACGATTTGACCGTATTCAAGACGTTGAATAAAAAGTGCGGGCTCATCTGCGCCTGCAGCGAGCGGATTTCGGCATCAGCCAACAGCTGTCCCTGCCGCTCCGCCTCCACAAAAGCGTACTGCTGGGAAATAAGCCTCGCGAGCGTTGTCATCATCCGCCGCCGGGACGGGGTATCCTCCTGCTTCCGCTCGTAAAACAACCGGAAGCGGCCGATCAGCTTCTGATTTTGCATTTCCATCGGCAAATCGACCCAATACGGCGTCTTGCGGCCTTCCTTAACCCATTCCGTATCGTTTTTGTAAAAATAAGCGCCGACGGCCTTCGTCTCCTCGTGCAGCGTTCTCGCAACCTCCCGGACCGCCCGGTCAAAATCCAACCGCCATAGCGGCATCGTCAAATCGGCGATGTGCAGCGCTTTGCGCGCGTGCTCCGTTCCGATCCGGTCCTCCTCGCTTTCCATCGTATGATACACGATGAAAAACAGCGAGACGCCGATCCCATTCGCGACAATTTGCGGAATTCCGATCAGCGCGACCAACCCGAGCGCTTCGTTCCACGGCTTCGCCAGCAGCAGGATCAACGCCATCTGAACCGCTTCCGCGAGCAGACCGACGGCAAACGCCGGCTTGGCCGAAGCTGCGTGCCGGAACCGCCGTTTGACGGCATTGCGGAATAGTCCCGCCATGATGCCTTGGGCGACAGGCGCCAGCATGCACGCGACGGCGACGAAGCCGCCGAGGCTGTACCGGTGCAGGCCGGCAATGACGCCGACGATCAGCCCGCTCTTTACCCCGCCGAGCAGTCCGGCGATGACGACCCCGATCGACCGCGAGTTGGCGATGGCGGCTGTGGGGGAGACTTCGCCGATCCATGGCGCCGGCTGGTACGAATACGGGGTCACGGTTACCCCGGAATATGTGCCGAGAATCGCATACAGGCTGAAAAAGACGACGAAGCGCCACTGATGAGCCTGCTCCCCTTGGTAGCTCATGGAGCTTCGCATCCACCGGCTGCGCGAGAAGACGAACGCCAGCGCAATCAGGAAGCCGACGCGCTCCAGCATATCGACAAAAAGATGCAGCATCCTTACACATCCGTTTTAGAGGAATCTCAGTATCTTGTTGTCTATTATATCGTATTTGCTGCGCATTGAATGCCGAGTCGATGAAAAAATGGGCTTATTTTGAAAATATTGTATTTCTTTTTTTGGTATAATAGAGTAGTTTCGTTAACCGGAGAGGAGGATAAGTATGGGTGAAGCGTATAAACTGGAATGCGGTCATTGCGGTTATCATACGAACGTTTTTGTTGGAATCGGATTTTCGTACGTCTATCTGCATTCCATCGCTTCATTCGTGCAGGATGTGTCGCTTAAGAAGCGGATTGCCGACTTTGAGAAGGAACCAAGCACTCGATACAAGGCTTATGACGCTTTGTACCGGTGTAGGGCATGCCGTGCGATCCAAAATGAGCTTTATCTGGAAATGAAGTCCGATAACGATTATTTTGTCACCTCCTGCTGCTGCCGGAGATGCGGGGAAGCGATGCATCCCGTGCCGGACGATCCGAGAACGGTTCGGTTGGATTGTCCCGAGTGCGCCAGCGGCAAGCTGACGGCGACCTTTTACATGGATTGGGATTAGACAATCGGCTTATTCAGCCTGAAGCAAAGGCCACCTTCGTTAAGAAGGCTGGCCTGTTTGCGTTCAGGGACAGCAGCTATGCTCGGGGGGCCAATCCCTGAAGAATGGCCTGTAACAAACCGGGAAAGCGAGCATTCAGATCGTCGCAGCGCAGCGAGACAAACCGCTGGGTTCCTTCGATTCGCGTATGCGTAACCCCCGATTCTCTCAGCACCTTGTAATGATGGGAGAGAGTCGAATTCGGAATCGGGATGTCCAGCTGGTTGCAGGATTGCTCCCCGTGATCCGCCAGGCTTTTGATGATTTGGAGCCGAATGTCGTCACTGAGCGCATAGAGCACGGTAGACAAATTGATTTCATCAACATGCGGGTGAAAAAGCTTCCTCAAGATCGATCGCCTTCCATACAAAAATTATCGGTAGTTGAATTATATCAAAGGGAGTGCTATATTTCAATTATTCGAATATTTTCGAAATAACGAAATAAAGGGGATACGGATCTTGAACAGAGTAATCGCGTTGTTTTTCTGCATGATGTTTATTATCGGCACCGATACGTTCATCGCTTCGCCTTTATTGCCGACGCTGCGGGAGGCCTTCGGCATTTCGGTCGAACGTTCGGGATGGATCGTTTCCTCCTACGCTTTAGGCTATGCGCTGTTTGCGCTCGTGGCCGGACCTCTCTCGGACGGGTGGAACCGGAAAAAAGTCATGATCGCGGGGATGATCAGCTTCGGTGTGTTTACGCTGCTTTGCGGGCTTGCCGCCAACTTTTGGACCATGCTGCTCTTCCGCTTTTTGGCGGGGGTGAGCGGTGCATTTGTGTCGCCGCAGGTATGGGCGGCCATCCCGCAAGTCGTGCCGTCCGGCAAAGTATTAAAAGCGATGGGGATCGCCACGGCCGGACTTGCGGTTGCGCAAATGCTCGGAGTGCCCATTGGCAGCTATCTTGCCGCATACGGATGGCATACTCCGTTTATTGCGATTGGGGCCGCCTCGTTTGTTATCGTGATGCTCATTGCGCTGGTGCTGCCGTCGATTCCGGCGCCGCCGGCTGAGGGGAAAGCTCCTTCCATTGTCGGACGCTATCGTGGGCTGCTTCGCGAATCCAGGGCGAAAAAAGCTTTCCTCGCTTATTTTGTGTTTCAGCTCGGCAACTTTGCCACGTTCTCCTTCATCGGAACCTGGCTCTCGGACCAATTCGGGCTCAGCGTCGGGGGGATTGGAACGGTGCTGCTGTTTCTTGGCTTGGGCAATACGCTCAGCAGCTTTTTTGGCAGCAGCGTGGTGCAGAGGGTGGGGGGAAGAAGAGCGTTCGTTTCGGGGATGGTATTGCTCGTTCTGATTTTTCCAAGCCTCTCCTTTATGGAAAGTATTACATACGTAAAGCTGGCTTACTTTTTGATTTATTTTATGATGGGGATGCTTTTCCCGCTCATCATGAGCTGGCTGCAAGGCTTGTCTTCTACGGCACGCGGAACGATCTCTTCCTTGGCGAACGCGTCCATGTATTTCGGAGCTACGATCGCTTCGTCCGTAGCCGGAATTTTGTACACGCATTTTCATGGGTTTGTTTCGGTCAGCCTGTTTACCGTTCTTTGTTTGCTCGTTTCCTTGCTCTTGTTTCAGCGAAGCGGGGTATTGCCTGCCGGTTCGCGTAGCGAATCCCGCAGCGCCGCCGTTATGAAATAGGCACGCGATTCGCTTTCCCCTCCCAAACGATTTCAGAACATTTTCGCGGATGAATGCTCTTCATTTTCCTAAAGTGTAAGAAAAATTAGGACTTCTGCCGATAATAATTTGGAAATCGCAGGATCAAATAGTAAGATATTATGGCAATCCGAAGAGAAATGGGAGGAAGAGAGAGAATGTATTCGGGATTTTGGAAACGATTGTGCGCTTATATTATCGATGGCATCATCCTTTATGTAGCCAGTGTGATTCTGGGCAGCGTATTTACCATGTTTGAATACCTGCTTATGATTCCATTCGCTCTTAATTTAACCCAATCCGCCACTACCTTCGTTTGGGTTACCGTAGGGGCTCGGTTCTTGCTCATTATTGCTACCGGATGGCTGTACTATGCCTTCATGGAATCGTCAAAATGGAAGGCAACGTTAGGAAAGCTTGCGACAGGCAGCGTCGTGGTGGATGAAAGGAACGAAAGGATCTCTTTCGCGCGGGCGAGCGGCAGATATTGGAGCAAGCTGATTTCCGTTTGTACTCTGTACGTCGGCTTCATCATGGCCGGATTCACTCAGAAAAAACAAGCGCTGCACGATATGATTGCAAAGACTTATGTGGTGGATAAAAATGTGCTCGAACTCCAAGCGGAGGGTTATGGGAATGCGGATGTGAGAGAAATTTGAATACAAGTGATGATAAAAACTGCTGAACTCAGGGAAAGGTGCATTGAATCAGTGCTAACTAAGTTTTGCCGATACTTTTAGACAGGACTAAGTCATGATTTAAAATATACAAACCAAACTGTTATAAGCAACATTGGCATAAATGGAAGAGGAGGAGAGAATGGTACTTACGGAATCGAATATGGAGAACGGATTTCTAGCGGTCGATCTTTTAGCAATCATAGAATAGAAAATTGCTCAATTCATGAACATAGCTATGGAATACAGGCTTCAAATTCCGGACTATTTACAATAACCAAAAACAATATATCCATGTGTTATAAATCGGGTATAGCTTTTTGGGAATATGTATTTTGACGGAGGCGCAGTTTTAGTAACGGGATAAAAACGTAATCATGTCGGCGCAATGGCGAGTGCCGTCTATATTAACGCCAAAAATAGTATCACGCAGAAAACCCCGGCCGCTTCGGCGGAGTCCTGTAACAACGGACTTCCGCAGGCGGCCGGGGTTTTTGTTTTTTCTGCGCTGTGCGAGTGTTATTTTTAAAGCTCTAGCTTACCCGCAGGTGCAGTTCAGCACGGGCTTACGGGCGGCCAGCGTTTCGTCGAGCCGTCTGACGACGGTCGTGTACGGCGCGTTTAGCAGCAGGTCCGGCTGTTCCTCGGCTTCCTTGGCGATCCGGATCATCGTCTCGATAAACGCGTCGAGCGTCTCCTTGCTTTCCGTCTCCGTCGGCTCGATCATGATGCATTCCTCGACGTTGAGCGGGAAGTAGATGGTCGGCGGATGGTAGCCGAAATCGAGCAGGCGCTTGGCGACGTCGAGCGTCCGCACGCCGTACTTTTTGAGGCCTCGTCCGGACATGACGAACTCGTGCTTGCAGACGCCCGGATAAGGCATTTCGAAATACGGAGCAAGCCGGTGCATCATGTAGTTGGCGTTCAGCACGGCGCATTCCGATACTTCGCGGAGTCCCTCCGGACCGTACGTGCGGATGTACGTATACGCCCGGACGAGAATGCCGAAGTTGCCGTTGTAAGCCTTCACCCGTCCGATCGAGTCCGGACGGTCGGAGTCGAGGTAGAACGTGCCGTCCTCGCGGCGGGCCACGATCGGCTTCGGCAGGAACGGAATGAGCTTGCTCTTCACGCCGACCGGCCCTGCGCCCGGACCGCCGCCGCCGTGCGGGGTGCTCATCGTCTTGTGCAGGTTGAGATGCACGACGTCGAAGCCCATGTCGCCGGGGCGCGTAATGCCCATGATGGCGTTGGAGTTGGCTCCGTCATAGTACAGCAATCCGCCTGCCTCGTGGACGATTTCTGCGATCTCCACGATGTGCTCCTCGAACAAGCCGAGCGTGCTCGGGTTCGTCAGCATGAGCGCGGCCGTGTCGGGACCGACCGCCGCGCGCAGCGCGTCCAGATCGACGAGTCCCTGCTCGTTCGACTTGATCGTCAGCGTCTCGAAGCCGGCCGTCGTCGCGCTGGCCGGGTTCGTTCCGTGGGAGGAATCCGGCACGATGACCTTGGTCCGGGTTTCGCCCCGGCTTTCGTGGTAAGCGCGGATCATCATGAGTCCCGTCCATTCGCCGTGCGCTCCCGCGGCCGGCTGAAGCGTAACCTGATCCATGCCGGTGAGCGCCGCCAGATCGTTCTGGAGCGTGTACAGCAGCTCCAACGCTCCTTGAACGCTCGATTCCGGCTGATACGGATGAATCCCGGCAAACCCGGGGAAACGCGCCGTATCTTCGTTAATCTTCGGATTGTATTTCATCGTGCACGAGCCGAGCGGGTAAAAACCGTTATCTACGCCGAAGTTGAGGCGCGACAGCTCGGTGTAATGCCGGATCACGTCGACCTCGTACACTTCCGGCAGGGCGGCGGGCTCGCTGCGAAGCAGGTGAGACGGAATCAGCTCGGCGGCCTCCGTCTCCGGGACGTCGCAGGCGGGCAGCGAGTACGCGACGCGCCCCGGCTGGCTCAGCTCGAAAATGAGCGCTTTTTCCGGTTTCATACGAGTTCCCCCAATCGTGCTGCAAATTCGTCAATTTCAGCTTTGGTCCTTTTTTCGGTAACGGCGACGAGCATATGGTTCTGAAGCTCCGGATAATAGCGGCCCAGATCGAGCCCTCCGATAAATCCGGCTTCCAGCAGCCGTTCGTTCAAGTCTGCGATATTGGCGTTCGCCGGAAGGCTCACGACGAATTCGTTGAAGAAAGGCGCCGTGAACGGCAGCGACGGGCCTTCGAGCTTCGCCAGCTCGCGCGCGGCATAATGGGATTTCTGCAGATTCAGGCTTCCCACCTCGCGAATCCCTTCCTTGCCCATCGTCGACAGATAGACGGAGGCGCACAGCGCCAGCAGCGCCTGGTTCGAACAAATGTTCGAGGTCGCTTTCTCGCGCCGGATGTGCTGCTCCCGGGCTTGCAGCGTCAACACGAAGCCGCGCTTGCCGTCGCGGTCGACCGTCTGGCCGACGATCCGGCCGGGCATGCGGCGCATCAGCGGCTCGGAGACAGCGAAGAATCCGCAGGTCGGTCCGCCGAACGCCGGATGGATGCCCAGCGGCTGGGCATCGCCTACGACGATATCCGCCCCCAGCTTGCCGGGCGCTTCCAGCAGTCCGAGCGACATCGGATTCGTGCTGACGACGAACAGCCCTTTGCGGCTGTGAGCGATCGGTTCGATCGCCACGAGATCCTCGATGCAGCCGAAGAAGTTCGGCGACTGTACGATGACGGCGGCGGTATCGTCGGTCACTGCGGCTTTCAGCTGCTCCAGATCGGTCACGCCGTCCGCATAGTCGACCTCTACCACGTCAAGGTTCAGGCCGCGCGCCGTCGTGCGCATAATTTCGCGCGCCTCGGGATGGACGGTCCGCGAAACGACAATCTGCTTCCGCTGCGTGGCTCCGCTGGCGAGCGCGCCCGCTTCGGCCAGCGCCGTCGCGCCGTCGTACATGCTGGCGTTAGCGACCTTCATGCCGGTCAGTTCGCAAATGTACGATTGGAATTCGAAAATCGCCTGCAGCTCCCCTTGGCTGATTTCCGGCTGATACGGCGTATAGGCCGTATAAAATTCGGAACGGGAAATAATATGATTGATGACGACGGGCACGTGATGATCGTACAGGCCCGCGCCCAGAAAGCTGGCGTATTGGCTCGTATCCGCATTGCGCGAAGCCAGCTGCTTCATATGCTTCAGCAGCGAAATTTCGTCCAGCGCGCCGGACATCGGCAGCGTGCCGCGGTAGCGGATCGGTTCGGGAATGTCTCGAAACAGCTCTTCGACCGAGTCGACGCCGATCGTGCGAAGCATATCGGCCCGGTCCCGGTCGGTCATAGGCAAATACCGGTGTTTGACGCTCATCGTATGGGTTTCACTCCTTGTCGTTTCTTGCTTCTGTTAGGATTTCATGTTTCGCCGATAGAACGGCGCTTTGACGACAACGGCCTTCAACCGGTTGCCCCGGATTTCCACTTCCACTTCGGTGCCCGGCTCGCCATATTCCGCCTGAATCAGCGCCAGACCGAGATTTCGCTTAAGCGAAGGGGACTGCGTCCCGGTGGTCACCTCGCCGATCTGCCGGTCACCGGCATAGACGGGATAGTGGGAGCGGGGAATGCCGCGGTCGATCATCTCGATGCCGACGAGCTTGCGCGGCACGCCTTGTTCTTTCTGGCGGAGCAGCGCGTCCCGGCCGATAAAGTCCTCCTTCCCCAGCTTGACGAAGAAGCCGAGGCCTGCCTCCAGCGGCGTAATCTTGTCGGACAGCTCCTGCCCGTACAGCGGCAGCTTGGCCTCAAACCGCAGCGTATCCCGCGCGCCTAGCCCGGCAGGCGTCAGGCCGAGCGGCTCGCCCGCTTCCAGCAGCCCTCTCCACAGCACGGGGGCATCGTCCGCGGCGACATAAAACTCGAAGCCGTCTTCGCCGGTATAGCCGGTGCGGGAAACGAGCACGGGCACGCCGCATACCCTGATTTCAGGAATAAAATGGAACGGTGACAGCGCATTCAAATCGGCGTCCGTGACGCGGGCGGCAATCGCTTGGGCGTTCGGGCCCTGCAGGGCGAGGAGCGCCGTCTCGTCCGATTTGTTCTCCAAGGCGACATCGCCGAGCAGATGCGATTCCAGCCACTGGAAATCCTTGTCGATATTGGAGGCGTTGACGACAAGCATAAATTGATCGGCCGACAGCCGGTAGACGAGCAGATCGTCGACGACGCCCCCGTCTTCGTAGCACATCAGCGTATACTGCGCCTGGCCGTCGGCGAGCCGCGAGACGTCGTTCGTCGTGACCCGCTGGAGGAACGTCTCCGCGAACGTGCCGGTCACGAGAAATTCGCCCATGTGCGATACGTCGAACAGGCCGGCCTGCTGCCTGACCGCTTCGTGCTCACGCCCGATGCCGGTGAATTGCACCGGCAGCTCCCAGCCGCCGAAGTCGATACAGCGGACACCGGGGTACTCGGCATACAAAGGGAATAACGGCGTTCTTTTCAATGACGGATTCAATCGAATCACCTCGGTCGTGGTATGGGATTACGATGCGCTTTCATGTCAAAAAAGGACAGGACGAAAAGGCAACCAAGCATGCCAAAATCGCATGCCTGCGCTGTCCTTCCGCTCTGTCCTTTGTACCTGAGAGTTACCTTGCAGCCGGCTTCCGGATAGGAAGCGGCCGTACAAGTTTCCCCTTGGGTGACCCTGACCTGCTTACAGCAAGCGGGGTGCTCTCCAGAGATGCGTCCGGTAGAGGTCCTTTTGCCTGAGAGATTCACCCGGCTTGGCGGGCTTACTCCTTCGGCGCTACCGTACGTTCCGGTAATCTCTCCCTTTACGTTCATCCGCGTTATTCGGTTATATAGCTCTATATTCATTAATACTCTAAAGAGCGGGCCTGTGTCAACCGCAAACGTCAGGCAAGTTTTTGGCACGGATTCTTGACATCCCTATCCGGTTGAATTACTCTTGAAGGAGATGTGAATACAGCGAATGACGATGGTTGGGAGAGACCGGAGCGGCCGCAATGAGGCTCGCGCAAGGCACCGAAGGAGCAAGTCGCCAAACCTGCCGAATGGCGATTAATCTCTCAGGTAAACGTACCGCCATCCGACGCGCCTCTGGAGAGAGCGTAAGCCACCAAAGGGGTAACGGCGCGACGAAGCGGCCCTAAACTCTCAGGTACCCGGGACAGAGAACAAGGCGAGATGCCTTTTCCTGTCCTTTTTTGGCGTTTGCGAGCAAGCGGGCGCAGCCGGACAATCTGAGTGGAAGCGCTTCAATCCGGCAACGGCGAGGTTGGCGTTTCGGCGGATGCGGATAAAGCGCCGGCCTTGGCGGATACGCTAAGTGGGAAGCAGGCTGCTTCGCCGGAAGGTAATCAAGGCGGAGCGGAAATAGGATAGGGGCAGAGCCCCGTCATGCTGCTGCCCGCGTTTTCAAAGCGATAGGGATCTATTCATTTCAGGAGAAAAGGGTGCTGACGATGAGTGAAGTGAAAGCGGGATTGCGTTATACGGAAGAGCATGAATGGGCGGAAAAGATCGGGCCGACGTCCGTGCGGATCGGCATTACGGATTTTGCCCAGCATCAGCTTGGGGACATCGTGTTCGTCGAGCTGCCGAAGCTCGGCGCCAAGCTGGAGGCGCATGCGCCGATGGGAACGATCGAATCCGTCAAGACGGTATCCGATCTGTTCAGCCCGGTAGCAGGGACGGTGACGAAGGTGAACGAAGCGCTGCTCGATTCGCCGGAGCTGGTCAACAGCGAGCCGTACGGAGCCGGATGGATCGTGGAAGTGGAAGTCGACGGGGAGCTCGGCCAAGCGCTGGACAGCTTGCTTACCGCCGAAGCCTACGGCGAATTCGTCGCGAGCCAGGACTAAACGTCCGGCAAAACGGGCAGCAGCGTAAGGAACAAAAACCGGCGGTTAAAGCGGACGAACCGTTGAAAGAGGGTATGTCCAATGCGCTTTAAGCATGTATTTACGATTATCGGCCCGGCGATGGTCGGTCCGTCCAGCTCCCACACGGCCGGTGCGGTTCGCATCGGCCGTGTGGCGCGGCAGCTGCTCGGCTGCAGGCCGGAGAAAGCCCGCGTACTCCTGTACGAATCGTTCGCGGAGACGTACTGGGGCCACGGCACCGATCTGGCGATCGCCGGAGGGCTGCTCGACTACGATACAGACGACCCCCGCATTCCGCATGTGCTGGACGAAGCCCGGTCGCTAGGCATGGAGATTACGTTCGAGCCGGGAACCGGGGCCGCGCCTCATCCGAACTCGGCCAAAATCGAGCTGTGGTCGGGCGATCGCTATGCGGAGGTATTGGGCGCTTCCATCGGCGGGGGCAATATTGAGATTCATTCGCTGAACGGTTTTGATGTCAGCTGCACGGGGCAGTACCCGATGCTGGTGATCAAGCATTCGGACCGTACGGGAATTCTCGCCTCGATTACGAAGGTCGTCAGCGAGGCGGGGGTCAATATCGGGTTTATGGATGTCGACCGCAAAGGTCGTCAAGGCGAAGCGATGACGGTTATCGAGATGGATTCGGCTCCGCCGGAGGGCATGCTGGAGTCCATTCGCCTGCTGCCGGACGTGGCGGACGCGACGATCATCGATTTGGCACAAAGGAGCGGGAGAGCATGAGATTTCAAACGCTGCGGGAATTGGCCGAACTATGCCGCTCGGAATCGACGACGGTCGCCCGCCTCATGATTGAGGAGCAGGTTAAAGAAACCGGCGAGACGAGGGAGCAGGTCATTCGCCAAATGGCGGAGTATTATCAAACGATGAAGGAAGCGGTACGCCGGGGGATCGAACAGCCGACCGCGTCGCGGAGCGGACTGACGGGCGGCGACGCCGGCCGGGTCGCTGCCTTCGCGGCGAGCGGCGATCCGTCTTCCGGCCGGGAAGCGTGCACGGCGATGGCCTATGCGCTTGCCGTATCGGAAGTGAACGCTTCGATGGGCCGCGTGGTGGCGACGCCGACGGCAGGCTCCTGCGGCATCATCCCCGGCGTATTCGTCAGCTCGCAGGAACGGTTCGGCTGGCCGGACGAGAAGCTGGTCGAAGGATTGTTTTGCGCCGGAGCGATCGGGTATGTCATCGCCAACAACTCGTCCATTTCCGGGGCGGAGGGCGGCTGCCAGGCCGAGGTCGGCTCCGCCATTGGGATGGCGGCTGGCGCGCTGGTCGAAATGCGGGGCGGCACCCCGGAGCAGGCGATGCACGCGGTCGGCTTGGCGCTAAAAAATACGCTTGGCCTGATCTGCGACCCGGTTGCCGGACTCGTGGAAATTCCGTGCATCGTGCGCAACGGGCTCGGCGCCGTCAATGCGCTTGCTGCCGCCGACATGGCGCTGGCCGGTGTGCGCAGCGTCATTCCGTCGGATGAAGTGATCGGCGTCATGCTGTCGGTTGGCCGGGCGATGCCGCGCGAGCACCGGGAGACGGCGCTTGGCGGGCTGGCGCAGACGCCGACGGGACGGAAGCTGACGGAGCAGCTGCGCAGCCGCAAGCGCTCCGAGGCGGACGAGCAGAAGGAGCATGTCTAGCCGTGAAGCTGGCTGTAATACTCGATACCGATCACCAATAATAGAAACAGCAGCAGGAAGAACGCTTTCAATAAACGGATTTGGTAGTCTGACATAGAATGGCTCCTCCTTGGAATAAGAGATCAAGCGATGGATTCTGTCAGATTTAACATTATTATACACCTAATAAACACAAAAATGTAAATGTATAAGGGCAGCATTGTAATTAAACGTGGAATTTATTGTCGTTGTACTCCTGCTGGGCATCGGTCATTCAAAAAGCCGATTTTTCCTACTCTGAGGAAGAATCGGCTTTTGTTCGCTTATTGTGCTATCGCTTATTGTGCTATAGATAGCCGTTTCATGGCTTAACGATTGCAAATCAAGTAAAGAAGATTACCATCAGGATCATTGAAGTGTGCGAGCCGGGTTCCATTGTTTTCCATAATATGTTGAAATTCAACGCCACGAGATTTCAGTACCTCGATTGCTGACTCCAATTCCTGTACTTCAAATCCAATAGAAATGCTTTCTGACTTTCCCGGTTGAACACCTTGTTCTCCGGTAGGATGCAGCAGCCCGATAGTCAATCCCGGTGCTTCAACCTGTGCAAAATGCCCTTCCACTTGGTGTTGTAATTGTAATCCAAGAGTCTCTACGTAAAATTGTACCGCTTTTTTAAAATCAGCTACCATGATAGTCACATTGCCACTTTTGAACATCGTATATGACCTCCATTTGTAAATAAATCTTATATTAATTGCTCAATCCTAGACTTCGTTTATACACGAAAATCTCCTCGACGGCTTGACGATACCCACCCGCAGCCCGGAACGAATCGCCAATTTCATCGCATGTCTTTCGAATTGACGAATCCTTAAGCACGCGTTCCGCCGCCTCTCTGAGATCCCATGCGGTTAAGCCATCTTGATTTAGCTGGATGCCTGCGCCGATTTCAGCCACACGCCGCGCCACAATAGGTTGGTCGGCACTTTGGGGGAGTACGATCAGCGGTACGCCATAATAAAGTCCTTCACTGGCACTATTCATGCCGCCGTGTGTGATAAACAACTTGGCGCGTTGCAGTACTTCGAGTTGCGGTACGTAGCTGCGGACGATAAAATTCGAAGGCAGGTCTCCCAAATCCGCAATCCGGGTTTTTCCGCCAACGGATAGAACCACGGTGTACTTCGTCCCGGCGAACGCAGCAATGCAGCGCCTGTAAAAATCTACGGCTTGATTGAAAACGGTGCCGAGAGAAATATAAATCAGATGATCCGTATCCGCCTGGGAGAAATCAAATTGAACGTGTGTGCGCGGCACGATGGACGGTCCAACAAACTTGTACGTCTCGTCGAAGCTTTCTCCACCGGGTTGGAAGCGTGTCGAAGTGTAAACGATGGTCATTGGCGCCGGGTTGCAGAAAACCTCATAGGCGGAGCCTGCTTGCACATTGTATTTCGCTCGCACGTTACTGACAAGCTGTTGAAACTCCTGTTGCGCACGTTCGTTCACGTCTGCTGTAAATTGGCGCGAGAGGTGATCTTGCATACTGTCAAAGCTGTTTTGATGAATGGCAAAACTCGTACACGAGCTGATTGCCGGCAAGTCAAGGATTTGCGCAAGCACACGCCCACAGCCGAACATTGAGTCATGAATGATGTAATCGAAACGTTCTCCTTTGGTTTGCTCCAGAACGCTGGGAATAACGATGTCGGCAGTGCGCAAAAGTCCACCAACTCGTGCCCAAAAATTTCTTCCACCGGCAAGGAACGCTTCCACAAATTTGTTGCCATCGAACGTGATCACCTTGGCGCCCGTTGGCTCGACGAGATCACGATACTGTTCCGCTGTGCAGTAAACCACCTCTTCGCCGCGGCGGATAAGTTCTTGAACAACGCCGAGGGTTGGATTGATATGTCCTTCGGAACCTCCGTTAATCAGTAAAAGGCGTGCCATAGTCATCACCTTTCGTCATGAAGTACACGGCTTCAAGCGCTCGCCATTTACGGCCGGGCCGTCGCCTCGACTATCCCCAATTCACTCACGCTTATCCTCTTCTCCATTCATTCGAAGGTTATGGATTAACTGTAGAACCCACTCTTCGTCATAACGGAGTTTGTCCAACCGATGCCTGAACCAGATCAGATTGTAATGACGTTCCCCATCGGGCATCATTTCGTCTTTGCTCACATACTCCACCCGTTCTTCCTCATGGCGGAGTTCAAACCGCAGGTAATCCTTGTACTGGTGCAAAATCAAAAACTGCTGCTCCTTGCCGATCATGTCAAAATTCGAAAATTTGGCATAAAAATGCAGATCATAATCCGGCGAGTATGGAATCGGTTCTTCCATCAGCCGAAAAAAGCGGCGTCTGCCTTCCTCCGTTATTCGGTACATTTTTTTCTTCTTTCCTCTTCCCTGCCGGACACCTTCCTGTTGTTCATCGGGGACCTGCTCGATCAGCCCGTCTGCAAGCAGGCTATGAATGAGCGGATAAAGCACCCCCCAGCTGATTTTTCGCGTAGGTCCAATAATCCCGTTCAAGATCGTGTGCAGCAAATAGCCATGCATCGGAGCTCCCGTCAATTCGCCGAGTATGAATAATTCGATCAAGCCTAAGGCCTCCCTAATAGGTTTATTTGATTTTATTATATCAAAAAGATATATAATTACAATATATTGTTTCGTTATAAAATACCCGACCTGAATTATAGTCCATATAAATACGTTTGCCAATTTGATGCTGCAAAAGCCATCGCTTTCCACTCGACCGGAATTTATAGTATGCTAAACCATAAGGGAGGAGATGAATTTATGGTCAAACAACTGATCGTCGGCGATGCAACGCATGAACTGGCCACAACGCGCCGTACTCTGGAATGCTTGCCCGAGGAGCACATGTCGTGGAAGCCGCACGAAAAATCGATGACGCTCGGCGGGCTGGCCACGCACCTGATCAACCTGATAAACTGGCAAATCGCGATTTTCCAGTATCCGGAGCTCGATCTTTCGACCGTGCCGCTGCGGCGGGAGCCTTTGGAAAAACGCGCTGATGTTCTGGAGGAGTTCGATGCGAACGTCGGCAAGCTTGAAAAGCTGCTCGCCGAATGCGACGAGAAAACGCTCGGCGAGGAATGGACGCTGCGCCACGGCAACCATATTATCCTCCGTAAGCCGCGGGCGATCGCGCTCCGCACCTTCGGATTAAGCCATATGGTCCACCACCGGGCGCAGCTCGGGGTATACTTGCGGCTTCTCGATATTCCGGTGCCGGGCGTCTACGGTCCCTCGGCCGATGAGGAAGCGCAATGAACTAAGTTTCTCGATCCGATACGCGCCAAACCGTCGCAGGGCACCGGCATGACCGCCGGCACTCTGCGACGGTTTTTATTGTCGTGGGCTATGAGTTCGATCTTCCGGTGTAACTTGTGCTTGGCATCGCCGCGATAGAAATATCTCCGTTCTGTCCATTCGTACCTTTGATATAAACACAAATGACCCGCAGGAGGGACACTTTTTTAAAGTGTTCCATCTTACGGGTCACACGGATAGTATTGTCTTAAATAAAGCTTCTCAAGCGATGTTTTGCCAACCTCATCCGCCTTGACTTGTTATTTCTTCAAGGTTGTTTCGGTTTTGTGTTCAATAACCTGTAATACTTTTGGCTCAATGTCTTTCATCATTTGTTCCATGAAACGATTGCTTAGCGTGACTCCATTTTGTTCAGCTTGAACCTGGTTTTCAACCTGTGTTTTTGCAATCACATCAATCACTTGTTGTTTAGAGACATTTTTAGATGCTGCAACCTCCACAACAGATTTACCTTTTGCTAATTCTTGTTTTAAATCTGTCGGGCTAATTTGTAGTAAAGAAAACAGTTTTTCATCGTTTAAAAAGTCATCAGCAAAATAATCAGGCTTACCATTTAAAGAGAAATAACCTTCCACTTTATTGTTTGAAGGTGTAGTCTCACCTCCGATCAGAGAAACACTGATTGTATTGCCCTGAACAAATACCTGGTAGAACGGTGTTTTTGCTCCCTTTTTGCTGTAATTCAACATAAACGTTTTTTGATCCGGGTTCTCCATTTGCTCCATGTCAACCTCGTACTCTTTGATGCTGCCATACATTTTATCAATGAGAGAATTTACCTTCGCCTTGATTTCCTGATCGGTTAAAGTAATAAGCGGCTTCTCCTTAGGCTCCCAATTCTCTTGAGTCAGGTCTTCAATCTCACCCGTAATACCGTTAGTATGAAGCGTAAACTTTTTCCCGGTTCCTCCTTTTTCCTGCAGTACGATGCTTTGTTGGACCGTTTTCGTATCGGTTGAATTCGTGGGGTCTCCAAGGTAGCTTGCATCGATAATCTCAAACGATCTTGTTTCGGGAAATGCGCTGTACAGCTTCTCAAGGGTTGCTTTGCCAACCTTATCCACCTTGACTTGTTCAGCAGTCATTGGTTTTCTGGTAATCATTTCAATCAGGGGAGGAGCCCCGAATGCCGCGGTTGGAATCAAAATCGCAGCAGCAACTATTCCGCCAATTAATCGTTTTTTCATGGTTGTTTCGCTCCTTTTTCGTTGCAAATATTGAGAATACGATTGTTCTATTCGTTTGGAAATGGCCGGAGGGCACTCCATGGTTTCTGCCTCTTCGTGCAGATGTTCACGGATTTTACGCTCAATAGTCATGAATCTTTTCCATCCTTTCCAAGGGGAGGTTCCTTAAGTTTTTTCGAAGCGCCTGGAGGCCAGCATGATATCTGGACTTGACTGTACCCAGCGGAATATCGAGCAAAGTCGCAATTTCCTCAAGAGTATAGTCGTGAAAAAAGCGGAAGATAATCACGGTCCGCTGTTTGTCGGTCAGCTTTCGCAATGACTGCGATATCATTTGGTTCGTCCCATCCATCAACGCAGTATGTTGATCCCAATAACAGTCTTCCCGAGAGAAGGCACGGATGCGTTCGAAAATTCGGAATCTCCGCCAGCTCTTAACCCGGAATCGCTGCACTTGACGGATTACCAAGCCGTGTAGCCAGAAGTGGAAAGGACGGTTCGTATCGTAGTTAGCAAGTGAGGTCCACATTTGCATATAGATCTCGTTCATGACATCTTCCCGATCCTGCTGATGATCCACCAGAAAGGAGACTGTCCGGTAGACGTCCTGATGGGTGGCATCATACATCGTACGAAACGCTTGTTGATCACCCTCTTTCATTTTTACGAGTAATTGGTACATACATTCATTTTTCATTCGGAGGGCCCTCCTGAGTAAGCAGCTTACACCCTATATTGTCGCTGTATCGGAAAAAGGTTCGGTTCTTTATTTTTTTATCTTTCTTTCGATGCTTTGGCCGCCTGATTTTTGGGTTCATTGGAACAAAGTTTTTCTGGACGAAATTCTTGGCGTTTTGTAGTTTCCCGTTTTTTGACGTAGTCCGGGATGTAAAATGAGTCACAGTTTTCGATTTGAAAGCGTTTACCAATTTGCGGAATAAGTAAACTTTTATTATGGGATATGAGGTGAAGGTATGCAAGAGCTGCTTCAGGGCATTGTTGGCGAGACAAACGATTTTCTCTGGTCCAAATTATTGATTGTTATGCTTGTCTCTTTAGGAATTTATTTTACATTCAAGCTGAAGTTTCTGCAGGTTCGCATGCTGAAAGAGATGGTTCGCGTTCTAAAGGAAGGAAGAACGGGGTCCAAGGAGGACATTTCCCCGTTTCAAGCATTCTGTATCAGTATGGCTGCCCGCGTAGGGACGGGCAATATTACGGGGATTGCGATTGCGGTCGCCTTGGGCGGGCCCGGTTCGGTCTTCTGGATGTGGATTGTGGCCATCATCGGCTCGGCCTCCAGCTTCGTGGAAAGCACGTTAGCGCAGATTTACAAAATTAAAGACAAGAACGGGTTCCGCGGCGGACCGGCGTATTATATGGAGAAAGGCTTGAACAAGCGCTGGATGGGCGCTTTGTTCGCGGTCTTGATCACCCTGTCGTTCGGTCTCGTCTTCAACGCCGTACAGTCCAACACGATTTCCATCGCTTTCAATAACTCGTTCGGCACCGACCGGTTAACGTTAGGGATTGTCATCACGGTCGTCTTCGCAGCGATTATTTTCGGAGGCGTAAAGCGCATTGCCAAAATGTCCGAGTATATCGTGATCGTTCTGGCGATATTATACATTGGCGTCGCTTTGTTCATCGTCTTGACCAACATTACGAAGATGCCCGAGGTTCTTGCGCTTATTGTGAAAAACGCGTTCGGCCTCGAGCAGATCGCCGGCGGCACGATCGGCGCCGCACTGATGAACGGGGTAAAGCGCGGTCTGTTTTCGAACGAAGCGGGGATGGGGAGCGCCCCGAATGCGGCGGCGACCGCAACGACAAGCCATCCGGTCAAGCAGGGGCTGATTCAAGCGTTCGGGGTACTTACGGATACGTTGATCATCTGTACAAGCACGGCCTTTATCATTTTGCTGTCCGACGCCTACAAGCAGCCGGGACTTAGCGGGATTGAGCTTACCCAGGCTGCGCTGAGCTCTCATATCGGCGCATGGGCGTCGGCTTGCCTGGCCGTTATGATTTTCCTGTTTGCGTTCAGTACGCTGATCGGCAACTATTACTACGGGGAAACGAACATCGAATTTTTGCACACGAACAAAATCTGGCTGCAGCTTTACAGAGTCAGCGTGCTGGCGATGGTCATCTTCGGCTCGGTGGCGAAGGTGCAGCTCGTGTGGGATTTGGCCGATTTATTCATGGGCCTGATGGTTGTCGTGAATCTGATAGCGATCTTAATGCTGTCCAAAAAAGCTTTTGACGCATTGAAGGACTATATGAAGCAGAAAAAGGAAGGGTATGATCCGGTATTTTATAAAGACAGCATCGAAGGGGTGGCCGACGTCGAATGCTGGGAAAACCGCCCGCCGGTTTCCAGGACACCTAAAGTTCAAGCTTCGGGCATGTCTGTTAGTCATCAAACGCAGCGGTTTGAAAACCTATAACAATGCCATTGGCTCGATAAATCGAATAGACCGGATAAGAGACACGTACCGTCTGAGCACGGGGCGTGTCTTTTTTTGATTCCGGCGGCGGATCGTTGACAATTTCCAGTCAGTGGTATACTGTATATATTAATATATACAGTTATACACCTTGGGAGGAGTGGATATTGCATGATTGCTGACTTTCTGAAAGAATGGTCTTATCTTGCCGTCTTTGTTCTTGCGGCGCTGCCTTGGGTGGAATCGGCCTTTGTCGTGGTGCTCGGTATCGCCATGCTCGACTTAAACCCGGTTGCCACAACGATTATGGCCTTTCTCGGGAATTGGGTTACCGTGCTGCTCGTCATCTTCTTGTTCGACCGCTGGAACGCATGGCGTAACAAACGCAGCGGCGGGGGCGAAAGCAAACGAAGCCAGCGGGCCTACCGTCTGTTTGTCCGATACGGGCTGCCCGGCCTTGCCTTTCTCGGTCCCATTCTGATCGGGACGGAGATTGCGGCGGGCTTCGCCATGCTGTTCAAAGCGCCGCGCGGCCCCGTGTTGTTCTGGATGACGTGCTCGTTGGCATTCTGGACGATCCTTTTCGCCGCTGCCGCCGCTTACGGCGTCGATCTCTTCGGGCTGACCCGAATGAATCAATAATTTGGAGCGTGAGTGGAATTGCGTGATGCTTGCCGGATCGCATGGAATGAGTTAAAACATAGATATATTGCGCTGCTGGCCAACGTGCTGTTCTCGGCCTTGATCGGGTTCTTTCTGGCGCACGATATGGTGCGTACGTTAGCGGGCGGCAGTATGCAGCCGGGCGTTTCTTTTCCCGTGGATTTATGGTTAATTGCCGTTGTTCCTACGCTCGGCGCGCTTGCCTTTTCCAGAGAATATATCTCTTTCAGCTACTTAGTGTCGGAGGAACCGTTTTTGAAGCGGCTGCGCTTTTTCCGCATGTGGGCCATTCCGCTCAAAGTCGTAGCCTGGAGCCGGATGCTCTATATGACGATGTGTCTTGGAATATCCCTGCTCGTCTTGGTTTCCGTCTTCGTAACGGTCAGCGGCCCCGCTCTGCTTGGCGTGCTGTCCGTGGCGGAGTATGCCGCCTTTGTGTTTGTCTGGGTCGGCTATGCCTTTGCGGTCGGCAGCATCAACCCGTATCTGGAATTCGGAACGACCGGCAAAGCGATTCTTATCGGCTCCTTCCCGGCGGTGCTGTTGATCGTTGCAGGAGTCCTCATGTTCTACTTGCATTTCAAACAGCCGGTTTATTTATGGGTGTTTGAATTGGCACGGGGAAATCCGCCAGCTGCCATGATCTTGTCCGTACTTATCGCCGTGCTTGGCGTGTTGGGGTTCCACCGGGCCTTGGTGTACCGGCTTGCGCGTAAGGATCTTCCCTAGGGCTGGTCCGCCCGCACAGTGGCCGCGTGATCACCGGACTTCTCAGAAAGGAGGCGGCAGCGATCCAGCTACCGATACACATCTCGGAACACAGCCGGGAGCCGATCTATCATCAAATTGAACAGCAGCTGATATCGTTCATCGTGAGCGGCCAGCTCAAACCGGGCACGCCGCTTCCTTCGATCCGGTCGCTCGCCAGCGACCTGGCCTGCAGCGTCATTACGGTGAACCGGGCATATCAAAATCTGGAGCAGCGGAAATTTATTCAAACCGTGCAAGGAAAAGGAACGTTCGTAGCGGAGGTGCAGGAGGGCGAGAAGAAGCAAGTCGCGGACGCCAGTCTGCACCATGCGTTCCGTGCGGCAATTGAAATGAGCTTCCGGCTCCGGCACGATCCGGAGCAAACGCGGCAAACGTTCGAGCAGATTTTGGCCGAAATGTTGAAGGAAAGGAGGCGAGACGGATGACTTCCCCAAGTGCTCTCCGGCTGGAGCGCTTCACGAAACAACGCGACGACTTTCGGCTGGGACCGATCGATGTCGCTCTGGAGCATGGCCTGACGTATGCGTTAGTGGGCCCGAACGGCTCGGGCAAAACGACGCTGCTCAAGTGCCTCATGAATCTGATGAAGCCGACCTCCGGTACGCTGGAAATTTTCGGCCAAACGTATTCGCAGGAGGAGCAGGCCATCAAGACGCAGGTCGCTTTTGTCCCCGATCCGCTGGACGGCTGCGAGCCCTTTACGCTGCGGCAGATGGGGGATTTTATCAGCAGCTGGTACGCAACGTGGGACGATGACGATTTCGCCAGGCGCGCGGCGGCTTTTCGTATTCCGCTCGATAAGAGGTACGGCAAGATGTCGCAGGGGGACCGGAAGAAGGCGGCGCTAACGCTCGCGCTGAGTACGCATGCGCCTCTGCTGCTCCTCGATGAGCCGACGAACGGGCTGGATATCGCCAGCCGCAATCGTCTGAAGGAGATGCTCGTCGAGGATGCGGAGATTATGGATCGGACCGTCGTACTGTCCACCCATTCGGTCGAAGATATCCGGCAGTTCGCGGATTGTATTCTTTTGCTGAGAAACGGCGCTTTGGAAGGCCCTTACGAAAAAGATGCCTTGATCGCATCGTGGCGTCGGCTTTGGTTATCCGGAGAACCGCTGCCCCGTCTGGCGGATATCCCTGGCGCGGTCGATTGGAGCGAAAGCCCGTTTCCGCAGCTGGTTACCTGCGACCGTACGGCAACCTTGACTTTCCTGTCCGATAACGGAATCCAAGTTACGAAGGAGCAGCCGCTCCCGCTGGACGAATTGCTGGACCGGCTGCTGGAGAAGGGCGCGCGTTAGGTGAATCATACGCGAATCCCGTTTTTTCTATTGACATTCCCGGGGTTCGGGGGTATGATTTCGATTAAAGCATAGTAATTTTATGGGAATAGTTAAAAAATCTACCGGACTACCGGAGACACGTACCGCCCGCTGGGTGGAAAGTGTCTTTTTTTATTTACGGACGTCCGGCGAAGGGGGCGCACCGGTTGGTTCAGAAGGACGAATGGCTGCAGGCGGAAGGAGACTGCTTTCCGGGCAAAACGTATGCCGAGGTCGTGCTTGAGCCCGCCTATGAGCAGGCCAAGGCGGAACTGCTGGAGCCGATGCTTGAGGTCAATAAGGCGCATCTGCTGATGCTTCGGGAGCAGGGGCTGATCCGCCAGGAGGAAGCGGAGCGCATCGCCGCCGCGCTCGAAGCCGTCGACCTGACGAAGCTTCGGGGAGGCGCATATACGGGGCAGTTCGAGGATTTGTTTTTTCAAGTGGAGCATGAGCTGCTGCAGCACGCAGGCGAGGCGGCGGGCAATCTGCATCTGGCCCGCAGCCGCAACGACATGGGCATCGCGATCTACCGGCTGACGCTGCGAAAGAAGCTGCTCGAAGCGATCGCGTCGGCGCTGCGGCTCCACGACCGGCTGCTGCGCTTCGCGGCCGAGCATACGGACACGGTGATGATCGGCTACACGCATACGCAGCAGGCGCAGCCGACGACCATGGCCCACTACGCGGCCGCCGTCTCGGATTCGCTCGGCCGGGATATCCGCCGCCTGCAAGCGGCTTACGCCAACTGCAACCGCAGCAGCATGGGCGCCGCAGCGCTGACGACGTCCGGCTTCCCGATCAGCCGGGAACGGATGGCCGAGCTGCTCGCCTTCGACGGCCTGATTGAGAATGCTTACGATGCGGTCAGCGGCGCCGATTATATCGGCGAAATCGCGACCGCCGTGCAGCTCGCCGCGCTCAATCTGGGGCGCTTCGTGCAGGAGCTGCTGCTCTGGAGCACGCAGGAATTCGCGGTGCTCCGCGTGGCCGCGCCTTACGTGCAGATCAGCTCGATCATGCCGCAGAAGCGCAACCCCGTCTCGATCGAGCATATACGCTCGCTCTTGTCCGGCTGCGCGGGCAGCGCGCAGACCGTGCTGACGATGATGCATAATACGCCGTTCGGCGATATCGTCGATACGGAGGACGACAT
Organism: Paenibacillus ehimensis NBRC 15659; assembly: GCF_004000785.1. GTDB lineage: Bacteria > Bacillota > Bacilli > Paenibacillales > NBRC-103111 > Paenibacillus_G > Paenibacillus_G ehimensis. The sequence continues at coordinate 52,688 of NZ_BILX01000006.1, read as the reverse complement.
GCAGCCGTATGCCTGGAAAAGCTTGCATACGCTGGAATCGGTGTACCGGCTGCTCGGCTGCGTGATCGCGACGCTCCGGATCAACAAGGAAGGGCTGCGCGCCCGGGCCGAGGGCAGCTTCGCGACCGTGACCGAGCTGGCCGATACGCTCGTGCGGACGGAGCGGCTTTCGTTCCGTACGGCGCACGACATCGTCAGCCGCGTGGTGAAGGAAGCGGTCCGCCTTGGCCGGTCCGCCGGCCAGCTCACGCTGGAGCTGCTGAACGATGCGGCCCGCGGGACGATCGGCCGCCCGCTTGCGCTCACGGAGGAAGAGCTGCGCCGCGCCCTTAGCCCGCAGCACTTCGTGAATATCCGCAAGCTGCCCGGAGGTCCGAGCCCGGACGAAGTGTGGCGGGCGCTGGCGGGGCAAAGGCAGCGTCAGGAGCGGGACGAAGCGTGGCTGCTGGAGAAGCGGGACGCGATCGAACGCGCGCGGCGTCAGGTAAATCATACGGTGGCCGAGTGGGCGGAGCGGCGCACCTCCCGCCCGAACCTGCCTATCCATTGACCGGACCGCCGGAGATGAAGCCTTTTTGCTTTCCGAAGCAGCAGGCGTTCATCTCCTTTTTTTTGTATCGCTTGCTAACCTAAAGACAGAAGGTGGAACCTCGATGTTATTCAAGGAAGGCTTTCAAGTATTCGACATTCATGCCCATTTGCCTTATCCGCTGCCGTTTATGTCCGGCAATCCGGCAATCCGAAGCCAGAATGCGCTGCGCTCCGAGCGGATGCGCCTGACGTGGGATTTCCCGGAGCCTCCGGCGGAAGAGGATCAGGATGCCGCCCGGCCGCTCATCGACCGTTGGGCGGCCGAATTGGACCGCTATGGCATCGGCGGAATCAATTTCCTGACCGCCTGGAGCAACGATGATCTGGCCGAGCAGATCGGCAAATACCCCGGCCGGTTTACCGGCTTCGCGCACCATTCCATCGAGGAGCCGAATGCGGCGGAAGAGCTGCAAAGAGCCGTGGACACGCTCGGCCTGAAAGGCTACAAGCTGTTCGGCCCGCTCGTGGAAATTCCGTTTCACGATCCGAAGCTGACGCCGGTGTGGCGGTTTCTCGCCGAGCGGAAGCTGCCGGTGCTCATTCATTTCGGGCTGCTTGGCCATACCGGCGGCATCGCCTCGCACCTCAACATCAATCCGCTGGCGATCTTTAACGTGGCCCGGGAATACCCGGATATTCCGTTCATCATCCCGCATTTCGGCGCGGGTTACTTTCAAGAGCTGCTGCACTTGTGCTGGAGCTGCCCGAATATATTCATCGATACGTCCGGGTCGAACCAATGGATGCGCTGGACGCCCTACGAGCTGAACCTCGATATGCTGTTCCGCAAATGCTACGAGCTGATCGGTCCCGAGCGGATTATTTTCGGCACGGATTCCAGCAGCTTCCCGCGTGGGTTCGTCTACCGCTACTTGCAGGACCAGGTGCGCTCCTGCCGCGAGCTGCGGATGAACGAGACGGAGCTCGAGAACATTTTCGGCAATAACGCAAGAAGACTGTTGAACTTAATATAGACCAAAGGGGACTGGAAAATCATGAAGAGCACTCATCGTCGGCGTTATCGTTATACGCCTTGGAGCGCTGCCGCGCTTGCGCTTGGCTTAACCGTGGGGCTGTCCGCCTGCGGCGGCTCCGGGGGAGCCAAGACGCCGGCAGAAGACGGGCAATCGGGGCAGGGCGCTCAGAAGACGGCGGAATCCGGCCAAGAGGAGAAAGTCACCATCGAGTACTGGCAGTACCAGTACCCGGCGAAGGTCGAGCTGATCGCCGCGCTCATCGACGAGTTCCAGAAGAAGCATCCGAACATTACCGTCAAGCAGACGAACTTCCCGTACGACCAGTACAACGAGAAAGTGGCGGCCCTCGTGCCCGCGGGGAAGGGGCCGGATATGATTAACCTGTACTACGGCTGGCTGCCGAAATACGTCTCGTCGGGCTATTTGCAGCCGCTGCCGGAGAGCGCCTTCTCCGAGGAGCAGATCAAGAAGGAGTTTTTCCCGTTCGTCGATACGGCCAAGCTGAACGGCAAATATTACGCGATTCCGACCGCCGTGCGCACGCTCGCCTTGTTTTACAACAAGGACTTGTTCACCAAAGCAGGGCTCGATCCGGGCAAGCCGCCGGCCACTTGGACCGAGCTGGTCGACACCGCGAGGAAGCTGACGCAGCAGGACAAGAACGGGCAGTACGTCGTCGAAGGGCTGGCCTGGCAGCCGAACGCGCAGCTTCATCATTGGTACCGCGACGCGCTCGTGTATCAGGCAGGGGGCAAAGATATCAGCGACGACCGGCGTAAAATTTTGTGGGCGGATTCTCCGGCCGGGCTGGAGGCGTTCAAGTATTTAATCGACCTGTCGCTGGTACATAAGGTCGGCACCAAGGATTTCTATAACGACGACATTACCGCCTTCAAGAAGGGCGTGGCCGCGATGAATATCGACGGATCGTTCCAGCTCGGCGGAATCAAGAAGGATGCGCCCGACCTCAAGTATGCGATTGCGCCGCTTCCTTCGTACAAGGACAAAGCGACGCAGGTATCCTTCTGGGCCAACTCCATTACGAAGGGCGTGAAAGGCAAAAAGCTGGAGGCGGCGACCGAGTTCCTGAAGTTTCTGACCAGTAAGGAAGTGCAGGAGCAGTGGGTGGAGAAGGTCGGGGAGCTTCCGGCGAAGAAGGAGGTCGCGTTGCAGGACAAATACGCGAAGGACGAGAAGCTCGGTCCGTTCATCCAGCAGCTGCCCTATGCGCATGCGCACTTCTTCGTGGACGAGAAGCTGGAGCGCGACTACTTCGTGGAGGCGGTCGATCAAGTGACGCTGAAGCAGGTGCCGGTCGAGAAGGCGTACGACGAGCTCGTGAAGAAGACGCAGAAGCTGTTCGACGATTATTGGGCGAAGCAGGATAAAAAATAAGGCGGCGTGCGCGCTGCGAGAAAGACGAGGAGGGAACAACCTATGGAGCGTGCCGAAGCGCTGCCGGCCGCCAGGAGCCGGGCTCCTCAGAAACGGGGGCTCGGCGTGAAAAAGCAGCGGTATGTGTTCGTGTACACCTGCCTGCTGCTGCCGCTGCTTTTTTTCGTCTGTATCCGCATTTTGCCGATCCTGTATTCGTTTAACGTCGGCTTCCGGGAATGGGATATGCTGTCCGAGGAGAAGCCGTTTGTCGGGCTCGGCAATTACGCCGCCTTGTTTCAGGATGATGTGTTCCTGCAGGCGCTGAAAAATACGCTGATCTACGTGCTGGCCGGCGTGCCGGGGCAGATCGCCGCCGGACTGGCTGTAGCGCTGCTGCTGCAGCGCATCGGCCGGCTGCGCGGCCTGTTCCGCACGATTTATTTTATCCCGTACGTCACCAGCGTGGTGGCAGTCAGCTGGGTGTTCCGCTGGATGCTGATGAAGAACGGCGTCGTCAACGGCATCCTGCTCTCGCTCGGGCTCGATCCGCAGCTGTTCCTGGGCTCGCCGTCCCAGGCGATCTATCTGGTCACCGCCGCCATGATCTGGCAGGGCGTCGGGTTTCAGATGCTGATCTTCCTGACGGGGCTGGAGGGCATCCCGCGGCTGTACTACGATGCGGCCGCCATCGACGGCGCGGGAGCGTGGCGGCGGTTCACGCATATCACGCTGCCGCTGCTCAACCCGGTGATCGTATTTTCCGTTGTCATCGGCAGCATCGATTATTTGCAATCGTTCACGCAGGTGCTCAATATGACGTCCGGCGGACCGCTCAACTCGACCGTTTCGCTCGTGCTGTACATTTACAATCTCGCGTTCAAGCACTTCAACATGGGGCAGGCGGCGGCCGCTACCGTCGTGCTCTTCGCGCTGATCCTGGTCCTGTCGCTGCTGCAGCTTAAGGTGCTGAGCAAGAAGATCGAATATTAAGGGGGAACGGCCGATGAGCCAAGCCAACCAAAGCCGGCCGCTGTCCGGACCGGCGTTCCGTCCTTCCCGGCTTCCGCAGCTTGGAAGCTATGCGCTGCTTACCGCGGGCACGCTCGCGATGGTATTTCCATTTTTATGGATGATTGCCACCTCCCTCAAGACGCCGCAGCACGTCTTCTCGCTCAGCCTTGTGCCGGATCGCGCGACGCTGGCCAATTATGCGGAATTGTTCGCCACGACGCCGTTTACGGACTGGGTGTACAACAGCTTCATGATCGCGGTGATTATGACGGCAAGCGTATGCTTGTTCGATACGGTCGCGGGGTACGTGCTGGCGAAATTTACGTTTGCCGGGAAACGGCTTATTTTTATTGCCATTCTCAGCACGCTGATGGTGCCTACGGAGATGCTGATCATTCCGTGGTATCTGCTGTCCGCCAAGCTCGGCTGGGTCGATACGTACGTCGGCGTCTTATTTCCGGGGCTCGTCAGCGCCTTCGGCATTTTCCTGATGAAGCAGTTCATGGAGTCGGTGCCCTCGGACCTGCTCGACGCGGCGCGGATTGACGGCATGAACGAATGGGGCATCATGCTGCGCATCGCTGTGCCTCTGGTGAGCCCCGCGCTTGCGACGCTGGCGATCTTGTCGTTTCTCGGCAGCTGGAACGCGTTCATCTGGCCGCTCATCGTGACGCAGACGGAGACGCATTTCACGATTCCGGTCGGCGTGGCGTTCTTCTCCAGCGAGCTGAAGGACACGAGCGGCTGGGTGCTGATCATGACGGGAGCGACCGTCTCCGTGCTGCCGCTGATTCTGCTGTTTATGATCTTTCAGAAGCAGATCGTCCGCGGCATCGCGCTTACCGGGCTCAAATAGGCGGCAGTTCACAGAAACTTCCGCATCGAAGCCGACAGCTCGCTGACGACTCGGCCGATCTCCTCGGGAGACAAATGAAATTCCTGCAGCGTCCACTCGATCAGCATCATGTGCAGGAGGGCCGAGAACGATTTTTGCCCGTACAGGCGGTAAATTTCGGACGGTGTATCGCCCCCGCGGCGGCTTCCGCCGATAAACAGGTCATCGTGGCAATCGCAGATGCTGCGGAAAATAAGCTGCCGGATTTTGCGGTCCCGGCCCTTGATGTTCAGGATCAGCGACGGGGGAATGCTGTCCCTCCAGGTGCGGAACAGCAGCACGAACATCGCTTCCGTGTACGGCTGCCCGCCGTCGGTATGTTTCCATACGCCGCTCATCAGCCGGGTCAAGTAATTCAATAAAATTTCGTCTTTGTCCTGAAAGTTCCGGTACACGGTTTGACGCGCAAGTCCTGCTTTATCTGCAATCTCCGTGATGGAGATGAGAGAGTAGGGCTTTTTTTCCATTAACTGAAACAGCGCGGTCTGAATCCATTCCTGCGACCGTAAGGAGAGCTTGCCTGCAGCCTCGCCCAAGTGTGACACTTCCTTTCATCTGTCCATTTTCGCCCCCAGGGAGCGTCAAGGTTATTGCATAACCGGACAATATCGTTTAATGTTACAAGTGTAACATAAGTGACAATTGTAACGCTTGTTGGTTTATCGGCTTGGTCCCGGCGAACGGGAGCTTTTTTAGAATCTTAATTGATAATAATAATCATTATCAAATTAACAGCTTGTTGATTGCGGAAAGGGGAAGTTATCGTTGTTGTTCAAGGGATTTGGGGGATTCAGGTTGAAAAAGATTTCCGTGCTAGCCATTGTCTTGGTTCTCTCTTTGGTCGCTGCGGCTTGCGGCGGCGGAGGGAGCGGAAAGCCGGAGGCGGGGCAGCAGCCTGCGCAGGAACCGGCGTCCCGGACGATTAAGCATGCCATGGGGGAGACGAAAATCACAGGCACCCCGCAGCGGGTCGTCGTTCTGACGAATCAGGGCACCGAATCGCTGCTGGCGCTCGGCATTAAGCCGGTAGCCGCTGTGAAATCCTGGATCGGCGACCCGTGGTTCGAGCATATTAAGGAGCAGATGGCCGACGTGAAGATGATCGGCGACGAGACGCAGCCGAATGTCGAGGTCATTGCGACGCTGAAGCCGGATTTGATTCTCGGGACGAAGGTGCGCCAGGAGAAAATTTACCAGCAGCTGTCCGCTATCGCCCCTACGGTTTTTACGGAAAATTTGGGCGACAGCATGATCGACAACTTCAAGCTGTATGCCGCGGCGCTGAATAAAGAAGCCGAAGGCAAGGCCGTGCTGGACGATTACAACAAAGCGGTCGAGCAGACCAAAGCGCACTTGGGCGACAAGACGAACATGCGCGTATCACTTGCCCGCTTCCAGCCCGGCAAGGTGCGCGTCTATTACAAGAATAACTTCGCCGGAATCATTTTGAGCCAGCTCGGCTTTGCCCGTCCAGACGCCCAGAACAAGGACGATTTCTCCGCGGACATTACGCAGGAGCAAATGACCGTGCTCGACGGAGACGTGATGTTCTATTTCGTCTCGGACCGTCAGGGGGACACCGGGGCCAAGAAAACGGCCGAGGAATGGCTGGGCAGCCCGCTCGCTCAAAACATGACCGTCGTCAAAACGAAGCGGGCCTTCGTCGTCAACGAGCCGATCTGGAACACGTCCGGCGGCATTATCGCGGCCAAGCTGCTGCTGGAAGACATTCGCCAAAGGTTCGACAGCCTGTAGAAGATTAAAAACTACATGCTTTATCGTACTAAAGCCAAACTTGCCAAAAATCAGGCATCCGTTATTTTCCTGTTCATTAGCTCGGCGTTCGTGCCGACCGAATTAATGCCGTCGGGAATTCGCGCCTTTGCCGAAAATCAGCCGGTGGGGAGAGGGAATCCATCCGCTGATAAGTTGCTTTTTTTGGTAGGGTTCGATCCCCCTCGGCTCCATAAATGCAAAAAGTCGACCTTTAGGTCGGCTTTTTTGTCTTATGTGGCAACTAATGAGTACTTAAGTTGGCAAAGAAGGGAATGATGGTTATCGGTTGTCGCAAAACTGTTGGCCATCGCCTCGTTGAACATTTGGCTGTACTGGACAGTACTGGCATTTTTTTTGGATCCCGATATTTTTTTGAGTTAATTTCTGTTAACATTGAAATCCAAGGATAAATAACTTCCTTCTGAAATTATACCAATCCGGGAGGTAATTATGGTATATACTGCTCTACTCCGCGGGATCAATGTCGGAGGAAACAACAAAGTGGATATGAAGATACTAAAAAAATCATTCGAGCAAGCCGGAATGAAAAACGTCGTAACTTATATCAATTCGGGCAATATCATTTTTACAACCGCCGGCCACTCCAAAGATGAGCTGGCGCATATTCTCGAAGAAGCTATTTTGGATACCTTCGGATTGCATATCAAGGTGCTGGTGCTTAGTTTAGAGGACATGAAAAAAGTAATGTCCTCGCTTCCCGAATCATGGACAAACGATGATAAAATGAGGAGCGACGTTCTTTTTTTATGGGAAGATATCAATGACGAGTCCGTTCTCGATAAGCTGACCTTCAAACCGGAGATCGAAACGGTGAAGTATGCTCCAGGTGCGATTCTATGGGCGATTGACAAAATAAACGTGACTAAAGGCAGCATGACAAAGTTGGTTGGTACCAAATTGTATCAACAGATGACGATAAGGAATGTAAATACGACACGTAAAATATATGAGCTTATGCTGGCAGCAGAAAAACAATGGATTGGATGAATGCGGACATTATCATATGAAAGAGAAATCCCTTTTTGGCAGCGATGAGATCAAGGGCGGCGCAGCGGCAATCCAGGACGTAATTTTCCAGTCCAAGGCTGCCGCTGCATGCCTGTAGTGCTGAGATTCCTGTTCCTTCATCACTTTTTCAACACGGTTCCTCGCTTCTTTTTCCTCCACCCCCAAGATGGTTAACCGAAATAATTGATTTATAAAATTGTATTGAAAGGCAATCTATTTTGCTTTTAAAAAAATATGATAACCGGTTGACATATAATATGACAACCGGTTATCATAAGGGTGAATAGGATTTGAATACGCATTCAAAAACGATAAGTAAGGGGGATAAGATTTTGAAAATGACGAAGAGCATCACATTGGGAATTTGTTCTGCTTTATTGCTTTCTTCATTGGCGGCCTGCTCCAAAAACGATGCTTCCAGCCCTTCGGCGGAAACGACCAAACAGACCAAAGACGTAAAGATCACTTTCTTTAACACTTCAGCCGAAGTAAACAATGTATTTGAGGACTTGTTTAAATCTTATCATGAGCTGAATCCCAATGTGACCATAGAATTGATTCCAACGCCAATCGGCGGAGGGCAGCTGGAAAAATTTCAATCCTTAATAGCTTCCGGCAAGCCGGCCACGATCGCAAATCTTGACCCGGCAACCGTTTTACAATTTAAAGACAATTTTCTGGACCTAGCGTCGGAGAAAGCGAAATACGAAAAGCTAACGAAGCAAGGGGCGGTTGATGGAGCTCTGTTGGACGGAAAATTCCTTGGCATTCCATGGACAGCTCAAGGATACGGCTTGCTATATAACAAAAGAGTTGTAGAGGAGGCGATCGGGGGAACCTTTGATCCGGCCTCTGTGAAAACCCGCAATGACTTGGAAGCGTTGTTTAAGAAAATTGAAGCCTCCGGCAAGGCTCCGGTGATGATTCACGGAGCGGATTGGTCTCTGGGCGCTCACTATCTGGGATTGGTCTATTCATTGCAATCGAAAAACGTGGATGAGAACCGCAAATTCGTAGAGAGTCTGAAAAAGGGCGATATTCAATTGGCGAATAATCCTCAATTTAGCGGTTTGATGGATACCTTCGACTTGTTGAAAAAATATAATGCGAGAAAAAATGACCCGCTTGTTGCAGACTATATGAAAGACAGCGGGGATTTCGCAAAAGGCAACACGGCGTTCTACTTTATGGGAGATTGGACCTGGGCTGTCATCGGAACGCTTGAAGGACGAGACAAAGAGTTTGGAATGATTCCGGTGCCGATTAGCAATAATCCGACTGACTACGGCAATACGCAAGTAGCTTACAGCGAACCGAAGTTATTGGCCATTGATAAATCAGGGTCCACTTCCGAGCAGCAAAATGCCGCCAAAGCGTTCATCGAATGGATGGTGACAAGCGAGCAGGGGCAATCGGCGATCGTTAATAAAATGGGTCTCTCCATGCCTTACAAGGAGGTAAAGGCAAAAGGCACGAATGTGATATCCGATGCCGTAACCAAATATGTAGATCAAGGACAAGTTATTAATATCGGAGTGATCAATTATCTTCCGACAGACTGGTGGTCCAAGACGGGGGCGTCTATGCAAAAATACTTGGTAGGAAAGGTCGATCGCAAGGGACTCTCGGATGAAGTTCAAATGTATTGGAAATCATATTCCGGTAAATAGGGACTTGACTCGCTGAGATGTAAAAGATGGGTGAATAGGCTCCGCCTTTACCCATCTTTTACTTAAAGGCAGTTAAAATACTGGTTGTAAAGGGTGCAGCATCATGAAGAAAAACATATTTATAAGGAATGCAGGAATGTTTTTGCTTTTCGGGGCTCCTTCAATTTTTGCGTTTGGTGCTGTTGTCTTGATCCCGTTTCTGGTTGGATTATATTTGACGTTTACGAATTGGGACGTACGAATGACCAGCAGTACATTCATTGGTCTGGCTAATTACTCAAAGGTGTTTCATGACAACGTATTTCTCACCCAATTGTGGTTTACCGTCAAATATGCATTATGTACCGTATTGATCTCCAACATCGCGGCTTTCTTCATCGCGCTGGCGCTAACTAGAGGAGTGAAAGGAGAGAAATGGCTTCGAACGGGATTTTTTACACCCAATTTAATTGGCGGAATCGTACTGGGTTATTTATGGCAGACTCTATTCTCACAAGTATTGCCGTATCTGGGCAATAAATACGGATGGGCCTTGTTTCAATCATCTTGGTTGACCGATACGGATACCGCCTTTTGGGCGCTTGTCATTGCAACGGCTTGGCAATTGGTTGGTTATCTGATGCTCATTTATATAGCCGGATTCTCGGGTGTTCCTAATGACGTATTGGAAGCCGCCAGTATGGATGGGGCGAACAACTCTACGATACTTCGGAGAATCATTTTGCCGCTTTCGATTCCGGCAATCGTCATAAGCGTATTCATTTCCATTTCGCGCTCATTTTTAGCTTATGATATAAATCTGGCTTTAACTAAAGGCGGACCGTTCCATTCGACCGAGATGGCCTCGTATCATATCGTTCAAAAGGCATTTCTATCTAATCAATTTGGAACGGGTCAGGCCGAAGCGGTTGTCTTATTTGCTGTGATAGCCTTGCTTGCGCTTACTCAATCTTACCTGCTGAAGAAACTGGAGGTCGAATCATGATCCATACTCGACAATCAACCTCACAAATCAAATCAGCGTTGCTGTATATCCTTTTATTTGTATTTTTAACTCCCTTTTTATTGGTCGTCATGAATTCTTTCAAAAAAACGCAGCAGTTTGTGGAAAATCCTTTGTCTCCCCCTAAAGCCCTGCTTTTCGGAAACTATATCAGCGCGTATAAAAACATGGACTTTATGCAAGGATTTTTGAATTCTTTCGTTATTACGGCGGTTGCCGTTTTCATCATTCTTATTTTCTCGTCGATGACAGGGTATTTGTTCGTTCGTTTCAAATGGAAGCTAAACGCAATACTATTCTTTATCATGCTGGCATCCATGGCGCTTCCGTTCCAGGTCATCATGATCCCGCTGGTCATGCTATACGGAAAGCTGGACCTGTTGAATATGAAAGCAACTTTGCTGTTTATGTATCTGGGGTTTGGCGTGCCGTTCGGCGTATTTACGTTCCATGGGTTCATCAAAGGGATTCCTTACGAATTGGAAGAGTCGGCTTTTATAGAGGGGAGCTCGAGGCTGCGAACGTTTTTCCAGATTATCTTGCCGCTGCTGAGACCGGTTTTCGTAACGCTTGTAGTTCTGGATGTGCTCTGGATCTGGAATGATTACTTGTTGCCCAGCTTGGTTTTGCTGTCGCCGGAACAGAGAACGCTGCCTCTCTCCACGTTTTCTTTTTTCTCGTCTTACTCTGTTGATTACGGTCCTTTGATGGCAGGATTGGTTATGACGATTATACCGGTGCTGATTTTATATCTTTTTCTTCAAAAACAGATCGTCAAAGGAATTACGGAAGGGGCCCTGAAATAAAAATCCCATACATCTTCGAGGCTGAAAATATGTTCAAAAAAGTGTATAATTTCCTTAAAAAAAAGTAAGGTGTGCATTTATGCCTAAAATCGAAGATGTAGCAGCAAAAGCAGGGGTTTCGGTAACCACGGTCTCCCGCGTGCTCAATAACCGGGGATATATCAGTCAAGCGACACGGGATAAGGTAAGTCAGGCAATGAAGGAGCTGAATTATCAACCAAATGAAATGGCTCGTTCCTTGTTTAGAAAAAAATCGAATATGATCGGTCTGATTATTCCTACAGTATCTCATCCTTTTTTTAGCGAGCTGGTTTATCATCTTGAGTATTATGCTGATCAAAACGGGTATAAGGTGCTGCTATGCAACTCCAATCGCGATATTTCGAAAGAACGGAAGTATATCGACATGTTGAAAAAGAATCAAGTGGACGCGATTGTTATGGGCAGCAATGTGCTGGATGTCAAACACTATCTTAATTTAAATTTGCCGATCATATCGTTTGATCGTACAGTCGCCAATAATATTCCGATTGTTACTTCGGATAATTATATGGGAGGCAAACTCGCATCTCGGTTGTTGATCGACAAAGGCTGTCGCAAGCTGGCGTATATTTATGGGGGAATAGGCGGGCCGCATCACGCCGCATTGCTGGCAAGCAAGAGATTTCAAGGCTTTATGGACGAACTTCAAGATACCGGGATCGAACAAGTTAGCTTGGAGCTGGAGTTAACCGATTTAGGCGATAAGCGGAATGTGGATGAGCTAGTACGATTTTTTCAAGAGCATCCGGATGCGGACGGAGTATTTGCCACCAGCGACGCCATAGCTGCCTTGGTCATTCAAGCTTGTCATCAATTAAAGAAAACGATCCCGCAAGCAATGAAAATTGTCGGATATGACGACGTGGGAATTGCAACCTTGGTATCGCCCCGCCTGACAACCATAAGGCAACCTATTCGGGAAATGAGCGAATGCGCCATCGAATTGATTGTAAAGCAGCTCGAAGGGGAAAAGGTTTCGATGATAAATTCGTTTCCAGTGACACTTATGCAGCGGGATACGACGTGAACTTTTGAATAGGGACTTAATGACGGATGAACAAAATAACGGGCGCATGGCTGCAGAACAAGAGCCGGCATCCGATTGCACTCTTGATGTCAACCGGTTGACACAAAATTTGGTGTCATGCTGTCCCAAAATTTTAACATCGAGGATCGAAATGGGGGAGTGAACCATGCTCCGGGAATCGATTGGAAATGAACCTACAATCCGGCTTATAACCAGGGCAGATGATTGCGGCAGCTCTCATTCGGCCAATGTAGGCATCGCAGAAGCTTTAAAAGCCGGATTTTTAAAAAATGTTTCTTTAATGGCTCCTTGCCGGTTTATAGAAGAAGCCGCAGAAATGCTGATCGGACATGAAGATGTTTGCTTTGGCTTACATGCGACTTTGAACGCGGAATGGGATCAAGTAAAGTGGGGACCTGTTCTGCCGACTTCCCAAGTCTCTACCTTAGTCGACGGGAACGGAATGTTTACGCCTTCTCCGCAAGTATTTGAGGTGCAAAAGCCTGATTTGGACGAGATCATGCTTGAGATTCAGGCGCAACTGGACAAGCTTAGACGGTTGGGGTTCCGAATCACTTATGTCGATACCCACATGTTTCCAGAGTACCATGTGCCCGGTATGGAGGAGCGGATGGCGGAATGGGCGGATAAAGAAGGATTGTTATACTGGAGTCGTTTTTGCTCTTCTTTACGGAGGGCAGAAGAAACGGATCATCTAATTGATGATATCGTTTCGCGCCTTAGAGCCGCTGATAAGGGACAATATTTATATGTTGGTCATCCGGCGATCGATACCTGTGAAATGAGAATGCTGGGAAACAAACATATTTCCGGAGGGGAGCTTGCCGCCAGCAGGGTGTTGGAGGCGAGGCTTTTCACCGATCCGCAAATCCTGCAGCTATGCAAGGAGAAAGGAATCGTGCCCATTCGATACGATGAAGCATCCGTAGTAACGGAGAAGCTGCCCCCGCTTGATGAATGGTTTTTCTAGTGGGCTAGCACAGAACCAAAACAGCGACTGTCGGATACAAGGAGGAACTTTGATGGTCGTAACGATAAAAGATATCGCGGAAAAAGTAGGGGTTTCGGTTACGACAATTTCCCGGGTGTTAAACAACCGGGGATATTTAAGCGACGACCTGAAGAAAAAAGTATACGAAGCCATGGAAGAGATGAACTACCAGCCTAACGAGTTGGCACGTTCATTGTCGCGCAAGAAATCGAATGTGATAGGTCTCATAATTCCAGACATCTCCCATCCATTTTTTGGTCAAATGACAAAGCATATCGAATTTTACGCTTACAAGCACGGCTATAAGCTGATGCTCTGCAACTCTTTGCTTAATAAAAAAAAGGAGAAAGAGTATATCGACTTACTAAGAGCCAGCCAAGTGGATGGAATCATTATGGGCAGCCATACGATGAGTGTGAAAGAATATATGTCGATCAAGCTTCCTTTAGTGACCCTGGATCGTCAAATATCCAAATCCATTCCATGTATTTCGTCAGACAATTATAGCGGAGGAATACTGGCCACCAAACTCCTTCTTCGCAAAAAATGCAGAAAAATCGCTTATCTAAGCGGAAACTTGCGGCTAAACCTCTTGGCCAAACAGCGGCATGACGCATTCATTGAACAAGTGAGCGGCGAAGACATCGGGTTTGTGGTCAAGCAAACGGATTTGAACGGTTTTAAGTATAAGGAATACGAAAATTTGGTTCGGCAATTATTTGAAGAACATCCCGATATTGACGGCGTATTTGCGAGCAGCGATATTCTGGCGTTGCAGGTCATCAAGGAATGTCGGAGACTCGGCAAGGCGGTACCCGATCAAGTTAAAGTCGTAGGCTATGACGGGATTCAAATTGGCGGTACGGATGATTTGTCGACAGTAGAGCAGCCGATCAAGAAGATGGGGGAATTGGCGGTCAAATACCTGCTTCGGCAAATTGCGGGCGAAGAGATACCTCTTGAAACGATTCTTCCGGTTAAATTGTTGGAAAAGGGAACAACATGAGTTCTTTTCTAAAGAAGTCGACGGTGTTGCCCGCAATTAAATTAACGTAGCCGCAGGAGGAAGTTATCGTGTTTGAATTTAAGCAGGTCTTGGATTTTGAAGATAGACAGAATGATGTATTGATGGTTGGGGAACTTCTAATCGATCTGATTTCCGCAGATTACGAAGATGCTTTTGAAGGGGCTGCGTACCATAAGTTTTTTGGCGGATCGCCCGCGAACATCGCGATGAACGTCAAAAAATTAGGGGGCCGTTCGCAGGTCGCAGCAGCCGTAGGAGAAGATAGATTAGGCAGGTTTCTGATCAATCAATTACGCATAGCGGGGATTGAGCCGGAATTCGTTGAAACCGTTGAAAATTCAACTAGTCTGGTCCTTCTTAATCAGAGCAGGTCAACTCCGGATCCGGTCTTTTATCGAAGTGCGGACTATCAAATTTCTTATACTTCAAAGCTTGAAGAAGCTTTGCTCCGGTCAAAGATCTTGCATTTTTCTTGCTGGCCTATTTCCATGCTTCCGGCGCGCGATACGATCGAAAAAATGCTTGACCTTGCCGCGAAGCAAAAAGTACTCATCGGTTTTGACCCTAACTATCATCCGGTATTATGGCAAAAGGGCGAAGATGGCGCAGCCTATGTAAAATCCGTCATCGGTAAGGTCGACATCATTAAGCCGTCAGGCGACGATGCGGAAAGATTATTCGGCAAGGATACGCCCTATAATCACATTAAGAAGTTTTTGAGTCTTGGCGCCAAGCTGGTGATCCTGACCTTGGGAAAGTACGGCGCTATGGTATCTAACGGAAGAGAGACCGTTACCTTCAAGACCTTGGCCACGGAGGTAGCGGATACGACAGGAGCGGGAGATGCGTTCTGGTCCGGATTTTATGCGGCGCTGGTGAAAGGATATCCCATTCATGAAGCCCTCTCTCTCGGGTTTGCCGTTAGCGCTTATAAATTGAAATATACCGGCGCGGTGGTGGAGTTGCCTGAACTCGAGATGATAAAAGACTTATACGGACTGTAGGAGGTTCCATATGAGCGTCAAAAATTAAGTGCAGCCGATTGCGTATGAGAAAAAGGATGAACCGATCATTTTGCAGTGTGATTACGCTTGGGGAAATTTCATCATAATGGAGGTATAAACATTGGACTTCATAAGCAGAGTGGCTCCGGAATTAAAGCATGGGGTAGAGCTTTTACCGCCTCTTCATTTGCCCGATGATCTGGCTATGGAGCGGCAGCGCCCTTTGCCTTCTACAAAAAGCTCGAAATCCGTTCAAATAACAGAACGTTATATATCCGGCGGAGATTCAAAGGAAATGCTGGTTAAGATTTACGAACCGATCCGGAGAGAGGATCAAAAGCTGCCTGCTTTTCTTTGGATCCATGGCGGGGGATATGTGTTGGGTCACCCAAGTTCCGATGACGTTCTCTGCGAATGTTTTGTAAAAGCGGCTAACTGCGTCGTTATTTCGCCCGATTATCGCCTTGCCCCCGAGCATCCGTTTCCGGCGGCAATTGAAGACTGCTACGCCGCATTGGTATGGATAACAAGCAGCGCGGAGGAAATGAATATCGATTTGTCGCGCATTGCGATTGGCGGGGCAAGTGCGGGAGGGGGATTGACGGCGGCATTGGCACTAATGGCTCGTGATAAAGGCGGACCGGCCATTTGTTTTCAAATGCCGTTATACCCGATGATTGACGATCGTAACGTTACGCCCTCAAGCCACGAAATTACGCATCAGACGGTTTGGAACAGGGCCAATAACCTGGCGGCCTGGAAGATGTATCTTGGCGAGCATGCCCATGAAGATATTTCTCCGTATGCGGCGCCAAGCCGTGCGAAGAGTCTGGCTAGCCTGCCTCCGGTCTATACTTGTGTAGGGCAGCTTGATCCGTTCCGCGATGAGACGATCGACTATGTTGCGCGTCTTGCACAGGCTGGCATTGATGTCGAATTTCAGCTTTATCCCGGATGCTATCACGGCTTCGAACACGTTGTTCCGGATGCGGAGATCAGTCAACGCGCCAGAAACGGATATTTGGATGCTCTGGCAAGGGCTTTTAAGCGTTGATTCTTAGGGAGAGCGGCAGCGCTATTTTGGGCTTATTTTAACGAGAGAAGGGATTAGAAATGAAGGTTCAACAAGTGATTGATGCCATTTTGACGGATTCTTGCGGTGATTTTCGATTGTCCAAAACCGGGGACAGGATTATGAGCGGCAGTCCTGACATGGAGGTCACCGGAATTGTAACGACGTTTATGGCAACGGCTGATGTCATTAAACAGGCTATTTCTTGCGGGGCCAATATGATTATTACCCATGAGCCTACCTACTATACGGGAGAGGATGAAACGGACTGGCTTCAGGACGACCCTGTATATGCAGCTAAGAAAAAATTAATAGATGAGCATCAGATCGTGATCTGGCGGTTTCATGATTATATGCATATGGGGAAAACAGACAGAATCTATGACGGCCTTTTAAAAGAAATTGGCTGGGAAAACAATATGCTTGACGGAAATCCTCACACCTACCAAATTGAGGAGGTCAGTTTGGCGGAACTGGCGGGCTTTTTTAAGCGCAAGCTGTCTATGGATGTGATCCAAATCATCGGCAAACCCGAAATGAAATGTTCAAGAGTCGGCATTTTAGTGGGCGGGGGCAGCTTGGGCCTGGGAAGGGAACAAATGCCGATGGAATTGATGCGAAATATGAATTTGGATGTTATGGTTTGCGGCGAAATTATGGAATGGACGCTCTGCGCCTACATTAACGACGCCCAGATGCTTGGACTCAACAAAGCCATGATCGTTGTAGGCCATGAGCGAAGCGAAGAATGGGGCATGAAATTTATGGCGGAATGGCTGCAGCCTCTGGTCGACGGGATTCCGGTCACCTTTATTGATGCAAGAGAGCCGTTTACTTATTTATAAGGGGGAAAAGACTTTGAAAATCAAAGAGCAAATCAAGCTGGGAGTTTGTACGGCTTTGCTGCTTTCCACGCTGGCTGCCTGTTCCAATGAGGATGCATCGTCGGGAGGGGCCCAATCGGAGAAGGGTGTCAAGATTACTTTTTACACGGTTGATCAAAATAACGCTTTTACCGAAATGGTGAAGGCGTACCAGCAAGTACGCCCGGAAGTAAAAATTGAATTATTGAATGCACAGGCAGGAACCGATTATATACAAAAGTATGAAGCGCTTCAGGCTTCAAGCAATCCGCCTACGGCGGCCATGCTGGAACAGCAAACGGTATTAAAGTTCAAAGACGCATTACTGGATTTAGAGCCGGAGAAAGCAAAATACGAAGCGTTGACGCTGCCGGGCACGATTGAGCGAAATTTATTTGAAGGTAAATTTTTGGGCGTGCCGTGGACTACGCAGGGTTACGGCTTATTGTACAACAAACGGGTAGTGGAGGAAGCGATCGGAGGGACTTTTGATCCGGCTTCGGTGAAAACCCGCAATGATTTGGAAGCTCTGTTCAAGAAAGTGGAAGCTGCCGGCAAGGCGCCGGTGATGATTCATGGATCGGACTGGTCTTTAGGCTCCCATTACTTGTCGTTAGCCTACGGCCTGCAATCCAAAAAAGTTGAAGACAATCGTATTTTTTTAGAGGGCTTGAAAAAAGGAAGTGCGGATTTATCCGGCAACCCCCAAATCAATGGCTTGTTGGATACCTTCGACTTGCTTAAAAAGTATAATCTTCGAAAGAATGATCCGATTGTTGCCGATTTTAATAAAGATACGATAGATTTTGCCAAAGGAAACGCGGCATTCTACTTTATGGGAGATTGGGCTTGGTCTGTAATGGATCCTGTCGAAGGCCGGGACAAAGAATTTGGAATCATGCCGGTTCCAATCGACAACAACCCGGATGACTATGGGAACCAAGAGATCCCGGTATTAGAACCGTTTCTGTACACCATCGATAAAACAAGATCAACTCCGGAGCAGCAGCAAGCGGCTAAACAATTTTTCGAGTGGATGGTCACAAGCGAGCAGGGACAAAGCGCCATTATTTCTAAAATGGGATTAATCATGCCTTATAAAGATTTAAAGGTAAAGGGGGCCAATGCAATTTCTCCTTCAATAAGTAATTATGTTAAAGAAGGCAAGGTTATTAATCTCGGAATGTTCAAATTCCTTCCCGGGGATCATTACGCTAAGCTGGGCGCCTCCATGCAGAAATATTTAATTAACAAAATTGATCGTAAAGGCTTCATTAAAGAGATGGAGAGCTATTGGAAGTCGCAGGCCAGTAATTAAAGTTGCGGGCTGAAAAATAGAATCATGGGCGGCCGAGATTGTATCCATGATCGTGAGTATGCTGCTGTATCCAAGGATGTAGAAATTACTGGCCGGCATGCATCAGAGCGATCGTTATATTATTCCATTTGTCTGTTCGGTCGAATCGCGGCGAAATTGCAGACGCGCCAGATTCAGGTTCTGGTAGTGTAACAGCCATGGAAGTTCGAGTCCTTCTCAACCGCACCATATTATAAAAAATCAGCTCATCAATTGCCTTGTGCGATTTATGAGCTTTTTTCTATAATCAGGATATTGCTCATGTAGTTTCAAGCGTGGGGAATACCTAGAGGCTCCGAAAAATAAATCATTTAGCCTCTTAAACCGGGAAAAAACTGGACATACTGTTTTTCGTAGGAACCCGGTGGAGATAAAAAATATAATCGAAAATTTTTTTGGTCAGAAGGACTTGGCTTCTCGCCGTCCGACACCTTTACGCCGATCCCGTAAGGATCTGATTGGCATTAAAAGATTAGCTGCATGCCGTTCCGCTTACCGAAAACCGTCTGCGCTGCGGCATGCGGATTTTTGCTTTTCGCGCCTCAGCCGTCTTGTATTGCCGATTGATCGTGGTATATAGTAGAACATGCAATACAGTTGGGAACGAAGGAGCAAGCCATGGCAACCATACACGATGTCGCAAAGAAAGCCGGCGTATCAGTTACGACAGTTTCCCGCGTACTGAATAACCGGGGATATATCAGTGAAGAGACGCGGCGCAAAGTCTACCGTTGCATGGAGGAATTGAATTACCAACCGAACGACATCGCTCGCTCTCTACTGCGCAAGCAATCTAATTTGATCGGACTGATCATCCCGAACGTTTCGCATCCTTTTTTTGCCGAGCTGGCGAATCATATCGAATACCACGCATACCAGAGAGGAAGCAAAATCCTGCTGTGCAACTCACAGCTCGATCCGGTCAAGGAGCAGGACTATATCGACATGCTCAAGCGGAACCGGGTGGACGGGATTATCATGGGCAGCCATACGCTGGAAGTCGACGTCTACCGAAATCTGGGCGGAAAAATCGTCACCTTCGACCGCCAGATCGACGTGAGCATTCCCTACATTTCTTCCGATAATTACATGGGTGGACAGCTTGCGACCCGCCTGCTCATCCGCAAGGGCTGCCGGAAAATAGCACATATTTGCGGCAACCTGAAGCTGAATATGCTGTCGAACAGACGCACGTCCGCCTTTATCGACGAAGTGCAGCAGCACAATATCGAGCATATAATCGTGCAAACGGACATGAACGTATTCGACCAGAAGCAATATGAGCGGATCATTAGGCGACTGTTCGAGGAGCATCCGGACATAGACGGCATTTTCGCAACGAGCGACATTATCGCCACTTTTGCTGTGAAAATCTGTCACAAGCTCAAGCGAAGAGTTCCCGAGGATGTCCGCATCGTTGGATACGACGATGTCAATGCGGCGAGCTGGCTCGTCCCAGCGCTCACCACCGTGCGGCAACCGCTGGAAGAGATGGCCCGATCGGCGGTAGATATGATCTGCAGGCAGGAAGAAGAACGAAACCGTGAGCAAGCATGTGTCTTACCGGTGGAGTTGGTGGAGAGGGAAACGACGTAATAACCTCTGTGGAGCACACCTCGAACTATCGCTCCTTCTTTGGTTCATTGGAAGATTAATGTCCGAAAATAATAAATTATTAGACCTCCATGCCGCGTTAGCGCGGTATGGATGCCTAATGATTTTTCTGCTAGCTTATCAACCATTATCGACATTATATATCAAAGGTTTGACATGACAATCCTTTGACATATATAATGTCGAGGAAAGCGATCTTATCTGTCTGAGCAGAGAATTCACTCATGAGGAAACAACTGGTATCCACTGCACTTTCTCTTTCGGTATTGCTCACGGCCAGCTTGTAGCAACAACAGCACGTACGACGAAACAACACATGCAACGCAGAAGTCCGCAGAAAGCACTTCCGTGAGCAAAGATGTGAAGATAATACTACTCAACACCAAAGGCGAAATTCAGACACGGCTCAAGGAAGCGGCCAAGACGTTCCATCAAGACCATCCGGACATTTCAGCTGAAATCTTGGAAAACGGTACCAGGTATCTGTTTGAGAGGGCTTCAGCAGATGTTTTTCAAGTTCATATTGCCGGTTTCGATGCCGACAACGGTGACCATCTCCATCTTGAACGTGCTATGTATTTGGAATGATTTTCTTCTGCCGTTCCTCGTTCGGACTAAGAAGACGTCGCGGACACTTCCGCTGTCCACGTGTTAGTTCTTCGGGACTTTCACGGTGAATTACGTTCCGCTGATGGCGAGTCTGCTTTTGAATGTTCTACCGATCGCCATAGTCTTTTTAATTGCACAGAAATACATGATTCAAGGTATCATGCAGGATCGGTAAAATGACGAAGGAGGTAATTCTAATGGCCCATTTTGGGTTGGACGAACGCATAATGCTGCCGAACCGGCGAAACGATATTTTGACGGTCGGGGAGCTTCTGGTCGACATGATCTCCACGGATTACGACGCGGATCATGAAAGTTTCCAATACCAAAAATTTTTCGGAGGGTCGCCCTCCAATATCGCGTTGAACGCGAGAAAACTGGGTGTTCGTACGCTTGTTGCAGCCTCGGTGGGCGAAGATGGATTCGGGAAGTTTCTGATCGATCGATTGCGGAATGCCGGTATTGGCACCGATTGTGTGCAAGCGGTTGACGTCTCTACAAGTCTTGTGGTCGTCAACAAGAGCCAATCGACGCCGATCCCCATTTTCTATCGCGGAGCGGATTACCATCTGGGGTATAACGCACAGCTGGAGGAAGCCTTGTTCAACTCCAACATCGTTCACTTCTCGTGCTGGCCCATCTCCAGATTACCAGCCCGCCATACGATCGAACGCGTGGTGGAATCGGCAAAAAAGCATGGGGCAATAATCGGCTTCGACCCCAACTACCATCCGATGATCTGGCAGCGGGGAGAAGATGGCGTTGCGTATGTCAAGGCTATGATCGCCAAGGCGGATATCGTCAAGCCTTCCGAAGACGACGCGGAAAGATTGTTCGGCCAAGACACCCCTGCCCGTCAAATCGAGAAATTTCTCAAGCTCGGTGCCAAGCTGGTCATTTTAACCTTGGGCAAGGACGGCGCAATCGTATCGAACGGGAAAGAAACGATTTCTTTTGGAACGCGGGCAACCGAAGTCGTGGATACAACGGGGGCGGGAGACGCGTTCTGGTCCGGTTTTTATGCCGCTGTGGTTAAAGGGTATACGATTAGGGAATCGCTGTCCCTCGGCTTCGCGGTCAGCGCCTATAAACTAAGATTTACCGGCGCGATCGTTGATTTGCCGGAACTTGAAGCAATCAAGGACATGTATGGTGTACAGGAGGAATGGATATGACCGTTAAAAACCAAGTACAGTTGATCACGTATCCCGATTCCATGGGAGGAGACTTAAAGGCGCTTCGGCATGTGCTTTATACGTACTTTCGCGACGTTTTCAAAGGAGGGGTTCACATCCTTCCGCCGTTTCCTTCATCAGGCGATCGGGGATTCGCCCCGTTGACCTATTTGGAAATCGAGCCGAGTTTCGGTACCTGGGACGATATCCGGGCAATCGGAGAAGAGTTCGACGTCTTGGTCGATTTGATGGTGAACCACATCTCCAAGCAGTCCGTCTACTTCCAGGATTTCCTGCGTAAAGGAAGGCGCTCCGAATACGCGGATCTGTTTATTACGCTGGATAAGCTTTGGGAAAACGGGAAACCGGTTCAAGCGGATATCGACAAAATGTTCCTAAGGCGTCCCTTGCCCTATTCTACATTTACAATCGATGAAACCGGCGGGGAAGAAAAGATATGGACGACGTTCGGCAAGACGGACCCTTCCGAGCAGATCGATCTGGATATTCGCTCGGAGATGACGAAGAGGCTACTAGCCGAATTCTTCATGAATTTCAAGAAGAATAATGTCAAGATCGTCAGGCTGGACGCGGTCGGTTACGTGATCAAGAAGCTGGGAACTAGCTGTTTCTTCGTTGAGCCGGACATTTATAAGTTTCTGGACTGGGTCATGGAGCTTGCCAAAGCTTGCGAAATCGAGCTGCTTCCCGAAGTGCATTCGCATTACTCGATTCAATATAAGCTGGCCGAATACGGCTGTTGGATCTACGATTTTATTTTACCTTACCGGATTTTGGATACGCTTATAAACAAGAACAGCGAGGCGTTGATCGATTATCTGAAGACCCGTCCGCACAAGCAGTTCACGATGCTGGACTGCCACGACGGAATCCCCGTAAAACCGGATTTGGACGATTTGATCAATACGAAAGAAGCCAGGAGATTGGTGGATGTTTGTGTCGAGCGAGGCTCGAATCTCAGCCTCATCCTCTCGGACGAGCATAAAGCCCCGGACGGCTTCGATGTGCATCAGATTCGATGCTCCTATTACTCGGTCCTCGGTTGCGACGACGACGCTTACTTGGCGGCCAGGGCCATTCAATTTTTTGCACCCGGCGTTCCTCAGGTTTACTACGTGGGCTTGTTGGCCGGAGAGAACGATTACGAGAGGGTCAAGCAAACGGGAGAAGGCCGCGAGATCAACCGTCACAACTATACTCTGGACGAGATTGAGCAGTCGCTTCGCAAAGATGTCGTCCAACGACTGCTGAAGCTGATTCGCTTCCGGAACGATTATGATGCGTTTAACGGCGAATTCAGTGTGGAAGATAGTGTGCAGAGCGAAATTCGCTTATGCTGGCGAAAAGGGGATCGAAGCTGCCATTTGCACGTCGATATGAAGACGAATAAGTCCGTCATCGAATATGTCGATGACGACGGGAAGCTCGCTCAATATTGGGTATAGTGGGTAGATTGCCCACATTGGTGCCGCATCAGGGACATGAGTGACTTAAAGGGTATACGGTTTCCAATCAAACATAATGAGGTTGCCATGGGCAGCCTCATTATGTTTTTGGGCGCTAAGCTCTGTTTGGGATATCTATGAGTCGTTCAATCGATGAACTGATGGCTCGGCTCAGAGCGCTAGGACGGCGAAGTTTTACCCCCCTGCTGGAAGAGATATGCCGGATAGGCGAACTGGAACTACATCGCACAAGCCATCTTGTCGTCTGCGGTGAACAGCAGGTGCAACTATCGCCCAAGGAGTTCCAACCCTGGATTTGTTGCTTTGCGAAAAAATGACTGTTGAAATGAACACAGGAGGACTTTCATGATTTACCTTGCATTTTTCATATTTATTGTTACGTTGGTTCTCGTGATCTGGCAGCCGAAGGGATTAAAGATCGGTTGGTCGGCTATGGGTGGATCAATACTTTCCCTTATTTTTGGTATCGTAAGCATTGAAGATGTAAGAGACGTCACACTAATCGTATGGAATGCGACATTGACATTCGTTGCGATTATTCTGATCTCACTTATTTTAGATGAAATTGGTTTTTTTGAATGGGCTGCGCTACATGTAGCGCGAATCGCTCGAGGCAATGGCACATTGATGTTCGTTTACGTCATCCTGCTTGGAGCTGCCGTGGCTGCATTTTTTGCGAACGATGGTGCAGCACTGATTCTAACCCCGATTGTTTTAGCGATGGTCCGCGCTTTAAAGTTCGATGAACGTATGGTCCTGCCATTTATCATGGCAAGCGGTTTTATCGCAGATACCACATCCCTTCCTCTTGTGGTTAGTAATTTGGTGAATATTGTTTCTGCTGACTATTTTGATATCGGGTTTGTCGAGTACGCAAGTCGAATGATTATACCCAATTTCTTTGCATTAGGAGCCAGTATCTTCGTCCTTTATTTGTTTTTTCACAAAAGCATACCGAAGCAATATGACGTGATGCAATTAAAACAACCTCACCAAGTAATCAAGGATAGTAAGCTGTTCAGATTATCCTGGGGGGTTCTCACTGTACTGTTTATTGCATATTTGCTTAGCGAGTTTATTCAGGTCCCCGTCTCAATTGTTGCAGGAGTTGTGGCAATAATTTTGATTTTAGCCGCAAGACGTAGTTCAGCTATTCAAACAAAACGGATCATAAAAGAAGCTCCGTGGACAATCGTCGTGTTTTCCATCGGAATGTATGTCGTCGTTTACGGATTAAGAAATGTTGGATTAACGGATGCTCTAAGTAAGGTCACTCAAGCCGTCGCAGACAGTGGTTTATTTGCAGCAACTGTGGGGACCGGTTTTATTGCGGCTATTTTATCGTCCATTATGAATAACATGCCGACCGTCATGATTAACGCTCTAGCCATAAAAGGGACGGAAACAGAAGGAATCATACGTGAGGCGCTGATCTATGCCAATGTCGTCGGTTCCGATTTGGGGCCAAAGATCACGCCAATTGGCTCCTTGGCAACCTTGCTTTGGCTTCATGTGTTATCTACCAAAAACGTCAAGATCAGTTGGGGCAATTATTTAAAAATCGGCATAATCCTGACTGTGCCAACGCTGTTCATCGCCCTTACAGGTCTTTATTTCTGGTTGTATGTTATTCAGACTCTCCACATAAATGTATGGTTATGCATCATAGCATTTATCTTTCTGCTTACAGTAGTCGCAATGATCGTAAAAACTGTATTCTGGACGAAGTTTCCATGGATGAAGTTGCGAGGTTAAATTGTGAAAAATGAAGGCATTGAAGTGGTTATGGCACAAAACTCACCCCTCCCTAAATCCTTGTAACAACAAGGATTGATATTTGCCACTTGAATCCCTTCACCGCAGCCACGATCCCGAGGTACAGAAGCAGCTGGCCGATACTTTTAGCAGCGCGGATGGTTGGGAACCAAGCGGCAGCTTCAGGCGAGGAAGGCGACCGAAGATAGATCTGCCAAATTCATATGCCTGCTGGTCCAAAGGCCGTGTTAGCCGGCCACGATGGACCTGTTTTTCCCCGATTTCTTAGCCTGATACAGCGCATGATCGGCCCGCTGAAACAGGATTTCTGCAGATTCGGCATGTGTTGGGTAATGGGCGATCCCCGAAGAGACCGTTATCGGGATTCCAAGGGGATTCTCCACGGTTTCAATGGCTGTGCGCACCCGCTCCGCCGTACTCCAAGCGTCCGATACGGTAGTGAGCGGAAGAAGCGCGACGAATTCTTCCCCGCCATAACGGCAGCATATGTCGTTGGAGCGTACGGATGAAGTGAGGACCCGGGCCAAATGCTTCAATACCTCGTCACCGGCCTGATGACCGTAGGTATCGTTGATGGACTTGAATCGGTCGATATCTATCACGATCAGGGCGAAGGGCTGCCGCATTTCCGTCCATTGTCTCATGATGGACCCAAACGTTCTGCGGTTCGTTAACCCCGTTAAAGAATCGGTCATGGCGGCATGAGTCAGTTGCTCAGTTTGCTTTTGCAAATCACTTAGTGCTATGGAAATCGTCCGGGTCAGCAAATCCGCTTCCCAATTCCAGTGACGCTTGATGTCCGGAAGAACGATTTTATCGCTCCCGCCGAGTCTGCCGACCAGATTAGCCAAAGCTACGAACGGACCGGCTAAGCGACGGGCAACCCATATGGCCGTGATCATCAATACGACAAATGGAGCCAGAGTATAAACAAGAATTGTACGAATATTGCGGTTCAATTGCCCGTACACCACACTGACGGGAGACTGAACGACAACTCCCCAGCCGTTTTCCTGGACGAGGGCATAGCCGGCAAGAAAGGCGGCTCCTTGCGCGTTGACAACCTGATCATACCCGCTTTGGCCTTGAAGAACTTTCTGGACGGCCTGATTGGCGGTGCTATCGGTGCCGATTCGGGATTTGTCCGGATGGAACAATACATGACCGTTGGAGCTCACGATGTAAAAGTACGAGCCGTCGCTATTGCGGTTATGCATGCCGAACATCATATTCAAAACGTTATCTTCCTGCAGATAAAGACTGCCGCCGATAAAACCGCGATAATCTCCGTCCTTGTCGAAAAGCGGTTCACTCATAAAAATGATAAGACGTCCGGTAGCCGAGGTGTAGGGCTTGGATATATAAGGCTTTCTTGATGCCAACGCTTCTTTAGTCGCTTCCATAGCGATGTACGTTCCGGCCGTGCCGACGGAGGGCGGATCCACACTGCGGACGAGGCCCGTTTCGTCCACGACGGCGATGGAGTTGAAAAAGTGGCTGCCGAGACGCAGCGATTCAAGCTGCTTCTGCATTTCTTGTACGTCCGATAGATCGCCAGCCGCGATACGGGCGCCTGTATAGGCCAGGCCAGACCGCATCGATTTGAATAAGGAATCGATGGAACGGCTCATTTTGGTCGCGGCCGAATAATTCAACGCAAAGGTCGTTTCGAATAACGACTGCTTGTTGGATTGATAAGACGCGAGAAGCAGAATCGTTAAGGTAAGCGCCACGGAAAGGGAGACCAACCCGGTCAAAAGGGTGGCAAGATTGATTTTTTTCTTTTTGGTGAAACGGCTCCCGAGCAGTCCGGACATGGTATTCCCCTCCTTTATCTCAACGGATGATTCCCCTTAATTTTCGACATCGTTCAGATTATTCCTTTTCCAAGGATCGATTCTTGGGATTGCTTTTTTATTTTGTCTATTTCGATTAGACCTCGTGTTAAAAATATCGCCATAGGAAACTCGTGTGAGGAGATTTGTCAAAAGCGAAGCCATGCAAATTTCGCCCTGACAACGGCCATTGGCGCCGAAATCAAAGTATATCCGTTTCATGGAGACTATTTTCGCATGGGGCTTGGCGCGAGTACGTTTTTGTTCTTCCTGCTGCTTATGCGCGACTTGCCTTACCTCTAGATCGGAAGAAACGGTCTTCGTTGTTTCTGATACAGGATGCGGTATTCGGGAAGCACACCGCAGCAAATTATTTTTCAACCGGGATTTACGACAAAATATAACGACGAAAACGGGGGAACCGCAGCCGGGAGCGGACTATCGCACGTGCGCGAGATCGTCCATTCGCTGGATGGAGAGATCGCAATCGGCTCTTCCGAAGAAGGCATCGGCACGACCTTTATCGTGCGGCTTCGACCTGCAAAATAAGAAGTGTTTCCACGGTCGTGTAGATTTTTATATTTTTTAGTAGTCGAGATGTTATTTTCAAAGTGTGCTTGGTTTATTGGAAACTATTGGATACCTGCCGTTTCCGGCCGAAGGAGTGAAAGCGTTATCGAGGCAAACGAATCCATCGTGACCGGAAGGGGAGATCGCTCGCCGATTGAAAAACGTTTAATTAACGCGTGACGGGGTTGGTTAATATGGATATGACGAGCGTATGCGATAGAACTACGGAGTTGAATGATTGGGTGGAGCGGTATCGGTCTTATGCCGCCCTCGGGAGCTGTGCCGATTACATTCCCGCTTTGCGGAAGGCTGATCCGTCCCAATTAGGCATTTGCATGATTGGGGCAGACGGCACGATCGTAAAAGCAGGAGAGACCGAGTCGCCCTTTACGATCCAAAGCATTTCCAAAGTCATCGGATTTATGGCTGCTTGCTTGAGCTACGGCATCGAGGCCGTGCTGGAATATGTAGACGTCGAGCCTACCGGAGACGCTTTCAACTCGATGATTCGATTGGAGCTTCACAAGCCGGGCAGGCCTTTTAATCCCATGATTAATGCCGGAGCCATTACCATAGCCTCCATGCTGCCGGGATCGACCGCAGAATCCAAGCTTGAGGTGATAACGGCTTTGCTGGAAGCTTTAACGGGAAAAAGCCTGACTTGCAACCAAGAGGTGTTTCAGTCCGAATGGCAAACGGCGCATCGCAATCGAGCGCTGGCGTATTGCCTCAAGGAAATGAATTGTCTGCAATCCGACGTGGAAGTAGCGCTGGAGGTTTATTTGAAACAATGCTCAGTTGAAGTAACCGTGGAAGATTTGGCCAGAATCGGGATGATCCTCGGGTGCGACGGTTACGATCCTTTGCGGAAGGAGCAATTGGTAGCGAAGGATATCGTTCGCATCACGAAAGCTTTGATGCTGACATGCGGAATGTACAACGCTTCGGGGAAATTTGCGGCTTTTGTCGGGGTACCGGCCAAAAGCGGCGTTTCCGGAGGAATGATGGCAGCGGTCCCGCCTCGCGCGAAATCGAGAGAGCTCCCTTTTCCCGACGGATGCGGGATCGGCATCTATGGCCCCGCCATCGATAAGTATGGCAACAGTACGGCGGGTCATATGCTTTTAAAGCATATCGCCCAAGCGTGGGATTTAAGCGTCTGTTAACCGACCATAGGAGGCTGTGCCTTCGTGAGCGACACTGACATTGGAGAGGCGAAGTCATGAGGTTTTTCATTGTAGACGATGACCCTGCGGTGCGTCTCATGCTGGCGCAAATGATTGAAGATGAGGGTCTCGGGCAAGTCGTGGGCGAAGCGGAAGACGGAGCAACGATCGATGCGCAATCGATCATCATGAATCAAGTGGATATTCTTTTTGTCGATTTCCTCATGCCGAACCGGGACGGAATCGAGACGGTTCGCGCCATGTTGCCCGTGTTTTTGGGAAAGATCATTATGCTTTCCGAGGTTGGCTCGAAAGAAATCGTCAGCCGTACTTACTCGTTAGGCATCGAATATTACGTCCTGAAGCCGATAAACCGGCTTGAGCTTGTAGCGATCGTTAAAAAAGTAATGGAAAGCATGCTGCTTGAAGCGTCGATTCAAACGATCCGACAATGGATAGATGATCTTTCTCCGTATCATATAAGCGAAAATGAGACTCAGCAGTCAGGGGAGACATCTATCCTTACTTGCGGCCATTATCTGTTATCGGAACTGGGCATTATGGGGGAAAGTGGAACCCGAGACTTGTTGGATATGCTGGAGTATTTATTCGAATGGGAATCCGATCGCATGTTAAAGGATGAATTTCCGGCTTTAAAGGACGTCTTTTGGCAAATCGCGTTGAAAAAACTCGGGGACCGATCCGTTCACTCCGCGCTCATTCAAAAAGAAATCAATGCGGCTGAACAGCGTGTGCGGAGAGCGATATCTCATGCGTTAAGTCATCTCGCATCCTTAGGCATCGCGGATTATACCAATCCCAAGTTTGAAAATTATGCCATGAAATTTTTCGATTTTATAGAAGTCCGAAAAAGAATGATCGAACTTGAAGAAGATCGAAGGTCCAACGTAACCTATAAAATCAATACGAAAAAATTCGTTCAAGTCTTGTATTTGGAAGCGAAGCAAATGATGGCGACATTGAACTGACTCCCAAAGAATACCCGATGTCGACAAGACCGTTCTGAACGAGCAGGTGATCAAGCCCTTAATGCGGGAACGGGGGCTTTACCATGATCCCATATAAGCTTGGACCGATCTGGACGATATTTCCGGCTCCGGCTATATTGAACAGCTCATCGAGGATTATAAGTACTCTCCGTTTCCGCAGATGCAAAACACAGAACGTCCCGATCGGGTAGCGGGCGCTTTATTGCAGGGCCGTATCGCCTTGTTGGTAGACGGGACTCCCTTTGCCTTGAAAGAGTTGCTAAACCGGAAGGTCTCCGACAGAGAGATCTTTTTTGTGTGCGGAATGGTAAGTGAAATCAGTTTCGGTGTATATTGATCGGTACGGAGGAGACACTGGCGAACGATTGTTGACTTCATGGTCAAGAATTGATATCATGGCGCTATGAGCAGACCAAGAGAATTTGATGTCGATCGTGCACTGCACCAGTCTATGGAAGTGTTCTGGACAAAAGGCTTTAAGTCGACTTCCTTTGAGGATTTGACCCGTACGACGCGGGTTAAGAAGCAAAGCTTGTATTGCGTATTTGAGGATAAGCGGGACTTGTTTTTAAAGGCGTTGGCGCTGTATCGCGAACAGAGTATATCCGTGCTGGAAGAACTGGCCTCTCGGGAGGAAGTGTCCCCCTTGAAAAAGCTGGAGGCCATACGCCATGCTAAGCTGTGTCAAGGCAACGAAACCATTCGTAGAGGATGTCTCATCGTAAATTCCGCGCTGGAATTCGGAACCGACGACGAGGAAGTAACCCGCGAAATAGAGATGATGTTTGCCCAAGTCGAACAAATACTTGAGAAGATTATCCGCAGCGGTCAGGAGCAGCGGCTCATTACGACCCGCCATACCAGTAAAGAGCTTGCCGCTTATCTGAATAACGCTCTTCTCGGCGCGAAAATTATGGAGAGATCAGGTGCTTCCCGGACGCAGATCGATGCGGTCTTGCGTACGTCCTTTGCGATGCTCGAACCTTGATCTTTTTTTTACGAAGTTATTGACTGCGTAGTCAATAAAGGATTTGGTTGGTAAGGAATGGATGATATAAGGGAGATTGGGAGAGATTAAAGGAGGTGGTTATCCGGGATTATCCAAGTAAATGAATGAAAATCCGAATTCAAGCTGTTGACTATAACTCTTTAAACGCTAATGACAACATGTGGGATTATTTACATAAGTCAATCCAATCTAATTAAATTTGGAGGTTATTATGAGTTATTCTCAATCTGTTCAGGCCTTGTTCGAACCGTTCACAAGCGGAACTATGAGTCTGCCTAATCGTATCGTGATGGCGCCGATGACCCGGCAGTTTTCCCCGGACGGCGTGCCGGGTTCGGATGTGGCCGCTTATTACCGCCGCAGAGCCGAAAACGGTGTCGGACTTATCGTGACGGAAGGTACATTGGTCCATCATCCGGATGCGTCCAATCAACCCAACGTACCGCATTTCTATGGCGAAGCCGCATTAAACGGTTGGGCAAACGTAGTGACTGAGGTCCACGAGGCGGGCGGACGGATCATACCGCAGATTTGGCATATGGGAGCACGAGGCCATGTAGGCGATTATTCGGAATCGGACATCGCCGCAATCGTCCAAGCCTTCGCACAGGCGGCATCCGAAGCCAAGCGGCTTGGCTTCGACGGCATCGAGCTCCACGGTGCGCATGGATATTTGATCGACCAATTCTTCTGGGAGAAAACCAATACGCGAACCGACAGCTATGGCGGCGACATGCTTGCGCGTACCCGCTTTGCAGTGGAGGTTATCGAAGCCTGCCGCCGTGCCGTCGGACCGGAATTCCCGATCGTGCTGCGTTTCTCGCAATGGAAAGCGAGTGACTATACAGCGAAATTGGCTGAGACGCCGGCGCTGCTGGAACAGTTCTTGGCGCCCTTAGTCGATGCGGGCGTTGATATTTTCCACTGCTCCACGCGCCGCTTCTGGGAGCCGGAGTTCGAAGGCTCTGATCTGAATCTGGCCGGTTGGACCAAAAAATTGACAGGGAAACCGACGATTACGGTCGGATCGGTTGGTCTGGATGTCGATTTTATGACTCTCTTTACCGAAGGCAAGGGAGCGAATCATTCGAACATCGACGGGTTAATCGAGAGGCTGGAGCGTCAAGAATTTGATCTGGTAGCCATAGGCCGGGCATTATTGGTGGACCCTGCTTGGGCAAACAAGATCCGCGACGGCCGGACAGCCGAATTGGTCCCCTTTACGTCCGAGGCAGTGAAAACACTTTATTAATAGCACAGCAAAAACGGCAATCCGAAGGAGGCGCTGCTTCCCGGATTGCCGTTTTTCAGGCTTGCTACGGATCAAGAAGGATAAAGGATGATGTTATGGTACATCGTCTTTTGATCCGTTTTATTCGTATAGATATGGCTTTGGTCCGCCGTAAACCGAAGCGCGTCCCCCACCTTCAGCGTATAGGTCTTCTGCTGGATCGTGATGTCCAGCTCCCCCTGCATCATCAAAATGTACTCTTCGATCCCCTCGTTATGCGGCTCCGAAATATGGGTGCAGTTCGCTTCCATTTCGACCGTATAAATTTCAAAGCGCTTTTGCTGGTCGAACGGAACGAGCGGGAATGCCCGGTACCGGCCCTCTTCCTCCACAAAAGGCTCCAAATTCTCAAAGCGGAAATGCGTCACCTTGGCCGGCTCTTCTTCAATCAGCGACGTAAACGAGATGCGCAGCCCGTTCACGATTTTCCACAGGATCGAGATCGTCGGGTTCGAATCGCCGCGTTCGATTTGTCCGAGCATCGCTTTGCTGACCCCCGTCAGCTCCGCGACTTGGTCGAGGCTCAGCGAGCGGGCTTTGCGGATGGCCTGAAGGCTTTTGCCGATTTTCTTATGAATTTGTTCGTGCTCCATGATATCCTCCCATGCTGCTTTACTACTCTCCATTATAAACGAACGGCGGTCTCGCACAACGTTTCTGCAGGGACTTGCCGGCGGGAAGAAAAAATTTTTTCTAGGTGCCGCTTCAACCTATGTACAATATCACGTACATATGTATAATATAATGTAAGTACATCATAGCGCACAATGGTTTATTATATTATACAACATCCGGCGGAGGGATGCACGATGGGAACAACGATGATAGGGCTTGTCAAGGAAAAGCGGGCGTTCGGCGCGGTACTGAAGGAGGTTCCCGTTCCGGTGTGCGGTCCCGATGAAGTGCTGGTCCGGGTGAAAGCGACTTCAATCTGTGGTACGGATTTACATATTTACCAATGGGACGCCTGGGCAGAACAGACCGTCGTTACGCCCAACGTATTCGGCCATGAATTCGCGGGCGTCGTAGAAGCCGTAGGCAGCCGCGTCACGAACGTGAAGCTCGGGGACCGCATCTCGGCGGAAGGGCATATCGTCTGCGGGGTCTGCAAGGCCTGCCGGACCGGCAATGCGCACGTCTGCCCGAACACGAGAAGCTTCGGCATTACGGCACCGGGCTGCTTTGCGGACTACGCCGTCGTCAAAGCGACCAACGTGATTCACAACGATCCGCAGCTGCCCTTCGAGCTGGCTTGCTTGCAGGACCCGCTGGGCAACGCCGTACAGACGGTGCTTTCCGGCGATATCGTCGGCAAGTCGGTGGCTGTCATCGGCACCGGACCGATCGGCTTGATGGCGGTAGCGGTAGCCAAGGCGTGCGGAGCGGGCACGGTGATGGCGGTGGACGTAAACGCTTACCGCTTGGGACTGGCCCGCACGATGGGAGCGGACGTGACGATCAACAGCAAGGAGACGTCCATGGTGGAGGCGATTATGCGGCATACCGGCGGGGAAGGAGCGGAGGTGGTGCTGGAAATGTCCGGCCACCCGGACGCGATCCGCGGAGGCTTCGAAGCGGCGGCACCGGCAGCCCGCGTCTCGCTGCTGGGCATTCCGACCCGGGAGGTTTCGCTGGACCTGTCGCGGCATATTATTTTCAAGGGGCTTCGCATCGAAGGCATCACCGGCCGGCGCATGTACCAGACCTGGTACCAGCTCAAGGGCTTGCTCGACCGGGCGCGGATCGATCTGAAGCCGCTCGTCTCGCACACGTTTACGCTGGATCAGTACGAGGAAGCTTTTGCGCTCGCGGCTTCCGGCCAATGCGGCAAAATCGTATTTCATCACGACACGGATACACAATCAACCAATAAGGGGGAGCTAGTTCATGGCCAATTGGAACTCACTGCGGGATGAATTGGAGCAAGCGAAGCGGGAAGGACGGTATCGTCCGATTACGGTCTGGGAGAGCCGCTCGGGCACTTGGATGACCTTGAACGGCCGTCGGCTGCTGCAGATGTCTTCGAACAATTATCTGGGGCTGACCGATCACCCGGACTTGAAGGAAGCGGCCATTCGGGCCATCGAGCAGTACGGCGTCGGCAGCGGCTCGGTGCGCACTATTACGGGCACGCTCGACATTCACGACCGGCTGGAGCAGGAGCTGGCCCGGTTTAAAGGGACGGAAGCGGCGCTCGTGTTTCAATCCGGATTTACGACAAATCAAGGCGTGCTTTCGTCCATCCTCGGTCCCGACGATGTCGTCATCAGCGACGAGCTGAACCATGCCAGCATCATCGACGGCATCCGGCTGACGAAGGCGCACCGGAAAATTTTCGCTCATAAAGATATGGACCAGCTGGAAGCCGTGCTCAAGGAAAGCGCAGGGTTCAAAAAGCGTGTTGTCGTGACGGACGGCGTCTTCAGCATGGACGGCGATATTGCCCCGCTGCCGCACATTGTGGAATTGGCGGAGAAATACGACGCCTTCGTCTACGTCGACGACGCCCATGCGAGCGGTGTGCTCGGCAAGAACGGCAAAGGCTCGACCGACCATTTCGGGCTGCACGGGCGGGTACACATTCAAGTGGGCACGCTGTCCAAGGCCGTCGGCGCGGTCGGAGGCTACGTCGCGTGCGAGCAGGTATTGAAGGATTATCTGATTCATAAAGCGCGTCCGTTTCTGTTCAGCACGTCGCAGACGCCTGCGGTGGCGGCTACCTGCCTCGCCGCGATTGAAGTGCTCAAGCAAAGCGACGAGCTGATCACGAAGCTGTGGGCGAACGCCTCGTACTTCCGCTCGAAGGTGCAGGCGCTCGGATTCGATACGGGCGGGAGCGAGACGCCGATCGTCCCGGTCATCGTGGGCGATCCGGCGAAGACAATGCGCTTCTCCGACCTGCTGCTGGAGGAAGGCATCTTCGCGCAAGGTATCGTCTATCCGACTGTTGCGATGGACAAAGGCCGGGTGCGCTTTATCGTGACCGCCGGACATACGCAGGAGGATCTCGATTTTGCGTTGAACGCGCTGGAGCGTGCGGGCAAGCAATTGGGATTGCTGGGATAAAAGGGAACAAGCAAGCGGCCGCCTCTCGTGAAGAGAAGCGGCCGCTTGTTGTTGCTATATAAGTTGAACCAAAGATTGGGAAACTATGGTAAGGAAAAACGTACCTGCTTGTCGAATAAGTAATGAAACATGAACAGACGGGCAGGGAATGAAGATGGGAAACACATCAAGACTTGAAGAAGTAAAGCAAGTCTGCCCTTTGGGGCAAAATCCATTTGAATTCGCAAGACTTAAGTCACTTATGATTATACGTAAGACAATCCTATCGAAACCACGATCCCTACAATCGCAATCCAAAATAGATACGACCGAAATAAACTCCTCGCTTTACGATCCTGCCCTTTAAATTCTGCTTGTTTTCTTGCCAAATGCCGATCAGTAAAACCTCCTGAAAAATCATTCAAATCCTCCTTATGCCAATTAGAAGGACTAAACCCGATACCGTTCACCAACAAAGAAACAATCAGCAAAGCTAAAAAAAACATAAACAATTTATCCTCGAACGTCACCATTACATCTTTATCCCCCACTATAAATTAATGTTTTTTTCATTTACTCCCGTTTTCTTACGACAATGACCATCTTAAAGAGTTGGAGAAATCATTGGCATAACATATTTTTCTGAGAGGGGTGGTGACTGAATATTATGTGCAATTTTTTTCATTATTATGGATACACTCATTGTACAAGGGCTTTGGAAATGGCTGAAATCCGGAAATCCGATTTAGATGAAGATCATTGATCGGCTCTGCGTTCGGATGGAATTAGGAAGTTTAGTAAATCATTAGTTCAATTTATATAGATGGGATGGACGGGAACATTGCTGCATTTGATTAAGGCATATTGTACTCCAAATTGGTACTATAAGATTCCATAAGCCACTCATCGCGTTTTTTTAGCTTGAGGGTATCATAGAAAGTCTCTTCCTTTTCATTTCTTATCGTTGTGACCCTAACCAATGCCTTTTTACGGCTTGTCCCCATACTTAACAAATATAAGATTTGATATCGTTTAACCTCGCCATACCAATGTCTTTCATTCATTACGGACTGGGGATTTCCATCTTCCATCATTTTGCTAATTGCAGCGTAGTCCTTTTTTATAAATGCTTGATAAAATTGGTCCAAAGCCCTCGCTGCATCTCGATTGTGAATTGAACTTGGATACAAAAAGTACAATAGAGCACAACATATTGACGCTGTTATTGCTGTAAATATCCATATTAATTTAGTGCTTTTTTTATTATAAGCTTTCATTATCCTTTCTCCTCCAAACTCATGTAGGGGATGGAGAGCAGGGGAACCTATATTTATAACGTTTATTTAATGTAAAATGTTTCTTGTTTTAAAATATTTTACTTTTTTTGAATCCTCTCTATTTCAACCCTGCCGACACGGCTTCCCAGAATCGTTGATCTTCCATACCCATAGCGTATACCGATACGCCGGCAAGCCAGTAGGTTTTGGTATATTGCGTCTTTTGCTTGATCGATGCCTCGTCCTCATACCAAACGACATGCTTCGATCCGTCCGTAGCCGTGTAGTGGAAATACATCGATCCCGTAACGGCATCCCGTATCGGGGTTGCTTGGGTGGAAGCAATCAGCTTGGGCATATCCTTCCATTCGATGAGTCGATTGCTTTTGTTCGCCGGATCGGACAAGTTCCAGTCGTTGCCGTACGCCGGAAGCCCCATAAGCACCTTCTCCGACGGAACATACGTGATCGCGAAGTGGAGAGAGGCTTCAATCCACGGATTGCTCGCAACCGACCCCGGATCGCTCCACACGCCATGCTCGTCGTAGGTCATCACCTGGATGACGTCGGCCGCTTTGCCCAGCTCCTCGTAATCAAAAGCGCCCGTCCACGAATCCGACGGATCGTCCTCCGACTTGGCGGGAACCGAGACCATGGTCAGGAACCCGTTCGCCTTCATTTTATAGTTTATAGCTTTAAAACGACATGCTAGAGCATCAATCGATTGAATCCTCCGGTCATTCCTTATATTTTGCACATCGAGCCTCTTGCTGAGTCGCTATTGTTGGAAATCCATGTATGCTAAAATTTATATTGAGAATGTGGCTTCACTTGCGGATATTGAGGGGGAGGGAGATAGGAGGGCGCTTTTCCATGGAACTAATGTGGATTTCCTTGTGATTGCAGGCCCCGAGGCAGAAGGTGATCAAGCCTTGGGGCCTTTCAATACGGCAAGCCTGGATTCGGTAATCCGGGAAACGAAATTGCACGTTTATATTTCAGCGAT
The DNA here is from genome assembly GCF_004000785.1 of Paenibacillus ehimensis NBRC 15659. Lineage (GTDB taxonomy): Bacteria > Bacillota > Bacilli > Paenibacillales > NBRC-103111 > Paenibacillus_G > Paenibacillus_G ehimensis. The sequence goes on along the minus strand of NZ_BILX01000006.1, from coordinate 15,279 downwards.
ATGGAATGATTTTACGCGGCACAGGAAGGAAATCGAAAGTGCTTATGCTGTTGCCGCACCGGAGGTGACTCTGGTCATTTATTCTGCATGGGACTAACCGGGGGCGGATTATTCCGCGAAAAACCGTTCCGGAAGCTTCGCTTCCCACGCTGCGGGAGCTTCAATGCCGAGCGCCCGGACGACGACGGCCGCCGTGTCGGTAATCGTCATCGTGCCGGGAAACGAAGCGCCGCGCCCGATGCCCGGACCGACGCAGCCCCAAAAGATCGTCTTGTCCAGCGGATGATCGCTGCCGTGATCCCGCGGGTCCGCTCCGCCGCCGCCATGGTCGGATACGAGGATCAGCAAGCTGTCATCCAGAAGTCCCGTCTGTTCGAGCGCATCGAGGATAAATCCCGTATGCTCATCCGCTTCTTCGATCGCCCGCAGCTGTCCGGGCGTATTGTAGCCGTGCCGGTGACCGGCCGCGTCCGGCAAATCCAGTTGAACGTACATCAGCTTCAGTTCGGGGTGCTCCCGGATGTAAGCGGCCGCGGCCAGCGACAGGTCGCGGTCCTTCATCGATACTTTATGGACGCCGATGGACGATTCGATAATGCCGTCGTTGATCGGGGACCATGCGCTGAATGCGGCCAATACGGTGTCGGGATGCGCTTCGCGCACGGCCCGAAAGATCGACGGATACGGCGAATCGTCCGGGTACGTATGGCTGCTTGCGATTTCGTTGGTCAACCCGTGCTTGTCCGGCGCGACCCCATGCAGAAGCGATCCCCAGCATTGCGCGCTGATCGTCGGCGAAGCCGTCTGGGCCTGGAAGTCGAACGTTCCCATCCGGACGAGCCGGTCCAAATTCGGCGTATTCGCGGACGTTACGAAATTGCCTGCTCCGTCCCAGCCGATAATAATGACACGAGCGATAGGTTTCATGGATGAGCCCTCCCCTTTCGTTACGATTATCATAATCCCCGTCAGGGGAAAAAGTCAAACGAATTACAACAAAACACAACAAAATACACATTTCTATAGAAAAGAGGAACTCCAATGAGCAACAACGCTTCTATAGCCGCAGCATGGACTTCATTCGTGAGTGCCATGAATCAAAAAGCCGGTCGTTTCAACTGTTATTTAAACGGCCCGGCCTTGCCGGAGGAGATCGCTGACATCGAGCGCCAAATGGGGATGGAGCTGCCTTCGGAGCTGAAAGAGCTGTACCGGCTGAATAATGGACAGAATCACCAGTACGGTGTCATTTTCGGTTTGGATTTTTTGTCGGTGGAGGACATGTTCCGCAGATGGAGCGAGTGGAAGGAGCTGATCGAGTCGGAAGGGGACGAAGGCTTGCGGGAGCTCGGAGAGTTTTGCCAATCGCATCCGGCCGGAGTCATTCGGCCCGTCTATGCGGACACCGGATGGATTCCCGTATTTTATGACGGGGCGGGTAATGCTATCGGCTTCGACATGAACCCCGGCCCGGACGGAACGCCCGGACAGCTCATCAATTTCGGACGCGACGAGGATGACAAGTATGTGCTTGCGTCCAGCCTCGGCGAGTTTATTGACAGGCTCACCGGCCAGGTTGACAACCTTGAAGTGGAAATCGAGGAGGAAGATGAGGACGATGTATTCTTTTCACTCGACAGTCATGCCATCGACGTGTTTAAAAAAGAGGCCCGCAAGAAGCTGTAAATAAATGGATCATTATATTTCCATAGAAGGAATTTATAGGAATAACGTCGAAGAATGTTTGTCGAAGAATGTTTAAAGAAGAGAAAAGAAACGCGATATTGCAGAATGAAAGGAGGAATTCCTCTGAACGACAGCGCCGCTCGGCGAGGGGAATCCCCCCGCAGGCAGGGGGGATCTAGCCTTACATCCTAATCGACGGTCAATAGCTGTTCCATGAAACCGCCGATTTCGAGCTTCCGGTCGACGAAATGGATCTCCAAGATCCAATCGCGTGGATGGCCGTTCTGATCCGGGGCTCTCATGGGAACGTGATTGTCGGGATGAATGTAGTTCTCGACTTCTTCGCCTTGGATTTGCTCATGCGGGAATTCGCCGATGAGATGTCCAGCGTGCGGGCCTCCGAATTCCCAGCCGTATTTTGCCGCAAGCCCGCTTACAAAAGCAAACAGCTCGCTGCCGGTAATCTGGGGCTGGGATTGGAAGAAGGCTTTCCCTTCCGCCCATGCCAGAGCGATGTCGCTCTGCAGCTTAAGTTTGTTCGGATCGTCGCCCAGAACGTAGGTCCGGCCGAAATCGGCTTCCCAGTCTTCGAAGATCGGGCCAAAGTCGAGAAACACAATATCTTCGTCGGAGACGGTTAAGTCCGGGGGATTTTCCCGGTAAGGGTACAGCGTGTTTCTTCCGGCCCGTACGATGCGCTTGTGCCAATATTTTTTGATACCGAACATTTGGAACGCCAGCTCGTAAATTTCACGGTTGATTTGCTTTTCGGTTACGCCGCTGCGCAGCAGGCCTTTGTCTTCGATCGCTCTGAACAGCTCGGCCGCTTTCGTCTCGGCCTCCCGCAGGGATAGGTGTCGTTGTGTCAAATAAGAATTCATGCGCTAAGCTCCTTCAGCTTGAATATAATGTTTTGTTCGACCCGGTCATCCACTGGAATTTGCTCTTTGGCGATATGAAGCAGAGGCGCGAAATCCCCGATGACGATGGAATGGAGGGCCTTTTCGAACAGCGGGAGATCGTTCATATCGTTGCCCAGACAAATAAACGGCTCCAGTCCAAGACCTGTTTGCTCCAGGCCCCTCATTTTGTTGACGTTGTTCGAAGTAATATCTAAGATGCCTTCGGCCGAATGATAATGAATCGTTACATCCAACCGGGAAAACATTTCGGCTAATTCTTTAAACCTGCCGCACGAAAGCACGACAATTTTAACGAAAGCTTCGATTCGGCTCACGTCTACGCGTTCCGCAAGCTTGTTTTGGTCCAGACTCGTGAGCAGAGGATGATGCCGATGCGACTTTAAAGCGTAGTTCAGCTTGTCGTCAATGAGATATTCGGCCTGATACTCATCCAGGATAGCTACGATTTCGCGGGCAAGTTCGGCAGGAATGGCATTGAAGTAGAGAGGCTTTCCCCGGTAATGAGCCATCGCCCCGTTCGCTCCGATGAGGAGGTGATCGTGAAACCGCTCGTCCAGTACAGGCAGCATATCGCGGAAAGGCCGCGCGGAAGCGAAGCCGATAAAATGGCCGGCTTCCTGCAATTCCAGTAAACAATCCAGAATGTTTTTCGAAATGGGCCGCCCTTTAAAGCAGATCGTCCCGTCCATGTCGAAAATAAAGTTCATCTGTCAATTCACCTCGCTAGCAGTCATACTACCAATCATAATGCTTTCGGATGATGGCGAAAGGGACAGAATGAATAAATTCAATGGGACAAGTCGCAAGCCGGTTCAAACGGGGCCGAACCAAGCCTCGGTCAACCGCCGGATGCCGGCACGAATCTCATCGCGGCTCAAGGCTCCATAACCAAGCAGTATGGTAGGATACTCGCTTGCAGGACGAAGCCAGTATCTGGATGTCCCGTAAACCTTGACGCCTTTTTCCAACGCCGACGCAAGGAGCTCCGATTCGGATTTCGTTGTTTTCACGGTCAGGAGAGCGTGCAGCCCGGTATCTTTTCCCTCGACCTCCACAAAGTACGACCCGTACCGGGATATGGCTTCGAATAGAGCTTCCCGTTTCTCTTCATAGTGCTTCCGCATCTTGAGCAAATGCTTATGCCAATAACCGCCGGCTATATAGCGGGCCAAGGCCAGCTGATCGAGCCGCGAAACAGGCTGGTCGTATTCCCTTACTTTCAAGCGAAATAAAGGCAGCATCGCCTTGGGAAGCACCAGATAGCTTAGATTGGCGACCGGCAGCAAAGTTTTGGAAATGCTTCCGATGTACACGATTTTCTCGGGGGCCAGACTTTGAATGGACGGCAAATAACGATCGTCATACCTGAACTCCCATTCGTAGTCATCCTCGATGATGTATTTAACCGAATCCGCACCTGCGTGCGACCGGACCCACTGAATCAGCTGCTGCCGTTTGTCTTGAGACATCGCCAGCTTGTTTCGGAATTGCTGGGAAGGACTCACATACACCACATTCGCCCTGCTCTTTTCAAGCTCTTCGATCGAAATACCGTCTTCGGCCAGCGGAATCGCACGGACTTGAAAGCCATGGTTGATCAACGTATTTCTTGCCCCGTCGTAGCCGGGGTTTTCGACGCCGATGATATTCCGGTTCTTGTCCAGAAGCTGACTTAACAGGGATAAGAGCTGCTGAGGCGTGGAGCCGATAATAATCTGCCCGGGCCCGGACACCACGCCTCTGGATTCATACAACAGCCGGGACAGCTCGTTCCTTAACAGGTATTCGCCTTGGGAATGTCCTTCCACTTCATACTTGCTTTGATAATGCGCGATCAGCGTGTTGCGCGCTTTGTTCCATGGATGGAACGGAAAAGCGGACAGCTCGATATTCCCGTATCGAAAATCGATTTGGACATCTTTGTTCAAGGCGTCGCTTGAAGCCGATCCCGGATCATGTACGAGCGTTTCGGCTTGGTGAACAACCTGATAGCCTTTTTTGGGAATGGTGCGGAGGTAGCCTTCCGAGACGAGAAGCTGATACGCGGTTTCAACCGTATTTTTGCTGACCTTCAGCGTGCGGGCGCAGCTTCGAATGGAAGGGAGAAATGAGCCGTACGGCAACTGCCCCAACCGGATTCCATCTTTGAAATAACCGTAAATTTGAAAAAACAAAGGCGATTGAGTCGGCAAAAGTTCTAAGGAAAGCTCACGCATCTTACACCCTCAACTTCGACAAATTCGTATGGATTAATGATGTTTAGTTATAAATAGATATAAATAAATATAATTATACGCAGGTTGAATCCGGGATGTAAACCAGCCTGCGAAGCGGATGTTATAAATAGCAGGTCCTGCATATAAATGATGAATAGAGCAGGTCCTGTGAAACGAAAGGGAGAGAGACAATGAAGCTGGATCATTTGTTTGAGCCGATACGCTTGGGACGGTTGGAGCTTCCCAACCGTGTCCTTATGGGCTCGATGCATACCGGGTTGGAGGGGGAAGAGTCGGGCAGTCAAGCCTTGATCGATTTCTATAAGGAAAGAGCCGGGCAGGACGGTCCGGGCCTGATCGTGACAGGCGGCATTTCCGTCTCGCCCGAAGGGGACGGCGGCCATAATTTCCTGGGATTTTACCGGGATGAGCATTGCAAGCATATGGAAAGCTTGACGGCCCAAGTGCATGCAGCCGGAGGGCGGATCGCCGCCCAATTGTTTCACGCGGGACGGTACGCCTATTCGGATCTGACGGGCATCCCCGCCGTAGCTCCTTCCGCGATTCGTTCGCCGATCCATCGTCACACGCCAAGGGAGCTTAGCGCCGAAGAAATTGACGAGCTTATCGCCCGCTTTGCGGCCAGCGCGAAGAAGGCGGCGGACCTCGGATTCGATGCCGTCGAGATTATGGGGTCGGAAGGGTATCTGATCAATCAATTTTTATCCCCGGCGACCAATAAGCGCACCGATGCATGGGGCGGCTCGTTCGAGCATCGGACAAGATTCGCGCTGCGCATCATTCAGGCCGTCCGCGAAGCGGTCGGACCCGGTTACCCGGTTATTTTCCGGCTTTCCGGCGCCGATCTGGTCCCGGACAGCACGACGGAGGAAGAAACGCTGCAGTTCGCCCGCATGGTGGCCGACGCTGGAGCGGATGCGATTAACGTCGGAATCGGCTGGCACGAATCCCAGGTGCCGACCATCTCCATGATGGTGCCCCGGGCCGGATACATTCACATCGCCGAAATGATCAAACGGGCGGTGAACGTTCCGGTGATCGGCAGCAACCGGATTAACGATCCCCGGCTGGCCGATGAGCTGCTGCAGCGCGGAGCGTGCGACTTGGTGTCGATGGCGCGGCCGTTTCTGGCGGACCCCGACCTGCTGCGCAAAGCCCGCGACGGGCAATTCGACCGGATCAACACCTGTATCGCGTGTAATCAGGCGTGCCTCGATCAAGTGTTCGATGGCCGGCCGGCCTCGTGTCTGGTCAATCCGAGGGCGGGCCGGGAATCGAGATGGAAGCCTTTCAGGGTGCGCCGTCCCCGCCGCATCGCGGTGATCGGAGGCGGAGCCGCCGGGATGGAGGCGGCACGGGCATTGGCCGAAATTGGCGAGCAAGTTGTGCTGTACGAAAAGGAAGACCGGCTCGGCGGGCAGTTGAATCTGGCGAAGCGGATTCCCGGCAAACGGGAGTTTGGCGAAACGCTGCGCTATTATCAGCATGAATTAAGCCGCTTAGGCGTAGATATTCGCTTAAACCATAGTCCGTCGCCCGAGGAAATCGTTGCTCTTGCCCCGGAGCTGGTCGTGCTGGCCAGCGGCATCAAACCGCGAATTCCCGAGCTGCCGGGTACCTCGCTCCCTCATGTAGTGACCTATCAGCAAGTGCTCCGTGGAGAGACAGAGGTTGGGAAGCGGGTCGTTATTATCGGCGCGGGAGGGATCGGCTGCGATCTGGCGCATTACTTATCCGAGCAGGCGGAGCGTGAGATTTATCTGCTTCGCAGGAAAGGCAAACCCGGCGAAACGCTCGGCAAAACGACCCGTTGGGCGCTTCTGGCGCATCTGCGGCAGAAGAAGGTTCAATTTCTGACCGATTTAAGCTACGAGCGCATCGATGAAGACGGCGTTGTCATACAGCTGCAGACGGAGCGCGGGCCGGAAACGAAAAAAATTCCCGCCGACACCGTCATCCTCGCCGCCGGACAATTGTCCGAAACGTGGGACGAGACGCTCGTGCAGCGGGCAGGGATTCCTGTCGTCAAGATCGGCGGGGCCCGCTTCCCCGGAGAGCTGGATGCCAAGCGAGCCATCTATGAGGGCGCATGCATTGCTTATGAGGAAGGCAGGCTTGCGATGACCGAATAACGATATGGAGGGGTAAGCATGGAAAAAGCATGGTACAAGGTGTGGCCCAAAGATGTTCCGCGGCATTTCATCTTTGAAGACAAGGTCCTGGAAAACTATGTTGAGGAACATGCACGAACGAATCCCGACGATACGGCGGTTTACTTCTATGGCAAGATCATGACGTATGGCGAGCTGGCGGACATGTATTTGCGGCTCGCCTCCCAGCTGCATGCAAGAGGTGTCGGCAAGGGCGATACCGTCGCCCTCTATATGGAGAACAGCCCGCAGTTTATCATGGCCTTTCTGGCCGTGCAGCGTCTGGGCGCGATCGCGGTGCCCATGAATCCGATGTTCAAGCGGGCGGAGCTGAGCCATCTGCTGGGCGACGCCGAGCCCAAGGCCATTTTCGTTCAGGAAAACTTGCTGGAGCATTTGTGTCCGGTTTTGCCGGAGTTTCCCGGGCTGCGGATCATCTCGACGGCGCTGACGGATTTTGCCCCCGATCATCCGGAGTTTCCGATGTCGTTCGCTCCAATGGAGAGAACGATAAGCAGGCTTCCGGGAGAGGAGCGCATTCTGGAGCTGATCCATTTCGACGATCCGATCCCCCCGGCCAATGCCTGCTTGGACGATACCGCCGTGCTGCAATACACCTCAGGAACGACGGGCATGCCCAAAGGCGCGGAGCTGACGCACCGCAATATTGTAGCCAACGCGTTTTCGTTCAGGGACGGGGTGGGAACGAAGCCGCGCGACCGCCATCTGGCGGCGATGCCTTTGTTTCATGTTATCGGGCTGATCAACTGCATGGGGTCGCCGCTTTGCAATGGGGGAGCGATCATGCTGTTCCACCGTTTTGTGCCGGACGTCGTTCTGGAAGCGATTCACAAGCTGAAAATCCAGCATTGGGTCAGCACGGCTACGATGAATATCGCGGTCATTAACCACCCGAACGCGGGGAATTACGATCTGTCTTCCCTGTCGGGATGCCTGTCGGGGGGCGCTCCGGTGCCGAAGCCAATTTTTGAACGCTTCTACGAAGTCACCCGCACCCGGCTGCTGGAAGGCTACGGGCTGAGCGAGACAACGGCCCAGATTACGATGAATTTTATGGAAAACGCGAGGATTGGCTCAGCCGGCATCCCGCTGATGGATGCGGATGTTCGCGTCGTTGCCATGGACGATCCGACCGTGGAGGTTCCGCCCGGACAGCAGGGAGAGCTTGCTTTCAAAGGACCGATGGTCATGAAGGGCTATTGGAAAAACCCGCAGGCTACGGCGGACGCGTTTGTCGACGGATGGTTTTTGACCGGGGATTTGGGATACGTGGACGAGGACGGCTATGTCCATATTTCCGGCCGGAAAAAAGAGCTGATCAAATCGTCGGGCTTTTCCGTCTTCCCTAACGAAGTGGAGAGCATCATGCACAAGCATCCGGCGATTAAAGAGGTGTGCGTCGTTGGCGTAGCCCACGATTACCGGGGCGAGGAAGTGAAGGCGTATGTCGTGCTCAAGGAAGAAGCCGTCGGGAAAGTGACGGAGCAGGACGTCGTCGAGTGGGCCAAAGAGCACATGGCCGTATACAAATATCCGCGCAAAGTCGAGTTTTTGAACGAGCTGCCCAAGACCGGATCGGGCAAATTGCTTCGCAGATTGCTTTACGAACGGGCGAATCAGATTCAAGAGGCGTAGGCGGACATAGAGCCGTTTTATGCGCGCTGAAGAGGTTTTCTCATTGACGAGATCGTGCCGGAGCCGGCTGCCATAGAGATCTCTGCGACAGTCTTAACTTTATAAAAAATTGACCTAAGGCTAATTGACAGCCATGGTAGATTACAGTATTCTAAAAAAAAAGGAAAGCGGTTCCAAAACGACGAACGTGTGCAGACACCCGGTGGTGAGCCCGTTTTCGCTATGGTGAACGCTTTCCTTTTTTTGTTGTTTTCCGATACGGACATCTGGTTGTACTCGCATAGAGGTTTCAGTCTGACATAAAACCTTGTAAGGAGGGATGAGTACTCGTAGATTGACCGGTTGCAGGCTGCAAGTGAAATTGAATGATGGGAGATGAGGTTATTATGAAAAAAGTATTTACCGTCATAGCCCTGGGGGCCATGATGACGACGGCTGCGCTGCCTGCGGGGGCCGCATCGAACGTGCCGAACGCCTCCGAGGGCGGGCTTGTGCCAATGGCGGCACCGCGATTTATCGGGGAAACGTGGGTTGCCCCGCAAGGCATGTCGAACGAAGAAAAGGTCTGGGGCTATTTGGAATCGAGGAAAAGCGTTCTCGGACTGGCAGGGGATACGAAGCAAAGCATCCGAATCACACAGCAGGTGACCGATGCCGAGACCGGAACACACCATGTCCGCTTGAAGCAGTATATCCAGGGAATTCCCGTATTCGGCGCGGATCAGACGCTGCACTTTGACAAGCAGGGCAATGTTACGTCGTACATCGGAAGCACCGTCCCCGATTCGGGACAGCAGTCCTTGGTCCCTCTGACGCCCAAAATTAGCGCGGAGAAGGCGATTGCGATCGCCAATCAAGACACCGAGAAGCGGATCGGCAAGCTGGGCAGCCAGCAGAGGGAGCAGACCGCGGAGCTGAATATTTATCCGTCCAACGGGGAAAACCTTCTCGTTTACATGACCGAAGTCAACGTGCTTGAGCCTTCTCCGCAGCGAGTGCGTTACTTCATCAACGCGGACAACGGAAATATCGTCAACAAGTACAGCATGCTCGATCATGCTACCGGTACGGGCGTAGGCGTGCTTGGGGATACGAAAACCTTTACGACTACCGCAAGCGGGTCGCAGTATGTGCTTCAGGACAGCACGCGCGGAAGAGGCATTTATACGTACTCTGCGAATTATAGCCAGTCGCTGCCGGGCACGCTGTTGACGGATTCGGACAATGTATGGACCGACCCGGCCGCGGTTGACGCGCATGCTTACGCCGAAGTCGTCTACGACTATTACAAGAACAACTTTGGTCGGGATAGTCTGGATGGCAAAGGTCTCGCGATCAAATCCAGCGTTCACTATGGCCGGAACTATAACAACGCGTTCTGGAACGGCGTACAGATCGCCTATGGCGATGGGGACGGCAACTTATTCCGCACCTTCTCGGGGGATCTTGATGTTATCGGTCACGAATTGACGCATGGCGTGACCGAGCATTCGGCGGGATTGATATACCAAGGCGAATCCGGCGCGCTTAACGAGTCGATATCGGATATTTTCGGCAACGCGATTCAAGGGAAAAACTGGTTGATCGGCGACGACATTTACACGCCGAACAGGCCGGGCGACGCTTTGCGGTCGATGGAAAATCCGGAGCTGTACAACCAGCCGGACCATTACAGCAAGCTGTATCGGGGCTCTGACGATAACGGAGGTGTGCATATTAACAGCGGGATTAACAACAAAGCGTTTTATTTGCTGGCAGAAGGCGGCACGCATTACGGGGTGACGGTCAAGGGAATCGGTCGCAGCGATGCGGCAAAGATTATGTATAAAACGCTTACATTATACCTGACGCCAACCTCCAATTTTGCGGCCATTCGCGCTGCGGCGATTCAAGCGGCTACCGATCTGTTCGGGGCGAACTCCACGCAGGTCAACTCCGTGAAAGCCGCCTACGGCGCCGTAGGCGTAGGAAGTCCTCCGGCGCAAGACACGCAGCCGCCGACCGCGCCGACCGGCCTGACATCGATAGGCAAAACGCAATCGAGCGTAACCCTGTCATGGAACGCCTCCACGGACAACGTAGGGGTGACGGGCTACGATGTGTATAACGGCTCCGCCTTGGCCGTATCCGTTACAGGAACGACGGCTACCGTGAGCGGATTGGCGGCCGGAACGGCCTACACCTTCACGGTCAAAGCGAAGGATGCGGCAGGCAACGTATCGGCGGCAAGCAGCCCGATCACGGTAACGACGTCCACGTCCTCCGACCCGGATACGCAGCCGCCGACCGCGCCGACCGGGCTGCTTTCGACCGGCAAAACCTCGACGAGCGTATCCTTGTCATGGAATGCTTCCACGGATAATGTCGGCGTGACGGGGTACGACGTGTACAATGGCTCTGTTTTGGCCGCATCGGTTACAGGCACAACGGCCACGGTGAGCGGATTGACCGCCGAAACCGCCTATACCTTCACGGTCAAAGCGAAGGATGCCGCCGGCAACGTATCGGCCGCAAGTAACCCGGTAACGGTGACGACAGATACGGCATCGACGGTGCAGCCATGGGCGCCGTACGTAGCGTATAAGATCAATGACCTCGTAACTTATGGCGGCAAAACGTATAAAGCGCTTCAAGCCCATACCTCGCTTCCAGGATGGGAGCCGGCGCTTGTGCCGGCTCTGTGGAGCTTGGTGGATTAAGCGTTGGAAGGAATAAGAGGCCGTACCTGTTAGCAGGTGCGGTCTTTTTTTGGTTGTAGGGCAGAGTAAATCGCATTTATTTATAAAATCACCAAATTTTGATGTTGTACGTGTACTACAGTTGAGGCTTTCCAAGAATCAAGAACGCACGTAAGCAGGGCTATTGACTATATTGTTTTCTTACCTTCATGGCAAGTGTAGTAGTCATATTGCCATTGTTTTTTGAGCAGGATAGATCGTAAGTATTGGTTTATGTATTTCTAAAAAGATGTTTATAGAAGGAAAGACCTAATATACAATATCTTTTTTATTTGGTAAAATAATACTCACGGTTTACAGCCAATCTCCTCCTAGTAATTTCAAGGATTTTACTCTGGACTGTGCTGGTTGTGAGAAGGTAGTGATTGCAGCATAGGTTTCTGCGGTAGAGAGTGGAAGATTTTTCAAAAAAGGGTTTATACTTTCTCGCGCATCAATGATTTTTAATTTATGAACGGCTTGATGTAACTGCGGAGTTAATTGAATCATCATGTCTGGTCCCCTTATCTGCCATGTTTAATTAAAAAATAGTATATCAAGAAAATTGTGAAAAGTAAGCATGCGGGAGAGTTTTATGGGGAAAAAAATAATACTGTTGCTTTTTGTGTCGATCTTCATTGGACTACAGATTTGGTGCTCTTCTATTACATTTAATTCTCCATTTTTAGGTATTTATCTTGGATTGAATCAACAAAACGAATGGGTTGTTACTGAATTGGCTGAGGAAGGTGCTAGTAGTAATCTTGACATTCAACTTGGGGATGTTATAAAAAAAGTTGACGGAATACTTCCTGATCAAAATTTAATAATTACCTATTGGAGCGCTGTAGAACAAGTACATAGCATTGTACTATCAAGAGACGGATTGGAACACGAGGTTGTTGTTAGTGATAAAGATCTCTTCACCTATACTATTCTTCCGTTATTAGAGGAAGGATTATGCTTATTTATGGCGGGATTGCTTTTCTTGAAAATGCGTCGTTCGCCATCAGCTAAGCTGCTTGCGGTTGTCTTTCTAACTTGCGGAATTATATATATGAGTCAAGGGGCGTCTGTTAGAGGAGACACTATAGGCAAGATCCTAATGGGTAATTTTATGGTGCTGCTTCCAGTGGTTTTTTATCATTTTCTAGTTGTATTTTTTGAAGAAAAAGGGAGTGTTAAATTACCTGGTTGGATTTTAAAATATTTATATTCAATCGTAGGGATTGGATTTTTGATAAAACTTCTATATTTTTATCCTCCCATGGTATCAAAGATTTATGCGTGTGATGGTTCTGTTGTCATGAGTTTTTTTATCGCAGGATTTTTAACTAATATTGTAATTTTAACTTTCCTGTATCTTAGAGTTCGCAAGGAAAAATCATATTTGTTAAGCATTGTAAGAAATGTATGGCTCTCTTTGCTTATTTCGTTTTTACCGGCCATATCTTTGTCGTTTCTTCCTTATTTGCTCGTCGGTACTCAATATATCAATGGCTTATATACAAGCTCGTTCATCTTATTCTTCCCGATCTCGTTCGCATACTTGATTGCCTCGAACCAACTATACGATATCGGTCTGGTGCTTCGGCGCTTTGGTTTTGCCAGTCTGCTTGCCCTTGTACCGGCGGGGTTATTTACCGCAATCTTCGCATTCCTATTTCAGAACTTCGCTGACGAGAAGCAGATTTTGTTTATTTTTGCAGGCTCCGTCGCCATGATTTCCTTCGTCCTGTATTCGGTTGAATATTTTACAACGAGACTTGAAGCGTTTTTATTTCCGAGAAAGTTCAGGTTGCGTACCGCTTTGAAGAAAATTTCCAAGAACCTTGGGGTCATCTCAAGCTTTCGCGAGTTGAAGGACATTGTGCTCGTGGACATTGTTCAGACGCTCGAAGTGATGGGCGGGGCCATTGTATTCCAGTACGAGCACGATACCGAGATCATCGCCGAAGGGGACATCGATGCGGCCGAGATTAAGCTGCTGCTTCAAACGTCGGCTTTGTCCGAGCACCCGCTGTACACCTGTATTGAGATTCACCGGCATGAAGAATATACAAGCTATTTGGTTATCACACGAAATAAAGCCAACACCTTGCTGGGCAAAGAAGAAATCCAATGGCTGCACTTGATTACCTCGTACCTGGAAGTCAGCTTGGAGAATGTACACCTGATCCGCAAGCTGACTGCGAAAATGCAGCTTCTTGCTTCGCAGCTTCCGAACGAGCAGTCGGCGCAGGACATTCAGTGGTTCCGCAAAGTCATGTTCGAATTGCAGGAAGAGGAGCGGCTGCGGATTGCGGCTGATCTGCACGACACGACGATGCAGGACTTGTTTTTTCTCAAACGGAGATTCATTTCTTTGCTGGACAAGTACGCGATGAATAAAGAAGATAAAGAGCATCTGAACAACATCGTCAATTTCGTAGAGATGATCAACAACAGTCTGCGCCAGAGCTGCTTCGAGTTGAATCCGTTTCTGCTGAAGGAAATCGGGCTAATCGAAACGGTAAGGTCGTATCTCGACAAGGAAGCGTACCACGCGCCGTTCGTGCTCAAGTTCAAGGAGGAGAGGGCGTCCGCCATCGAAGCGAAGGACTTGACGACGAAGAAGCATATTTTCCGCATCATTCAGGAGCTGCTTAACAATGCGAAAAAGCATTCGCACGCTTCCCATGTCACCTTCACCATGACGGTTGCGGACCATGCTTTTGTATTAACTTATGAGGATGACGGCGTCGGGTTCAATCGTATGGAACCGCGGCGCATGGAGATTGGATCTTCCGGGATGGGCGTGGAGCAGATGAAAGGCCGCGTCCTGCATTTGAACGGGCGGCTGGAGCTCGATTCGCGAGAGGGCGAGGGGACGAAGCTTGTCGTTACGATCCCGATCCGCGAGACAATGTCCGTGTGAATGGAAAGATAAACGAATACAATTGTCCTTTAAAAAGAGGGGTGCAAGCCCCTCTTTGCTATTTTCGCCGAGAGCTAAATCGCGAATAATAGATTTCAACTCGTCTTTCCCAAACGTCTTTTGTTCGTATATAATTTACATGAAATACAATGCGAAATTTTCCCATTTTATAAGGAGCTGCTCCAACATGAGATATAACCATATTCTTGAAATCATAAGAAAGAATCCTTCCAAGCATCAATTTGAATCATTATCCGAGGCTGAAGTACAAAGAGAAATCGTCGAAGGTATTCCTCAAGACTATATTGATTTTCTTAGGGAAGTTGGCTATGGCACTGTCAACGGGACGTGTTTTAATTTTTACGGCGGTTTAGTTGAAGTGGACGAAATATTAGGTCATCTATACGATGAGGACTCGCATCCCGAGCTAAAGGATGTTTTATTGTTCGGCGATAATTTTAGCGGAGATGCGGTGGGGTTTTTAACTACGGATCACTGGGCGATTGTTGAAATATGGCATGATGATGATTTATCTATTAATCCAACAGAGGAAAAGACCTTCGAAGAATTTGTTGTCAACATGTTTGAGCAATTTAAATAAATGTTAAGCCTAAAAACGTCTCATTCGGGAGGTAGGCTATGAGTGGATGGCTATGGGGCCTGATCGCGGTCGTCGTGGTCGTGGTTTTTATTGTCTTGGTTGTGGGGGCGTACGCGAATATGGTCGCAGACAAGGATATCGACTTCAAGCGGGATGCGGATGGTAAAATCACCTTGCTGGATACGCCGCGCATGCGTGACGGCGCCGCCTTTGCCTACGACCAGACGATTGAGATGGAAAAACGAGGCCACAAAATGTCCAATGGGATGAGTTGGAATGAACGTTGGCTTGGCACGATCCGGTCGATAAGAGGGAACACCGAGAATCCCGAATGGTATGTCCAATACATCATCGAGCAGCGGCGGAAGGCGGGGCTTCCGGAACTAGAGGGG